>SICL01000014.1 GCA_009691445.1 Candidatus Taenariivivens baikalensis | reverse complement strand
GATTTTCATAGCCTTCACCGTGGCGGGCATAGAGTACTGCATCAAAGAGCCTCCCTAAATCTAGCTTTTGGTGCAGATTACTACGCCCTGTCGTTGAAGGGGACATTTCATTAGCTAACAGCAGGGGACATTTCACTAGCTTACGACACCTCCAAGAATTCCCTTATTTTGTACTTGTTTATCTGGTACACTTTAATCGGGACAGGAGAGCCCTCAAGCTTTTCTAGGAGATAGTTATGAAAGGTCCATTGACAGAGTCGCGCCCGCAAATGAAGTGGGTCAATATCATTTTTTTCGCTTTCACAATGCTCGTAACCCTCATCGGCGTCCCTCTTTATATCCTAAAAGTGGGCATGCCGCCTCCTGTCATTCTCGCCTTGACGATATTCTACGCCGTCGCAACAGGCATGAGCATTACCGTGGGTTATCATCGTCTTTTTGCTCACTCCACATTTAAAGCCAATCCTGTTATTGAATTTATCCTTCTTTTTTTTGGAGCGGCTGCCTTCGAACAAACCGCTTTAAGATGGGCTTCCCAGCATCGCGACCATCATCGCTATGTGGATACGGATCAGGATCCTTACAGCATCAAAAAGGGATTTTTCTACGCTCATATCGGTTGGCTTATTTTCTGGGTTCATCCTCTTCGTTTGGAAAACTCTCTAGACCTTCAAAAAAATAAACTCCTAATGCATCAGCACAAATATTATCTTCTTTGGTGTATTGGTTCAGGGGTACTGCTTCCCACTTTACTGGGAGCTTTATGCGGGCACGCGCTTGCGGCCTTTATCTTTGCGGTTTGCGCCCGCCTGGTGTTTGTGCATCATTCGACTTTCTGCATCAATTCTGTCTGCCACATGTTTGGCAAAGCCACCTATGACATTTATGCCACAGCGAGAGATCACTGGTTCGTGGCCTTTCTCACCAACGGCGAAGGCTATCATAATTTTCACCACCGATTTCCAGGCGATTACCGAAATGGCGTCCGCTGGTACCAATGGGATCCAAGTAAATGGATGATCTCCTTTCTCGCTTCGATTCGGCTTGTCTCAGATCTCAAGAAAGTTTCGCCCTTCCGAATTCTGGAAGCAAAACTCAGGGCAGATCAACAGCGGGTCCGGGATTGGCTTACTCAGGGAAACGAGGCTTCACGCTGGGAACGACTTTGCACGGATGTGGAGGCTCATTACAAGATCCTTCATGAGCGTCTTCACGACTGGGAAGCAAAGTCGCGAGAGTACCGAAGACTGGTTTACGGACGGATTCAGGAACATTCCCAGGCCATCAAAACTTGCACGCAACAGGAAGAGGCAGTTTCACGGGGAAAATTTCAGCTAGCTCTCGGTAATTGGCAGCTCCTCATCAAATCTAACGCACGATTAGCCTCTCTCGTTTTTTAATTCACGAGAGATTGCTTCACTTTGTCCGCAATGACCCGCGTAGGTTTTTGTTATTGCGAGGAGAGTCCCGCAGGACGACGAAGCAATCTTATCAACTCCAACTTCTTAGAACGTGTCAAACGTTTAATCTTCGATTCCCGTTTCAACGCTTCCGACCGGGTCAGGCACTTTTCCGTGTAAACAATTTTCAACGGCGGATTGTAGCTGGTGTAATGAGCGGATTTATTCTGATGCTCTTTGAACCTGCGCTGAGGATCGGTTGTAATTCCCGTATAAAGCGCTTTATTTTTACATTCAAGCATGTAAACATACCACACGAAAAATCCCCTCCGCGCCAGGATCCCTAATATTCGTCCACTTTCAAAACCGTCACAAATAGTTGCCTGCACAACACTGCGGAGTGATAGGATACCATATAATTTTATGGACTCTAAAATGGATTTCTTTGTTGGGAGGCTCCCCTGAAAGTCTATTTGGTCAATCCTGTATTTAGCGCGACCATTTGGTCCTTTGAAGGTCTGCGCCCTTTTACCGGCACTTCTTTTTCCACCACTCCCTTGGGTCTTGCAACCGTTGCCGCGCTCACTCCCAAACACTGGGAAGTCCAGATTGCCGATGAAAATGTCGAGCCCATTGATTTTGATATTCAGGCGGATCTGATTGGAATTACCGCCTTCAATGTCCAATATCAGCGCTCTCTTGCCATTGCCGCCGAGTTTAAAAAACGAGGAAAGATTGTTGTCTTTGGCGGTCCTTACTGCAGCCTTTTCCCGGAAGCCTTTGAAGGCAAAGGTGACTACCGGATTTCTGGAGAGGCTGAGCACCTTTGGCCTGAGTTTCTCAGTGATTTCGAAAAAGGAACTGCTCGCGAGCTTTATCATTCGGATGCTAAGGTCAACCTAGAAATCAGCCCTCTTCCCCGTTACGATCTGATCCGCCAAGATCGCTACAACACGTTCTGCCTTCAGACAAGCCGTGGATGTCCCTTCCAGTGCGAGTTTTGCGACATCATCGTCACCGACGGCCGTGTCCCACGAACAAAAACGGTTGAGCAGGTGCTTGCGGAAGTGGAACACTGCGTCAAACATGGAGCCCATGATATTGTTTTTGGTGACGCAAACTTTATCGGCAATATCCCCCAGGCTCGGAAACTTCTGAAGGCCCTTGTCGAATATTCTCAAAAAAATAATTATCCGGTTGAATTTTCCTGCGAACTGACGATCAATGTCGCACATCACCCGGATCTTCTCGATCTGCTTCAGGCTGCGAATTTTTATACGGTGTTCGTCGGCATCGAGTCTCCCCGCCGTGACAGCTTGGTGGAAACCAAGAAACTCCAGAACACCCGCAACAGCATGCTGGAAGACATTGAGAAAATTCACACCCACAACATCTCCGTTTGCGCCGGCATGATTGTCGGATTTGATTCGGACGACCGCTTGATCTTCACAGAACAATTTAATTACTTAAAAGAGCTCGGGATTCCTTTTACCACTTGCGGAACGCTCCTCGCTCTTCCGAATACGCCTCTTTTAAAACGCCTTGAAAGCGAAGGACGGCTGCTGGATTTTGAATGGGCGGATCTGAACGGACACGGCTCAGCGGATTGTAATTTTATTCCCAAGAAAATGACGCTCGAAGAATTAAATAAGGGCTACAACTGGCTGGTGCGCTGCCTTTATCGCTACGATAGTTACGCAGACCGACTGGTAACATTGCTCGATCGATTTCAGGCGACGGCAAAAGCGAAAAAGACGAAGCTGAATTTGAAGTTTATTATTTTGAGCTTGAAAATCGTAATCTACTACCTTTTTACAGGTGACGGGAGACGTTACGAATTTTTTTCAAAAACCTTCAGCCGGATAGCCCGTCAGAAAAATGCTTCATCGGCAAAATGGATCGAGTTTTTCCGCTGGATGGCGCTCTATCGTGCTTTCCGAAAATATGTGGAGGAAAAATTTGGAGTCCCCGAAGCAATGCGCCCCGATCAACCTCCTTATGTTTCTCTCTCGGGTGAAGGAGTATCCACACTTTCTTGCACCGAGCCCTTTATCGCCGCCCGTGAAATTCACCGCACAAAAGGAACAGGTCGTCCTTAACGGCCAGTCCCCAAAAGCGCTGCATTAAGCGCATTTCCATTGTCATCCCCCCTGACAGTAAAACTAGGCGGTCTTACTCTCGAATGAAACACAGGTGATTGTCTTCGATGCGGTAAAGAAGCGGGGCGATCATGATTTTGGGGTATTCACCGCGAAGGCGGCGGACTTCGCTCAGGACAAAATCAATGGCATTGCCGATCTCAAACATGGGAACCAAATTAAGGAAATGATTTTCAGCCTTTTCCCTTTCCCAGCCCGCGCCCTCGACAAGCCCTGTGATAAAGACTTCTTTACGCTCCATTAAATTCACCATACCACAATGATTATGTCCTGCAATTACAATATGACGCACGCCCCCCACCGCAATTGCATAGGAGATCTTGAAACCGCTTGCGCGCATATTGGCGCCGCCCGTACGAAGGATGTATGCGAAATTTTCCGGCACATCGAGCGCTTTTCGATTATCCATGCACATCCCAACCAGAATTTGCGCGGAAGCATAGGCATCGTGGGACCGGATATGATTCTGGTACTCTACTAAAAGTCCGATGGGAGTGCCTTGGTATTTGATGGGAACATCTGCGGAGCTATTAATCTCAATCAATCGATCCATTGAGAACGAGAATTTAGCAGATACGATGCCCAAAGTCAAAAACTCCATCGCGCTAACTTTTTAGATAATTCTATTTTACCCTTCACACAGATGACGATTTGATGAAATTTCTCGTTTGAAATACCTTGGTAGTAGCGTATAGTGAATCCTCAGATATCCACAAAAAAAGGAGCCTTTTTTTACGAAATCCTTCGCTCTCGTTTTCAAAAAAATATTGTCCTGTATGCTCTCATTCCTGATGGTGTCACCTTGCCTGTTAGTAGAAATACCCACGGCCAATCCCATGCGCAGTCCTCAGCCAGAGAAAAGCTTTTCAAACGTTGCCGGCGCATCAACCCACACTGCTCAAGGCTAAGAACGATAAACCCTCAGGGAATCCGCAGTGTGGACCTCGCAAAAAAAATCAAGACAGCGCTTGAGACGCAGAAAAAATAAATGACCCCATCAAAACCTTCTTACTCACTCCGGCAGATGGTTCTCTATGCCCTAAAATTGGGGGCGACAGGTTTCGGCGGGCCGGTCGCTCTTGTCGGCTATATGTTCCGCGATCTCGTTGAAAAAAGAAAATGGATTTCGGAAGCGGATTATAAAGAAGGACTTACACTCGCTCAGTTAGCCCCTGGACCGCTTGCCGCTCAGCTCGCCATTTATCTGGGTTATGTGGACTATCACATTCTCGGCGCAACCTTAGTTGGACTCGCTTTTGTCCTTCCGTCCTTTTTGATGGTCGTTGCTTTAGGATGGGCCTACAAAACTTATGGCGGTTTATCCTGGATGCAAGCTGTGTTCTACGGAGTCGGCGCAGCCGTTATTGGGATCATTGCTCACAGCGCCTATAAATTAACTTCCAAAACCCTCGGGAAGAATAAGCTGCTTTGGGCCATCTATATTGTCCTGGCAGCCTTCACCGCGATAACAGAATCCGAGAATATTTATTTGATTCTTGCTTCCGGCCTGCTCGTCTGGTTTGTGGAGCATCCTCCGTTTCAAACTAAAAGAATTCCGTTAGCATCATTTCTAATTCTTCCGATTGCAGCCGGAACCGCCGCTTCAAAAGCGACGGTGCTTTGGAGTGTTTTTACTTTTTTTGCTAAAGCCGGAACCTTTGTTTTTGGCAGCGGACTTGCGATTGTTCCCTTTCTTTACGGAGGAGTGGTCAAGGAACATCATTGGCTGACTGATCAGCAGTTTCTTGATGCCGTCGCGGTGGCGATGATTACGCCCGGTCCCGTGGTGATTACCGTCGGATTTATCGGCTATCTCGTAGCCGGATTCGCAGGGGCCTGTGTCGCTGCTTTGGGCACATTCCTTCCCTGTTATTTATTCACCATCATTCCCGCGCCTTATTTTAAGAAATACGGGAAGACCCCTGCCCTGCTATCTTTTGTGAATGGAATCACGGCGGCCGCTATCGGCGCCATTACAGGAGCCGTCGTTGTCCTTGGAAGAAAATCGATTACGGATATCCCGACCGCTTTGCTTGCAATCATCACAGCGGGACTTCTCTGGAAAACCAAAAAAATTCCGGAACCAGTCATCATTTTAGTTTCTGCTTTACTCGGTCTGGTCATTAAATTTAAAATGGTCTAACTTAAAAAATGCTCAACCAACGGAGGCCCTGATGAAACTACTTGAGAAATTTTCGGATTATGCTTACGCACTCTTGAGAATGGTGACAGGATTTATGCTTACCTTCCACGGCTTCCAGAAAATCCTCGGCGTACTCGCCGGTCAACAACCTCAGCCTCCAGTGGGATCTCAGCTCTGGTACGGCGGTCTTATCGAACTCTTTGGCGGCCTCGCGGTCATGCTGGGATTTCGGACCCGCTGGGCAGCATTCCTGGCAAGCGGAATGATGGCGGTGGCCTATTTTCAGTTTCACTGGAAATTTCAGTTGGGGCCCCAATTTCTTCCAGGCGTCAATCACGGTGAACTCGCTGTTCTTTATTGCTTTGTTTTCTTCTTCATCGCCTGCCGCGGCAGCGGCAAATGGAGCCTGGATAAAAAGGCCTAGAGATCCCCATGGTTTATACGATCACGAATTCCCCTTTGGGTTACTTGCTTTTGGCTGCAACTAAAAAAGGGCTCTGTACGGCTCGGCTCGGAGATGACAAGAAACAATTAGAACGTGAGTTCAACAAAGAATTTGGCGCTTCGAAGTCGGCTCGCAATGATCACTATTTAAAGAAGCGGACCCAGGCGCTGATCGATTATCTTGAGGGCCGCAAACCTTGGCCCCTACTTCCCTACGATGTGCAGGCAACGGTATTTCAAAAACGGGTCTGGGAGTGGCTACGTACCATTCCTTCGGGAAAGACTTACCATTATTCGGAAGCAGCAAAGGCCATCGGTCGTCCTTCCGCAATTCGAGCCGTGGCCCGAGCCTGCGCTACAAATCCGGTTGCACTCGTCATCCCCTGCCACCGAATCGTTCCCAAAGCCGGCGGCGTGGGCGGCTACCGGTGGGATCCGGCTCGCAAACAAAAATTACTGAAGTTAGAGAATCGTTAAAAACCGTTATGACATCATCCCCTGCTTCAACAAAAAATAGCCCGGCCTTCCTTAAAGAAGAGCAGCAGAAAACTCTCAGTGCTCCGCGAAGAAAATACGGTTCCGCGGCCGGTCTTCTTTTTTTTCTGATGGACCAGGTCTACGGCAAGAAACGAGCGCTTTCCAAGTTCGCAGTCCTGGAAATTATTGCACGCGTTCCTTATCAGGCGTGGGAACATGTCGCCTACATTGCCATGACGCACACCTACGCCCAGCCTCACTTTGCGCGGCGGGTTTTTGAATTCGTCAAAGAATCCCGCACCCAACAAGATAATGAGCAATGGCATCTTCTTATTCTGGAAGAAATGATCCATAAAAAAAGACTTCGTGAGAACTTTTTTATGTACCGCCTATTACCTCAGTTGATGGCGTGCTTTTATTATCATCTGAGCTGGCTGCTTTATGTCATCAAGCCTGCGTGGAGCTACGATCTCAATGCTGACTTTGAAGATCATGCCGAACATGAATATATGGAATTCGTGAAAGAAAATCCCTCCCTGGAGGCGGAGATGTTCGCAAGCGACTTCAAGGCAGATTACGGGGATTTTTCAAGCACCGCCGATCTCTTTAGACGAATTGGCTTGGATGAAAGAATGCACAAGGAAGAGAGTTTAAACCGGATTCAGCACGCACGATTTTCGTAAATGGGAAATCTGTCATTCTGAACGAAGTGACAGTCGAAGAACTCAGAATGGGAGACAATTCCGGAGGAGAATTTTGTGGAAAAATATCTGATTACCGAAGACTTGCATTATTTTTTAAAAAAAAAGGAATTCGTCTATCTGGCAACTTGTGCTTCCAATCACCAGCCTTATGTCGCTCCCAAGTTTTTAATCCGGATTGATGGGGACTCTGTCTACCTGGCAGATTATGTCATGGGCCGAGCTTTTGAAAATTTGAAAAGTAACCCTAAGGTTTCATTTTCAATACTCAATCTCGACAATCTCATGGGTTACCAAATGACGGGGTTGGCACAAAGCTTGGAAAAAGGTGATGAATTTGATGAGATCTTAAAAGACCTAGAGAAAAGAAAAATGCATTTTACCGTGGAACGCATTGTCGAGGGAGCCCGTCAGAGCAAAAAACATGAAAATTTCGAAGTCGCGTTTCCTGATCATCTGGCTATCATTAAGATCACTGTCGAGGAAATTGTCCATATCGCGCCAGGTGGCGGCGTTAAAAAAAGTTCTCGAAAAAAATAACCACCCCTTTTCTTTTGCTCCGTCGGGGTGCCGACCACTTAATACAGTCATTGCGAGCGACCAAAGGGAGCTCCGCCGAAGGACGGATCAGTCCTCTGGCTGAGAAACAATCTCGTGTCGTGCCCAGGGATTGCCGCGTCTCCGCCAAGCAGCGGGACTCGCAATGACAACTGTATGAAGGCTCCGTTGGCTCACTTTGATAAAGGGATCAAAAAATGGTACCTTTTAGACATGAAAACTCTTCGGACTAAACCATCTTTCCCTGGCCGATACATCTATTGGGCCCTCAGCGTTTTGGGTGGTTTCCTTTCCACAATGCTTCTATGGACAGTCGCTGTATCCGCCCTATCAACAGACACCGATAATCAGCAGACCTCATCGACCGCCAAGGTCTCAACGCTTCAAAGTTCAAAACCCAAGACAACCCAGAATGCCTACAAAATAAAGAATGACGGCACCAGTGAGCGTTCGACGGTGCTCCAATACGACAGTAAACCTGCCTTTAAAGGCTATCAAGATAATGATTCAGACGGGCGCTTTGGGGAGAGAGAAACCTCGTTACAGGATCTGGATAGTGACGGCCGGAAAGGAGAGCGGGAAAGACAACTCGGCAATGACAATGTCACCCAGAATCAAAAGGTAACGACCCTCAATAATATGGGCTTTGGGAGTTCTCTTTCTACCTTCAAAGCTTCGGGACAAACTCGGCGCTCCTCCATTTTTACAGACGAGCCGAAATCCACGGAAGATTCATCCCCCTCAGAGACTCAGCCTTCCTCGAAAAAACAAGCTCCTTCCAAAACTGACGACACAGCCTTAACGACAAAAACGCATGTTCTTGTATCCTAAGATGCCTCAATAATAAATTACCCTTTTTAGGGAAATAGCCTTATACTGTCGCGCAAGTTTTGTATCATGTACCTTCCATGGAGACATATCCCCCTTGGAAAAAAAGGAGTTCTGATGAGCGAAGATTCTAAAATTAACCCTTCTCCCGTTCCACTGCAAGATGAGTCAGATGTCCTGGCTCTCCTTAAGAAAATGCAGCAGCAACTGCTTTTCTTGGAGAAGAAGATAGACGCTCTTATCAACCAATCGCAAGAAAGACCTCCCGTTCAAGAAAAATCATTCTCTAGACCCTTTCGGCCTTCCGGACAATCTTCTCGCCCCTATGAAGGAAGACGCGATCAAGGACCTCGAGACAGAGGCTTTTCCCGAGAACGTCCCTCGCACTCTTCAGGAGAAAGAAGCTTTTCCCGGGACCGGCCATCCCATGGCTCAGGAGAAAGATCCTTTCAGCCAGGAAACCGCTTTGATAAGCCGCAGGGTGGTGGAAACCGCGGGTTTGATCCAAAGAAGAAACCCTTTTCGCATCACCGGCGAAGAGATCGTCCCTAGCCGTCAGAGAATAATATTGATTATGACCGTCCTCTCAAGATTCTTTTTAAATCCGCAACGTCATCAACTTTCACAGCAAAGTTTTTACCAAAACTAACAAGGAGGAAATATGGGTTATCAAGGTGGTGGATTCGGTGGACAGCCAAGGGAAATGCACAAGGCGACTTGTGAAGATTGCAAGAAAGAATGTGAAGTTCCCTTCAAGCCGAGCGGAAACCGTCCGGTTTATTGCAAAGATTGCTTTTCCAAGCGCAAGGACGGCGGACGCTAAGCGTCAGTCTTCCGAAAAAGCTTGTTCATGGCGGAGTCGAGTCATATCGGCTTCGCCTTTTTTATTGCAAAAGTCCCGCCTCCTGACCTCCTTGAATTTTATGATATAATTCCGCTCCTATGAAAAGACCTAAGCTTTATGTGATTGCTGGGCCCAACGGATCAGGGAAGACGACCTTTGCTGAAAAATTTCTTCCTCATTATGTGGCTTGCTTTGAGTTCATCAACGCCGATATGATCGCTAAAGGATTATCTCCCTTTATCCCCTCGAGAGTCGCTATCAAAGCTGGGAAGATACTCCTTGAACAAATTAATGACTGCCTGAGACGGAAAACTGACTTCGCTTTCGAAACAACGCTTGCAGGAAAAGGCTATTATGAATGGTTTAAAAGAGCAAAACGAGCAGGCTAAGAACTCCATTTATTCT
Organism: Candidatus Taenariivivens baikalensis; assembly: GCA_009691445.1. Taxonomy (GTDB): domain Bacteria; phylum Omnitrophota; class Omnitrophia; order Omnitrophales; family Aquincolibacteriaceae; genus Taenariivivens; species Taenariivivens baikalensis. The sequence continues at coordinate 33,160 of SICL01000014.1, read as the reverse complement.
TCCGGTGGCTGCCTGATGTCAGAATCTCTTTAGCCAGAATTGCCGACAGAGTCCGAAAAGGCGGTCACGATATTCCAGAGTCAGATGTGAAGAGACGTTTTATCCGAGGTTTGTGGAATCTTTTTCATGTTTATCAACCCTTAAACTGATGCAACAAGCGGGGGTGACACATGGCATCTAAAGAAAGCATTCCGAGAAAAGCACATCGTGCACTTAAACACGCCGTTCGAGATCTCGTGAAGGAACGGCGGGCCAGCAATGACAAGCTTATCATTTTGAAAAACGGTAAAGTCGTACATATTTCCGCCAAAAAACTCTAGGATTAAATAAAAAATCCGTACTGATTAATCCATGAAACTTCCTACTGTTCCAAGTCACGACGAACGGGAAAATCTTTTCTGGATGGATATGCTCCGAGCCATCACGATCATCGGAGTCATCGTCATTCATGTGACCGCGGATGTGATCACAGAATGGGGAGCAGTTCCCAAAAGCTGGTGGTGGGCGGCCAATCTTTACGACTCTCTGGTACGCGGTTGTGTACCCATCTTCGTGATGATCAGCGGCGCTTTACTCCTTCCTAAAACCGAAAGTCTCGGCAGTTTCTTCACCAAACGGTTCCAGCGGATCGCAATTCCTTTTATTGCCTGGACTCTTCTTTATCTCCTTTGGAAAAAATATTTCCGCGCTCCCGATCTGGGAATCGCTGAAGCGCTGAGACTAGCAGCCTCCGGCGAAGTCCATTTTCATTTGTGGTTTCTTTATGTTCTGGTTGGGCTTTATCTAGTTACGCCGGTCTTCCGGATCCTGACCGCCCATGCCACCAGCCGGGATCTTTTTTATTTTCTCACATTGTGGTTTTTAGTGAGTTCCCTTCTACCTTTCGCGGAAACTCTGGGAAAACTTTTCACGCACACAGCCTTTCATCTCAAACTTCCCGTGGAACCGGCAGAGGGTTTTATCGGTTATTTTGTGCTGGGTTATTTTTTGAGGCAATATGCGACAGAGAAATCCTTGAACAAAGCCTGGGCTCTCTGGACTTTGAGTTTGCTTGTCTGTGCAGTCGGGACTTACGTTCTCTGCCGCCATTTCCACACCTATCAAAACCTGCTTTATGACAATATGGCGCCGAATGTTGTCATTTATACCGCTTCCTTTTTTCTGCTAATCAAATTTGCCGGACCTGCGTTTGAAAAAAATTTGGCTCCCGACTTAAAAAGTTTCATCCTCAGTATTTCAAAGGCAAGTTTCGGAATTTATCTGATCCATCCCATGATTCTTGAAGCGCTCGCCAAAGGCCGATGGGGCTTTGTCCTTAAAGCAACGATGCCCCATCCCGCGATGACAATTCCGCTCACCACCGCCACGATCTTTGTTCTCTCCTTTCTCGCCGTTCTCCTGATCCAAAAAATCCCCCTCCTCAAAAAAATCGTTTAATCCAGAACAAAAGAAAATGCCTGTGCGACGCGAGTTCCGCAGGCCCTCAGGCCCCGAGGATGTCTGAGCGCCGGAGTCCTTTGTATCTCACGCTTGTCAGAAGAGCGGGACTGAGGCATAATTTTCGGATGTTGACCCCGCATTTAAAGGCGCGCATCCTGCACGCTCAAAGAAATGAACTCACCGAGCATATCGTTTATCACCGGCTCGCCGGAATCGTGAAAAAGAAAAACTACGCTGAGGTCCTGGAAGAAATATCCCGCGAAGAATTGGGACATTATGGATTCTTCAAGGCCATCACCCGTACCGATGTCCAGCCCTACCCGTTTAAAATCTTCCTCTACGTTTTAATTTCCAGAATCTTCGGACTCAATTTCGGATTGAAGCTTATGGAAGGCAGAGAAGATTCAGCCCAGGATTTTTATGAGAGCTTGCGAGGGGCTGTGCCCAATATCGACAGCATTGCCGAGATTGAAAAAAAGCATGAACGCGCACTGCTGGATCTGATCGATGAAGAACGTCTGAAATATATCAGCTCCGTGGTGCTCGGCCTCAATGACGCCCTGGTAGAACTGACCGCAACTCTGGCGGGTTTTACCCTGGCTTTACAAAATACGCGGCTCATCGGGATTGTCGGGCTCATCACCGGAATCGCGGCCTCCATGTCAATGGCTTCCTCGGAATATTTGTCGACCAAGCAGGAGGGCGCGGACAAAAATCCTCTGAAGGCTGGAATTTACACCGGACTTGCTTACGTAGGGACCGTGGCGATTTTGGTGTCGCCTTATTTTTTCTTCACAAATATGTTTTTATGTTTGGGTTTGGCCCTTGCCAATGCTTTGCTCATCATTCTTTTTTTTACGTTTTATATTTCCGTGGCAAAGAGACTGGATTTCAAAAAACGCTTTCTTGAAATGGCGGCTTTAAGTCTAAGTATTGCCGCAATCACCTTTGTGATCGGAATGGCTATCCGGAAAGTCTTTGGAGTGGATATCTAATTAGCGCCAACAGCTTGTCGGCTTAAAAAGGGGCCACGTGGCCCCTTTTTAACGCTTATACGCCAGGGTAATTCCGTCGCGGAGAGGAAGCATTAGAACTTCGACACGTTTATCTTTCATCACGTGGCGATTGAATTTCACGATCGCATGATCGGAGTCGCTTTTGGGATTCAGAACCCGGCCGCTCCAAAGCACGTTATCCGCAAGCAGGATACCTCCCCGGCGGACCTTCGGCAGGCAAAGCTCCCAGTAGCGGAGATAGTTTTCTTTATCCGCATCAATGAAAACCATATCCATCGTCTCATGGATTTTTTTGAGAGTTTCAACCGCGGGGCCAAGACAAAGCCGGATCTTTTTTCCATGCGGACTTTTCGCCCAGTATTTTTGAGCGATTATTGAAGTTTCAGGATTAATATCGCAGGTGATGATCTTTCCATCTTCGGAAAGCCCTTCGGCCATACAAAGCGCGCTGTAGCCGGTAAAGGTTCCGATCTCGAGAATCGTTTTAGCGCGCGCGATTTTGACGATCATCCGGAGGAAACTCCCCTCCAAATGTCCAACCTGCATTTGCGGAATTTCCGTTTTGGCATAGGTTTCGCGCGCCAGATCTTTCAGGAGTCTGGATTCTGAAGCGCTGTGCGCCAGGGCATAATCTTCGAGTTTTTTATTCACAAGGGGGATCAAGATTGACTCCTTCGTTTAATCGTCGCGCCATCATACCCAATTCCGATTCGAGAAAATAGAGGATTGATAACTTCCTCTGAAGATAGTAATCTTACGCCATGCGCGAACACGCCCCTCACGGACCTGAAAAAAATCATCACAGCCACGATCATACTCACGGTTCCATCGACCCTTCCCTGATTGCCACAGAGCAAGGATTTTGGGCCATCCAGCGATCTTGCGCAGTGCTTGTCCTGACAGCCATTTTGCAAATGATCGTCGTTTATTTTTCGGGAAGCATCGCCCTTTTAGCGGATACGATTCATAATATCGGGGACGCCGCCACTGCCATCCCCCTCGGAATTGCCTTCAGTCTTTCTAAGAAGAAACCCACCAAACGTTTCACCTATGGTTACGGCCGTGTGGAAGATCTCGCCGGTGTCATCATTGTCTTTATGATCCTCGCAAGCGCCGTCGTTGCAGGTTACGAATCGATTGACCGTTTTTTCCATCCTCAAAAGATGACCCATTTGGGAGCCGTCATATTCGCTTCCATTATTGGATTTCTCGGCAACGAAGCTGTTGCGATTTTTCGAATTAAAGTCGGCAAGGAAATTGGAAGCGCTGCCCTGGTCGCAGACGGTTATCACGCGCGCATTGACGGATTCACAAGTCTTGCGGTTTTAGCAGGCACTTTAGGCGTCTGGATGGGTTATCCGCTGGCAGATCCTATGACCGGTTTACTGATCACCGTGGTCATTCTTAAAATTGTCTGGGATTCAGCGAAGCTTGTTTTTACGCGCTTGCTCGACGGCGTGGAGCCGGAAATCATTGATGAGATCCGGCATGCGGTCACCCATGTGCCGCAGGTTCATGAGGTCACAGAGGTTCGGGCTCGATGGATCGGTCATCGTATCCACGCGGAACTAAATATTGCGATAGCTTCGGATCTTTCGGTCGAACAAGCGCACCAGATCGCTCAGGAAGTCCGGCGCGAGCTACTGGATCACTTGCGTTATCTTTCAAATGCAATTATCCACGTGGATCCTCTGAACGCTTCCGGGGAAACATATCATCCGCATTCATAAAGAAATCTAAAATCTTAAATTTTAAATCTAAAAATGAAGACATAGCGTCTGGGGTTAAAAGATTTCAGATTTCACACAGGAGATAGTTCATGGAATGGATTGAAGCCAATGCCCTGAAAAGGAAAATGCTGATCACCGTTGAAGGCCAGCCATTTTCGATCGTGGATGTGATGTACGCTTCCCCCAGCGCACGCGGAGCTTCCACGATGGCGCGCGTCAAACTGCGTAACCTTTTAAATGGCGCAGTGCTGGAAAAAAATTTCAAGACAAGTGAACGCTTTACGGTGCCGGACGTTGAAGAAACCCCAGCCTCTTTCCTTTATTCGGAAGACACGACCTATCATTTCATGGACGACACTTCCTATGAACAATTTTCCCTGAGCTTTGAAAAACTCGGTGATCTCAAAGGCTACATTAAGGAAGGGGTTGAAATCAAAGCTGTGAAATATAACGGCGCCTACATTTCATTGTCTCTCCCGGTTTATGTAGAACTTCAGGTGATCACCACCGAACCCGTGATTAAGGGCGCCACGGCTTCCGGCAATGTCACCAAAGTGGCGGAGCTTGAAACAGGAATTTCCGTCCGCGTTCCGATGTATATCGAACAAGGCGACAAGGTAAAGGTCAACACCCAGACCGGAGAAGTGGCGGGACGAGCCTGAAACAGCGGGTAAATTTGAAAAAAAGGGATGTCTTAATTTATCAAGAACGATCAATTTCAATCTTCAACGGGCCTATCCAGATACCCTCCTTGAATAATCCCCCAAACCAGCTACACTCCTTTCTCGCAACGCTAATCTTGAACTGGAGAAAATTGTGTTGGTTCTATATCGTCCCTTTTAAAGACGTTACCACGCCCCATAAAAACCATGCCTCTCTACCTACTAAAATTCCGGAAGGATCCAAAAATAAACACTGTTTGTTGGCTTCTCATTTTCATCTGCTTCCTTCAATGGTCATCTGCTGGAGCTGCTTTTGCTGAACAGCAGAACCCTCTTGTTGGAAATCCAGGGACAAATCTCCGCGAGATTAAACTCGATCCCTCTAATCTGAAACCAGAGGAGCCTTCACCTCCACCTCTTCCCTCTGGACAATCCCTAGAAGAGGGTATTCCTATTAAGCCCGTACCAGGCTCTAAACCCTCGACGGCTTTTTCTGAAATATCTCCGGAAAAAGAAGCGTATGTGCAGGGAGAATGGCTCGTTCAATTTCGCAAGGATGCGATCGGGATCGTGGAAACAGCGCGTCAGTCGCTCGACGCCATGAAAGATGCAATTCAATCCGGCGTTCAGACTCTCCAAAATCTCTGGGACTCTTTGAAAGAAACGTCCGATCCGCTTATCGGCTGGTTCAAAAAACTTGGTGTCAAAGCCATCCGCAAAGTTTTCGCCAGAGAGGCTTCTTCCGAGTCCTCGGATCTAAACGACGCACTAAACGGATCTTATCTGATCAATTTTGATGACGCAGGAATGGCTGACCCAGCCTCACTTGAACTTTCCTCAGCGGATGCCCGGGTGCTGATGTCCTCTAGAAATTATAAAACTTATCTTGCAGACGCCTCATCCTCCAGCATCGAGGATCTTCTCAATCAGCAAAACCAGGCTGGCCTTTGGGGGCTTCATCAAATTGATGTCGAGACGGCCTGGCAAAAATTTGATAAGAACCATAATGGAATCTGGGATGCCGGAGAAAAAAAGCCGGGAGAAGGCGTGACGGTCGCGATTATCGACGGCGGCATTTATTTCAATCATCCTGATCTTTTTCAAAATGTCCGGGTCAACAGCCAGGAAATCAGCTATGCCGTGGGAGACCGCAATCGAGATGGCGTCATCAGCTATCTCGATGCGGATTTTAACGGTGACGGCCGTGTCACTCTCCTCGATTTGGATGGTCTCAAGAAAAAGGATGGCATCCTGGTTTGGGAAAAAATCTTCGCGGACGGAAAAGTCAGCGAGGATGAAATCTCCCTGGTTACCAATGGAATCGACGACGATCTGAACGGATACCCCGACGATATCCTCGGCATGAACTCTGAGGTCACACAACAGCAGCTCGAGAAGATGTCTTCTCATGGCACTCATATCGCAGGCACCGTGGCCGGGCGCGGAGAACAGCCGGATTCCATTGTGGGCGTCGCACCTTATGCCGATCTTATGCAGGTCAAAATCTTCAATACCGGTGATGTATCGACAAGGGACACCGATGTTTTGGAAGGCATCCGGTATGCAATCGATAACGGCGCGAACATTCTCAATCTTTCTTTGGGCGGATATATTCCCAAAGGTTCTGCCAGCTTTAAGCTTTTCGAAAAACTCACTGAATATGCGGCCTCTAAGAATGTCTTGATCGTGGCGGCCGCAGGCAATGAGCATTCGAATTCGAATACTGTAGGTCCCGCGAATGTTCCCGGCGTTTTTACGGTCGCGGCCGTGGATAGAAATGAGAAGAAGGCGGATTTTTCAAATTACGGCTTTGCTGTCGAGATCGCAGCCCCGGGCGTCAACATCCTTTCCTCGGTTCTTGAGGGAACAGCTCTTAATTCCGGCACCTCGATGGCATCGCCGCATGTCGCAGGAGCCGCCGCCCTGCTGGCCTCTTATTTTCCGGCTTATTCGATTGAACAGATAAAACAATCTCTTCAGCAATCCGCGACTCCGTATGAGTCTCCAAATTATGCGGGCTGGGGTATTTTAAATATCGGTAAGGCGCTGGACATCAAACCTTCGGCGACCGCCACAGGACAGCTTGATTTCAAAAATCTTGCGGTCTTCGAAAAAAATCAAACCATCGCGGTCAATCTTTCCGCGCTCAAAGGAAAAAAAATCCGTCTTGAATGGGGAAGTTCCGGCGGGAATCCTGCGATCGGAGCTGACAAAGACTCTCTCTTTATGCCATATGCTCATCCCCCATCTGAGTGGAGTCTGATTCAGGAATCGGCTATTGTTTCAGAGCGGGCGACAATCCAATTGGATTCGTCTAAATTCCCGTCGTCTTTTCTTTCCGCCACAGCCTTACGTCTCACCGTCATCGATGAGTCCGGCCTGACGCATCAGGTTATCCGTTATCTCTATGTAAAGGATCCCGCCAGTCCGTTAGGGCAAGCCTCCATCAAAGGCGGGCCTGTGGCTGGAACCCCCAACATTTTTCTCCTGCTTAATTTTCAGGACCGAGATTCAGCGGTGAGCGAAATGAGTTTCAGCAATGACGGCAAAATCTGGTCGCCGTGGGAACCTTATCAAAATGAAAAGGCCTGGAAACTCACCGACGGCCTCGGACAAAAAAACGTGCGGGTGAAAGTCCGTGATGCCTACCGTAACGAAGTTCAGACGGAGGTTAAGGTGGAACTTGGAGTTCCTCAGACAGTGACGCTTGAGGCGGGCGGAAACTCTTTTTCCGTTTATGTTCAGGATTTTCGGACAATTGAGCAGATTAAAAAAGACAACGGTTTTTCAGACAAAATCGTTTTCTGGAAACAGACCAATCTAAATTCATCGAGCCGGATTCCAGCACCTGAAACAGAAAGCCTTCGTCCGGACGCCGCTTACTGGATAGAAAATGACACCGGTGTCAAAATAAATTTTACCCTCAAAGGATTATCCAGTGTCCCCGAAATCTCGCTGAATCAGGGCTGGAATATCACAGGTGGTTTTGAAAAAATGGTCTTGATCGAAGATCTTAATCTCTCTGTTTCCGGCGCAAAAATTGATGCTTTTTATTGGAACCGGGAGATTGGAACATGGGCACGTTCGCTCAACCTGGAACCCGGGAAAATGTATGCTCTGCATTCCGACAAGGCCGTGACGCTCACGCGTGTGATCAAAACAGAACATCTCAATCTCGATGCAGCTGTAATCATGCAAATACTCTTCAATGGAAAGACGAATCTTATTTATGAAAAGGCCGGCAGCGGAAGATTGGATCTCTCCAAAATCAAAGTTCATATGAATGGTTCCGAAATAGAATGGCTGGAACTGCCGGTGAAAGATTCCCAGTTTTATTTTCAGCGCATTACCTTTAATAAGACGGAGGGCGCGGGCGGCAAAACGATCCAAAGCACGGCGACTTGCCGGGAAAAGTGTGAGAATCCCAAGAGCTGGACTTCCCAGTACGAACTCCACGCCGGAGAAGAGTCCGTCACTCAAAATTCCCGCGACACCTACTATCTGTCTACGGGAAAACTGGCTTCTCTCAAATGGGACACCTCAAGCACCGGAGAGTTGACTCTTCCTCTCTACCGGGGGTCTGCCTTTTTTGCCTGGCGCTCTGCTGATGCGTTCGAAATTTACGAGGGCGAGAAGACCTTCATCCTTCTGCGCAGAAACGGGCTGGATTTTGCAAAGGTGGATTGGACGAAGTTCAAAAATCGTACGCTGGCTGAACTGGCTAAATTCCTCGAGGACGATCTCCTTATCCAGCAGCCACTGGCGGGCCAGAACTACAAATTGGTTTCTTCCTCCGGTGCTGAACTGAAGATTTCAAGAACCAGCCAGAACGAGATCCTTTTTGATGATCTGACGTACCAGGGAAAACCCATTCCTCTGGATTTATCCATGACGGCGGCAGACCTGCAGGACAAGTCCTTCGATTTTTCCGCGATCCTTGAGCAGCAAGGCGATCTTAAGGAAATCCGCTTCCGGATCACGCTGGACAACCAGCGCCAGCTGTCGCTTCGTCAGATCGATGAGAAAAGGCACGCCCAATCCATCCGTTATGACGTGAGAATCGGCAAGGATATGAGTTTTGAATGGCGCGGCAAAACGGCGGACGGTGTTCCCGTTTATAAGCTGCGGTTTCAGGACAGAGACTATTTTTCAAACGGCAGCGGCGCAGTGCAGCTTGAATATGGGTGGCTAATCCGGCCGGTATTTGAAAAAAATAAGTTGGTGAAGCTCGAATATTGGAACCCCAAAAAATATTCCGGGAAGGATTCCATGTCGCTTGAAAGCGATCCTAACGGCAGAGGCGTCCGGGTGAAGGAAATAACTTCCGCCCACGCCCCGATGAAAATTTTTGATTATGAGCATCTTTCCACTTTGGTATCTTTGACGCACTCGTACTTTAAATCCGCGGATGAAATGATCCCAGTCTTCGGTCCCGGTGGTTTTCACGAGGCTGTCTCCACCGAACCTCTGGTGACCTTTGAATCGAATAATACGACCAGCTTCTTTACCGCATTCTCCTCGTATGAGACACGTGTCCTTTTGCAAGGCAATCAGATGCTGTTCAAGCAGGGAAATAAGGATTTCACCGAGACCGATTTTCAAACACTTCCCCTCGAAAAACGGAACTGGTCTGAACTTTTAAAATTAATCAAAGACGACCGTCTTGCCACTCTTCCGGCCGAAGGCACTTGGATCAAATCCAGTGATGGATTCGATTTTTTCTTTTCGACAGCATCAGCCACCGGGCTTGATTTTAGCCAATTTAAAAAAGATGGCGGCGAACCCCAGGCTTTTTATTCTGAGACTCAGATGGACGCTCAAGGCAATATCCTCCTTCGGACGACCGAATGGCCAAAACCTGAAGAGGCCGGAGATATCACGCTTCTCGGCAAGCGCCTCACATTCAAGACCTATCGTTGGGTTTTTAAAGATACCTCTTTTTATCTCGAGCTTGTGAAGTCGGAACAAACGGTCATCCGCGATGCCTATGAAATCCATTTTTCGGAAGGTCTGAAAGTGTTCGCCCTTGAAAATGGTTTTATCGCGTTGCAACGTTTGCCGGGCAAAGAGCATCCTGAAGAACCTCTACGGCTTCTGGCCCCAGGCCAGATGTTCCGCCCCCAATGGCAGTCCGAGGCATTCTATGGCTGCGCGCATTTCTGCAACTCCCTGCTCAGCCTTGAAACCGATCCGCAGGGAAAATTAAAAAGCTTAACCAATTGGTCGAACTACAATCCTCAGGACAAAAAAACGGTCTTTGAATTTGAAAAAGATCCGGCCCGGGGCGGTTACCGGCTTTCACGGCGCCTTTATCTGAATCCTGCCTATGAAAAACCCGATATCGAAATTTTTAATTATGAGGAACTCTCGATCCGTAATGAGCGGAAGGCTGGGCATGTCCGGACTCTGGAGCTTTATACAAAACCGGAAGATCTTGACGGTATTTATCGGCTGAATACTTCCGAAGTCGTGCGAAGTTTTGAAACGCAGCCGTTTCTAACCATCGCTCAGTCAGAAAATTCCGATTATTATTTTGAATTCAGTCATCATGAAAATGATCAAAGGTATATTATTTTCCCTGTGGGGAAAGCTGATATCGGTTTCGATACCGACTGGAAGTCTCTCAAGGAACGCACCACCGAAAGCTTGCGACGCTTGCTTCAAGATGATTTCCTGATCCGGACTGCGCGGTCTCCTTTTAATGCCCCGGATTGGGTGCTGGCCGAAGATGGCCTGTCCCGGTTTGGGGTCACGTACGATTCTCTTCCCGACTCTCTTGTTTTCCATATCGGGAATTTTGACACGACGGATGATTTCCGTGTTGCGGAAAAAGATTTGAATGGAAAAATCACCCTGCGGGCCCTTCTGGAGAATGGCAATGAAGACCTGTATGACGTCCGCTTTGATGAAGCGGGCAAGCCGATGATTAAACGCGAGGCGAAAAACCAAGCTCCTCCCGCGGAAGATATTTTTGAAATCGAGGATACGTTTTCGGTTTATCGGGATACTGACGGCCGGAGAAAACTTAATTACAACAATACGATCTATCTCCTCGATGATCAAAACAATACGGTTTTTTTAGATGGCACCTGCATCCATCTGGATTTTGAATCGGATCATGTGCATAAGATCACTGTTTTCCTATCTGACGGAGGGCACCAGGAGCTTCATTTGATCAAGGATCCCTCCTCCGGTCTGGACCATGAGCTCGTCCTGAAAGAAATTCTAGAATTCGACGCGTCCCAGCAGCTTGTGAAACAAGGCGTGTTGGATTATGAGCGAGGCCTGAGGGAGCAATTTTTTTATGAGAATGGAAAGAAAACACGCACGGAAGGTGTTTATTTTCGCAGCAAAAGCGAAGTACATTCCGGTTATTTTTTAAATGGCCGTTTCCAATTTTCAGGCAACTCTATGTTCTTCAGTTTCATCCAATATGAGCTGACGGGCGAAACAATCAGCCGGCTGAGCATTGCCGATGAGCTACAGATCTCCAAGGGCGTGTCGTTCAGCCTTTTGCAGCAGGGCAAGACGTCGGATATCAAGCTCGAGCAAATTTTTTCTCTCAAAGAAAAGACCGTGAAAGAATTCCGAAAACTTTTAAAAGATGATGTACTGATTCAAAATAAAGCGGTGCTCCGAGCCGACGGTTCCTCGTTTGAGATCCAGGAAGTTTTAACGGACGCCATCGTTTTTAAAGACCATCAGACTTGGAAGACCTTACGGACTTCGGCCGGAATAGGAGGAGGATTAACGCTTGAAGTGCCCGGCGATAAGGGTGCTTCCCGGATTTTTGACGTGATCTCGGATTCCAAAACAGAATCAGGCGTGAGGCTTCAGTTGAGACGCGAAAAGATCAGCGCTTCGGAAACGATTTACGTTTATGATCACGAATCCATTCAGCAGGCGGTCGATCAGGCCCCGGAAGGAAGCACCATTGTGGTACATGCCGGAACGTATCAAGAAAATCTGGTTCTCAGAAAAGGCATTTCCTTGAAAGGTGCGGCGGGTTCTTTAAACTCGGAAATCATTCTTGAAGGAGTTCCAGGCGTCTCAGAACCGGTGATCGTACTTTTCGGGAATAATTCACTCGAAGGCGTGACGGTGACGGGCGCAGCTCCAAGAATGGGCGGCGTGCCTTCCTCGGCAGTTCGGGTGGATGACGATCAAGTAAGAATCTCGAATGTCTCTATTTCAGAGAATCCCGGCTACGGGATTTGGATCCGTACGAACGGACGTGTATTGATCGAACAGTCTTCCTTCATCAAAAATAATATTGGCGTTCAACTCCCGGGAGACGGGTCGATTCTTCTCAACAATATTTTTGACGCAAACACGATCGGGATCAATGTTTTAGGCGGCAAGGCCCCATGGATTGAAAAGAATATCTTGAAGCATTCCACCTTTGCCTCGATCTACGAAGCTGCAGCCGGAAAAACGCCCTCCCGGGGTTATGCTTTAGTCCGGGACAATTTATTTTCTGGCAATCAAGAAACCTCCAGCTATTACGGTTCGGCGCTTCCTCCCGCAGTTGAAAAACAGGAATCCGGCAACCGTATTGAGCCTTGAAATAATCAACTGATTAATAATGGTTCTCGCCTTTTTCTGAAACTCCGTTATACTGTCCCACCTATGACAAACCAAACACAGACACCTTCTTCCGGATTTTTCGGCTTGGGGATCGCTCCCCAGTTTCTTGAAACGCTTGATCGAATGAAGTTTACCGTCCCAACTCCTATTCAGCAAAAGGCCATTCCCCTTGCCATCGAAGGCAAAGATTTAATGGGAATCGCCCAGACAGGCACAGGGAAAACCCTGGCTTACGGGATTCCGATGCTGCAGCGGCTGGCGCAAAAACAGGGACGGGGTTTGATCCTGGTTCCCACGCGCGAACTTGCTTATCAGGTTCATCAAAGCCTTGCGAAGGTAGATCCCAGAACAAAGATGGCTGTTTTAATCGGCGGTGCTTCCATGTTCAAGCAGATCCAAGATCTGCGCCGCAACCCCCGGATTATTATTGCCACTCCCGGACGTTTGATTGATCATATGGAACAGCGTTATGTTAATTTAAGTGACGTTAATATTCTGGTGCTTGATGAAGCGGACCGCATGCTGGATATGGGTTTTGCCCCTCAAATCCAGACCATTCTGCGCACCGTTCCCCGGGACCGTCAGACCATGCTCTTTTCAGCCACCATGCCAAAGGAGATTGTCCGCTTGGCTTCCTCCTATATGCAGCTTCCGATTCAAATTGAGATTGCCCGCTCAGGAACTGCGGCGGAAAAAATCACTCAGGAAGTCTTTATTGTCCGCAATGAAACGAAAAAAGACCTGCTCAAAAAAATATTGTCCCAATATCACGGCACCACATTGATTTTTGCGCGTACCAAAATGGGCGCTAGAAAAATCACACGAGTCATTCGCGATATGGGGCACTCGGCTTCGGAGATTCACTCAGACCGCACTATGGCCCAGCGCCGTGAGGCTCTGGAAGGATTCCGCTCAGGCCGTTACCGCATCCTTGTGGCTACGGACATTGCCTCGCGTGGAATTGATGTCTCGGGCATTGAACTTGTCATCAATTATGATCTTCCTGAAGATTCTGAAAATTACGTCCACCGAATTGGTCGTACCGGGCGCGCTGGCGACAAGGGACACGCCATTTCCTTTGCCATGCCAGATCAGGGAAAAGAAGTAAAAGCGATTGAACAAATGATGCGGACCGCGATCCCCATTTCCGAGCATCCTGAAATGCCGCTTGAAAAGTTCTATCAGCATACGTCAGCTCCGGCAAAACCTTTTGGCGGAAGCCGCGGTTTTTCTTCTCATATATTTCGCCGCCGTCAGCGCCGTTAAATTCTCTGCTGATCAGAAGTTCAAATTCGTGTTAGAATTCAAGTTCGGTGCAATACTGACTCTTGCTTCTTAGTACTCAAAAGAACGTTCCTATAAAATAAAAAGGAAATGAATATGAAAAATCGGTATCAATTAAGCGTTATTTTTCTGATAATGATCACACTGCTCTCATTCCCTGTCATGGCTGAAACTACCACCGATCAGCCTCCCGTGGCATCAACCAAGGCACATGCCAAGAAGCACCAGAAGCATGAAAAAGAAATGCGTTTCCCAAAGATCCACAGGGTGCTTCATAAAATCACGGAAGCCAAACTTTTAATCGAGAAAATCTCTCTGGAACTGAACGGCCATAAAGCCAAAGCGGCTCAATTGCTAGATCAGGCTGCCGAGGAACTGAACACAGCAATGACTGAAGAGAAAGAAGCCCGCAAAGCAAAAAAAGAAGCAACGCAAAATGAGCCCGCGGCAGTCGCGCCTGCTTCTGATGCATCCGTGCCGGCAAGCAGCTAACACTGAACCTTTACCCTTAATAAGGGCCTGGACCCACCACGGGGCCACCTCTATAGCCGCCTAATCATGATCCAAGGCTCTGACTCCTCAGAAAATCTTAAGCCGCATCATTTACATTCCCCCGTCACACGCGGGATCTATTGTCTAATTTTGATTCTCTTGATGCTGGGGATAGGAACTGTTGGAATCCATTTCTTTGAAGGATTCACCTTCATTGATGCTTTTTATTTTACAAGCATGATCGCTACCGGCCAGGGACCTGCTCCCAATATTGTCCCCATGACCACCTCCGGGAAAATTTTTACCTGTTTCTTGGCTTTTATCTCTGTCGGCTCTATGTTTGCTTCTTTTGGATTCCTCTTCGGACCGTTTTTCGGGAGGCTCTTTAAAATTGGCATTATGAAATTTGAAGACGAACTTAACCGCCTGCGTCATCACGATTAATATCCCTAAATCACTTACACGATCCGACAGCTCTTAAGCTAAGAGGAGAAAATGATGCCGACGACACAAAGAACCAATATCTCGACCGGAGGACCCTGGGAACCTATTATTGGTTACTCCCGCGCTGTGAAGGTAGGAAATGTCATCCATGTTTCAGGAACTACCGCCATGACACCCGAGGGCTTGGCAGGGAAAAATGACCCGTATGCACAAACCATCCAGGCGCTCAAAAATATTGAAGCGGCGCTCAAACAGGCGGGGGCTTCGCTTGAGGATGTCGTTCGTACACGCATTTATATGACAGATATTTCTCAATGGGAAAAAGTCGGACGTGCGCACGGCGAACTTTTGGGAAATGTCCGGCCCGCAACAACTATGGTTGAGGTCAGTAAACTGATTGATGCCGATATGCTTGTGGAAATCGAAGCCGAAGCCTATCTCACCATTTAAATTGGGTGGATGTGAATCTTAAATATTCTTTGGAATACCGCCTAGCTCAAATCATTGCCTTTCTTTTGAACTCAATGCCGGTTGGGTTGTCCTCCAAGATTGTCTGCCTTCTGAGTCGTTTGGCTGGTTTGGTACTCCCGTCCCGCAAAAAAATTGCTCTGGTGAATCTTGATCGCGTTTTTGGCTCTTCGCTGACCCAGCTTCAAAAAGAAAAGATTTTAGGTGCGGCATTTGAAAGCATGAGTCTTGCCATGCTAGAACTTTTCATTGTCCGTAAGATTAAAAAAAATGCCCGGTCCCATTTTAAACTGACGGGCAATGAGCACCTGGAAAAAGCCTTTGCCGAAGGAAAAGGCGTGATCCTGGTCATTTCCCATCTTGGGTCCTGGGAATATCTGGCCTTTCTCCCTTATCTGACCGGCCATCCCTGGTCCGTCATTGTCAAAGATGTCAAAAATCCTTATTTAAATCAGACCATTGATCAGCTGCGGCGTGAAATGACCGTCACTCCCATTCCCAAAGTAGACTCCATCAAAGCCGTGATGAAGGAACTTCGGGCCAATCATGGCGTCGCTATTTTGATTGATCAATGGGCGGGAGGCGAAGGCATATGGACGAATTTTTTTGACCAGCCGACTTCAACAACTTCCATTCCTGCACGTCTAGCCCATAAAACCGGCGCAGCATTAGTACCCGCCTGCTGTCTACGAACGTCCACGGGCCAATACGAGATTCAGATTGAACCAACCGTGCCCTTTGACCCAGCCAAAGATGACTGGGAAATTTCCATGACGGAGCAGCTAAATCAACTTTTAGAAGAAAAGATTCGCCGGCATCCCGATCAGTGGATTTGGAATCATCGCCGCTGGAAAAGCAAACCTGCCTATACTCGCGAACCGAATTAAAAAAGGGGCCAGGTTCAACGAACCTAGTCCCACCAGTCTTGATTAAAAAGCTGTCTGTTTTTTCAAAACTTCTTTTTTATGCAGTCTTCATCGTTTCTGCTGTACGTGCCGCTGCAAATGCCGTTTCAAGCTGAGTCTTATTAATGTAAACATCAATCACGTTCGTGAAAATATCAAAACTTTCGTTTATTTGAGAAGAATATATTCCTTACTGGTTAAACTGATCTCCCGGCCCGCACGCGTGACCTGGTGGGTCAACTGATCCAGTTCCAGATCGCCTATCTTCAGGGTCGTGGAACGGTCGTGAACATTACGCCGCGTAAGGGCTCGTCCCCGGGCAAGAAGTTCCTCAAACTCAAACGGCTTGGCCAGGTAGTCATCCGCTCCGGCATTCAGACCTGCCACCTTGTCTTTGACGCTGCTCTTAGCCGTCAGCATAAGAATAGGCGTGTCCATTTTTTGACTGCGTCATTCGCGGCACAGAGTCAGGCCACCTTTTTCTGGAAGCCGCACATCCAGAATTATCAGGTCATAAGGATTGACTGTAATTCCTTTGCAGTATGAAAGAAATGGTTTCTTTACCCTGAGAAAAAACCTGATAAAATTGCATTATCGGGCCGTCAATCGCTAAAACCCAGGTAAAGGAGCCTTCATGAAACTTCGTTTTTTTCTTTCCGGCGTATTCCTTACCTTCCTTATCAGCGCCAGCCCCCAAGGATTTACGAAAGACGAACCTTATCGCATCTGCGCTAATGGAGATATGATGGGATCCTGGACCATGGCTAATCAAATCATCCATATTCCCGTCAAAGACGAGGATCCGTTTTATTTCAGATATCAGCGTTATCTCTTTGAAGAAGACAAGACCATGAAGCACCTGACATCCAATCAACCCATCACGGCCAAGCAACGCGCTTACCAGAATGCGGCACCGGCCAACCGCACTTACGATGTCGCAAGCGATGGCACTCTGACCCTGAAAAGGAAAAATTCAGCCAGCGTGGAAACGATGCTTTGCACTTACATCACCGACAATCAGCCGGATGCGCCCGCAATCGCTCCTCAAAAAGGAGATATTCTGCTGACTTTTTCTGTAACCCCAGGGCAGCCCGCGCTTCTGCTGAGACTACTTCGAAGAGAAAAGGTTGATTGAGAGATTGCCACGCCCTCCGGGGCTCGCGATGACAATTTGATTAGCCGCTCTAAATATTGAATTGAACGCGGGTTAAAATAGCATTTTCATTTTTTCGAATCGCGCCATCCACAGCTCCGCCGTCCTGAAAAAACGTTTGAAAAAAATCGGTCATCACTCTGACATTTTTATTTAAATACCAGTTCAGTCCCAATCCCCAGGCCTTTGCCGCCCTGACCTGTGTCAACGCATTCGAAAAAGAGGGGAAAACATTTTTATCAATATCAAGCTGACTAAAACGGGTCGCAATCTCAAACGCTCCCCATTTGCCATTTCTTGGATCAAAAATATTGTGCGGTGCAATTCCAGAATAGGAATTATTCTCTCCGGTCAACACATAGGACGCAGCAATTTGATACCCGTTGTTATTGATACGTTTGCTTAGTGTCCCGACATTCAACTGCTCGGAGGACAAAACCCATTCGCTCAAAACGCCAAGAGGCCCGTAATAATAAGAAGCCTGCGGCGCGAGACGATAACGGGGGCCGTGCGCAAAAACGCTCCCGCTGGCGGGTGCGTAAGTAAAAATATTCTGCTGTCCATCGGACTTGTACGTTGGAATGGTGTTCGTGGTGCCATGCGCCGTGCCGTAGCTCCCGCCCAGACCCAGCCCCAATCCACTTAGAGAATCGTAGGTTGTATTTTTAAACGGCTGGAGAAAAATCCGGCCTGCAGCTTCCTTATCATCATGCGCATCATTAGCATCGCCATTGGCTCCGTCCAGAGCTCCGTTAAAAATCCCGGCATCGTAATTCAAAACCCCGTCAAACAGTTCTCCGTGCAAGTCAATTCCAATATCACGATTCGGAACTAGATTCGTACTGAGAGCAAATTCCATAAACATCATCGAGGCATCCGATTGTAAACGCTCGATCCCAATCGGCGATTTGAATTTACCGAATTTTAGAGACGCCTGCTTCCAGTATTTAAAGTCAATAAAGGCGTCTTGCAAAACCGTGGCGTTATTTCCAAAATCCGTGACCAAGCGGTAATCAAAATACTTGTACACGGTTCCGTCGATATAAGGACGCAGCCGCCGAATCAAATACGTGTTGGAACCCGCAGAAGTATTATCGTTTGCATAATACCGGCCGTCCGCCTGCACCAACCCGTGAAACTTCATCGTAAAATTCTGATCCTGGGATTGGAGGCCAATTCCATCCTGACTGACTTTCACGACCGGTGTTTCCAAATCTTTTTTTGCTTGAACTTCCCGGTCCACTTCTCTTTGACGTTTGAGCAATTGAACTTCCTGCTCCAACTCCTCGATGCGCTGGTCAATACTTTTTCCGGAGGATGCAGAGACATCCGCCCAGCTCACTCCTGATACAGACACCAGAAGGATACTCAGGAATATCCCCCGAACAACCGATTCAAATTTTCTCATGATTCTCTCCCATGACTGAAAGGACAGGTCGCAGCAACCTCCCCCTCAGTTTAGTTTTTGAAAAATTAAATGTGATACATGCCTTCGGGCGGGTAGGATCTTTCGAGGACTTCTCTTAGCGAGGTTCCGTCCAAAATCCGGGCCGTCTCATCCCTGACTTCTTTCATAACACTCCGGATGCCGCAAGCGTTTTCATCGATACATTCAGCGCAGCGTTCATAAGCGGTTTGACTGACACAGGGTAAAAGTGCAACGGACCCCTCAAAGAGCCGAACCACAGACCCAATGGAAATTTTTTCCGGGGATTTAGCAAGGAGGTATCCACCACCCTTTCCCTTTTTGCTGGCTAAAAATCCTTTATTTTTGAGCTCAAGCAGGATCTGCTCAAGAAACTTTTTAGGGGTCCTATCCCTTTCGGCCAACTCTGAAATCAGGACCGGCTGCCTTGTTTTGTATTCAGCAGCCAAGGTCACCAGAGCCTTGAGTGCGTATTTAGTTTTTCTTGATATCATAGTTAGTCTATAGAATTAGTCGTGTATTCTATGAGAAAGTCTTCCTCCGTCAAGTCTTATTTTCACTGAAATTGCGCCCCGATCTTCCCAGCAAATCGCTTTAGATTTTCGGTCATTTGTCGATAGCATCTAAATGCTCAGAAAGCTTTGGCCGCTCTACCTTTTTCTTCTGTTTCTTCCCCTTGATTTACGAGCATCGTTCTTGCCGGGATATTGGGGAGAAAAGATTCGACTGACCGATCTTTCCTTCCTCATTCTTTGCCTCTTTTGGTTTATTCAATCCATCCAAAAGCCGCGTCTTCCTGTCCGGCCGCCTTTATTGTTTGCTTTGCTCCTTGTTTTTTTTACGGCCTCTCTATCGTTAATTGGGGCCATTGATTTATCCCAGGGTTTTGTCCAACTCGCAGGACTCGGCTACTTAATCGCTCTCTATTTTATTTTGACGGATCTGATGCAAGACCAGCAAACCATCCGCAATGTGATCAAGTTCTGGATTGCGATTCAAACCCTGATCGCTCTGCTTTCACTCATCTCCTGGCTGATTCATTTTGCAGGCATTCCGTCCATCATGGTGATCGCGCGGAAAGAATACTCAACATTACTCCCCCCCCGGATCAAAGGTTTTTGCTTTAGTCCAAACTCTTTCGCGCTCCAAACCCATATCGCAATCATTTTTGCATTCGCTTTTTGGCTGGAAAAAAGAGACGGTCTGGAACAAACCGAACGGACAGACAAAGACCGATGGACATTCCCTTCGTTGATAGGATTAACTCTTGCAAATATTTTATGTGTTTCACGTCTCATTCTCGGTACTCTCATCAGTGTCTGCGCAATCCTTCGCCGGGCAAAAGAACCGTGGTGTAGCCCACTGCGCAAAGGAATCATCGCTTCGCTTTTTCTTCTTGGCATCGCAGCTTGGCCGCTCACTCTGTGGACAGTCATGCCTGTTAAAATCCATCATGAAGTCAAAGGGGATGATTCTTTCTTATCCCTTCAATGGAATTCTTCCCGTAATTTTTATTTTTTGAACGCCAAGGCGAGCTTGCAAATGGTCCTCGATCATCCCTGGTTTGGCGTAGGAATCGGAAACTTCCGGCCTCAGCTCATCAACTATTTTCCCCATTACAAAATTGATTCCCATAAACTTTACGGCGGCCCAGGACGGCTTTCCCATCATCTCCCGCATCAATTTTATGGAGGATGGGCGGCACAAACAGGGATCGTAGGATTGGCAGCAATGCTCTTTTTCTTGGGCGGATTTTTAAGAAAAAGCTTGAATGCGGTAGAAAAATCAGGAGACTATGTCACTCAGGCCATTTGGGCAACAGCCATCGGATTTATGGTGCAGGGATTTCTCAATGATCTTATTTTTGAAAGAAGTTTTTGGCTGTTTCTTGCCATCGCTGTTTCCTGGTTACGAACCTTGGAGTTAAAAAAGATCTTATGATAGAGCAAGCACCTGCACTCTCGGAGCCCTCATGGATCGAGAGCCTTCGCTTAAAATATCGAAAAGCTCGCGTCGATTTCTGGAATAAGCGCGCCGGCGCCGTTTCCACGCAATGGGCGGGCTACTATCACAGGAAACTTGAAGCGACTTATCAATTTCTCATTGACCCGGGCCAAAGCATCCTGGAAATTGGGTGCAGTCAGGGGAACCTTTTGGCCGCCCTCAAGCCGTCCCGCGGAGTCGGCGTTGATTTTTCTTCCGAAATGATTAAAGCGGGCCGGACGAAACATCCGGAGCTTTGTTTCATCGAGGCTGACGGACATGATTTAAACTTAAATGAGAAATTTGATTTCATTATCCTTTCCGACTTAGCCAATGACATTTGGGATGTTCAGAAGATTCTGCAGCAAGTAGCACGCCACAGCTCTTCCAGAACCCGGATCATTTTTAATTTCTACAGCCATTTGTGGGAACTCCCCCTCACCATGGTCAGCAAACTCGGCCTGGCTCAACCCACGCTCTACCAAAACTGGCTCACTGAAGGAGACATTTCAAACCTTCTTTGCCTGGAAAATTTTGAAATTGTCCGCAGTTGGCAGGAAATCTTGTGGCCGTTCTTCACTCCCTTTTTGACAACTTTTTTCAACCGCTTCCTTGTCAGACTCTGGCCTTTCAATCATTTGGCGCTTTGCAATTTCGTTATTGCGAGGCTGAAGGTCAAGAGAACGGAATCCGCTGAAAAACCCCGCGTATCCGTAATTATTCCTGCCCGCAATGAAGCGGGAAATATTGACCAAATTTTTACCCGGACTCCCCAAATGGGCCGCGAAACAGAATTTATCTTCATTGAGGGACACTCGCAGGATAAAACTTTTTCAGCCATTGAAGAAGCCATCAAGAATCATCCGGACCGTCCGGCGAAACTTTTCAAGCAAACAGGCATGGGAAAGGGAGACGCGGTGCGAAAAGGTTTTGCCGAGGCCAGCGGCGATATCTTCATGATTTTGGACGCCGATTTAACCGTACCCCCTGAAGACATGTCTCGCTTCTACGACCTTCTTGCTTCGGGAAAAGCAGAATTTATTAATGGAGTCCGCCTCGTTTATCCGATGGAAAAACAAGCCATGCGATTCTTGAACCTCCTTGCCAATAAGGCTTTTGGTCTAACGTTTTCATGGCTTCTTGGACAAACCCTTAAAGACACGCTTTGCGGGACCAAAGCTTTGTACCGCGAAGATTACGAACGGATCGCCGCTCACCGGTCCTATTTTGGTGATTTTGATCCCTTCGGTGATTTCGATCTTCTTTTTGGTGCCGCCAAACAAAATCTGAAAATTGTGGATTTACCGATTCGTTATTGCCAGAGAACCTACGGTACCACGAACATTCAGCGATGGAAACACGGCGTTCTTCTCCTCCGAATGGTTTTATTCGCAGCCGCACGCCTTAAGTTTGTCTAAAAATGAAGACGCTCAAAACCTGGCTCTCTCATCCCCTGACTTGCGGCCTGGATCTGGACGATCCAAAAACCACTTCGCTTCGTAAAAAAATTATTCAGGAAAAACCTTTTTTAAAAAAAATTTATGAGTCCTGGTATACCTCCATCGCCTCAACTCTCAGGGACTGCGCGGGGCCGGTGCTCGAAATTGGTTCTGGGGCCGGATTTTTAAATCAGTTTGTTCCAAATCTCGTTACCTCTGAAATTTTTTTTGATCCGGATTGTCGACTGATCCTAGACGGATTGAAACTGCCCTTTCTCAATCACCGCTTAGACGCAATCGTAATGACTCAAGTCCTGCATCATATTCCCAATGCCATTGATTTTTTTAACGAAGCGGCCCGATGCGTAAAGCCCGGAGGACACATCGTGATGATTGAACCCTGGGTCAGTGATTGGTCCCGGATCATTTATCACAAGTTCCATCACGAACCTTTCGAACCCAATGTCGAGGAGTGGGATTTCCCGTCGTCCGGCCCTCTTTCAAGCGCAAACCAGGCGCTCCCTTGGGTTATCTTTGAACGAGATCAAGCGCACTTTAAAAAGAAATTCCCCATGTGGGAAATCCAGGAGATCAAACCTTCGCTGCCCTTTGCTTATCTGCTCTCAGGAGGAGTTTCTATGAGAAGTTTGATGCCAGGATGGACTTTCGGTTTTTGGCAGGGAGTAGAAAGAGCGCTCTCTCCGTGGATGAAACACTGGGCCATGTACGCCAAAATTGTCCTTAAACACCAGTAGAAAAACAGGGACGGTTCTCCTAGACGACCCTATCATTGCCAAGTTGTATTGAATATTTTCATTCCCTATTTGACAAGGCCATGAAAGTGTCTGAGAACCGTCCCTGTTTTCCTACAAGTACTTTGGCATTGACAGGCGTCCTCTGAAAAGAGATATTGAACCCCATGAAAAAAATCTGGTTCACGCAATTTCACCCAAAACCTCTTGTCGGACTTGGCGTTATTGCGTGCCTCCTTTGGGAAATCCGGAAAGGCTACTTCGAAAAATTGACTGCCTTTGTCAAACAGCTTGACTGGGCTCCTTACGGAAAAATGCTTTTTGTCTTTGCCGCAGTCAGCGCCTCTTTTTTTGTGATCGATCCCAGGATCCTGCATCAAGTTCAATCCTTTCAGCATCCGGTTCTGCGCATCCTGGAACAATTCGGCGCTTGGATCGGCCGTGGCATTCATCCCTGGGGAATTTTAATCGGAGTTTATTTTCTTTTTGAATTTCTCTTCCGGAATCAAGCGTCGTCCCGCAAGGCCTTTGGCGCGATCCTTTCCGGAGGATTTGTCTCCCTAATCACGTATGGAATGAAATACAGTTTTCTTCGCGCGCGCCCTTACGGCAATGAAGGATCCTTCTCATTTTTTAATCTTGAGGGAATCACGCAAGATGCCCGCGTCTATCACAGCTTTCCCTCCGGAGATACTGTTGTCGTTGCTGGAATTTCCTTTTTCCTCTGGCATCAGTTGAAAACCCATAAGGGGGCCTGGATATTCCTGCTGCTTCCGCTGATGACCGCTTACTCCCGGATGTTCCTGAACCGGCACTGGCCTTCGGATACTCTAATGTCTTTAGGAATAGGCTGGACTTTTTCTCTATTAATTCACGAATATCACCGTTATGCTTTTCGCGAAGAAGTGTGAAAAAAGGAGACAGGTTGCCTGCCTCTCCGGCAAGCGGGCTGCAACCTGTCTCCTTTTTTTAGTGGTGAGCCTAGCAATAGCACTTCCAACCTACGCCAAAGAACCCATCAAGGAGGCAGCCATGCCAGAAACGAAGACACTTTATGATTTCACCCTGAAGACGATTGATGGACCAATGAAATCTCTTTTAGATTTCAAAGGTAAGACGCTTTTGATCGTCAATGTCGCCTCCAAATGCGGTTTTACTCCGCAATACAAAGGCCTTGAAGCTCTTTATGAAAAATATCACGACCGCGGATTCGAAATCCTGGGATTCCCCGCCAATAATTTTATGGGCCAGGAACCGGGCTCGGATGAAGAAATTAAAAAATTCTGTTCACTGAAATACAATGTCACCTTTCCTATGTTTTCTAAAATCAGCGTGAAGGGAAAAGAGATTCATCCTCTTTACGCTTATCTGACTCAGGAATCTGGATTCACAGGCGACATTAGCTGGAATTTTAATAAGTTCTTGGTGGATTCAAAGGGAAAGATAATCGCCCGTTTTGGTTCCAAAACTGATCCGCTGTCCAAAGAACTCACAGAAAAATTGGAGCAGACATTGAACGGATCACTTTGAGGCGAGTCCAAATATGATCCCCATTTCCCAACCTCACTCCACACCTGTTCGTAAATCCACCGAAGCAAAAAAAATTTTAGGTGTATTTCTGGTCATCGCCTGCATCCTTGGTGTCTGTGGTCTTCCCTTCCTGCTCGCTTTTGCTAAATTTCGGGCCCTTTCCCATTCTCAGAGAGTCGAAACGCAGCTACCGGTTATTGCCCAAATCCCTACTTTCCAGCTCATCAATCATAAAAAGGAACCCGTCACTTCGGAAACCTTTCGTGGCAAAACCTGGATCGCGGACTTTATCTTCACCCGCTGCGGATCCTCCTGCCCGGCCATGACGCAGAAAATGAAAATACTACAAAGCCGGGTGTCAAATCTCAAGCTCACCTCTTTTACTGTGGATCCTTCGTACGATACACCTGAAATTCTGGGCCGTTACATCCAACGATTTGAATTGAACGATCAAAATTGGATGTTTCTGACTGGCACCAAAGAGGAACTGATTAAAACCGCAAAGGGATTCAAGGTCACGGGTGCTAATGAACCCGTCTTCCACAGTGATCGTTTTGTGCTGGTGGATTCCCACGGCCTGATCCGCGGCTATTATGATCCGCAGGATAAAGAAGGGTTTGAAAAGTTAATTGCTGATGCAAAAAGTTTATTTGCTAATACAGAAGGGAACAGGTCTTAAGCGCCCGCCTCCCTCCTTCTGTTTGGGTCTGTCCCAGTTTCAGCAGTTATTTTTCTTGTCATCGCGAAGAGGCCCGTAGGGCCGACGTGGCGATCTCAATTCCGAGATTGCTTTGCTCACTCCGTTCGATCGCAATGACATCGTCACTGCTGAAACGGGACAGACGCCTTCTGTATTGACTCCTTTTTAAATCGGTACTGATTTGATAGACTATCATCCATGCCTTCCAAAACCATCCTGATTGTTGAAGATGAAAAAAATATCCTAGAGCTTTTGAAATACAATCTTGAGCGGGAAAACTTTAAAGTTTTAAGTGCGATGGACGGCGAAACGGGTCTGGAACTCGCGCTTCAAAAAAAGCCCTCGCTCATCATCCTGGATCTGATGCTTCCCAAACTGAGCGGCCTTGAGGTCTGCAAAATCATTCGCCAAAATCAAAAAATTTCTCACACACCGATCCTCATGCTAACCGCCAAAGGCGAGGAGGTGGATAAAATACTGGGTTTGCAGCTTGGCGCAGATGATTATGTCACCAAACCCTTTAGCCCAAGCGAACTCGTGGCCCGAATCAAGGCCGTTCTCAGGCGTTCTGCGCGAATTCCCGCTCCCGTCGGCTGGAAGATAGGCGCTCTGGAAATGGATCCGGAAAAGCATCGTGTGACCCTCAAGAATTCTGAAATTTATCTAACGTCCAAAGAATATGATCTGCTCAAAGCCCTGCTTGAAGCGGGCGGCAAAGTTTTGTCACGTGAAGATTTGCTTTCCCAGGTCTGGAAGTACGAAAATCCATCCCATATTGAAACCCGTACGATTGACATGCATATCCGCCAGCTGCGTAAAAAATTGCATCAGGAGTCCGAGAGAATCATGACCGTCAAAAATGTGGGCTACCGGATGCGGATGGAATAAAAATGCGTCATCAGTTCAGTATTAATACCACACTCACCCATGCTCTTCTCTGGATTCTGATCGCATATCTTCCCGCGCCCCTGCCTGTCAAAATCGCCGCGGGATGCGCAGGGCTTTTCGTCCTCCATCTTCATTTCAGAAATCACCTTAAAAAACGCATCGAGATTTTTACTCGCGCCGCGCGGCATTACTTGAAAAATGATCTCGGACAAGCGCCCCTCGAAGGATTCGGTGACGAATTTGATCCCTTGGTCAAAACCCTGAATCAGACCGGCATCCTACTGGCATCACGCATCCGCGAAAACGAAACGGAAAAGAAAAACTTCTCGGTGGTGCTGGATCACATGGTGGAAGGCGTGATTGCCATGGATCAAAACCGTCAAGTCCTGCTGATCAATCAGGCCGCCAAAACAATGTTCCGGGTCGATTCCAAACTTTCATCTTCAAAGAGTCTTTTAGAACTCACCTTTCATACCGAACTTGACCGGATAGCCGAAACGGCTATTCAAGAGGGAGGGCTTCATACTCAGGAAATTGAACTGAATTATCCAGAAGAGAAGGTTCTCAATGTCCATATGATAGGAATTGGAAAAACTCGCAATGAAATCAGCGCCATTCTCGTTTTACATGACATCACTAAAATCCGGCAACTTGAAAATTTGCGCCGGGAATTTGTCGCCAACGTCTCGCATGAAATCCGCACGCCCCTCACGTCCATCCTGGGATTTATTGAAACACTTCAGAGCGGAGCCGGCGATCACGCAGAAACTCGGAACTCTTTTCTCCAAATGATGCAGGATGATTCTAAACGCCTGAGCCGTTTGATTGACGACCTCCTTGAAATCTCAAAACTGGAATCTAGAGAAATCCAGCTAAGCAAAAATGAAATGTCGCTCGCAAAGCTCGTGGATCAGGTTTTAAAAATGCTTCTGCCCCGAATCGCAGAGAAACAGATCCAAATTCAGAATCAAATCAAGGATCAGCCAAATCTCAAGGTGCTGGCTGATGAAGATAAACTCAAACAGGTTTTGATCAACTTGATCGATAACGCGATCAAATTCAACCGGGATCAAGGATTCATAAATCTCCGTGCGGAGATTCTTCCTGACCATTCCATACGGATTGTCATAGAAGACCAAGGCATCGGGATTCCGGAATCGGCTGTGCCGAGAGTTTTTGAAAGGTTCTTCCGGGTAGATAAAGCCCGCTCCAGGGCTTCCGGAGGAAGTGGGCTGGGTCTTTCGATCGTCAAACACATTGTCGAAGCCCATGGCGGCACTGTGGCTTGCAAAAGCATCCTTGATCAGGGCAGTGTCTTTTCCTTCACCCTTCCCTTGTCCTAGATTCAAACATAGACAAAGGGAACAAAAGACTCACAAGAGTAGGTTGATAACCGGATAGGTTAAGCGGGATTTAGTTTTTTGGGGAATGTCAGAAAAAAGGTCGTGCCTTTACCCGCTTGACTCTCAATTCGGATTTCTCCTTGGTGGGCCTTGACCGTGCGGTCAATAATCATGAGTCCGAGGCCTGTCCCTCGTTCTCCTTTAGTGCTGAAGAAGGCTTGAAAAATACGGGCTTTTACCTCTTCGGTCATTCCCTGTCCGTTATCTTCCACAAGAATCTGATAGGTGGTCTCATCCACTGATCTAGCGCTGACACGAATATAAGCATCGTCTTTGTCAGCCGCCTCCATCGCGTTCTTCATCATATTCAGTAAGGCGCGATAAAGCGAACGAGGCTCCCCCTCCACATGGAATCCATCCTCGCACTGGGTTTCAAGACGCACACGGGCCTGCGCCGCCTTTTCCTGGAGATCCGTCTTGAGTTCCTCAAAAACCGCCTTGAGTTCAATCGGAATCGGGGTAATTTTGTAATCCTTGGTCAAACTAAGCATTTCGTAGGCAAATCCATCCATTTCTTTCAGGGCTTTTTTAAGGCCGGCCAGACCCCGGGTGAGATAGCGTTCATGATTATTCTCAAGCCCCCTCCGCAGACATTCATCAGCCAACTTTGCCAGCTGAAGAATATTCGTCAGCTCATGCATGACAATACTGGTAGTCTGCCCAATCGCAGCAAGCCGTTCCATTTTGAGATTCTGCTCAAAAAGCAGCAGATTATGAAGCGCTCCTGCCAGCTGAGAAGTCATATCCTGAGCCAGTGCAAATTCCTTGTCAGTCATGGCCTCACCTGGATTCCCGGGAATAAAACAGGCCACTCCAATCGCATGATTACGGACAATCAGAGGAATCATCAAAAAATGTGTATTCGAGACTGGCTGACCCTTCTGAAAAATGGCTTCGGCTTGTGGTTTTAGTTCTTCAGCAAAAGCCGTGGAACCTTCTCCGGTAGAGGTTTCCAACCATAATTGATTACTATTTCCAACTAAGTATAAATAACCGTGGGAAGCGCGAATAAAGGTGAGCACACTGTCCAGGAAAAAATCACAAAGCAGTTTTTTATCGAGAAAGGAATTGAAAATCTTTCCGATCTCATTCGCACCCTTGAAATCCTGATCAACACTATCCATGCTTTAAATCCTAACCAATCGATGTGTGTATTGCAATGGGTAATTAGGGACGGTTCTCCGGCACGGCCTTTGCAATATTAATACGAATTGAAAATTTTCGATTCGTATTGCCTTTGAGACATGCCTCAACAAGCACCGTCCCCGGTTTTCTTGTGCTTTCAAAGATCATCGCCTATACTTGTTTTAGCTATGAAAACTAAACTACCTTCAACCCCTTCTCGGCTCAAAAAATTTATGGGAGAAGTCGGAAAAACCGAAGAATCCTTGGTCGAGATGATGATGATCCTGATCCGTACTCTCGAGGAACGGGACTCCTACACCCGGGGCCACTCCGAACGCGTGGGACATCTTGCCTACCTTATCGGTCAGGAGATGGGTTTTCCTAAGATCCAGCTTGAAAAACTCAGACGGGGAGGAATGCTCCATGATATCGGAAAAATTGGAATTACCGATGAGCTCCTCTACAAACCCGGCACTTTTTCTCAGGATGAGCGGGCCCGAATGAATCAGCACCCCGAAAAGGGTCATCTCATTGTCGTCAACTGCCACCTGCTTTGGGACCTGATTCCCATGATTCGCAATCACCATGAAAATTTTGACGGCTCCGGCTATCCTGATGGGTTAAAGGGCGAGATTATTCCAATCGAGGTCAGGATTGTTTCCCTTTCGGATTATTTTGATGCCCTGGTCACCGCCCGGCCTTATAAAGAGCCCTATTCCAAGGAAAAGTCCCTGGCCTTTGTCAAATCCATGACCGGCATCAAGTTTGATCCGGCCGTGATTAATGTATTCCTGAAAATCGTCGATGCCTATTACGATCAAAACATCAAACCTATTCTATGATTTATAAGCTGTCATCCTGAGCGCAACGAAGAATCTATGCTGAGATTCTTTCCGCCAAACAGCGTTGGACGGATCCGTCCTGGTGGACACTTCGTTCAGAATGACAATGAAAATTTATGACGAGTGAAAAAGTATTTATTATTGATAGCGATTCCGCTCAGCTCAAACTGATCCGGGATGAAATTGACCATTTTCTCCGTGATCAGCATTTTCCCGACAAGGCGCGCGAAGATATTCTAGTGGCTATGGGAGAGGCAACCGCCAATTCCATCCGGCACGCCTATGAAAACAAACCCGGACATGAAGTGCGTGTCACGATTGAGGATTATCCGGAAAAAGTCGTGTTTCGGGTCCGGGATTACGGCAAGAAAATCAATCCGGCCAAACTGAAGGAAACACCGACGCTACCGCCCGTGGAGCCGCATGGTCTTGGAATCTATTTCATGAAGACAATCATGGATGACCTCACGTATAATACTTCCCACGCGAAAGGCAATGAGGTCATCCTGACAAAATTCAAAGAAAAAAATAACCACTAATGCTTCCTGTCATCCCCGTCCGCCACAATTCGTCGGACGAATCGGGATCCATAGATTCCCGCCTTCGCGGGAATGACAAGCGGTGTAGAAGGAGTAACGTGTGAAGATCCAGAAAAAAACAAACGAGACGGGCGCAGAATTTATTGCCCTTGAAGGGGATCTTGACTTCCATTCCTCTCCTGATGTCCGGACCGAACTCTCCAAACTGGTGGACCGCCAGACCAAAAAAATCCTGATTGATCTCAAAAAGGTCTCTTACATTGACAGCTCGGGCCTCGCTACGTTTGTCGAGCTTTTTCAGAAGATGAAGCGTTACGGTGGCATCCTGGTGATTTTCAACTTGAGCCAGGGCGTGCGCAGCGTCTTTGAGATTGCCAAACTAGACGCCATTTTCAAACTTGCCAAAGACGAAAAAGATGCCTTGGCACTGATCGCGTAAAAGAAAAATCCCAAGTGACAAGCTCCAAATCCCAAACAAAACCCAAACTCCAAAGTCCAATTTTCGAACCCCTGTTTAAAACTTTTGATTTTTTAAATTGGAAGTTATTTTGGATTTTTGCTTTGGGATTTGGAGCTTCCTGAAATGGTTCACCTCTCCTCATTTCTGGGAGCCATCGGAAAACAAACGCATGAATTTTTCGCCCAGATTGCCCGTCTTTCCGAACTGATCCGCTCTTTCCTTTACTGGGGATTCCTTGCTCCAATAGAAGGGAAAAAAAGTCTTCGCCGCGAGCTCTTCGCCAAACAGCTTGTCTTTATCGGGAATGAATCTCTTTTCATTGTTTGCCTTGTCTCAGCGTCCGTAGGCGCCGTGCTGGCACTTCAGGCGGCTTATCAGCTCAGGCAATTTGGCGCCCTGCTTTACACCGGATCACTTGTGAGCGTTTCTATGACCCGAGAACTCGGGCCGGTGATTACTGCCATTGTGATTGCCGGACGCGTAGGAGCAAGCATCACGGCTGAACTTGGAACTATGAAAGTCCAGGAGGAGATCGATGCGCTCATTACGATGGGAATTCCCGCAGCTCCGTTCCTGGTTGTTCCGCGGATCTTCGGACTCGTGGTCATGCTTCCCTGCCTCACGATCTTGAGCTACGCCGTGGGAATGATCGGCGGTTATCTGGTTGGGGTTGTCGGACTTCATATTAATTCAGATCTCTACCTGCACGGAAATTTTAGTGCCCTCGTGCCCAAAGATATGTGGACGGGACTCGCTAAGAGTTTTGTTTTTTCTCTGATTATCGGCGTGATTGCCTGTTACGAGGGACTTTCCGTCAAAGGCGGAGCGGATGGCGTGGGCCGCGCCACGACCCAGTCGGTGGTGCTTTCAATTATTTCAATCATTGTCGCGGATGGCATCTTCACCGCGATTTTTTATTATGTGTTTCCGTAATGGTGCCAGGCACAACTCTTTTATTTGTCATTGCGAGCAAAGCGAAGCAATCTAGTATTATGCCCCCAGGGATTGCCTCATCTCCGCCAGGGCGCGGGACTCGCAATGACCGATAAAGGAATTATGAAACCACTTCCTGGCACCACAAGGGGTGTTATGAGTGCTATCAAAATTGAAGGCCTGCACAAATATTTTGGTGAGCGGGAGATCCTGAAGGGTATTAATTTCCAGGTCTCTGAGGGAGAAACGCTCGTGGTGCTCGGCGGTTCAGGCTGCGGCAAAAGCACGCTGTTGCGCTCTATGATTGGGCTTCTCACGCCGGAAAAAGGGAGCATTCATATCTTGGGTCAAAATATGGCTACGGCTACTGAAGATCAAAGAAACGATATCCGGAAAAAATTCGGGATGCTATTTCAAGGCGCAGCGCTCTTTAATTCTCTTACCGTGGGAGAAAATGTTGCACTTCCAATCAAGGAACATACCCGTTTACATCCGGACATTATCCGTATTATTGTGAAAGTAAAGCTAGAGCTGGTGGGACTGACAGGATTTGAATCCCTCAGACCTTATGAAATCTCGGGTGGAATGAGAAAACGTGTGGCGCTGGCGCGCGCCATTGCGCTGGATCCAAAAATTGTTTTCTATGATGAGCCGGGCGCGGGACTGGACCCGATTACCGCCAATGTGATTGACCGTTTAATTATCGACCTCAGCAAAAAGCTTAAAATGACTTCGGTGGTGGTCACACACGAAATGAAAAGTGCGTTCCGGATCGCGGATCGTATGATCATACTGCATCAGGGTGAAATCGTGGCTTGCGGCACTCCGCAGGAGATTCAAAACTCCGAACATCCATATGTGAAACGCTTTATTAACGGCGAAGAAGGGCCCGTCGCCCTTGAAACCAAAGACAGCTACCTGAAAGGAATCCTCGAAGAAGATGACCGATGATTCGGCGTTTCATTCCTGAAATCTTTTGTTGGGAATCTCCGCCAGAAACATCAGCGGATTGTGGCGAACGGGGATGACAATCCTTCGATTGAAAGGAAAAAAATGACCTCAAACACTTATACTGCTTCAGAAGTTAGATCCGGATTTTTTGTCACCTTTTCATCACTTCTGCTCCTCGGCCTGATTTTTATGTGCGGCAGCTCTACTTGGTTTTCCAAAACTTATCCGGTGCACGTACGCTTCAATTTTATTAGCGGCCTTGCCAAAAACGCCCCGGTTCAGCTGGCCGGACACGAAGTGGGGAAAGTCACGAACATCCACTTTATCAAAGGCCCTGAAATGAAAGTCGACATCACCCTCGCAATCCTGAAAGGTGTGGAAATGAGGGAAAATGCCCAGGTTTTCATTGAAGTGATGGGATTTATGGGAGAAAAATATGTGGAGATCAAGCCTGGCTCCGGAGCCAGTCCCGTGCTGAAAGAAGGCGGCATCCTCGAGGGCGTGGATCCGGTTCCCCTGATGGAAGTAGTGCACCGCGGCGTCCAGTTGTTGGATGATTTTGATAAAATTACGGCCTCACTTCAAACCCTGATTACGGGACTGGATCAGATCGTCGTCAAAAACAAAAAAGATGTGGACGCCATTTTTGTGAATCTGAATGCGGCTTCAGGCGATCTCAAGGAAATGACTCACGATCTAAAACTTCATCCCTGGAAAATTCTTCGCAAGGGCAAGGAGAAAGAAGAAAACGCTGAAACAAAGAAAAAGAAATTTTTGATTCTATAATTTCGTAACTTCCCCTCGCCCCTTTGGGGAGAGGGACAGGGTGAGGGGTAGCGAACACCCTCATCCTAACCTTCTTCCTCAAGGGAGAAGGCAACGTTTTAAACATTGAATATGAAAAAATCATCCCTATCCTGGATCCCTATTGCCACCGCTCTGGCGCTAAGCTGCGTCATTGTCCCGCTGGCCTTTTGTCCGCCTTTCAATACCATTGAAAAACGCCTT
>SICL01000072.1 GCA_009691445.1 Candidatus Taenariivivens baikalensis | reverse complement strand
CGCTTTGAGAAAAATAGCCCAGAGCACAAGGCCGACGGAATAAAAAAGAGCCGCCACAAATTCAATGTAAATCAAATAAGGAAACACCATGACCTTTTGTTCGGACTCTTCCTTTTCGATCGTGGGTTTTCCAGCCGCCATCCGCTCATCATTATCCACTGCTTTTTTCATCGCGTACCAGGTAAAGTAACCAAAGATCACGAGCATGCCGACGATCGGAACATTGTCCGGCATGGAAATAATGCGGCGGAAGTGTTCGTCCGTGAGCCCAATGAGAAAGAAAAGCAGGGCGCCAATCACTAACGGAAGCGCCACTTTTTTTGAAGTGAACTGTTTGGGGAATTTGATAAAAAGCGCAAACCCCAGAACGGCGCTTGTGAAAATCGTCACCGGTGAGGAAAATGCATTTACAGATTGTTTAAAAGCTTCGAGCATAACGAATCCTAAATTCCAAGAGACAAGATACCATTACCAAACAATCACCAAGAAACAAAAACCAAAGAAAATCCAAGGCATAAAAACTATTTTTTCACTTTGGGGTTTGTTTATTATTTGGACACTTGTTTCTTGTATCTTGGTTATTTGACTATAGCGGCGCGCTAATGCCCCCGTCTTTACGGATGCGCCAAAAATGAACCGCCATCAGAATGACCACCGCAACGGGAATGGCCACACAATGCAGAATATAAAAACGAAGCAGAGCCGCTTCTCCGACAAACCGGCCGCCCAAAAGGGCAAAGCGTGCATCGCTTCCGGAATGAATCAACTGAATATCGCCAATTTTAATCAGAGCCGCTCCCGGGCCTTCGTGACCTAAAAATGGTGTGGCGCGCGCCATATTACTTCCGACCGTAATCGCCCAGATTGCAAGCTGATCC
Source organism: Candidatus Taenariivivens baikalensis (assembly GCA_009691445.1). Lineage (GTDB taxonomy): Bacteria > Omnitrophota > Omnitrophia > Omnitrophales > Aquincolibacteriaceae > Taenariivivens > Taenariivivens baikalensis. Next base: position 8,197 of record SICL01000072.1, on the reverse strand, counting down.
CAGGGAAGCAAATATCCGGTAAAGCTGAGAAGCATCGTGAGCACAAGAAGGATAACACCGATCACCCAGTTGAATTCGCGGGGCGGCTTGTAGGATCCGGTCATAAACACGCGGAACATATGAAGCCAGACAGAGATGATCATGGCATGAGCGCCCCAGCGGTGCAGTTCACGCATAATTCCAAACGGCACATGCTCACGCATCGCAATAATATCGTTGTACGCATATTCCACCGTCGGACGGTAATAAAACATCAGCAAAATGCCACTCACCACCAGGGTTAGAAACACAAAAAAGGAAAGGCCTCCGGCGCACCAAGTGAATCCAAAGCGTGCGCCAGATTTTCTGATCTTGACCGGATGAAGATGAAAAAAAACGTTGGTGAGAACGGTCAACGCCCGGTCACGGTCATCATCAGAATACCCATGACGAAACATGGATTTCCCGACCTGCGTCTTGAGGCGGAAATCCTTAAAACTGAATGATGGAAACTTGAACTTGGAAAGAAAATCCTTGAGAGGATCTTTTTTTTCGTCAGGCATAAATTAATTTTCAAGAAACAAGATACAAGAACCAAATAAATCCAAAAAAACAACTTTCAATCGCGGCATAATCGTTGGTCTCTTGGATTTTGAACGTTGGTTATTAGTTTGTATCTTGCTTCTTGTCTCTTGGTTATTTTGGTTATACCGTTAAGAAGCTTTCAGGCTGGGTCCACTCGCCCTTTTCCTCCTGAAACTTTTTGCTTTTATCCACCAGGATCTGTCCATCATCGGCCAGCGTGATCCGGAAACGTTCCAGCGGACGCGGCGCCGGCCCCTCAAAATTTACACCCGACTTGTAATAACCACTGCCGTGGCACGGGCATTTGAATTTTTGTTCTGCTTCCAGCCAGCTAGGTGTACATCCCAAATGAGTGCAGATGGTTGAAAGCGCGTAGATCGATTCTTTATTCCGCACAATCCAGGTACCGTATTTATCCTGCCATCTTAAATCCACAGCGCCAATTTCATAATCATCCGGCTTACCCGCTTTAAACCACGTCTTTGGTTCAAACAAAACATTGGGAAACAGGAAACGTCCCGTGGTAGAAAGCGCTGCAGCGGTTGCCGCGGCAAAAGCCGCCCAAGCTAGGGTTAACCAGGAAAAAACAAATTGTCGTCTTTCCGCCGATGCAGGAGCTCCTGAAATTTTTGCGGCTGCGGCTGGAGTCAAAGCGGGTTTGAGAGCAGCGGCAGGAGCAGGTTTTGCAACTGTGGGAACAGTAGGCACAGCAAGGGCCGGCGTTTCCGGCGTCTGAGCTTGATCTTTTGGAGGTAATTCTTCCGACATAAAAAATTAATTGTATTGTTTTAAAGCGTCAATGGCTTCCTGGCGAACTTTCAAACTCGAGTCTTGAGCTGCCAGTGTTTTTAAAATCGATAAGGACTCATTCTTTTTCAAATAATTTAAACCTTTTACGGCATTGACCATGATTTCTTCAATCCGGGCCTCGCCCAAACCGCCCACAGCACCAAGCGCCTGACGGTCCACCATCTGAAGCAGAGCCGGATAACCGCTATCATTTCCAAGACGCGCAAGACTGAGCGCCGCATTCCAGCGTACATCATTTGACCGGTCATCCAGGAGCGGCTGAATGAGCGCCGCATCTTCCTGACTTCCTAAAACTCCCAGCACATAAACCGCAACCTTACGAAGGTCTTCCCGTTCATGTTTCAAGAACGGCTTCACCACTTCTGCCGAAGACTTGGAGCCCTTGGTCCCGAGCGCCCACAAAAGATAAAGTTCAACCTCAGGTTCATTTTCCTCCTGAAGAGCTTTTTCCAAAGCCGGCACAACTTCGGGATCCTCAAACCGGCTCAAGGCCATCGCCATATAGGACCGGGTCTGAACATCATATTCCTGACGGCCGGTCAGAATATGGATCACTTCTTTCATAACCCCGGACTCGCGGATCAACCCGCGCCCCTGATTCAACTCATTGGAAAGCTCATAGGCCTTTTGCCAACGTTTGCTGGGTGCACCGGTTTTGATGGCAGTAATCAGAGATTCCGGAGTTTCAACTTCGCGCGTCAGCAGAACCACGGTGCAAAGAAGCACGGCCATTCCCACCGCGATGAGAAGCGGAAAAATAAAAAGTCCGTAGAAAATTTTCCTTCCAGAACTCTGATTTTCAGGTGCAGAATTTATCATGTTTCATGCCTGTAATCAATAAGTCTGCTCATAATTTTTTAATCCGCCTGTCATAATCTGCATGAGAACCAATCCAATACCAAATAAACTCATCGTTACTTTGAATACAGACAGCCCTGTAATCCTTGCTTATTCTTACCGAATAAATAGGGCGAACCGAGTGAATACGTTTAAAATGAAGCCCCGGATGATAAGGATCTTTTTGGAAGGATTTATAGGCTACTTTGGCTTGCTTTTGGATAGGGGCCGTCAGCTGGGAAAATGCCCTGCGAAAGGATTGGGTTGTATGAGATTTCACAATGCGTCAGGATTAATAGGCTTTGTCTTACCACGCTTGTGCTCTCGGAGTGCCGCGTCAGCAAGTTTGCTCAACGCGTCTTCAGACTCTGAGAAAGCTTTCTCCCATCGCCTTTCAGAGACAAGCTCTTCCAAAACCCAGCGGGCAAAGGCATTTTGCTCAACAGCCGGAAGCTTGGAAGCTCTAGCAAATGCTTGTTGAAGAAGATGTGTCATAGTAGTTCGCCTCTTTTGGTAGTGTTCGCGCTAAGAGTGTATCGCATAAAATCTCTATTTTCAAACTTGTCCTATGCCTTTTCCCGTGATTTCTTTAACCCGGTGACGGTAACGCCAAATAAGAGCTCCGATTAATACAAAATCCAAAAGCACGGCGCCAAGCACATACGGTGCGCCGCCCCCGCCAAATCCATAACTATGAAGCCCGGCCGCGAGCACAAAGTTCACGCCGTACCAGGCCATCACGACTCCCGCAAAAGCAATCACGGAGGCTGCGGCAAGCCCGAATACATCCAGCCAGCCGACAAAACGTCCATGAAGAACTGTAAGATAACCCAGCAGCGCAATCAAAGCCCAGGTTTCTTTCGGATCCCAGCCCCAGAATCGTCCCCAGGAATAATTGGCCCAGACTCCACCGAGCACGGTGCCGGTTGCGAGCAAAATCACGCCGATTTGAACCGCGCGGTAAAGATATTGCGCGAGCATTTGATTCCGTTCGTCTTTTTCAGGATTCATTGCATGGGCGACCACGACCACATGTCCGATTCCCCACGCCAGCGCAAAAGCTCCATAACTTAAAGTGATCGTAAGAACATGAATCGTCAGCCAATAGTTGCTGCGTAGCACCGGCACCAGCGGAGAGACCGAAGGATCCAGTACCGCCGGAAAAGTTTCTGCGACAATCAGAGCCAGGGTTGCGACTGCACCGGCGGCTGCCGGAAGGACGGATGACTTATAAACCGCAAATAAGATCAGGGAGAAAAAACAAATGGCCCAGGAAACCCAGACGAGCGACTCATACATATTCGTGACCGGAGGACGCCCCGCCACAACACAGCGCAAATAAAATCCGTAGCTGTGGATTAAAAATCCGGTGATAAAAAATGGAAGCGCGATCTTATTCGAAGCACGCAAGGACAGCCCTAACAAGATGAACAGGAGCAAAGCCGCTGCATAAAATTTCCAGGCCCATCCAAAGGGATGAAGACGATCATAAATAATTTCCAGATCCAGAACTTTTTGATCCAGTGCAATCTTTCCTGATTCCCGAAGCTCGCTCAAGGCCTGAGAAAATTGTTTAGCTTTCTGTGTCGTTTCATCCGAAGAAGGATTGGCGCGGTAAGCTTCGATCAGATTTTGAAGAGCGTTTCGTACTTGATCTGTTTTCTGATCCGGAAAACTTTTCGCCAACGCAATCTGTTCCTCCGGTTTAGCAAACGCTTGAAAGGTAAACCACGCCTGCCGAGAATTTTCCGGATGCGGCATCCAGCCGGGCTCCACGCCGGATCCAATATCATTGAAACGCCGGGCCTTGCTGTAAAGGGCCAGCACTTCTTTTTCCAACACCGTGAGATTCTGCTTTTTCCTTTGTTTAGCGCCAGCCTGCTCCACCTGATCAAGAAACGGCTGGTAACTGCTCACCATTTCCGGAGAAATTTTATTGTCGACCAGCATCACAGAAAATTCTTTGCGGAGCGGACGGAAGACGACAGGGATCAGCGGCTTTGCATTCCAGAATTCAGGATGTGTGATCCAGTTCCAAACCAGCTGCGTTGCCGGAATGCCTTCGTAGGATTTACGGCCGGTAATATGAAGCGAGGTTTCCTGGGCAAAACTCTGAAACGGTTTAACGCGGCCGTTGTGCTGAATGGGAATGCGGTCAAGGATATCAATCGTATCGGAAAGTCCGGCGTGAGCGGAAGAAGGAAGAGAGAAAAAGGAAGAAAGAAGGAAAAAGCACAAAATAAACTGTATTTTAAATCTTCCCTCTTCCATCTTCCCTCTTGCTTCTTTCATAGGTTTCCCCCGTTCCGGGAATAAGAGCGAAAATAAAACATCAGAATAATTCCGATTACCATAATAATAGTCCCTGCGTATTTTAACGGAATACCCGGATCACGTCCTACGGAAAAAATAGAAACCTCCGGCGCGCCGTTTTCCAGCGAATAACCTGATTGATAAACCTTATACCCTCGGTAAACAAGCGGTTCATTCATCGAAATCTTAGCTTCTTTCACCACACCGCGAAGATCATCGCGTAAAGTGACATCGCTTTCAAAACTTGCGGGATCGTTCGTTCCCGGATAAGTTTCCATGCGAAAATCTCGCAGCATCAAACTAAATCCAGCTGGAAGACGTTTTTCGCCGAACATAAAGAGATAATGCGAGTCTCCAAACTCCGCAGCTTCGCGAATCCCCTGGCCCAGCCAAATTAATTTAGACTTTCCGCTTTGTTCGATTTCAAGTTCAATCGCCGTAAGAATACTATCTCCTTGAGCATTTGAATCCTGGGGCGTGAATTTTTTTTCGAGACGGGCATGCGGATAAAATTGCTCGACCTTGAAATGCAAATCCATCCAGCCGAGCGCTGTCTCTTCTCCGGTTTTGACTGGATGAGTTTCCACTCGAAGTCCGGTCTGCACTTGATACGTCAAACCTTCGGGCGTTTCAACAAAACGAAGTTCGTGAGACTGGCCTTTGGAGCCGCTTCCCGGTAAACGATAATAAAGATGCGATCCAAGCTCGCTGGGTTTCATTCCGTGCATGGTGCTAAAATCCGGAAACTTCGCAAAAACCGTATGCAGCTCTTCTTTCCCTTTCGCGCGAAGAAATAAACGCAGTGCGGGATTATTGCCCAACAAAGGGACAGGTTCTTGAACCTGTCCTTTTGTTTTTAAATCCTGTTCAACAAGCTTAGTGCCAACCACGGCCGCATTCCGATAAAAATTCAGGATCTCGACCTTTGCATCGGTACCTTCCACAGAAATGGTTTGAGGAAAGGACTTATTTTCAGGAACCGGAATCCGGTGCGTGGATCCATCAAGCTCCAGCTCCAAATAACCCAGGTTGGATTCAGCGCCTTGAGCTTCCTGAAGTTTTTGGCTGGAGAAAACGACTTTCGCGGGCCCCATCTGGGTCTCGCCCATTTTTTTATCATCCCTCCAAAGCCAAACCGATTCATCCACAAAGGAATTATGAATTTTGACTTTGAGAGCCGGAGAACCTTCTTGCGTGGACATCATCGTTTCTTCCATCAATGCTTTGGGATAATAAGAACGCAGATGAATCTGAAAAGGTTTTGCGTCTTTACTTTCAGAAACGCGCAACAAGGTTTTCTTTCCGTTCCAGGCAAAGGCCTTTTCCTTGAGTTCAAAAAGCCAGTCCTGATGACTGTCTTCCTGAAAAATATACAGCAGCGGTTTTGAAAGAGTGATGCTTTGCTCGGTCTTCCCTTCGGCGATACTCATCTGGCCGTCGACCATACTCTTCTGTGTCAAAAAAGATCCGATAAGAATTGTAATAATTCCCAAATGCGTGATCACAAATCCCGTGTGTTTTTTCTGCCAGGGAAGACGATCCAGAGCCGCGGCCGCGACATTGATTCCCAGTAGAAGCAGAAGCAGGCTGAACCAGGGCGATTCATAGACCGTGATCCGGGCCGCGTCTGTCCCGTGCAGAGATTCCAGAATGGTTCCCGTCGCTAAAACCGCCATCAAAGAAACCAGCAGGAAAATGGCGAGCCGCAGCGAAGCAAAAAACCGGAATGCCAGGGCAAGGAATTCCCCTGATTTTTGAGATAAAGATTTTGTCATCACATTCATGGATTAGTACTAATATCCTTCCCGATCCAACGCTTCATTGACCAGACCGTCCACGTAGCGGATTTTTTCGTGCGTCCGGTACACATGATTGTAAGTCACTTTACGGAAAGCCTGCTGAATCTGTTTGACCTGCTTAAAAAGCGTCAGGATATGCGGAGTTTTGACTTTGTATTTTCCGGCCAGCTGAAACATGACAAGCTGACTGTCGCCAAAATACTGGATCTCCTGAATGCCAAGTTTTTTGGCCATTTCCAGCCCAACGATCACCGCTGTATATTCCGCGACATTATTCGTAGTTTCGCCGATGACTTCGCCGTGTTCCTGAAGGATGTTTCCTTTTTCATCGCAAACAATGGCACCAACCGCCGCAGGACCGGGGTTACCACGCGCGCCGCCATCCGAATAAATGATGCCTTTTTCAATCATGGCGGAAGTCTAGGAAGAAGGAGAAGGGGTGTCAATTAAAATGATGGCGCCAGGCACCGTGCCTGGCGCCAACGAAACTTACCGGGCTTTTACGACGCGGAGAATATACAGCAGCCCCAGCACCATAAAGATTGGCATAAAGGAGCTGAGCGACGCGGCATAATGCATCCCAACCGTAACCCCGATAAAAAGCCCACCGAGTAATTGGTCATCAAGCTTCATCGCAATACACCCCCTTTTCATTGAGATTTTAAATCGGGGCCAGGCCAAAGCCGGACACCGAAAGCGATCCTTACCGGTGAAGCAGCTTCAGGACCATGACCACGGTAATGATCATCAAAATCGGCAGGTAGCTCATCAGCGCCGCATGATAGTGCAGACCTATCATCAGCCCAATAAAAATACCCGAAATTAGTTTCGGATCTGAGTTCAACATATCAATCCCCCCTTTTTACACTCGCATGTCATCCGGAACGCCTGCCGTCAGGCAGGCAGTGAAGCCTCTAGTTTTAGGGCTTCACCGTTTCCCTCCGAATGACAAAAAGCAGTCATAAAAAAACGCAAACCGCATCGCTCCAAAATCCCAAGGCCTGAAGCAACTCTTATGAATAAGATCGTATGACAACGGTGTAACGCTTCAGCGTTTGGGCTGTATGGCTCGAGCGGTTTGCGCATTATTAAAGAGCAGTACTTCCGGACAATTCAAACGTAGCACATGCGGCCTATAATATCAAACGTTATAGGACTCAATTGGGCGCACTCTATTGCGGGGTAAAGGGTTAAACTATTTAACCTTTATTGGATTCCGGTGAGTTCTTGAGCTGGTTTTCGAGGGTATCTATTTCTTTTTGGAGAAAGCGCATCCGGTTCTTCAGGGCCTTCAGTGGATCAGGAAGATCTCCATGATCAAGGTTTAACTTGGTGACCCGGAACCCGTCTTTACGAACAATTTCAGCTGGGACTCCAACCACCGTGCAATTGTCGGGCACCGAATGCACCACCACAGACCCAGCCCCTACCTTCACGCGATTTCCAATGCGGATATTGCCAAGCACCTTGGCGCCCGCGCCCACCACCACATGATCACCTAGTGTTGGATGACGTTTACCGCGTTCAATTCCCGTCCCGCCTAAGGTCACGCCTTGATAGAGAGTTACATTTTCACCAATGATGGTTGTCTCTCCAATCACAACCCCCATCCCGTGATCAATAAAAAATCCTGAACCGATCTCAGCGCCGGGATGAATTTCAATGCCCGTAAAAAAACGGACAAGCTGGGAAACCAACCTGGGAATAAAAGGGATTTTTAGTTTGTAAAAAAGATTTGTAATCCGATGCAGGGCGACGGCATGAAACCCCGGATAAAGCAGAATAACTTCCAGAAAACCAAACGGCGTGCGGGCGGACGGATCACGTTCAAAGCAAGCCTTGAAGTCTCGGTAAATGGCGTAGAGAGGGTTCAT
>SICL01000071.1 GCA_009691445.1 Candidatus Taenariivivens baikalensis | reverse complement strand
TCCGGCAATTCTCTTTTTGGAAGAGTCAATCAGGTCGGTGGCGCTGTGGGTTCAGCGGCGGATAGCGCGGGAGATAACTCGCTTTTTGGAAGGCTCAGAGATTCCAAGGAATTTCTGGTCAGTATCCTGGGGAGTGATACGTCGATATCGATTCCTAACTTGATTAAACCTCTGCCCGAGCTGATCAAGCAGGGAGCGGAAGCGGCTAAGTCAAATAAGGCGAGAATTCTGCAGAGGAGTCCTATTGTGCCTTTGGGGACAACGGCTTCGATTCGGTTTCAGGATTCACCCGGGCTTGCTCCGGTCATTGATATTTATGATTCATCTGAAAAGGCTGTGGTTTTACAGCAAATCATGAGACCGTCTTCCGGAGGAATTTATGAGTTTGACTTCAAGGTTGGGAGTAATTTCCCACGCGGGGAATATACCGTCATCGTCAAAGAGACGACAAGGGGTTTTATGGACGCGATGATGCTTCAAGTTGTCTCCAGCTCAGCCTCGGATGAGCAGATTGGCGCGGCGATTTCAAGCGCGTCTTCTTCCGCTCAAAATGCTTCTAGTGATGCCAAGAAAGCCTATGAAGAAGTTGCCGGGTTGAAAGATTTGATCGGAATAGGCGATGCCAAGGGAGGGATTGTTCACCAGCTTGGGGATATTACGGATCTCCTTGGAAGGGTGAAAGACAGTATGACGATCCTTACGGGAGATGCGTCCTTGAATAAAGATAAAGAAGGGAATGCTCAGCCGATTACGATCAATAGCGTCCATACTGCCATACTGGATGTGATGAGGGAAATCCGGACTGTCGCCAGTACGAAAGGCGTGAATCTTGATGCCGTTTATAAGAGTGTTGCCGAACAGAAACAGACCGCTAAAGAAATCCAGAACATGGTCGTTGCCACACAAGCAGCGGCTACTGCAACGCGCGCCATTCTGGAAAACGTGCAAGATAAACCGGTGATGTCGGCATGGTTCGAAAAGATTTAATCCCCACAGACGTCAGACGGCACAAAGCAGTCGGCAGGAAGCAGAGAGCGTTAAGTTTTCTGCTTTCTGCCTTTTTCTTTTTGCCTTCTGTTCTCTGCCTTCTGATTTTTGCCTACTGCCTGCTGCCTCCTGCTTTCTGTTTCGCGGCGGACGCTGACGGCGGTAAAAATTTCAAGGGATCAAGTTTTGCGGCTCATGAGGCCGAGACCGCTCAGAAATCTTCTGCTCCAACAGCGTCTTCTTCCGATTCAAAAAAAGAGATCAAATCATTTTCCTTGAAGCTGATGGTGGTCAATCCTTCGAAAACCAACAAGCAGATTTATAAAATGAAATATCCGCTTCCTTCTGAAGTTCAGCCCCAGCATGTGCTTAGCAAGGATGGGCTTGGAGTTGGGTATGACGCGAACCTTAAATCTTACTATATGGAAGGGAATGTGGAGATTGATCCGGGCCAATCCATCGTCAAGGTCATTGTCGTGGAGGATGTCTGGTACATTCCGGAAGATAAACTGAAAGAACTTTCCAAGGATGCTCAGACAACTTTCGAAAAGCTGCTCGGAACAAGTTTTCAGGGAAGGGCTATGTTTCTGAGTAATAATATCGATGTTATGCTGGGGCAGATTTTGGAAACACAGAATGATGAAAATCTGACGGCGGAAGAACATATTTCTGCTTACCGTCAAAATAAGGAAAAATTCAAGGAAGCGGAGCTTGACCTTGCTCTTCTTCGCCGTCTTGAGGTGATGGCAACGACGGGGAATCCGGGCCTGTTTGGTAAGGATGACAGCGACAGCAAAAAAGAGGACAATGGCCTTTTGGGGCAGATCCTTAAAAATGCGAAGGCCAATAGTCGAAAGAATGTGGAGCAGGGAGCCGTCCCAGCGTGGGTGATTTGGCGGGTGATTCTGGGAATCCTGTTTTTTGTAGGTATTTCGGCCATGATGTTTCATCTAAGCTGGTCGAGCCAGATGCGGACTATGGAAAAAAGGAAGAAAGAAAAGTTGAAGCCGGGGAGTGATCCCCACGATATTTTTCCGGAAATGCTGAAGCCCTCAACCCCTAAAATCAGCGAAGTCCTTTTTTCCGAAGAAGATCCCATTTATATTAAAAACAAATTCATCGATCCCACATTAGAAAAAAAACCCCGAAATAAAAGCGCCTAATTATCCTGTTACGCTTCACCTCAATTTGTTGGACGACTCCCGAGCCTTGGCGGAGACCTGCCTCGCCGGCAGGCGGGCGCGGCAATCTCGAGGCCACAACACGAGATTGTTTGCCACAAAATCTTCGGACGGATCCGCCGTGCTTTCTGGTGGACTTCGCTCCAGCTCGCAATGACCAACGAAAGGCGACACGATTGCTTCGCTGGGGCTCGCAATGACGCTAGGGTATTGCCGAAAGAAAACTATCCCCGTCCTTAAGCCTTATGTTATAATTTTTCCAAAAATGAAGTTGTTGTTAGATTTTTCGTCTATTTGTCCCATCGTTTCGTAATTATTTGTCAATGAGGGGGAACGAAGTGACCGGCAATCTGACACAAAGTGTCATCCTGAACCGAAGTGAAGGATCTCTCAGGATAAACTCCGCGAAGGATCTTGTTCCTAGATTCTTGCCGCTAAACAGCGTTGGACGGATCCGTGCTCTGGCGGACACTTCGTTCAGAATGACAAAAAACGTCAGATTCTCGCGTTGCCCTACGGGCTCCTCGTCCGCCGAAAAGCGCGGAGGATTGGTCCGGACGGATTTGCCGACGAATTGTGGCGGACAATGACGGTTATTTCCAGGATACGGGACTGCCAACGCCATTTGCTGGATACCGTTGTGCGTTATCATCCGATGCTTGGCTTGGACAGTCGGGCTGAGAAATTCGTACAGCTTTTTGAAAAGAATCTTCCGGAAAATAGTTTAGCCTTGGATATTGGCGGCGGTTGGGGGTTTTATAACGATCCCTTGGTCCGGCGCGGGCACCATCTAACGATTCTGGATGTCGTCAAACCCGGATATCAAAAAGCACCGGTGGTGATTTATGAGCCCGGAAGTCCGTTCCCTTTTCCGGATAAGTCGTTTGATGTGAGCTTTCTTGTGACCGTGCTGCATCATATTTCGGATCCGGAATCAGTGCTGCGCGAAGCAATGCGGGTGACGCGAAAGAAACTCATTGTGATCGAGGATTTGTATCACCACCCCGTGGGGCGTCTTTGGACGCAGTTTCGTGATCAGCTTTTAAATTTTGAATTTTTTGGGCATCCAGGCCAGTTTAGGACAAAAGAGGAATGGCTAGAGGCCTTTTCCATAGCGGGATTCAAATTGGTGGATGCTAAAGAAGTTTATACGTGGCTGTCGGGGCTGCGTATATTAAACGGAATATTTATACTTGATGTTTGATATTTTGTTGTCATCGCCGAATTTTTGCCGCCAAACAGCGTTGGGCGAATCCGTCCGTTTTTTGGCGGATCGGGAATGATAATGTTGCTGTTATGACGAATACGCTCGGTATTGAAAAAGTTCTGTGGATCAAAGCCGGCGTGGGGATCATGGCATCGGGTGTGATTCCCCACGAAGCTGATTTTTTCAGCGACCATTTTCCTGGTTTTCCGGTGCTTCCCGGAGTTCTTGCTCTTGAAATGTTTCGGATGACGTTGGACTTCTATTTGCGCGAGACCGGTTTTGAAACGCATCATTTCCGATTCAGAAAAGTAGGGAATGTGAAGTTTTCCCGCTTCCTTAAACCGGGAGATTGCTGGGAAAATCGTTTGGATCTTATCTCCGTGAACGAGGGGTCAGATCCGGCTGGAGTTGGCTCCCCGCTCACAGAATTTGTGTGGAATGCCCGGATGACGCATGAAGGGAAAACAGCCGTAAGTGCGCGGCTGACAGTGATCAACGAAATCTAAAATCGTCTGGCGATGGTTTTTATTTTCAGATTTAAAATTTCAGATTTAAAATTCAACATTCGAGGAACGAGCCTTGGAACAAGAAATTTTTAAAAAAGTGCAAGAAACATTGTGTGCGGCTTTGGGGGTTGAGGAAGGTGATATTCGTCCGGAGGCCTCCCTTTCGCGGGATCTTGGCGCGGAATCGATTGATTTTATTGATATTATTTTTCGCCTTGAGAAGTCCTTTGATATTAAGATTCCCAGCGGAGAGCTTTTTCCCGCCACCCTTTTCAATGATGAACGTTTTGTCCAACAGGGAAGAGTAACGCCCGCTGGTCTTGAGGAGCTTCATCGGCGGGTGCCTTATATGGATGTGGATGGTTTCTCTAAAGATCCCCAGATTTCGAAAATGGGTGATTTTTTTACGGTTCAGATGGTCGTCAGCTATCTAGGGAACCGGCTCGCCAAGCACAACAAAATCTAAAATTTTTCCGCCAAAGGCGGATCCGTCGTTCGGCGGAGAAGCGATATCAGGTTGAGCCCAGGGATGGCTTCGTCGTCCTGCAGGCCTCCTCGCAATGGGACAAAATAGGCAGAACTCAAGATTTAATATGAGGAAAATTATCGGAGTGGGCATTGATCTTATTTCCATCGACCGCATACGAGGTTTCCTCAAAAAACATAGAGCCCGGAGTCGCAAGGAACTTTTAAGCCCGCCTGAACTCTCGCGTTTTAAAAATCGCCGTATTTCTCCCCCTACCTGGTCCCGATATTTTTCTGCTAAAGAAGCGTATTTTAAAACCCTCGATCTCCCCTGGCTCGGCAGGGAAGGATTCCAACACATTGACATTCAACCCGTTTCAGACGACTCTTTCCAGGCCTGTTGGCTGGAAAAGGGACGGAAAAAATGGGCGGCGGAGGGCTGCTGGGGGTTTGCCGGAAATCATGTGGTCGCACAAGTGATACGATGGAACTGCGAAATTTGAAATCTTAAAATGGAAAGCCTTGTCAGGCAATTTTGGATTTAAGATTTCATACTTAGAGCCTATCCTGATAACAAGCGACGTCATTGCGGGGGAGCGTAGCGACCGCGGCAATCTTGAACGGGGAGATTGCTTCGCTTTGCCTGCAATGACGAGTCAGTTGATAACCGGATAGGCTCTTAATGCGTTGGCTGCTTCTTGATGAAATCCTGAAAATTGAAAAAGGAAAAATCGCGCAAACACGCTCTCATTTTCCGGCGGCGGATTGTGAGTTTAGTCCTGAGCCTCTTTTGCTGGAAATGATGGCCCAGACGGCCGCGCTTTTGCTGGGAGCAGAAAGTCATTACGAAAAAGATTTGATTTTCGCTAAAATCGAGTCGGCTGAGTTTAAAGGCTCCGGGCAGCCGAAAGAAGCCCTCTGGATTGAAGCTGTTTCTGAAGAATTAAGACCTGAGGGGGCATGGCTTGACTGCGTGATCCGTACTGAGTGTGAAGAAATTGCGAGTGCGCGCCTTTTTTTGATCCATATCGACCGTCTGATTCCCGGGCAAACAAACTCCGTGACATTTCATGAAGCGTTTATGAACCATTTTAATGTGCGGGAAAAATTAAAATAGATTGTCGCGGTCGCTACGCTCCCTCACAATGACGTCATTGCGAGCGAAGCGAAACAATCTCATGGATGGAAAATTACTTTGAATCAACGCCGAGTTGTGGTTACCGGAATAGGAATGATCACCTCCTGCGGGATTGGGTGGCAGCCTTACTGGGCCGCGGCTCTTGCCGCTGAGCCGCACATTCGCTATTTAAGTGGGTTTTCCCGGAATGGTTTTCCTTCTGAAATGGGCGGGGAAATTATTGATTTTGATTCTGCCAGGATGATTAAAAATCGTAAGAGTCTGAAGGTGATGTCCCGGGCGATTATGTTTGCGGTGGCCGCCAGTGATCTCGCGATTTCTGATGCGGGTATTTCTATGAATCAGGTGGATCCATTTCGCTTCGGGATTTCACTGGGGACCGGGATTATCAATAATGATCTCGATGAGCTCGCCTCCGGCATCCGCGAAGGGATCGATGCTTCCGGAAAATTCGATATGAATCTTTTCGGACAGAAGGGCCTTCGTGCCCTTTTTCCGCTTTGGTTCCTGAAATATTTGCCCAATATGCCCGCCTGTCATATCTCGATTACTCATGGACTCAAAGGCCCCAATAATACGATCACGACTTCCTCAGCTGCGGGCGCGCAGGCCATCGGAGAAGCTTTCCATGTCATTCAGCGGGGAGATGCCGATAGGATGCTGGCGGGTAGTACAGATTCCAAACTTAATGCAATGGGTATTTCGCGATTTCAGTTGCTGGGATTTCTTTCCCGGAGCAAGAATGTCCCGGGTGCAGCCTACAGCCCTTTCGATGAAGCCCATGACGGTATGATTTTGGGAGAGGGCGCCGGGCTTGTGGTGCTTGAAGAGCTGAGCCATGCCAAGGCGCGCGGCGCGCAGATCTACGGCGAGATGAAGGGGTACGGTTCATCTTCGGATTTCTCGCATGATCCCCGCGAAACTAAAGATTATGCAGGGAAATGTTATGCGATGAAGCGCGCCCTTAAAGAATCGTTACGGGGTACGGATGAAGTGGATGCGGTGTTTGCCAACGGAAGTGGAATTCCGAAGGACGATCTTCAGGAGACGAGTGCCCTTCACGAAATTTTTCAGGAAAAAACAGGACGTCTCAATGTGACAGGTGTGAAACCAATTACAGGGCATCTTGTGTATGGAGCTGGCGGCGTTGAATTCGCCGCCGCCATGCTTGCGCTTCGCGACCAAATGATACCGCCCCTTGCGAATCTTAAAAAACCGGATTCGGGATGCGATCTTCCGTTTGTTCGTGATGCACCCTATTGCGGAGCGGTCCGCACACTTCTTTTTAATTCCTTTGGATTCGGCGGGCAAAATGCTTCGCTGGTGGCAGTTAAGTATGAATAAAACGAATCACCAAGATACAAGAAACAATAACCAAAGAATAAGCAAGCAATCCAAAATTCAGGAAACATTTATAAATTTGGATTTTTCATTTTGGTCATTATTCGGATCTTGTATCTTGGTTCTTGGTTACTACAGAAAAGATTTTTATGTATAAACGCCGCGTGGTGGTAACAGGAATGGGGATTGTCTGTCCGCTTGGAAATTCCGTCCGTGAATTTTGGCCGCTTCTTGTGGCTGGAAAATCAGGGGTTGGGCCCATCGATCTTTTTGATGCAAGTCATTTTCCCACGCAGTTTGCTGGGCAGGTCAAAGGGTTTGATTTTGATGGGTGGACGGGCAAGGAGCCGGGCCTTCGGAGTGCTTTTCGGGCAACCTTCTTTGCGCTGCAAGCTGCTGAGGAGGCTTTTCAAAGTTCGAACCTCAAATCTTTCAATATTGACCGCGAAAGATTTGGAATTTATTTTGGAGCCGGCGACAGCGGAATTGATTTTCCTTCCTTTGTCAAAACCATGGCGGACTCATTCACGACTGGCGCGGGAGGAATGGTGGATCAAGGGCGCTATCTGGAAGCCGCGCCGCATCACATGAATGCGATTGCTGAGCTTGAATCCCAGCCCTTCATGACCGTGACGCATCTGGCTCGTTATTTTGATATCCGAGGCCCCGTTTCAAATTCCCTGACGGCTTGCGCTGCTTCTTCCCAGGCGATGGGGGAGGCTTATGAATGGATTGGCCGCGGTGATGCGGATATTGTGATGTCAGGAGGATCGCATTCCATGATATATCCGTTGGGGGTGGCGGGTTTCAGCCTGCTCACGGCTCTCTCGACTCGAAACGCAGAGCCGTGCAGGGCGTCGCGTCCCTTCGATCTGAACCGCGATGGTTTTGTTCTGGCGGAAGGCGCCGGAGTGGTAATCTTGGAGGAACTTTCTCATGCCAGAAAACGAAAGGCTCCAATTTATGGAGAGATTGTGGGTTATGGATCCACCTCGGATGCTTATCGTCTGACCGACATGGATCCGGAGGGCAGCGGGGCAGCCCGGGCCATTGAAATTGCGATGAGTAAGGCGCAGCTCAAACCGCAGCAGATTGACTACATAAATGCGCACGGGACATCCACGGAAGTTAATGATAAAATGGAAACTCTTGCGATTAAACGGGTGATGGGAGAGCGGGCTTATAAAATCCCAGTCAGTTCTATCAAGTCTATGCTTGGGCATATGATCGCGGCTGCGGGAGTTGTGGAAATGATTACTTGCCTGCTTGCCATGCGTGACAGCGTGATTCCTCCGACAATTAATTATGAAGAACCGGATCCTGATTGCGATCTGGATTATGTTCCCAATCAGTCACGCAATGTAAAGGTCGACACAGCTCTTTCGAACTCTTTTGGATTCGGCGGGCAAAATATATGCTTGGCGGTTAAGAAGTATCATGAATAGTATAAAACACGTGTCATTGAGAGCGAACGTAGTGAGCGAAGCAATCGCTGGTTTTCCACCTGAGCTGATCCGTCCTTTGGCGGAGAGCTTGCCACGGTCGCTTCGCTCCCTCGAAATGACAAAAGTTTGCGTGAGTAAAAATTTATCATGAATAAATTCAGAACGATTTTGATGACGGGCTCTACGGGCGTGCTTGGACGTGAGCTTGTGAGCGAGCTCCTTAAAACCACGGAAGACAAACTTTTCCTTTTGATCCGCCGAAAGAAAACCCAGACGCACTGGGCTCGTGCCCGCAAGCAGCTGACTGCCACGAACCAGGATGTTTTTCTGGGAACGCGTGTTCAGGTGATTCAGGGTGATATTTCCCTTCCCGGCCTTGGCATTCATTCCGATGATCTGGAGACGCTCGAACGGGAAGTAACTCATTTGTTTCATGCGGCGGCCCTGACGACGCTCAATGCGAGTGAGGAAGACTGTCTGCATATCAATACACAGGGCACCGAAGAGGCCCTCAAGGTGGCTTGGCATCTCAAGCAAAAAGGAAAACTGGAACGTTTTTTCTATTTCAGTACGGCTTACGTTGCGGGGAGTCTTCAGACCTACTGTGCGAGGGAAGATGAAATGGCCCGGGAGCCGGCCTTTGCTAATTTCTACGAAGCAAGTAAATATCAGGCCGAGAAAAAAGTACGAGCGGCCATGACGCAGGGACTTTCGGCAACGATTTTCAGGCCGAGTATTGTGGTCGGAGATTCCACGACGGGAGAGGTTGGGGAGTTTAATGTCATTTATCCTTTTATCAAGTTGTTTGCTCATGGAATCCTGAAAAAACTTCCGACGCGTCCTGAAAATTCTTTCAACATTGTCCCCATTGATTTTGTCATTCAAGCGTCCCTTCATATTGCCGCGCAAGAAAATTCGATTGGAAAAGCTTACCATCTGGTGACGCAAAATCCGCCCACCATCGGGATGCTTGTGTCGATGAGCCAAATGGAATATCCCGGTATGGCGAGGATGGAAATGGTCGATCCGGCGAGTTTTAAAAAATCCGATCTGGATTTGATTGAGAAGGCCGTTTATGAAATGTTGGAACCTTACCTCGGTTATTTAAATGATCATCTCACTTTTGATTCCTCCAACACGATCCAGGCCCTCGAAGGAAGCGGAATTGAATTCCCTAATACGAATGACGCGTTTCTGAAAATTCTCTGCCAGTATGCCGTGGACCAGGGTTATCTGGTCGTCAATTAACCGATTATCCTGATTACAAAGCTGTACCATCGCGAAGAGCCCGCC
>SICL01000070.1 GCA_009691445.1 Candidatus Taenariivivens baikalensis | reverse complement strand
GAGCCGCCTAAATACCTTCTTCTCTATCTAAACGCAGCTGACCGCACGCCGCATGAATATCCCGCCCCGCGGTTTGACGCACCGTCACGCGGACTTTCCGGTTCTCAAGAACGCGCCGAAAACGCTCAATATTTTCCGGCGTGGGCGTTTTAAAATTCATTTCACGAATTGGGTTGTAGGGGATAACATTCACTGTGGCGTCCAGCGGAGCTGCAATTCCGGCCACTGCCTGCGCATCTTTTTCAGAATCATTGACTCCATCGATCAGGGTGTACTCAAAGGTAATGCTTCGTTTTAAAACTTCGTGCACCTGATGAAGTGTTTTAATTAAATCCCGGAGCGGATATTTTTTATTAATGGGGACAAGTTCGGTGCGTTTGTTTTCCCCTCCGGCATGAAGTGAAACCGAAAGCCTCACACGGCCTTCATTGCGTTTCACAAACTCAAGAATTCTTGGCGTAATTCCGGAAGTGGAAACAGTAATGCGGCGGCTGCCCATCGCAAATCCCCACGGCGCCTGGAGAATTTCAAGCGACTTCATGGTGGCCTCAAAATTATCAAGCGGCTCTCCCATTCCCATAAAGACCACATTCGTAATTTTGCCGCTCTTTTTCTCAATCTGAGCGACTTGCTCGACAATTTCTCCCGCGGTCAGATTACGGCCAAATTTGCCCTTGCCGCTCGCGCAAAACACGCACCCGATTTTACATCCAAGCTGAGTGGAAACACAGACCGTGCGGCGATCTTGCTGAAGAATAAGCACGCTCTCAAGCATCCGTCCATCCCAGGTACGAAAAAGATATTTGATGGACTCTCCGGCTCCGGAGTCTTGTGCCTCCACAAACTCCAGAGAACTCGCCCGGTGCGTTCCGGCAAAACGATCTTTGAGGTCCTTCGGAAGATTGTTGGCTTCTTCCCAGGCCAGCATGTGCCGCTGATAAATCCAATCGAGGATCTGTTTAGCCCGATAACGCGGCGCTTCCAGAGTCTCCATTAATCCCTCAGTTTCAGCGAGGTCCAGTCCATACAATGACGGTTTGATCATTATTTATGTTCCTTCCTTCGGCATAAAAACTTTCCTTGCAATGACATCCATCTCACTTCCTCAATTTAAATCCGATACGAAATAAGGTGACCGCTGAAGAAAAAAGCACGGTAAAAAGCACGAGAACTACCATCAGGCTGTGAGCAACAGGCACATCCGAGACGCCAAGCATAGCATGACGAATACCATTGATCATAAAAAACATTGGATTGAGACGAGTCCAGGGTTGAATGGCCGGCGGGACCATATCGATCGAATGAAAAACTCCGCCAAGATAAATGAGCGGCGTAATAAAGAAAGTCGTGGCAACGGACAGGTGTTCAAACTCTTCAGCAAAAAGCGCCACAATAATTCCGAGCGAAGAAAAAATTAGAGAAACGAACACGACAAAGAAAAGCATCAGGGCCGGATGCGTAATGGGCGTATGGACAAACAGTAAAGAGATGCCGTAGACCGAGACAGAAATAACGGCGCTTCGCACCAGACCGCCGATCAAAATGGAAATCACCATCTCCGTATAAGAAAGTGGTGTCACGAGCCATTCTTCAATATTATTCGCCCAGCGGGAAATAAAAAGCGAGCTGGAGGTATTCGCATAAGAACTTTCAATCACGGTCATCATCATAAATCCCGGAATCAAAAATGTCATGTAAGGGACTCCGTGAATGGCTGGGATCCGGGAACCAAGCGAATACCCAAACACGAAAAAATAAAGGACGCTTGAAATCACCGGCGGGAAAATGGTCTGTTTAAAGACCGAGACAAACCGGTAGATCTCGCGGCGAATGAGGGTGAGAAAGCCCGTGTTGAGTGTCATAATCGTTTCGCTTTATTCTCTGATTAATTTCAAAAACGCATCTTCAAGCGTGGGGCGATGCACATCGACCCGCTCCACTTGAACGCCCTGCGCATAAAGTTCTTTTAAAACCTGATGAACAGTCCCGTTCTTCTCTAAAAAAAGTAGGCGCTTTCCCTCATCCTCAAAACGCACGGGGATTTTCTGTAAAAGCACTGAAGGTTCGGTCAAAGCCCGGTTGAGACAAAGCTCCACTTCGTCTCCGCCCATTTTCTGGATCAAGGTTTCTTTTTCTTCAATCGCAATGATCTTCCCCTTATGAATAATTCCGATACGGTTGCAGAGCCGCTCGGCCTCTTCGATGTAATGCGTGGTCAGAATCACGGTCACGCCGTCACGATTGATACGGCGGAAAAAATCCCAAAGCTGGTGCCGGAGTTCCGTATCCACGCCAGCCGTGGGTTCGTCGAGAATCAAGATTTTGGGTTTGTGCATCAGGGCACGTGCAATCAAAAGCCGGCGCTTCATCCCTCCGGAAAGCTGCTTGTAGCCTTCTTCGCGTTTTTCCCAAAGATCAAAAGAATCCAGAAGTTCCTTGGCCCGCTTTTTGGATTCATTCCAGGGAATTCCGAAATATCCGCCTTCATAAATCAAAATCTGCTCTGCTGAAAGAAAGGGATCAAAATTGAATTCCTGGGGAACCAGGCCAATCATGGCGCGGGTTTTTCGATATTCACGTTTTACATCGAAGCCAAAAACTCTGACATCACCTTCTTGATGATTGGCAAGTCCTGTGAGAACGCTGATCGTAGTAGTTTTGCCGGCACCATTCGGACCGAGAAACGCAAAGAATTCCCCTTCGCGCACTTCCAAAGAAATATTGTCCAGCGCTTTGAACTTCTGCCGGTTTTTGGTGCGGTAGTATTTGGTCAGGTTTTGAATTGAGATAGCTGGAGTCATAAAAAAATGGCGGAGAGGAAGAGATTCGAACTCTTGAGACCCTTTCGGGCCTACCCGCTTTCCAAGCGGGCGCACTCGACCGGGCTATGCGACCTCTCCGCGCAAAATTAATCAGGAAGCGTCAAAATATCCCGGTATTGTTGACGCAACAACCGTCTTCCTTCAGTAGTTTTTAGAAATGTCTCTCGTCTGAGAGCGTCGCTCTTTAATACGTAAGCTTCGTAGCCAAGTAAAGCACAGGGCTGATAATTTTTCGTTGAATCGACTTTGCCGCTCTGATGTTCCTTGAGCCGACGATCCAAATTATCCGTTATTCCTTTATAAATATCACCATTTGATAATTTTAAAAGATAAACAAATGTCATATGGCTAACCTGAGATTCGTCCGGTCATCCGACCGGACGCCCCGTCGGATGACGGGGCGAACTCTTGAGACCCTTTCGGGCCTACCCGCTTTCCAAGCGGGCGCACTCGACCGGGCTATGCGACCTCTCCAAAAATTGGCTCGGCAATTTTTGGATCTCGAGTTGCGCTTTTGGCAACGAGAGATCTCTTAATGCCGAGTTCGTATGTCTATGTAAAGGCCTCTCGATGCTTTGCATCTCGAGGTCATTGCGCGCCAAAGCCCGCAATGACTACGCGACCTCTCCAAAAAATTTGATCTATAAATTTTTTGGACCTCGAGTCACGTTGTTTGTGACGAGAGGTCTTTCAATGCCAACTTTTTGCTTCTAGAAAACTTTTTGACTTCTTTTTCCCGTTTTCTAGCTTCGTTGTAACTCCCACAAAGTTCGTGATGAATCAATGTCACAGGCCCACGATACTTCGTATATCTGCAAGCGCGCCCTTTATTGTGTAAGTTGACTCTTTTCTCAACGTCTTCGGCGATACCCACGTACAAATCTTTCGTACGGCACTCGATGATATAAAGCGACCAAATTCCCTTCATCTTCATAAAAAACAACGCTGATTTACGCGGATCAAAACGCGGATAGACGCAGAAACACTTCCGCGTATTTCTGCGTATTTATCTGCGTTGATCTGCTTCTATCTTTTGTCCTTACGCAGCGTACGAAAAAATTCCTGAAGCAAGGAGCGCGCATCACCTTCCATCACACCGCTGAGAACACTCACGCGATGATTCAAACGATCATCTTGAGTAATTCGGTATAAACTCTCGCACGCGCCGGCCTTGGGATCTTTCGTCCCAAAGACTAAATGAGAACATTTGCTGATCACCAGCGCCCCGGCACACATCGGACAGGGCTCAAGAGTAGCATAGAGCGTACATTTTTCCAAGGATCCCCGGTGACCTTCTTTTCCCTGAGCCAAAGTTCCGCTGGCTTGAGTCATGGCAATCATCTCAGCATGCGCCGTTGGATCACGCAGCATTTCGCATTGATTATGCGCCCGGGCAATAATTTTATTTTCAAAGACCACCACGGCTCCGACCGGGACTTCATTTTTTTCTAATGCCAGCACTGCCTGCTTGATCGCTTCACGCATAAAATATTCATGTGGAACCGGCTGAGTCATAAGGATAGGGCCCTAGGTTAAGGCGAAATTCTACCGATTTTTCAAACTTTTTCTATGCTTTTGTTTTTGCGAGCGCTGCACCGTCCCCGTAATCCGGAATGGCGTAAAGCGTATAAGGATCTTTTGAAATCACTTCCGGCAATTTTAAATTCCAGGCCCGGTCGACAAGCACCTCGGTAAATTGATATTTTTTTGCCAGACGTATCCATTCCTCCACCGACCGACGTTCAAACAACGCTTGATTCACGATGGTCCCTTGAGCAAGCCGCATTAAATCCACACCATAGATCTCTTTCATAATTTCATACGTGGCCGAACCCGCTTCCGGAATATAAACCATTCCGTCCATCGCCGACACATCGATCACCACCGGCCGCCGGGTTAAAAGCTGAATGGG
Source organism: Candidatus Taenariivivens baikalensis (assembly GCA_009691445.1). Taxonomy (GTDB): domain Bacteria; phylum Omnitrophota; class Omnitrophia; order Omnitrophales; family Aquincolibacteriaceae; genus Taenariivivens; species Taenariivivens baikalensis. Next base: position 4,893 of record SICL01000070.1, on the reverse strand, counting down.
CCCAAGATCCGCACCGATCAAAAGCAGCGAATCCTTGTGCTGAGCAATGGCGGAATACAAGGCATCATTCGTCCAATCCTTCATCGCTTCATACCGTTCCGGAAAGATCCTCCGTACATGAAAAAAATTAGCGGTCAGAGACATCCCCATCGCAAGAAAGATTGCCCCTCTTAAAAAAAGATTAGGGGCGTTTTTCCCTTCGTGGCTTACCTTAACGCTGATCCAGCCGAACCACTTCGCGGAAAAAAGAAAAACCGCAGAAGCCATCAACAAAAAAAGAAGAACGTGAAAATTAACCGAGGTCACCCGGGTCCAGGATAAAATCCCAACAAGAAAAAAGCTTAAGAAAATGTCGGCGGTCCGGTTACCACGATAACGATCCGCCAAACCGATCAGGAGCGGACCAAATCCAAAAATATTAATACTTAAAATACGTCCAGGCATCATGGCCACAAGTTGCCACGGGATTGATCCAATGGGAATCCAGGTCATGATCATCGCCATCATTCCCAAAGCAGCCGACACGATAAAAACTCGTAAAAGAAATCGCGCTTCGGGAAGTAAATCCGCTTTAAATGCCGAGAGCCACGCCCAAGCCATCCCTAAAGCGACGAGATTAAAATAAATGTCTTCGGAATTCAAAGGGACGGACCCGCGATGGCCGTCCCATGATTTCACAAAGGCTGATAAAATCGTTTTATCAATGGTCATTCCTTGGGGAAGCCAGTGATTTACCTTCCATTGGTAATTCATCCAACTGATGAATGCGCAAAAACATCCCAGCAAAAAAAACCAGCTCAAAGAATTTAAACGCTTTTTTAATTCCGCCCTCTCAAACCATCCGGCGGCGAGCGTCACCATCCAGGTAAAAAGACCCAATACCGGATGAATCGCAGGCGCTATTCCAAGCATCCACCCTCCCAAGGCATCTTCGCCAAGACTTAAAAGAGCAAAGGTCATCATCATCCAGGCCATTCCAACCATTCCGTATGTCGCAATCGGCCCCATCAAAGAAACCGGATAAACCGTACCAAACGCATAAATCGATGTGTGGCTGATAAAAAGCGCGGCCAAAATCGCCATCCATCGATTCCTTGATATGGAAAAAGTCAGAAGAGAAAGCGCTTGAAAGGAAAAAGCCCCCGCGGCTCCGCTCATAAAAAGACTGAGCGTCTTTTCGCTCAGCCCCATTCTGAGCAGTATCGCAAGAAATTGATGCAAGACAGTCCAGGTTTTCACCTGATACATAAAGAAGGGATTAGCTGCAGGGTAGTGCACCAGACCCGCAATGACCTGAGCACCTTCCACCGCACCTTGCCAACTGCATCCTCCGGTACTGCCAAAGAAAAATCCCAAGAGTCCGCTGATGGCGAGGACTAAATAAATATCTAATCGTTTGATGGAAGAAGAAAAAATCATCCTCAATGCACGTCTCCGTTTATAAAACCATCATTTCTGTGCATTTGTTCTGGAGGAATTTGATAAAGTGCATACATTTCGTCCTGAATGACAAGAGGGAGCTGGAGTTTCCAGGCAGAGAGAGTTAAAATCTCAAAAAACTGATACTTCTGGGCTAGTTTGATCCAGGCTTCCCGAGTGCGGGATTCCCAGAGAGATTGATCCGCCATGTCACGTCTTTTTTCGGGATGAAACAAATCAACACCATAAATGTCGCGCAGAATGGGTAAAACCAAGGACCCGCCTTCAGGAACATACAGCATCCCGTCGATGGCCACGACATCCATAAGCACAGGTCTTCTGATCCAAAGCTGAATCGATCCAAAATCACCCTCAAGCAAAAGCAGCGAAGATCTTTTTGCCGCTTCGGCAAAAACTGGATTGCGGCCGGGATTGTTCGAATAAAGAGTCGAGAGCCGGGCATTATCGATCGAAACGGGAATACTCTTCCAGAGCACAATCCCGATGATGCCGTAAACGGCTCCTCTTAAATAACGGTTCCCTTTCTTTTCGGAAAAATCTGAAATACCTGAGCGGGGATTTCTTCTCAAACAAAAAAATAAAAGTGATGAGACAATGAGCAGGGCAAACGAATTATCAAATCCCCGGGTCAAGAGAGGAAACGGACGCAGCATCAAACACAGAAAAAAAACCAAAAACAGGTTGGCGGTGAAATTCCCTCGATACCGGTCCATAATCCCCAGAAAAATAGCGCCAAAGGCATAGTGATTGAACGTCAATAACCGGGCCGGGATCATCGCCGTCATAAACCACGGCATCTTTTCGATCGGAATCCAGGTGATGACCATGGAGACGATCCCTAAAACGGCGGCGGTCATCATCATGCGAAGTATCCAACGCGCCTCCGGGAAAAGATCTTCTTTGAAAATGCTTCTCCATTTCCAGAACAAAAAAAACGCCGTGAGGTTCAGCACAAAATCTTCCGAAGCAACTGAAACGGGAAATCGATGCGCATCCCAGTACTTCACAAACGTAAAAAAAAATTCCCGATTCACCGTAAGACCGCTGGGAACCCGGGTATGAATCATGACCTGATGAACCGCTGCGCTGATGAGCATTAAAAAAATCCCCGTCAAAAAAAACAGCGAGAATTTTTTCCAGCGGTCACCGGAAGAGGAAGAAAATTCAAACCCTCCTGAAATCAGCACAATGCCCCAGGTAAAAAATCCCAGCGTGATATGAATCGCCGGTGCAAGCCCCAGCATGACTCCTCCCGGAGCATCCTCCCCCACGCTTAAAAGAATCAGTGTCAACACGCACCAGGAAATCCCGATTACCCCGTAAGTTCCGAAATCCCCGGTCAGTGATAACGGATAAATACTGCCAAATGAATAAAGCGAGGTGTGAAAAATAAAAAAGGGAAATAAAAGTGCGGACCAGCGGTTGCCGGAAAAAGCAAAAAGAATCAAGGCAAGCGCCTGAAAAGCCAGCAGACCCATGCATCCGCTGATGAGCAGGCTTAACTTGATTTCGTCCATACCCAACCAGAGAAAAATAGCAGGGATCTGGTGCAGAAGTGTCCAAACCTTCATTTGATAAAGATAAAACGGATTGAATGGCGGGTAATGAACTAACCCCGCAACGACTTGCGCGCCCTCCACGGCCTTCTGCCCATAATTGTGGTTCAGAATTCCATAACAAAATCCAACAAACGCGCTTACCCAAAGCACAAAATGAATATCGGCTCGCCTTAAAAACCGCTCTCCCGCGGAAACGGGGCTCACAGACTTCTTAGAATCTTCCGGAAAATTTAGAGTCATTCAACCTTTCAATTTCCGATGCATCTTTGTGCCGGGATCTTTTTCTGGAGACAGGATACGGTAAAGCGCGTAAACATCATTTTTCATCACCAAGGGTAGCTGCAGTTTCCAGTCAGCCGCGGTTAAAATCTCTGTGAAGTGATACTGCGCTGCAAGCCGCATCCATGCTTCACGGCTGCGAAACTCCCACAAATCCTGATGCGCCGTTTCTCCCCCTTGATCCCGAGAAAGATCCACACCATAAATGTCCCTCATGATGGATTTTGTCACTGACCCAGCCGCTGGAATATACGCCATCCCATCCATCGCAGTCACATCGATCACTACGGGCCGCCGGGTTAAGAGCTGGATAAGTCCAATGTCGGGTCCGGTCAAAAGCAATGAGGTTCTATCTTTTGCCACAGCCGCTAGCAAGCGATCATTCTTCCAATCTTTCATGGCCGCATCACCGTGAGACGATCTTCGCTCCATATGAATGATGTGCGCAAGAAACGATGTCCCCAGCAAAACATAAAAAAAGATTCTCAAAACCCCGACCTTCGCCTTGACCAAAAGACCGGGGGGTTGAAGCTGATTTGTTTTTCGTAAAAAGAAAAAGAGAAGCGCAGAAAAAAAGAGCAAGGCAAGCAGCACATAAAAATCCAGATGAAAGATGCGGACAATCCCCAACGCAGCCAGAGGAAAACAAACTAAAAAAAGATCCGCCGGCCGTTGACCACGATACCGATCGGCTAAGCCAATCAGCAGAGGCGCGAATCCAAAAATATTGATCCCTAAAATTCGCGCAGGCATGGCAGAAACAAGCCAGAGCGGCATTTTCTCCACAGGAATCCAGGTCACCACCACACCCACCGCTCCCAATAGGGCTGAGACCATGAAAACCCTCGCCATCAATCTTGAAAAAGGAAAAAGATCATCTTTGAAATCGGAAAGCCATTTCCAGGAAATAAAAAAAACGGTTAGATTGATCAGCGTATCTTCTGAAGCCCAAGCAGCAGGCATCCGATGACCGTCCCAGAATTTGATAAATTCAATAAAAAGCGTCCGATCTGCAGAAAGCGGATGAACAAACCATTGATTCACCATCCACTGATGACCCATCCAACTGGCGAGAGAACACAAGCTCCCCAGCAAAAAAAAGAAGAGGACGGTTTTGAGTCTTCCCCGAATTCTTTGAAATTCCCAGCATCCCGCTGCAAGCACAATGATCCAGGAAAAAAATCCAAGCGTGATATGAATCGCCGGCGCAAGCCCGAGCATCCAGCCGCCCAGCCGGTCTTCTTCAAGACTGATCAGTGCAAATACCAGCATGACCCACGGCAAGCCGATCAGACTGTAAGTGCCATTCACTCCCATTAAAGACACGGGATAAACAACGCCAAAGGCATGCAGAGAAGCGTAACTTGTCAAAAGCGGCGCCAGGACCGCCACTTGCCGGTTTCCTGAAAATGCCAGCGTGATGGCAGAAAGCGCTTGCAGCGAAAGAGCTCCCGCACATCCGCCCAGAAAAACACTGACCTGTTTTTCGCTCCAACCTCCGCGTAAGAGTAGGGCCGGGATTTGATGAAGTAATGTCCAGACTTTGGCTTGATAAATAAAAAAAGGGTTGTCTGGAGCGTAATGCACGAGACCCGCCATCACCTGCGCGCCTTCT
>SICL01000069.1 GCA_009691445.1 Candidatus Taenariivivens baikalensis | reverse complement strand
GACATCGCGTTTGGAGAAAAGCCCCGTGAATCCCGATTTTTCAAGTCCCCACTGGAGAAACGTAATGCCCACGCTCACCAGGGTTGAGAAGGCCAGGCTTTTAAAGGCGCTGCCAAAATCAAATGTGCCCGTAGCCAAGAAACTCACCGTCGCCTGAGCCATCGTGCTGATGAGCCCCAAGGAAAATGTGGTCACCGCATTCGTCACTATACGCACTAAGAGGTGCTGCGCAAAATTAGCAGCCCCGGCGAGCGCCTTCCCGACACCATATTTGACCAAATCCGCGCCAATGCTCGTGAAGCCCGAAAGGGCGCCAAAGGCAATCGCAAAAATCTTCGCGACTTTCTCGCCGAACGCCTGCGTAATTTGATAATTTAAAACTGCGGTACGGAAGGCCTGACCAAAAACTGTAACTATATTTTTGAAAACATATTGGACGGCCGTTTTGGCCGCAGTCCAGACTGCCTGTGCCAAAGCTTTGACGCTTTCTATCCCAATCTTCGCGAGACTCGATAGCGCATTCGCAAGTCCCGCGCCTAAACCCACCACCGCCGCCGCCATTCCCAAAATCGCACCGGTTTTGATCAAGGCTTTGTTTTGAGTAATTTCTCCCGCGATTGAGAAAATAGTGGCCAGAGTAGTTAGAACCAACGATGCTAACGCTACGCCCGCTGTAAAAGCGACGGCTTGTCCCAGCATAATCGCAGCCATCGCAGCAGTCGCAGCGCCCCAGGTAATAATCGTAACAATAATCAGCACCACCACCATCGCGATGATCGCACCCACATTGGTACTGCGTTTAATCGATTGCGTCTGAGTGATGTGCTGGGCACTCACGAGGGTATCTGCGGCGAAATCATAACGCGTATTGGTATTGACGGAGATATGCACGGTCGGTGACATGGATCTACCCTTGCTGGTCATTTGACGAATTTCATTCACCGCGTCCAACTGACCAAATCGGTCCCAGGTGTTATAGGAAGAGACGTTCCACTCCCCCTCCCGGTGATAACTGTAAATCTGCTGACCCGAAAAATTAAAACTCCGCGTCTCCGCAAAGGTTGACTGCAAAACGCCGTTTGAGTCGTACAAGGTCCGCTGCGCCAAGATCACTTGCCCCAGCGAATTTGTGGTCAAACTTTTTTCCACTGCGTAACTGCTTGAAATCTCGAAGGCCGGATTCGCCGAACTTGCACTGAAACTGTAATTTTTACTGCTGTCTGCCTTGGGTAATGTGGGCGCGACAAAATCCACACTAAGAGAGAAGGTCCGCGTCAGATTTCCATTTTCCAGGATCTCCACACGGCGATAGGATTCAAAATTGGGATTTCCCGAAAGGGCGAGTCCCGCGATGAGAGACTTATTCTCATCCGTGCGAAAGAGCCGCTCCACGGAGGAGATCCGCAGTGTTGCTGAATGAAAACGGTCAAAGATGGCGAAATTCCGAGTCAGCTTCGAATCAATCAAACCAATTTGATCCGCAAGATTCTGTATACCCGCATTTTTCGCTTGAAGAATTTTCGGGTCGAGCGAGTGAATGAAGGCTGCGTTACTCAGATTATTTTGAACCGTACGGACGAGCTCAAGCGGAGCCAGGCGCTGGCCCGTAAGCCCCAGCACCGGATCTTTCACTGAAAATCCCGCACGGAAATCTGTGGAATAGAAATTGGCGCCAAACACTCCAATACCAAATTCGTTGGTAAAAGAAAATCTTTGATTGCCCGCGCTGTCGTACTGAATATGACTGATGGTTCGAAGGATCAGTTTGTCAGGAGTCACGGAATCGGCGCTGAATTCCCGGAATCCTAAGACTTGCGCCTGAGCATTATAAAAAGTGGCAAGACGAAGTGTCTGCGCGGAAACATCATAGACAGATTTGATGGGGTGGAGGGTATCGAGACCCTTCACTGCGTTCAGAGTGACAGACGCAGGGCTCAGGATGACAGGGGGCTGAAATGCCGGTGCTCCGCTGAAAGCAATCTTGCGGTCAAACTGCTGAAAGCCAAAAAGATTTCCCTGCTCATCGAAAGACGTATTCCCTTGTGCCGAGCCTTCTATAATATGAAGGCCGTCTGTACCTGTGGCTTTGTCCGCTGTCAATTTGTAAGTCGACTGCCCATTGTTCAAAGTTTGAAGATAAATCGACGCGTTAATAGAATTCGACCGGGCAAAGTCTTCAAAGGATAAGTTAAAAGCAGCCTGCACATTCTGACTAGAACCTGGAACCAGGATCCCTGGGGCCTGAAGGTAACTGAGAAGCAGAGAAGGATTCGTAAGGCGCGAAAGATCTGCAGCGCTTGTAGCATTGATCTGATTGTTAGTCGAAATCTGCTTCGGGGTCAAAGCGCTCTGGTTGGTTTTTCCCAAATCCCCCTTCTCATAAGCCAAAACGAAAATTTTTGTTGGCGCTCCAAAACTATCCCGCTCCACCTGATACGAGGCCACAAGTCCCTGCCCGGTCGCCAAACGTCCGTAAGAATCTTTATTGGATGATCCAGCCTGTGCCGCTCCCACATAAATCCAGTCGCTTCCCATCCCCGTAAGCTTGACGGCCGTCAAACTCGCGTCGGTGCACGAGCTTCGATTTTTGTACCCGCACGCCCAAGTTTTATAATTAAATTCCAAGGTTTTGGTCTGGTTCGTCACCGGATCCACGTAAGTTAGTTGAGAAATCCTGTTTTGCCAGTAAGTAACCCCCTTTAAAAGTCTGTTTTCAAACGTGATTGATTTGCTGTTGATAGTAAAGCCCTTCAGGTCATCTTTCTGCGCCGCGATATCCTCATAATCAAAAACAAAAACATCTGGATTTGGCTGAGTACTGCTAAAGAGGGTGAATGTTTTCACCTTGCCAGAAAAGGTATCCGCAAGATTCTTACCGTAGAGAAGTCCCTGCGAGGTATCTCCAACATAAATGGGGAGACGACGGCTATCAAGCTGAGCGCTGACGCTTGACACATTTCCTAAGGTATCGTAACTAATATTCACCGGCGCGGTCTGTCCGCTCAGAAGATCCGCGATCCTGTAGCTCGTCACTCGGAGCGACGCGTCATAACCCACTTTCACGGTGACCGGAGCCGCCGCATAAGCATGAGTGCCGGTAGAAAGCATGATCCCGATTTTATAGGAGTCAATCACACGCCCGACGGCGTAATCCGTATAAATTTTTCCACCCGCGTCACGGAATGTGAGGTCAGTCATCGCGGTATCAAAGTAGGTATGCCAGGGCGCCTGACCCGATTGCCGAAGCTCGAAATTTTTTGCTTCGTTCAAAATAAATTCGGTCAAAGATTTTCCGTCCAGATAAAGCTTGAATCCCGTGGCAGGAAAATAGGCTTGAAACTCCGCGTCATTTTGAAGCACACGGGGATCAATCGTATTGACGGTATTACTTGAAGAGGATGCTGGATTCAAATTAAGAAAAACAAGCGCCCTTAAATTCCCATCATTGTATTCACCGCGAAGGTTCGGGACATTTTCAAGTCCCCTGATTGTGAATCTTCCCTTCCACGGATCCATTTCGCCCTGGTGATAAAACACCGTAGTTTTTGAAGCGCCAGGAGTCGAAGTCGTTATCTTGGTCGGAATTGGCTCCCAAGTTCTGATCCGCTCGCTGTTGTAAGACGTAAACGTTACCCCGCCCTGAATAAGCTGGCCGTTCACAAAAATATTATTTTTATCCGGGACTGGCTGACCGGACCGGGTAAGAGAAGTTGTTTCTGCCGTAATAAAATGGTTAAAAGAATCCGTGGCAATTCCGACGGGGAGACTTCGGAAGCTTGGAGGGTTATATCCGACTTGCTCGATCCTGAAAGAGACCCTTGGCAACGGCGGAAAACCGATAATTTTCGTACCGTTTAATATCATCTCCCCAAAATCAGGATGACGGATAAACTGAAGGTTCGGCTGGTTTGCAAGCGCCGGCAAAGTATCAGAGGAATTTACGGGCAGTATTTTCTTTTCAGAAAAAAGGGCGTTGATATTGGCTTCGTTAAGCCCATGATCATCAAAAAGAAGGCGCACCTGACCATTAGCATCCTTAAAAGCCAGATAAGGAAGATTGCCGCCGTCATCCAGGCCCTGATTATAATCCGGCAGCCATACCGGCGTTAAATTCGCACCGCTTCCATCCGTATCAGCCCAGAAACGCGCATAACCTTTGCAGTTATCATTGGGGCAGGCCGGAGTTGTAATTGAAACCGGCGTTGAGATTGGTCTCGATCCAATACCGGCGATAGAGGTTTGAATTTGATCGCTCGGATGAGCGGCCGCGATAAGTGGCGCGGAAGATCCGAGAATATCCCCATTTTTTGCGCGGTAGACGGTAAAACCGTGCGCATCGACCCCGGCGTCAACAAACTGGTCCAGAAATTCAGGGGCGAGTTTAAAAGGAAGAAAGACATCACGGGTTATAGGATCGCGGTAAGAAGTAATTCCGCCGTCTCGGAAAGTAATCCAGGCGGACTGTTCTGGAGGCGCGCGGCCTGAGAACGGATCCTGAGAATTAAAAAGATAAGGAGGAGTCTGGATCCTGAAAAGCAGTGTTCCGCTTTTGAAATTCCCTTTGTCATCAAACGTAATCAGATCCGTCGGGCTTGCAAAAGTTTTGATCTGAGTCCCGACCGGGTTTTCTTTGCTAAATCGGGGGTCATATTGGCCGAGCGTCGTTATGGCCGGCTTTGTGGGATCGGAAATATTTACCGCCAGAGGATTATTTCCAGTTCCAAAGCTGCGAATTTCAAAAGGATTCCCATTAGAAAAATATTGAGTTCCCGTGTAAGGATTAATCACATTCACGGTTTTTCCACCGGCAAGAGCAATCAGTCCAGTTCCCGCCACAGCGTTTGGATGATCAACTTTAATTTTGTGTCCATCTTTGTCGAGAGTCTCCACCTTATTATTGACGACGGGCTTTCCTTTCTGAAATACCGTAACGGTAGGACGAAGGACCCCGGAAATCGCACCTATCCCCGCACCCTTACCCTCTCCCCCAGGGGGAGAGGGTAAGGGTGCGGGGGCGATTCCCATCGGGGCAGTGTCCAATTTGTTTTGGGTATTTTGAACCGCGGCCTGCGCTCCCACGAGATCATAACGAGCCTTAATCTCCAAAGCGCTCAAGGCTGTACTAAAAATCAAAATCTCATCCATCCATCCTTCAAATTGTTTGGCGGTTCCATTTCCAAGGCTCAAATCCTGAAGAGTAAGATTCGAGAGTTTACCCGTAGTTTTTTCAGTTCCATCCAAAAATATCTTCCATCCTCCGTCTTGGCCAATGGTAAAAGCAACCGAATACCATCGATTGGTTGAGCTCTGAATCCCGTCACTGACTTTTGTTTTCACGCCTTCATTCTGGAACCAAAGCGTGTTTTTTTCCAGATAAAGCTGCGTATCACCATTCGCAGATTCAAATATAGTTCCGTCGCCTTTGATCGCATTGAACCCAAGTGAAATCGTACTATTGATCGAAGAAAAACCCTTCTTCACTTCCATTTTACTGTGGGCCGCATCAAAGCTGAAAGCCCCTCCAAGAATTCCGCCCGTAGTAACAAATGCCGACTTATTAGAAATCATTCGGGGATTGAAAAATGCCACGCCGTCATTACCAGAAAGTTCAAAAAACGGAACCGTGGCCAGGGTTTGCCGCGCACGGATGAGATCGGGAACAGCGGAAGGATTATTTTTTCTCGCAAGATCAATCAGATAATCGGACAGGACCTCCGCACTGCCCCGTACACCATTAAAAATTTGGATTTCGTCCATCGCTCCCGTGAAATAATAATCATCGCCAGGGACGATATAAGGCATATGGCTCTGGGGACCATTGCGCACTAATATTGCCGCCTCCTTGGCCCATCCAAGCATCAAGTTTTGAGCGGATAAAAAACCATCTTCACTTCCTTCCCCTACAATCTGCCCGTTCATATACACTTTAAACCCGACGCCCGCTTCAACGCTCATTGTAAGGACAGACCACTGCCCTTGTTGAAGGGGTGACATTGCCCCTACTTTCCTCTGAGTCCCCTCTCCGTCATCCTCAACAAGAATAAAGACGTCATCTCGAATCAGGAAATTATATTTCGTCCCGCTTCCTCCGGTGAGTTGAAAAAGTCCGCCGTCTTTTGTGTTCGAAAGAATTTTTATGGAAAACGTAAAGTTTATTGAAGGGACATTGATGCCCTGAGCAGCGAAAGGCGAGCTTGGGTTCCCCTTAAGTAGACGACCGCCACCGATAAAACCAGGGTCTGATGCTTGATCAAAATTGATAGTGGCCAATGGAGCATTAGAATCAATATTTGCAAGATTGGTTTGAAGAACGCCGAGCGCCGCCAAAGCAGTGGTTACATTTTTTTGTAAGGCTTCGAGGGTATTTGGCTGCGTGAGCGCGTAAGCGTAATTGGCGTCGAAGATCCGCCATTCTCCGGCAGAGTCCTGATCAATCAGGATTCCATTAATCGGGACAACATTGCCGCCGACGTTTTGAAAGTTGAGCGGTCCGTCCACCGTTGAGCCGTCCGGTTTTCGCGCCAGCGCCACGAGCTGAAAAGTTTCCGGCCCAACATGAGCACGTTGAAAAAGCACTCCCTTATCATTAAACACGCTCAAGTTCAGTGCTTGATATTGAAGCTTTGAGATGACATCCCCCGGAGTTTTTCCGGCACCTGGATTTCTAAAAATAGTGATGAGATTATCTGCAGACAGAGGCCCGGTTTCGTAGCTGCTTCCATAGATTTTTCCCTGCGTAAGCGTCTTGCGGCCAAAACTATCTGTGCCGTAAACGGCGTTGACACGCGGAATTTCTACGGCGGCGGTGAAAACATTTTTGAATGCAGGCTCCTTGCCGGCTGCCGGGGTTTTTCCGTCATCGACAAACACGTTTAAAACCGTTTGATAATCGGAAACTGTTTTATCATCGGACGCGAAAAGGATCTTGATCTGGCGATTAACGCCCGTGGAAGGATCTTTAATCGCTAAAGTCCCGACACGATCTTTACGGCCCAGGTTTTGAACGGCGGATGGATGCAAATGTTCATTGATCTTATTTTGATCCATTGCCTCTGAAATGATTTGGACTCCGCCAATCTCTCCCTTGAAGCCGTAGGTTTTCCAAAGTTCATAGCTCCACACTTTCCCGTCCACCACGAAAAAGGCGCCGCAGGTTCCCGATGTAACGCATCTAGTCGTATACTCTTTAAAATCTCGAATCTGCGGGACGTTAGGAATCTTCAACCAGTCAGCGCCCGGAACCGTCGTGGTACCAATCATCACTTGCGTATCGGATTGATTCAGTTTGACTTCACTGGACTGCAATTCCAGGTTTCCATCCACGGAAATTTTAAGCCCAGTAACAGGATCAAAAATAACCGCCAATTGATGGTTTTGATCATTGGAGAAATTTTTCGTTCCCGTGACCGTAATGGTTTTATCGCCATTCAAGGTGAATTCTAGCTGACCATTTTTATTGATCAGGACCTGCCAGGAAGTACCAAAAGTTGAAAGGATTGGATTCCCCCCCTGCAAAAGTCCGCAGACGTCTTTACCTCCTGTGGCTCCACAATTGCCATCAGTTTTAAAAGACATCAGGATGGTTGAACCGGTACTGGAAACACTTTGATTGAAGATGACGCTGTCTCCGGCATTCTGCGGATTAAACAGATTTTTACTGGTGGCCGTCCTTCCCTGAAACACATAACCGTTCCTTGGATCTCTAAAAGTGAGCGCTTCCAGAGATAAATCGACCAAGCTAACCGTTTTATCAGGATTGACCGTAATCCTCCAGTTGAGCTGACCGGTCCCGTCCGGATCATCTCCGGAAAGAAGAAGTGACTCTAGAGTTCCGTCCGCTCGGTAACTGATCACCTGATCCGAACTGACTCCCTGACTCGTGATGATTTGATGAATATTGGACTGAAGGCCCGCATTGCCGGTATCGATCCAGGAGATGCTTTTTCTGGCCTCCCCAAGCACTTTTTTTCCGGCCGCATCTTTGGTCGGTGTGTACATAAAACTGACTCCGTTGGCGACGACATTGCCACTGGCATCAAGAATCAGTTCATCGGAAACACTATTAAGAAGCGCGAGGCGGTGTTCTTCAGTTTCCGTGGTCGGATCGATCACAATCATGCCGATTAATTTTCTTTGTCCGCCGGTCGTGGCATAAAATTCCGTTTGACTGATCTCAAGTGTGTCATTAATTTTCAGAGTACGAACAATTTTATCCACGGTGCTAGGATCCCCGTCACCGCAAAGCGTTTTATCACCCACTTGAGAGCAAGCGCCGCTCGCAATTAAATCATTGATTACTTTCTGTTGAATGGCGGGCTGCATCGCATCAAAATCTTTCGGGAGACCTTCGAGATTGGAAAAAGAAGTCGTCAACCAGTTGCTTCCCGCGACTCCGAATCCGCTTTCGGCAGGGGCAATGGCACTCAGTTTTGTCGCAAAATCAGGGAGCAGTTGATGGGTCGTTAAATTAATTACTTTTCCCGGGTCGACCGGTTTGATATTTTCACTTTTCGGAATGCTCCAGAGCCGCCGTTCTTTCTTTTGATCATTTCCATTGCTGTCCTGAGCATAAGTAATAATTTCAACGCTGTCCGTTCCGACCGTGACCTCGTAATCCAGATTGGCAATGTCCTCGGCGGCAGTCTGAGAAGTTAAAACAACCTGGGTTTTTCCATCAGCACCGTCTTTAAATTCAAGCTTCTGGTTATAGACATAAAAAGTTTGAGAGATGAAATTGGATGCGGTTCGCTTTTCGGCATCCGCTTCGGTCCAGGTTTGCGTAATATCGCTGACCCGTTTTCCGTTCAGTATCTTGTAGGTCGTCTTGGAGAAAGCAGTGAAGTTTCCATTCTTATCATTCTGTGTTTTCTCTACACGATTCAAATGGGCAGCAGTGGCAGTCCCGTCATAAAAACTTACCGTGACTGAAGAGTCTTTGCCAAGTACTCGATGACCGTTGGCATCCAATAAATATTCCGTTGTGGTGACAGTCATTTGGGTCGCCGCGGAATTCCCCGTTGTCACCGTGACCTCGTGGGACCAAGAAAAATATCTTCGGTCTTTTTCAAGCGGCTCGGTCCCGTCCGCTGCCACTTCATAAACTTGCATATCCGTGGAACCGTCCGGATTCTTTTTTTCCGTTTGACGAATCCTTGTGAGTGCTGTCGTCGCAGCTCCGGTGCCGCCGGCAGCGCCCGCGCCGCCTTGAGGTAAATTCTGCATCCAATCCACGGAAACAACTTCATCATCCGGAGTTTCTCCCTGAGCATCCAAATGCCCGTTCGCTCCAAGCTTAATCACTTGACTCGACATAAACTTATAACTTTCATTTTCACTGGCAACAGCCTTCCCGCTTACCCCGGAATTAAAAATCTGCTCCTGTGTAATCGTTACTTGAGCTGTCGCTCCATCTCCACTATAGGCATAACTTGTTTTTACATCCCCGCGCGCTGTCCCGGGTCCCTGAGCTCCATCCAAATCAACATTCATTTGAAGAACCTCTGTTAACTGCCCACCCGAATAAACCAGGGTCTCGATCTTCTCATCCTTGCTACCATCCACGCTCTTCGTTGTCACTTTTAACGTCCCACCACTTAACGCATTCCCAAGGTACGCAATATCTTTCACGTACTCGGTCACTTTCCATTCAGTCACTGATC
>SICL01000068.1 GCA_009691445.1 Candidatus Taenariivivens baikalensis | reverse complement strand
TCCGGCACATTAACGTACTGAGACGACCCATTAAAACTCAATGCGCCGCCGATTTTCCCTGTTACCCAGGAGGGGCTGTTTGTCAATGTTCCGGTGTTTGTGCCAGCACTGTCAGCCGCATTCGTTCCCGTCCCTTCATTCAAATGCCACACCCCCACCGGTCCTTTATCCGGCACACCGCCGCCGGACCAGGAAGAAACATTGGTGGTCATTCCTGAAACACTGGCCGTGCGCACTTGATGTTTTATTTTTCCTGCGCCGCGCTGGTAGATGTCGGCGATTTGTGCGGCGGTGAGTCCAATGTTAAAGAGTGCAACTTCGTCGATCCGACCCTTCCAATATCTATCAGCATCTGTAATTGTAGGGTGTCTTCCAATACCCGCCGCGATTGCAAGCGAAGGTATCGCCGCATGTGCCGTTGTCGCATTCAAGACGCCATTCGTATAGAATTTCATGTTCGTCCCATCGTAGGTACCGACTAAATGATACCAAGTATTGGTCGACAACGTGGAGGATGCGACGGATCCCCAAGTGCCGGATGTTCCCATCCAAAATGATACGGTATTTGCACCACCTGTTTTTTCAAAAGAAAACCCGCTAGCGCCGCCACCAGGCTGACTACGGGCATAAATCTCTTCAACATTATTGGCGAACGAATTTGCATTGACCCACGACGAAATAGAAAAAGACCCCGTGAGATTGATACTCGCAGAATCCGCTATGCTAATCCAGGCGTCTGTCCCGTTAAAATCTCCACCTGGCCCTGCTATCCCATTGCTATATCCCATGCTGCCGTTCACCGTTCCAACGTTTGTTCCCGCAGAATCATTCGTATCACTATCCAAATGCCACAACGCCACGAGATTTTTTTCGTAGTCTTCTGCACTTGAGGCTGGCACATTCGGATATTCCGTCTTCTGCACTCGCGACCGTTTTTTGCCCGAGGCGAGCAGGCCGATTTCGGCGGGGGTAAGGGGGTAGTCGTAAATCGCTACTTCGTCAACACTACCGTTATAGTAATTACTACAAGTAGTACTGCTGGCACCGGTACACTGTGCTCCGATTTGGTTCTCTTTTGTACTATTTGAAAATGTTCTTGCGCCACTTGCTTTTTGAATGCCATCTACATATAAAAAAGCATTTGTTCCATCCCAGGCTCCTGCGAGATGATGCCAATTCCCATCGGAAACGGTTGTTGAATAAGTCAAATCACCGCCAGAATTTGACCAAATGGTAGGATAGCCGCTTGAATTCAAATTAAGCTGATAGCCATTTGTGCCATCATATGAAGAAACAACATTTGCCACGGTCGTAGCCGTTGTTTTTAACCAGGCTGCCACCGTTGCTTTACTGCTCATGCTGTCAATCAAAGCTGAATTACTGATTTTGACAAAATTACTTGAACCATTGAAGGTCAGCGAGTTAGTGTCGCTAAAAGCAACTGTGGGCACACTGCCAGACCATGTTGGGCTGTTGACCAATGTCCCATTTAAAGCATTACCACTAAAATCTGCGGGATTTCCCGTTCCTTCATCAAACTTCCAATACCCCACTGGCGGTTTTTCGAGCGGTTCGCCCCAGGGTAAACTTTTCGTGTGACGAGTTACGCCCCAAGAAGGTGCCGCCGCTCCTCCGTCTCCCTGCCCTCCGCCCGTTGGGTTCGGAGCCTTGTATCTTCCTTTACTTGTATAAAGCCCCCATACTTCATCCGCCGTGAGCGGACGGTTCCAAATGGCAACGTCGTCGATGAGACCGTTATAATATTGGTATTGCGCAGCTATGTAGCGACCAAGGTAGAGCGTGCCACCAAGTACTGTGTTGTGGGTCAATGACCCGCTGACCGTCATAGTACCGTTCTCATAAAGCGTTGTTGTGGAGCCCTGGGAAGTTGCAACTAAATGAGTCCATTGGCCTGCAATGGCAGTGTTGCCGGTCAGATTTACGCTCCCTTGACCTACAATCCATTTGTTGGTTGTCTGAATAATACCGATGTAAAACATTTGTTGCCCAACATTCGACCCGTAATTGAAGACAAACCCTTGATCACCTGATCCTACGGATACGACCTTCGGCTTGACCCATAAAGAAACAGTCCTTGAGCTGCTGCCGCTGGGAAAGCCGGCGTCGCTTGCACTCATATATTGAGTCGAGCCATTTAAGGAGAGGCTATAAGTTCCCACCTTGGCCGCAGTAGAATAGACTGGACTACCCACTTCCGTACCGTTATTCGTACCAAGAACATCGTTGGCCGTGTTTTCCAAAGTCCAATAATTCACGAGACCACTCTGAAGGCCGGAGAGCTCGGTGCTGATGGGGACATTTTTGGTAAATACAAGGCTGGCAATCTCACTCGCCGAGAGTGCTCTATCCCAAAGGGTCACGTCATCGACGGAACCATTCCAGTAGGCCGTGGTGGCGCCGCTGCCGGCAATCTGCATTACTTTCGTGCTCGCAGCCAGCGTCCGCGTCATTGCGGTAGTACTATCCAATATTCCGTCCATGTAGTATTTTGCATTAATTTGATCATACGTGACGGCCACATGGTGCCATGAGCCGATCGGCGCAGCGCTGGTGGAGAGCGCGATGCTGTTAGTCGCTCCATCGCTCACGTCGAATCGGAATATACCGCCTTGCGAAACATGTGCAAACCCTAAAACAAAACCGCCGCCATTGTTGGTCTCCGGGAATTTCTGGATAATCCCGGCAAAGCTCACGAAACTGGTAGCCTTGTACCATGCACTCACTGTAATGGCTCCGGTAATATGCGTCGAAGCGCTATCTGCTACGTCTACGTGTGCAGAGGATGTTCCATTACTTGTGACTCCCTGCCCAAAATATCCTGCGCCGTACGAATTTCCGCCTGATAGCGATCCGGGATTAGATCCAAAAGCATCAGTGGCGTCTCCTTCAAATTTCCAGCGGGATACGAGGCCGTTTGAAAATGGAAGAGGAAGACGGTTTGTGGGATTCAGCGCAACTTTAGTCGACTGGTAAGAAGTTAAACTGTCCGTATGCGTTCCGGGGCTGAAATCGCCGGAGGCCGTGTCATTTTTGATGCGTGTGCCGCTTTTAATAAGAATGGCGTAAGTTCCGTTCACGAGAATTTTGAGGGCGTCGGAAACTGCGTAGTTCGCAGCAGTCGTAAATGGTTCTGTCCACATCGCCCAGGATTTGAATGTCGCCATCGCAAACATCGCAAGAATAATCCCCAGCGCGATGAACTTGCGGAAAACAGTAGGCCGTCGGCACGAGGCAGTAGGCAGGAGACGCGAGCCAGTTGGCAGTTGGCAGTCGGCAGTTGGCAGGGAATTTTCTGCTTTCTGCTTACTGCAGTCTGCATCCTGCTTACTGTTTTCCCGATTCAGTTCTTCCATAAATTAAACAGTCCTCCCCCTGCTGGAAACACCTGTAAAACTTGCGTAATATAGTCGCATACAATTAAAAAGATAACACCTCTGAGTGCGGATGGAATAGCTATTTATAAAATGATCGTTATTGCTAGTTATTGTTACTTATGTTTGTTCCTGTAATATCTCCCTATTTTTGGAAAGACATGTCTTGCCCCTCTCTGTCTGTCCATGAAATCCATCCGGGATGCTCCATTATATGAAGGCCGCAGAAGTCGACAGAAACAGCAACCGGCCAGTTTTTCTTTAAATGTATAAAATATTAAAATATGAATTTGACAATTTAATGAGATTGCGTTACTATTTTCATTGGAGGACATATCCATGCTCAGAAAAATTGGCCAAAACTATCAAATTGCTTTACCACGAGAAATTATTAAACTTCTGCATTTGAAATTGAATGAATACGTTGATATCCGGGTCGAAAATCAATGTGTCATTCTTGAGCCTCAAGTCATGATTCCTAAAGACCAGGCATATTTCTACGGCCCTGAATGGCAGACCGACGAAAAAGAAGCTTCGGCTGACATCAAACACGGACGAACCACCAAAACAAAAAATCTTCAAGAACTTTTTAAAAAACTTGACGCTTAATCATGCTTCACATTGAAGCAACGGAAAAATTCATCAAACTGTACCGCAAACTGCCGCGTGATATCCAGGAGCGAACTCAAAAAACTTTGGAGCTTTTTCAAAAGGATCCTGCCTACCCTTCTCTGTGTCACAAAAAAATGTCCGGGCAAGAAAATATTTATGAACTCCCTGTCAGCCAGAATTACAGGATTACCTATCAAAAAGTCGGCAATACGGCTTACTTGCGAAAAATTGGCACCCATGATTTACTGCAACATCCTTGACAGAGCCGCGCAGGCGCGCAGGTACCGTTTCCTACAGGGACAGGTTCACTGTCCGCTTTATTAACCTGGCACCCCGGGAAACGGTACTTGTCTTCTCATTGGCAAAAAGAGCCTCTGGCTGACCGGGTCAGGAAACTTGCAATTGTGAGTTTTGGGAGGTATTCTTTTTTTAGTACTGTGGGCGTCTAACAAACTGTCATCGCGAGACCCGTCCGCCAATGGACGGATCCGTCCGACGAACTGTGGCGGACAGGGCGCGGCGATCTCTGAGGAGAGATTGCTTCGCTTCACTCGCAATGACGCAGGTGACCAACTCAACCGAAGGATTCCTGAGTTTTATGAAGAAGCCGAAGCCCCGACGCATTCAGCCCTTATTTTTCAGGATTTTCCGCAATATTTCCGTGCCCATGTTTATCCTGCTTGCCGTTTTTTCATTCCTTGTCATTCAGCGGGAAATTAAAATTCAGCGGCTGCATTCAACGAATGAGGCCAAGTATTCGATGAGTCTTTTCGAACGTGATTTCACGCCCCTCCTGTCAGATCTCAAGATCTTTAATGATGCCGAGGCACTGACACTCCAGGTTGCCATGATCGAAAAAAATACCGGCGCTGATCAAATGGATGTCATGAATCCCATCAGCGCTCGTTCCCTGCTGTTAAATCGCACGGAACGGGGCCAGGTGGTCCCCAAAAAAGCCTGGGCGGTCAGCCCCAAGCATATGGACAATATCCAAAAAAGCTTTGCGGCCAAACGTCAGGGCCACTCTTTTTATACGTCCATTGATCCACAGGAAAATAAACTTTTCACCTATCTCCCCTTCAAAAATCCTGTGGATAAACAAATGAATGTGGCCATCGGACAATTCCCGCTCACGTCGATTAAAAATGCGATTCACGAAACCACAAACGTGCTTATCTTCATGTCAATCTTTGTCCTGCTCTCCACGTTTATTATTTCTTTTCATTTAAGTTTCCGCATCGTGCATCCGCTTCAGGCCATTAACAAAGCGTGCCGCGAAATGTTGGAAGGTAATCTGGGAAAACAAGTCAAGGTCCGCACCGGCGATGAAATCGAGCTTCTGGCTAATAACTTTAACCGCATGAGCCAGGCACTGCTTGTCATGACGCACCACGCGGAGGATTCCAATCCCCTGACCCAGCTTCCCGGAAACCGCGAAATCCGAAATGAAGTTACAACGCGGCTCCAGGAGGAACGAAAATTCATCTTCTTTCATTGTGATATCGATCACTTCAAGGCTTTCAACGACCAGTATGGGCTCGCGCGCGGTGATGATGGTATCCGTATGACCGCTCAGGTCCTGCGTGACTCGATCGTGGATTATCCCGACGAGCAAAATTTTGTGGGGCATCAAGGCGGCGATGACTTTATTTTGATTCTGGAACCGGCTCACGCGGAAATTATCGCCAAAAAAGTATGCGAAAAATTTGACGCATCGATCAAGGATTTTTATACCAAGGAAGACCTCGAGCGCGGCTATTTTATCGCGGCCGACACCCGAACCGCATCGCTATCCGGCGAAGTGGAAATGAAACGTCACTCGCTCATGTCGCTTTCCCTCGCGGGCGTTTCCAATATCAAGCGTCACATTGAATCCTACCAGGAAGTCCTCGAGCGCGCCGTTCCCATTAAGAAACAAGCCAAGAAGATCCCTTACAGTGTGTTTTTAATCGACGAATAAGGAGAGAGGGAAGAGGGAAGAGAGAAGAAGGAAGATGGAAGAAAAAACCAAACCAAAGAAAATTGAAACCGTGCGGCAGCTAAAAGTTTATAAGCTGGCTTTTGAAACTGCCATGGAAATCTTTGTCATCACGAAAAAGTTTCCTCAGGATGAAAGATATTCACTTACAGATCAAATTCGTCGATCTTCAAGATCGATATGCGCTAATTTGGCAGAGGGATGGAGAAAAAGAAGATATAAGGCTGTCTTTATCAATAAATTGTCCGACGCTGCTCAAGAAGCCGCTGAAACTCAAACCTGGCTTGAATTTTCTTTGGCCTGTCATTATATTGACCAGGAAACTTTTAATCGTCTTGATACTTTCTACGAACAAATTTTTGCCATGCTTATTGGAATGGAAAGAAAAGCTGATTCCTTCTGCCGCATCTCATAAGTTTTTTCTTCCCTCTTCCCTCTTCCCTCTTCCCTCTTCTTTCTTCCCTCGTTTCACGTTCGGCGCTTCACGTTTCACGTCCCTCGCTTCACGCTTCACGAACGCCGCTTCACGATGATGCGGAGGAAGCGAGCAACAGCCGGGTTATTTGTCATCCTGAGCAAAGCGAAGGATCTCAGCTTCGAAAGGATTTTTTAGTATGTCCTACTATGTCTATATCATAACCAACCAATCTAAAACGCTCTATATTGGAGTGACGAACAATCTTCCAAAACGAGTGTGGGAACACAAACATAAAGTGATCGATGGCTTCACCAAGAAATACAACTTAACAAAGCTGGTCCATTATGAAGAAACCACTGATGTGATTGCTGCGATTTCGCGAGAGAAGCAACTAAAAGGGTGGACTAGAGCTAAAAAGATAAAGCTGATTGAGAGTTGTAATCCGCAGTGGAAAGAAATGATTCTTTAGATCCTTCGACTCGCTTTGCTCGCTCAGGATGACAGCGGGATGTTTGTTATTCTGAGTCCGTCTCTTGTCATCTCAAACCCCTCTGAAAGTTCAACCTGAGATGATCCTTCGGCAAAAACCGCCTCAGGATGACAAAGATCCTTTTTCTTCCCTCTTCTTTCTTCCCTCGTTTCACGTTCGACGCTTCACGTACGACGTTTCACGACGACGCTGACGAAGTCAAAAACAGATGTTCGAAGGCGTCGCGGGAAGATTCACTGCGGCTTTGGCGACCGGCGCTTCCATGCCGGGCAGCCGATTTGATCCACGCCTCCACCTGACGGATTTTGGTTTGATCCTGGCTCAGCACGATAAATGCCTCGTAATGAGTAACCGCTCTTGGAAGATCCGTAAAATGTTCTTCGTAAAGAATCCCTAAATTATAATGAGTTGAAACATCCCTGGGATCAATCGCCAGTACCTTTTCATAGGCTTCCTTCGCCTCTTTATAGAGCCCCTGCTGCGTATAAATAACTCCGAGATCATAAAGGAAAGTCACGCGGTCTTTGAGATGCAGACTTTCCAGTTCCTTCATCCGTGTTTGAAGCCTTAAAATCTCACGCTCTTTTTTCTCCATCATTCTTTTGACTTCTACATCATCGACTATTTTTTCATCCTGAACTGCGGGTTTAGTTTTTTGGATCTTCGCCTCATGCTCCGCCCTGTTTTTTTCGAACGCAGCGAGCCTGGTTTCCGCGGTTGCCTGTTTGACCTGAAGTTCCACCACCAGACTCTTGGCCTCTTTGAGATCCTCATTGAGATCTGCATTTTCTTTCTGTAGCTGCGGCGTTACCTCGGCTTGATCCTTCTTCAAGCGCTTGGTTTCATCCTCGCTCTGCTGGTATATTTTCTGAAGCGCACTAGCTTTTTCTTCCCAGTGTCCGGAAGTGAATTTTAAATCTTCAATCATTTTATCCCGAATTCTGATATCGCTTGCGGCTTTCTCCAGATCACTTCGCGCGGGCTGGAGCCGGGACTTGAGATCTGCGATCTCCTGATCACGCAACTTCCGGGTTGTCTCCGCTCCTTTCTTATAAGAGCCCAACTCTTCTTTGAGAACCTGCACGCTTTTTCCCAGGCTTTGGTTCACAAGCACCAAACGAGCGTCTGAATCCTGAAGCTTATTCATCGCCATCTCATCGTGGGAAGCCATTAGGTCATACTTCTTCTGAAGCACCGTACGGCTTTCATCCCAGTCTTTTTTGCTTTGTTCCAGAATTCGAATTTTCTCATCCTTACGCCCCAGTTCATCCTTTAAAGGGTCCTGCTGGTTTTTGAGCAGGCTGATTTCTTGACTTAAGCGATTGTCTTTTTTGGAGATAAACTCATGAAGCTGATCCAGTTTTACGAGATATCCGTGAATTTCTGTTTTTAGTTTTAAGATTTGAACATGCCGCTGCTTGAGGTCTGTTTCAAGTGCGTGAATTTTGTACTGTGATTTATCTGAGTTCTTGCTCTGCGGTGGATTCTTCAGGAGCGTCGCCACGCGTTGCTTCAAATGCTCCGTTTCATCCACCTTAAAAGCAAGCTGAGCCTTCAGATCTGTCATCCCTTTGGCTGCATCTTCCGCCTTTTTTTTGAGGGTTTTTACTTCCGTCCCGGATCCGGACTGCACGTCTTTGACCTGTTCAAGCAATTCCTCGAGTTCCTGGGTATGCTCTGCCAGCTCGGATTGCAGACTTTGAATTTTTTCCGTTTGCAACTGCGTCGTTTTTACCAGTTCAGTGGCCTTAGACTGCGATTGTTCATAGTTGCCCTGAAGTTGACCCAGCTCGGAACGCAGGCTTTTTTGGGACTCCTGTGCAGACTTCAGATCGGCTTCCAGATTACTCTGAGATCGATTGCCAGCCGCAAGCTGTTGACCTTTTTCTTCCAAGGATTTCCTGATTCCGTCATCCTGGACTTGAAGATCATTAAGTTCACCTTCAAGTTTCTTCCTTGCGGCCTCAGAGATTTTTAGAGCTGCGTCAGAATCTTTATGAGCCCGATTCTCCACTTCAAGCAAATGAAGTTTTTCTTCCAAAGACTTCTGAATTCCTTTAGCGCTCTGAAGTTGGGCCTCGGCTTTTTCACCCGCCTGCTTCGCCCCCTTAAGCTCTTTCGCCTCCGCCACTTTCTCTTCCAGTTTCTGCGTCAGTATTTTTACACTCTGCCCTGAGTCCGCCGTTTTCGCTTCTAACTCAAACTTCTCTTTTCCAAGAACGTCAAGCTTGGAGGACAGCTCTTTATTCTGCGCGGTTAAATCGGATATTTTAGCCGTGAATTCCTGAAGTTTTTCTTTCGACAACTTTTCCGCTTCGTCATACTGATCTTGAAACAAAGCGAGCTTATTGTTCAGTTTCTCCCGTGCCACCTCAGAGATCTTTAGATCCGCTTCGGCCTCTTTATGGATTTGGTTCTCCGCTCCAAGCAAATGAAGCTTTTCTTCCAAAGACTTCTGAATTCCTTTAGCGCTCTGAAGTTGGGCCTCGGCTTTCTCACTCGCCTGCTTCGCCCCCTTAAGCTCTTTTGCCTCCGCCATTTTTTCTTCCAGTTTCTGCGTCAGTATTTTTACAATCTGCCCTGAGTCCGCTGTTTTCGCTTCCAGCTCCAACTTCTCTTTTCCAAGAACGCCAAGCTTGGAGGACAGCTCTTTATTCTGCGCGGTTAAATCGGACATTTTAGCCGTGAATTCCTGAAGTTTTTCTTTCGACAACTTTTCCGTTTCCTCATACTGATCTTGAAACAAAGCGAGCTCATTGTTCAGTTTCTCCCGTGCCACCTCAGAGAT
>SICL01000067.1 GCA_009691445.1 Candidatus Taenariivivens baikalensis | reverse complement strand
ATGAAACGCTTCTGGATAGTCCTAGTTCTTTTGGGTTATTTTTCCGTCAGCTTTTCGGACACGCCCATTTTTGCCGGCGGCCCGGATAAACCGATGTGTCCAGTGATGTCCGGAAACCGCGGAAAGGAAAAGTTTGCCGTGGACTATCAGGGTAAACATATTCTGCTTTGCTGCGGCTCTTGCGTCAAAAAATTCAACCGTAATCCCGAAAAATACGCCGGCTAATTTCGGATAACGGGTGCCCGCCGCTTCATACAGTTGTCATTGTCCGCCAGAGGACGGATCCGTCCTTCGGCGGACGAGTCCCGCGCCTTGGCGGAGACCTGCCTCGCCGGCAGGCGGGCGCGGCAATCTCTGGGCACGACCCGAGATTGCTTCACCGCGGTTCGCAATGACGGATGAGAGATTGCTTCGCTTCGCTCGCAATGACGGCGCCACGGCTGTAACGGGGATGCACCCCCTGGATAACAAAACCCTTCCTCGGATTTTGGGGATTCTGCTATAATCCCGATCTTATGAAATCTGCCGCGACATTAGAAGACATCTATTTTCCGATTGAAAGACCGCTCAAGGCAACGCCCGGCGCGATTCTCGATATTCTTTCCACTCCCAATGAACTTGCCGCGGATGTCATTCGGTATTTTTTTTCTTCCCAAGGAAAACTGCTTCGTCCGGCGCTTACATTTTTGGGTTTCGCGGTTAAGCAGGGAAGGCCGGATCTGGAAAACCGCCTGCTTCACTTGGCCGCGGCTTTTGAAGTTTTTCATTCTGCCACACTGATTCACGATGACATTATTGATTCGGCGTATATCCGCCGCAGTATCCCTACGATTAATGTGAAGTGGGGAGCGCAGACCGCCGTTTTGGTGGGCGACTATCTGCACGATAAAGCGATCGGCGCCGTATTTCAGAATGGCAATGAAAAAATCGTTTCGCTTTTTCTTCAGACGGCCGGAACGGTTTGCGACGGAGAAATCCACGAGCTCAAGGAAAAAGACAATTTCAATCTCACCGAAAATGAATACCTCGATATTGTGGATAAAAAAACGGCCGCGCTTTTGGGATGCTGCGTGGAAGCGGGCGCGATGCTGGCTGGCGCGACTCCCGAAGAAGCCGAGGCGCTCAAACGTTACGGAAAATATTTCGGGATCGCATTTCAGATTGTCGATGACTGCCTTGATTTTACCGGTAATCAGCAGGAATTCGGTAAAACACTCGGAGCGGATTGCGCGGCCGGAGTGTTGACACTTCCTTTGATTCGTCTTACCCAGCTGGTGGATGAAAAAAAGAAGAGCGATGTTTTCAAGATTTTCAAATCGGAAATGGGAACGAATAAATTCCAGACCCTGCTTTCGATG
Organism: Candidatus Taenariivivens baikalensis; assembly: GCA_009691445.1. Classification (GTDB taxonomy): domain Bacteria; phylum Omnitrophota; class Omnitrophia; order Omnitrophales; family Aquincolibacteriaceae; genus Taenariivivens; species Taenariivivens baikalensis. The sequence goes on along the minus strand of SICL01000067.1, from coordinate 8,593 downwards.
ATCCTCGAATATGACACGATTGATTACTCCTTTGAAAAGGCTCGGCAGTTTATCGAAAAGGCCAAACTCGAACTCTTGATTTTTCCGGATTCACCGGCGCGCAAGAGCCTCATTCAAATGGCGGATTATGTTCTTGAAAGGAATAAATGAGCTGTCAGCTTAGCAGCCAAGCCTGTAATTTTTTGTTGCTGATAGCTGAAAGCTGAGAGTTGTAAGCTAGATGCTTTATATCATCCCCACTCCCATCGGAAATCTTCGCGATCTGACTTTTCGCGCGCTCGATATTCTTCAGTCTGTCCATAAAATCATTTGCGAAGACACCCGCCACACCCAGAGGCTGCTCAAACATTACGAAGTCAGTCAGACGTTGGTGAGTTTTCACGAACATAGCGGTCCGGAAAAAGTTCAGGAAATCATCAAGTGGATGAAAGAGGGTCAGACCTTGGCCTTGGTGTCGGATGCAGGGATGCCGCTCATTTCCGATCCCGGATATCAGGTGGTGCGTGAAGCGATTCGCAACGGAATCGAAGTGATTGCACTTCCCGGGCCCACGGCTTCGGTGACGGCTCTGGTGAAAAGTGGATTGCCGACGGATTCCTACAGCTTTTTCGGATTTATCCCTAAAAAGACGGTGGGCCGGAAAAAATTCTTTGAGACGCTTAAAGAGCGTGAAGAGACTTTGATTTTTTATGAATCACCTTACCGGGTTTCAGATACGCTCAAGGATCTTCAAGAGGTTTTTGGGAATCGTGAGGCGGCCGTGGTGCGTGAGATCTCGAAAAAATTCGAAGAATCCAAACGGGGTTATCTTTCCGATCTCATCGAAATTTATTCCAAAAAAGAACCGCTTGGAGAAATTGTCATTGTCGTAGCGGGCAAAGACTGTAAAGATGCATTTGGACACAGTGAAGCGTGAAGCGTCGTTCGTGAAGCGTTTCTTTGCAGTGTTTCACGCGTCACGTTTTACGAGGGACGTTTTATGAAGCGAATAGCTATCTTCGTCTCAGGCAGCGGAACGAATATGGAAAATCTGATCCGCCAAATGCAGGCGGGGGAGATCCCTGCCGTGCCTTGCCTTGTGATCTCGGATAATTCCGAAGCTGCGGCCATTGGGAAAGCGAGAAAGCTCAAGGTTCCCGTCGAGGTGATTCCCAGAAAAAATTATTCGGATAAATCCATCTTTGAAAAAGAGATTCAAAAACAGCTCAATGCATACCGCGTCGAATTCATTGTTCTCGCTGGTTTTATGCGCCTCCTTTCTTCGGATTTTGTGCGCGGGTGGAAAAATAAATTAATCAATGTTCACCCCTCGCTGCTTCCTGCTTTTCCGGGTGCGCACGGCATCCGTGATGCGTTCAATGCCAAAGTCAAAGAGACCGGCGTGACGATTCATTATGTGGACGAGGGCGTGGACACAGGCCCGGTGATTTTACAGCGCAAAGTGACGATTGATCCCAACGAGACACTTGAAACCCTCGAAACCAAAATCCACGCCGTAGAATATGAAATCTATCCGGAAGCTTTGAAGGAAATCATAAGCGGTAAGCCGTAAGTCAAACTTACTTCTTTACGCTGACACTTGCTCTGATTATAATTCGCAAACTGTTTTCATTCATCTCAATCACGAAAGGATTCTAAAATGTCTTCCACTAAAATCTCAAAAATTCACGCACGAGAAATTCTTGATTCCCGAGGCAACCCAACCATTGAAGCGGACGTAACACTCGCAAATGGAATTACCGGCCGCGCTGCAGTCCCAAGCGGAGCCTCCACGGGCGAATACGAAGCTGTTGAACTTCGCGATGGTGATAAATCCCGTTACGGGGGTAAAGGTGTCCAAAAAGCTGTGGCCAATACCAACACGGTTCTGGCCAAAGCTCTAAAAGGAAAAGATGCGGCCAATCAAAAAGCGATTGATGAGCTGATGATCTCTCTGGATGGAACAGCGAATAAGGCCAAACTTGGAGCCAATGGGATTCTGGCAGTGTCGATGGCGGTTTGCCGCGCCGCGGCCGAAGCTCAGGGGATTCCGCTTTGGAAGCATATCGGTAATCTTCATAAAAATAAAAAATTCACACTGCCGGTTCCGATGGCCAACATTATTAATGGCGGCAAACACGCGGATAATAAAATTGATTTCCAGGAATTTATGATTGCGCCAACGGGTGCGGAGACTTTTTCCCAAGGGCTTCGCTGGATCACGGAAATTTTTCACGCGCTTAAAACCATCCTGAAGAAAAAAGGGCACGTGACCGCAGTGGGCGATGAAGGTGGTTTTGCACCGAACTTGGCTAATGAGGAAGCCCTGGAAATTATTATGCAGGCGATTCAAGCTGCGGGCTACAAGGCCGGCGCTCAGATTGAAATTGCGCTCGACTGCGCGTCCTCTGAGCTTTTCGATGAAGGCGGCCGCAAAGGTTATAAATTCTGGAAATCCAATCCCGGGAAACTTTTTTCTGCGGATGAAATGATTGCGATCTATGCGGATTGGGTCAAAAAATATCCGATCTATTCGATCGAAGACGGGCTGGATCAAAACGATTGGAACGGTTATGTCAAGATGACCAAAGCCCTTGGCGAAAAAATCCAGGTCGTTGGAGACGACTTCTTTGTGACCAATCCTGAGCGCCTGAAAAAAGGGATCGCTATGGGCGCGACGAATGCGATCTTGATCAAGGTGAATCAAATAGGAACGGTTTGTGAAACTCTGGAAGCCATAAGAATGGCTCAGAAGGCCGGCTACGGTGTGATTTCATCCCACCGATCAGGTGAAACGGAAGATGCTTTTATTGCGGATCTTGCGGTGGGAACGGCCGCGGGGCAAATTAAAACAGGATCTCTTTCGCGCACGGATCGCATTTGTAAATACAATCAACTGCTGCGCATTGAAGAGACTCTTGGTCGAAAAGCCGTTTATGCGGGGACCCAGAAGGTGCTTGCGGCGCGTTCGTGAAAAAATCCAACATCGTTCTGGCCGGGATTTTTGGCCTTGTTTTTCTTCTGGCTGTATTTTATATCCCCGTGCTGACGCGCTACCGTAATCTGAAGCTTCAGGAAGAGGCGATCGATGTCAAAATTAATGATTTGGATCAGAAAATAAAACGGTTAGTGGACGAACGGGATCTTCTCAAGAATGACCGTGATTATCTGGAAAAAGTGATTCGCAAAGAGCTCGGTCTTGTCAAACCGGGCGAGATTGTCTACAAATTTATTACAGAATCGCGCAAGAAAGAAAAAGAAGCGCCCAAGATGAATATTTTAGTTGCGGAAGAAGCGGTCTCGGGGGTGCCGGGAACTCAGCCGCCGGCATCACCTCCGATTCACGCTGCCCCTGAGTCAGGATCCAGAGGAGTTGCTTTAAACGTACCCTCTCCTCAAATCAAGATCATCGAAAACAAGATTGAAAAACATATTTCAAAAAAGCCTCTTTTGGGAAAAAAGAGAGACAGGTCTTAAGTCACGGCCCGGCCCTCTTTTTTATTGAAAATTTAACCGCTGCCGCGGGTTCTCTCAGGCTCATCTTCTACAGTGAGAGGCATGTTTGAGTGCCCCTTTCGGAGCAGTTAGGAGCAAGTCCATTTAGTCCCCGCTGCATGACCCCGCAGCTACGGTCATGCACCCAGGGATCAAACCTTCATTGACCCAGAAGGACAGGGTGTTTATAATGACCCCAGTTATTTGATTTTGGAAAATCGATTGCGGAATTCGGAGTGGGAAAGTTCAGTCCCTCATTCGTAATCTAAATTCTAAAATCCGCATTTTTTCCCCTGTAGCTCAGTTGGTAGAGCAGGTGACTGTTAATCACCTTGTCCGAGGTTCGAGCCCTCGCGGGGGAGTTTTTAAAAGAAAAAGGCCACTTCGATTAAATCGGGGTGGCCTTTTTCTTTTAAATTTTTCTGTGGGCTCGAATAGGAGCAAGCGAGCCTTTTAATGGAGGCGCGACCTCAGAAGCGCCGACTTTCTACGAGCTTGCGGAGGGTCGACTGGAGCGCACAGTGAGCGTAGGTGCCGAGCCCACGCCCTTGCCAGAGCACCCTCTCTCAGGATCAAAATTCATCAGTTTTTTTATTGAACCAGGCACTCCCAGAACCGGTACCAAACTAAATTCATGAAGTCGATATTTTGATAAATCATGACACCGACGGGGTGGACTTTGGAAAGCATAAAGAGCTTATCGCTTGTATTAAAAATACGCTTCCCGCCAAAAGTAACTGCGCTGTCTGTGGCTAAGGCGACGGCTGTTTTATTGAGGATGGCAATTTCGACGGTTATTTGTTATACTTCCAAAAGTTTGATGTGGCAGGAATTATACCATTCAGGAAGTTGAAGGATGAACGTTTTTTGGGTTCGTTTTTGCCCATCAACTTAACAATTTATTCCCTTTGATAAGGCAATAGGGGTTGATGCTTTACGCAACTCTCAGTTCTTGGGCGAGTAGGCGGATGATCTTCGGTTCTTCCGTCCACAACCAGTTGCGGTACTCGACCATCAAAGGGAGCCATAATAAATAGAATCATACCAAGGCGTTGCGGGCGTATAATCCTGTAACGCCTTTTTTATTGAACCCAGCGCTGGAGTCCCATGATCGAAGTCAAAAGCGAAGGCATCATCCTTGAAAGCTCGGAAAACGGATTTGAGAACCAAGCCGTTTTAAATCCCGCCACGATCGAAATCGGCGGCCTCACTCACATGTTTTACCGGGCTGTGCGGCGCGGGGACATGGTTTCGTCCATAGGCTACTGCCAGTTGAAGGAAAACAAGGTTGTTCATCGAGCGAATCAACCCGTTCTTTTTCCTGAATATGATTACGAAAAAATGGGAGTCGAGGACCCGAGGATTATTTTTTTAGACGGGGTCTATTATCTTTTTTATACGGTTTATGACGGAAAAAACGCGTTGTTTGCTTATGCGACAAGCACCAATCTTGTCCAATTCGTCAAACAAGGAATAATCTCGCCGCGTATTTCTTATGGCGAAGCCGCCCATCTCTTTGCGCATTCAAAAATCAAGATGAGGGAAAAATATTTCCTTTTTGACGCCTATATTAGGGACCGGCAGGGCAACAACATTCTGCTCTGGGAGAAGGATGCCTTCATCTTTCCCAAGAAAATTAAAGGCCAATTCGCGCTGGTCCACCGGGTCCTGCCCGGAATCCAGATCATCCCTTTCGATGATTTTAAAGACCTCACCCGGGAAGATTATTGGAAAGAACATCTCAGAAGTTTGGGCAAGCATGTCGTGCTCGATCCTGAGCACCGGTTTGAAAGCCGGAATATTGGGGGTGGATGCCCTCCCATTGAAACCAAAGACGGCTGGCTTTTGATCTATCATGGGGTCGAAGATGCCCTTCAGGGGAAAATTTATCACGCGGGTGCGGCCCTTCTCGACTTAAGCCATCCCACAAAAGTGCTGGGACGCCTGAAAGAGCCTTTGTTTTCTCCCGTCGAATCGTGGGAAAAACAGGGGGATGTCAACAACGTGGTTTTCCCCACAGGCACCGTGTTAAAAGGCGACAGGCTGTTTATCTACTACGGTGCTGCTGACAAACGGATTGCGGCAAAGTCTCTCGATATCAAGGAACTCTTAAAAGAGTTGAAAAACGGCTAGGGACGCCTTCCCTTCATGAAAGAAACCCTGAAGATTGTTTATTTATCCAGTTTTCCGCCCCGGGAATGCGGCATCGCGACTTTTACCGCAGACCTGACGAGCGCCCTCAATAATTTGCTTGAGACGGTGATTGATTACCGGATCGCCGCGATGAATACCGATGCGGTGTCGCGTTACCATTACCCCCGGCAAGTGATTTTTCAGCTCGATCCCTATTCCGAGCAAGATTTTATCAGCACGGCGGAAGAAATAAACAAATCGAAGGACATCAAACTCGTCAATATCCAGCATGAATTCGGCCTCTTTGGAGGGAAACACGGTTCCTTCGCTCTTTCTTTTTTAGACGCGCTTAAAAAGCCGTCGGTGGTGACCTTTCACAGCGCCCTTCCTTCCCCCAACCCCGAACTCCACAACGTCGTGCGTTTGATCGCTGAAAAATCAAGCGCCTTAGTCGCGATGACGAACCACTCCAAAGAAATCCTGATCGGGGATTATGGAATCGATGAAAAAAAGGTTTCGGTCATCCTGCACGGCATTCATTCCGCGCCTTACAGCCCCAACATGAAGCCCAAATCCGTCTTGGGTTTTTCAAACAAAACAATCCTTTTGACCTTCGGGCTTCTAAGCCGGGGAAAGGGGATTGAGTATGTGCTGGAAGCGCTGCCTCAAGTGGTGAAAGCCTGCCCCAACCTGATGTATATTATTTTGGGCGTGACGCATCCGAATGTTTTAAAAGAAGAGGGCGAAAGCTACCGGAACTCCCTCATTGAAAAAGTCCGTGAACTCAAGCTTTCTTCCCATGTGAGATTCTATAACGAGTATGTAACGCTTGAGAAACTCCTCCAGTTCTTGAAGGCCTCGGACATTTATCTTTCAACCTCCCTGGACCCGAATCAAGCGGTTTCAGGGACGCTCTCCTATGCGCTGGGTTCGGGAAGGCCTGTCATTTCCACTCCTTTTGCCCAAGCCAGGGAGATCATCACTCCGCAATCCGGGCTCCTCGTCAATTTCAGAGAGCCTGATTCCTATGCCGAAGCCCTTCTCAATCTTTTGAAAGATCCCTTACGCCGAGAGCAGCTGGGAAAGAACGCTTATTTCAGGACACGCAATATGACCTGGGACAATATTGCCCTTGAGTATTCAAAATTATTCTCGAAATATTCCAAAGAGATTGCCGAAGTTAGTAAGCACAAAAAAATTCCGCGCGTGAATTTAGACCATCTCTTTCGTCTGACCGACGATTTCGGGATCATCCAATTCGCCCAGCTTTCTTTGCCGGATATCTCATCCGGTTATACCGTGGATGACAACGCGCGCGCGCTGATCGCGGCGTGTTCCTATTATGACGGACTGGGTAAGACGTTTAAGGCCCTCTCTCCCCATAAAAGAAAAACGGAGCTGCTCAAACGTATTGGGATTTATTTGCGTTTCATCGGGTTTGTCCCGGGCAAAAACGGGCTTTTTTATAATTACGTAAAACCCGACAGGACCATCGACGTTGCATTAAATCAAAAAGAAAACCTTGAAGACGCCAACGGCCGGACGTTCTGGGCTTTGGCGGTGGCCGCCGCGACCGATTCCCTGCCAAAAAACATCAAGCAGACAGCCCTCTCTCTCTTAAAGAAAAGCATGGAATCTTCTCAGAAAGTGGAATCCCCTCGGGCGACTGCTTTCTATATCAAGGGGCTTTGTCTTTTTAAAACTAGGGAAGACTTCCAGGAAATCCTGGTCCGTCACTGCGACCGGCTCCTGTCGCTTTACCGGGGCGTTGCCACCGAAGAATGGCAATGGTTTGAAACCTATTTAACTTATTCGAATGCCGTTTTTCCTGAAGCGCTTCTTTTGGGACACGGCCAGACTGGCAACAGTGAATATCTTGAAATAGGTATCAAGACTTTAGATTTTTTGATTGGCCAAACTTTTTTAAATGGAATCTACGCGCCCATTGGCCAGGACGGCTGGCATCATAAAACCGGGGAACGCCGCTATTTTGATCAGCAGCCTGAGGACGCATCCGCCATGGCCTGCGCGCTCCGAACCGCCTATACCATCACAGGGAAAGAAATTTATCGCAAACTTATGCACGAAGCTTTTAATTGGTTTTTGGGAGACAACAGCTTGAAGCAGGTGGTTTACGACCGGGCCACGGGTGGATGTTATGACGGCTTGGGAGAAGGTCAAATTAATCTCAACCAAGGAGCCGAATCCACCACCTCTTACCTTTTAGCAAGACTGGCTATCCAACATTCATGATCCCAATCTTACAAATAGCCGCTTCTAAATGGGTTTTAAGACTTCCGTATCTGTGGTAGATAATGCCCAGTTGCGAAAGTCGACCAGTAGGGGGAGTTTTTAAAAGAAAAAGGCCACTTCGATTAAATCGGGGTGGCCTTTTTCTTTTAAATTTTTCTGTGGGCTCGAATAGGAGCAAGCGAGCCTTTTAATGGGGGGAGGCGCGACCCCAGAAGCGCCGGACTTCCTACGAGCTTGCGGAGGGCCGACCGGAGTCCAAAAAACCTCGGAAAAACCTCGGTACCGTTTCCTACAGGGACAGGTCGGTGCTAGGTGAAACCTGGTATTGCGAAAAAAGGGCAACTGGCTGGCACCATAGCTTAGGGTGAACCTGGCACTGGGAGAAACGGTACCAAGCTGCCTTGCTATTTAATGGCGACAAGAAACTCGTTTTTGAAACTGCGGAAGTTGGGTTAGTGAGAAAAACGGACAAGGTTCTTGCAAATGGCGGAAGATAATATAGAATACACCTCACTCAACCGCTTCTTAATTCCCTTCTACAAGAGTCGTCGGCGCGGGGTGGAGCAGCTCGGTAGCTCGTTGGGCTCATAACCCAAAGGTCCCAGGTTCAAATCCTGGCCCCGCTACCAAATGCAAGTAAAGAAGCCATCAGCAGTTAATGCTGGTGGCTTTTTCATTTTCTGAGGCTTAAAATACCCCCCTGTTAACGGAATTGTTAACACGATGACTTCAT
>SICL01000066.1 GCA_009691445.1 Candidatus Taenariivivens baikalensis | reverse complement strand
TGGTTCAGCGTCTACCCTCCAGGCTGGCCTCTTTTGATGGCCTTCGGTCTTAAATACCACTTTCTGGACAGTCTCAATCCAGCGATCATTGCCGCCGCCCTGTTTTTTTTCTTTCTAACCGCAAAAAAGCTTTACGGGACTTCAACCGCCTGGATCGCCGCTCTCATCACCACACTTTCTCCTTTTTTTCTATTTACGGCGGCAGCTTACTTCTCTCATCCAACCTGTTTTTTGACGATGACGTTCTTTACTTTTGGATTTTTAAAATGGAAAGAGTCCCAAGGCGTGTTTCAAAAAAATGCCTGGGCACTCGCGGCTGGGTCGGCGCTTGCTTACGGCTTAATTACCCGGTATCTAACAATGGCTTGTTTTGCTCTTCCGTTTGTGATCCTGCATTTTTGGCCCCTCCTTCGCCGCAAACGCAAAATTCAAGCCGATGATATTTGGTTTGCCATTCCGGTTCTTTTGAGTTTTGTTCTCCTTCTGTACCAAAACAAAATCATCTCGGGTAAACTTTTTAATGCCCCAAACCATTTTGACAAGCGATGGGAAAAGCTGGGATTCCGCTCAGACTATACCGTCATTGACGGATTTTTTTACATCATCGCTCGTTTTTTTTATTTAATGGACTGGGCGCCTCCGGCCCTCATTGTCGGTTATCTTCTTTCAATGTTTTTGAAACAACAGCGCTCGCCTTTAGAAAAAATCTTCCGCTATTCTTTCTGGACCCTGGTGCTGGGATATTTCTTTTATTATTCCTGGGGCGGCAATCAATTCGGGCCGCGATATTATTACGAAGGATTTCCCTTTCTGGCTCTGGAAGCCGCCTTTCAAATCCACCACTTCTGGACTACTCAGGGAAACAAAAAGATTCAAAAGTGCCTTGTAGGACTTCTCCTGACGTTTTTACCCAGCTCGGGGTATTTATTTTATAAGCAGGGAACTTTCTTCGAAGAGGCTTCACGGCAGAGAAGGTCTCTCTATGACTTCGCTGAAACATCGCTCTCGCGACCGTCCATTGTTTTTATCCACGGATTTTTGGGAGACCGTCTGGTGATGAGTGAGGACGATGCCGTCCGCAACAAACCCTCGCTGGATGAAAAGATTCTGTACGCACACGATCTATCGGAAAAAAATAAAACGCTGATGGCTTTTTATCCGAACCGGAGTTACTACCGGGGATTCTATGACCGTAAGAAAAATCAACCCGTCTTAGAGCTGATATGATAACAACCTGTGTCATTGCGAGTCTTCCGCGCTTGGGCGGAGACGCGGCAATTCCGGGGCATAACGCAAGATGGCTTACCGCCTAGCGTAGACAGGCGCACGGCTGGCAATGAACAAAAGTGAGGAGCTTTTATGTTTGACAAGATGAATGGTTTCATGAAGCAGATGCAGTTGATGCAGAAACTGATGAAGGATGAAAACTTTAAATCCTTTATGAGTCATCCTAAAATCCAATCGGTTTTTATGGATCCTTCGTTTCAGGAAATTTTAAAAACTCAGGATCAAACCCAAATCATTAATCACCCCAAACTTGCTGCTCTCAAAAATGATCCGGAAGTGGCGGGCCTCCTTTCACGGCTTGATTTTAAAAAACTGATGGAATAAAAACCTGTGAGCCGGTTACCTGTGGGCCGGTTACGGTAAGCCTGGATTCAGTTTCAACCGTTAACCGGAAGCAGGCTTACGGGCTCACAGGTTACAGGGTCCCTTCATGCGCGACATCAAATTTCGAGTCTGGTATCTCCCGGAAAAGAAAATGTACTACCGCGGTTATCAGAAGCTCACTCACATCCTGCTTTGCGAAGATGATCAGGGCAAAGAGCAGGGAAGCGGCACTCCGGTTTGGCACGCACCCTATCAGGACTGCGAAATGCTTGAGTGTACTGACATCGAAGACCTGAAAGGCCGGTTAATTTTCGAAGGTGACATTGTGCGCGCCGTATGGAACGGCAAGAGTTTTTTGGGAGAGGCTGGACCGGTGCCTGATATGTTCAAATCCCGAAGTCTCCATCCTTTGCATTCCCTGTTTGAAAGATTTGGAATTCCGGATGATGCCAAAGATCTTACCCTTGAAATCCTTGGGAATCGTTATGAGCATCCGCTGATGATTAAACGCCTTGAGGAAATCCATCGTCATGGAGGGTAAGCCCGTCTGTTTTTCCCCTGAGGAAATTGAGCGAAAACTCAAAGGCTGTTCCGCGTGGCGCTTAACCCAAGACGGAAGGTCCATTGAACGGGAATACCTGATGAAAAATTTTTCTGCCGCTGTGGATCTCATTCATCAGATTTCATTTGTTGCAGAAGCGCTGGATCATCATCCAGACCTTCATCTGACGGCTTACCGTAAACTCAACATTGTCCTGAGCACTCACGCCATCGGGGGAATTTCCGAAAAAGATTTTATTCTCGCCGCTCAATTGGACGCCCTACCCAAGATTTTAAAATTATGAACACCGTGAAATTCCCCAAGGCCAAATTCATGTTAGCGCCGCAGAGTGTCTCCAAAATCGAAGAATCCTGACACTTAGCCTGCTCCCGAAGCAATCTCTCATCCCTCATTGCGAGGCCCGCAGGGCGTGGCAATCTAGGTTGTGCACTCTGGGAGATTGCCGTGTCTCCGCCCCCGAGCGCAGGACCCGCAATGACAACAAAACCCCACGCACGTCATTGTTCACCTCACCGTTGGTCATTGCGAGCGGAGCGAAGCAATCTCGGGTTTGTGCCTATAAGGAATTGCTAAAGAGCTGATGAAACAGCTAATAAAAGATTCTCATCGTTTATTGATGGATCTGATTTAAAAAACTCCCCTTTCATACTTGTCTGCATTGATTCCTCGCTTTAGTATGAGCGAACTTTGCTATCAAGGGGAGACGTAGATCCATGATTCGGGTGAGACCATCACAATATTCAAGCAGCCTTCGAGCCGTAGCCTTTTTTCTAATAGCCACCCTGAGCTCTAATCAGATTCTCTATGCCGGCTCTTTTTGGGGGACGAACTTTTCGATTAACCGTTTACTGGAGGAATTGATTAAGTCTGCCCTAGTGATTGGACCCTCTAAAGTTTCCCCGTCCGGCACCGCCATTCCGAGTTCCACATCGGATCAAATACTTCCTCGAAGTGAAGAATTTCTTCAGCAAACATCCCCTCTAACCCCTAGTCAAAATAATTCAACGAAAGAGTCTGTGGATTTTGATATTGAAACAGACCTTATCGGACGCCCCAATGCGATCTCTATCAATGGGTTGACCAAGGAGCCGGAGATTACTTTTTCTTTTTCTTCCAATAAGACTGACGCTGAATTTGAATATTGTTTGAAAAAAACACGAGAAACTCTTTGTGGAAATAACGACTGGAAAAAAGCCAATGCCAAGAATCAAGTTACCGTGAGTTTTTCTAAAGATGGAACGGATGACGGCCTCCATATTATTGAGGCACGCGCCATCAAAGAGACCCGTAAAGATACGACACCGTCAGTTTTTTCCTGGACGTTGGACACTCAGGCACCGGTACCCCAAAAGATCCAAGTGAACGGTGGGTTGATTTACACGCTAAGCCGCTCTGTTCCCTTAATCGCCGTTGTTAAGGATGATCTTTCTGGCGTTTCCACGATGCAGTATTTTGTGAATGGCAAACCTTATAAAGCCACTTCCGATAATTATGAATTAGGGTATCTCCTGATTTTGGATCCAAATGCTAAATACAAACTTGGTGCGCAATATACGGATCACGCCGGAAATTCAACACCGATTCTGGATTTGGGATTTATCAGCCTGGACCTCATAAAACCGACTGGCGTTTTCAAAGTCAATAGCGGCTCTTCGATCTCCACAAGCAAGGACGTTGCCGTTACGATAACTTCGTTAAATGACGAATTTTCAGGGCTTAAGAAAGCATGTCTCTCGTTAAGCAAATCTATCTGCGAAGACAAGAATATTATCCCGCTTGGCCAATCCTTTCCTTATCAAACCTCCATTGAATTGCTTGATGTCAAAACCCCGCAGAATGTTTATTTGATTGTGACGGACAATGCGAAAAATGTGAAGATTGAGGAATCACAAACGATCACCCTGCAAGGGAAGCTGCTCATGAATTCCACCGGAGCAGTCACCATAAATAACGGGGCAAAGACAACACCGTCTCTCAATATCAAGGTGCGGGTAGAAACTTTTGATCAGGGACGCGGCGTCGATTACGTGTGGGTTTCTACGGACGTAAATTTTAGGCCGGAAGTGACGCAAGTGCTTTCCGGTGCAGGGCCACATAATCTCTCTTTGACTTTATCCCCCGAAGGAGAGGCTCAAAAGAAAATTTATGTGAAAATTAAGGACAAGGCTGGATATGAAAGCACGCTTCCTCCAGCCATCATTGAATGGCTTCCGGAGAATCTTCAAATAACCCTAAGTCAACAGGAAGTACCGAACACCGGCGGTTCAATCAAATTAGAGATTAAATCTTCGGATGCGCTTTCAAAGGCATTGCTTTTTGTCCAAGGGCCCACAGATACTCAGCCTTGGGCCTGGCTACAGGGAACAATCAAGAGTTCTGTTGCTGAGTTTAATTACCTGCCTAAACCGGGATATCACTTATCGGTCCAAGTGACTTCTGTAACGGGTAAAGTCGTCACCCTATCTGTGATTCAGCCCGCTGATCCCGTAACAGCTCCCATTCAACTCTTCAATGAAGCGGCCTTAAGGGCTAGCGGAACGTTTGATGATTTCAGAATTCCTTTGAATGGGGAACAGGTCTATGTGAAGCGGCTGACAAGCGCAGAAAAACTTGAATTTAAATTTGCAGTTAATCGTTTAGACCAGGATTCCAGCGATGATCCGCTAAGCCAATTTCACACCTACTACTACAGCCTTTACCGTAATGGTGAGCTGGTCACGATCGAGGAGAAAGGACCTCAAGGTGCCCTTGTCACAAAGCAGCTTAAAAATAGTGCCGCCCAGGAAAATATTTCCCTCTCATTTTCTGACCTCAAGCTGTTGGAGGGTGATTATGTCCTGGAAGTCTACGCCGAGAATTTTCAAAGCAGAAAAAAAGATAAAACTCCGGAAGAATTCCGGTGGACGTGGGACCGAACGCAGCCAACGGCGAGTCTTGCGATTCAACCCAATATCCACACAATAAAAAATGCGCAAGAAGAATGGGAGACAACGGTTCAGAATCTAACCCTTTTCCTCAATGGAATGGATTTTAAGAATGGCAAATGGGAATTTGCCAATTTGCAGATGAGGATTTACGAGAGTGGCACAAAACCCGGTCCGTGGCAAAAATATCAAAATGACCAGGGAATAACAATCGTTCAGAATTTCTCACTCGCGGGAGGCCTTGGGAAGAAGGAATTGATTTTCGAAGTTAAAGATGAAGCCGGCAACGTGAGCGTGCCGTCCAAGACAATCGTTCATTGGATGAATCCTGTAAAAACTCCGGAGGTTTCGAATATCCCGGTGAGTGTTCCTGTAAATACGGTCGACCCCAAACTGGAAATTAAACCTATCTCTGAAACGCCCATTCAACCTTCGGCGCCAATTCCTGCACCACCGTCCGCGCCGCTGCAGCCTCCCGTGCTTCCTCCCCCGCCGCCTCTCATAATTCCTCCCAAACCGCCTGTTACGTCTCCTCCGGCGCCTCCTCCTGAGCCTTCTCCAGCGCCGCCTTCGGGTGGAACCGGAACTTCACCCGTCATTCTTATTCAAACGGATTTATCAAAGCCGACAAATCAAAAATCTTTCACCGTCCATTACACGGTTGACGGAGTTCCTGCAACAAAGCTATTTACTCTGACAAAGGAAGGAGCTAATGACCTTGATCTCAGCGTCCCCGGCCTGGCAGGAAATGGGACTTCGCTCCTGAAACAGATAACGCTTGATACTCTCTCGCCTGAAGTGGGCCTCATCTCTCCGGCCTACGTTTTTTCAGATCAGTATGCCCTCGAGTATCGCATCCACGATGCCAACGCTAATCAACCCCTTGTCAAAGAATCGATTACTTTAAACCGAGGATGGAATGAAATTAGCCGGACCATCACTGACAAAGCGGGAAATCCACAAAAGATGACTTGGAAAATATTTTTAGATTTGAATGCCGAGCGCGGAGAGCATTTGGATTATGACGAGAATGGAAATCCAACCCGCGTCACTAATTTCAACGGGGAATCCATACGCTATGAATATGACGCCCTGAATCGTCTGGAACGGACTATTTTTCCAGATGGACGGACGATTCGATACGGTTACGACACCGTGGGCAGGCTTAGTGAAATGGAAGACCGGCGCGGCATCACTCAATATTTTTACGACGATGCAAATCGTTTGAGTTCCATTACTTTTCCAGGCGGGAAAATAATTCACTATGACCGAAACCCTGCCGGACAAATCACCCAGCTTCGTTATGCCGGACGCACGATTAAATATGATTATGACAAAGCCGGACGCCTTGAACACGTCACCGAAGGAAGTAATGTCACGGCTTATACCTACAATGATGCGGGAGATCTTCTGACCACGACGCTCCCCAACGGAATTCGCACGACGAATACTTATGATACTGCCGGCCGTCTGACAGACATCCTTCACGAAAAAAGAATCGCCGGTGAAGCCTCGCCGCCGCGGTTTGAATTCGTTGAAAAATTTCATTACGCCCTGGATGATGCCGGGCAAAGAACCCAAATGGTTGTGACAAGTCCGAATAAAACACGTACGGTGGCCTACGACTACGACGAATTCGGTCGGCTGACTCAGGAAGTGGATTCAGGAAGTGGAACGACCAAGTACAGTTACGACCCTGCGGGAAACAGACTTTCCAAGGAATGGCTCCCGATACTTGTCGATGTCCAGCATCCGCGTATCCTTTATCAATATAAATATGGACTGGATAACCGCCTTGAACGCACCACTGAAATAAGGTTTGCTGCCGGAGGCAATGAACTTTCCCGTTTCGATGAAACCTATACCTACGATGCGGCCGGACGGATGCTGCAAAAAATTAATCCCGAGCAAGTCTCTTATTATGAATACGATGCGCGCGGCCTTTTGACGCGCGTTAATGACGGGAAGAATGAAATCAGTTATGAATACGACGGCCTCGGAAACCGGATCGCAAAAACCGTGAATGGCACTCGAACTCAGTATCTGGTGGATATTGCCCAGACTGTCCCTCAGGTTCTGGCGGAGATGAATAGTGCCGGTGAGGTTAAGCAATCTTATGCCTACGGACTCGACCGTCTTTCAGTTCACGGACAGCAGTCGACGGGAGATAATTTCTACCTTCAGGACGGGCTCGGATCTTCGGTTGGTTTAACGAACTCAATGGGTAATCTCACCCAATCTTACGCCTACGACGCCTTTGGAAATTCTCTCCCGGCCTCTTCGAACTCTTTACTTCAAACTTCCAACTTCCTTTTCACCGGCGAACAAACCGACCCTGAAACCGGCCTGGTTTATTTAAGGGCGCGTTACTACGACCCTTCGCTCGGCCGTTTCATTTCTCGCGATCCTCAATATCTGGGCAATACATCCCAGACCCAAAGTATCAATCCCTTTATTTATGTTCAAAATGATCCTGTGAATTTTATTGATCCGCTTGGATTGGTGCCTGGAGACAGATATCGATCAATAAGAGAAGCCGCGATTGCAGCAGCATCAGAAATAAATCCACAATCCATCACGGAAAATAGAGAGTATGGCGCACATATCGTTAGTAATAATAACGGAACTTATACGTATACAGTACCTGTGAGAGGCATATTTGATACCGTAGATTTGCCGCCTATTCCTCCTAGGGCAGTAGCTGATTATCATACGCATGGAGCATATGATCCCAGGTATGAAAATGAAATATTTTCTCCTACAGACAAAGCAGGCAACGAAAGTCTCGGAATATTTGGTTATTTGGGAACACCAGCGGGAAGAATTAAAGAATATGACCCGTTTACTAAACAAACAACAGATATTACACCACCCTCTCTCACAAATTCTTCTAATCAAAATAAATCAGCAAACGGACCACCACCTGGGGGAAGCGGAGGGGGTGATTTCTTTGGAAATCTGTTTGGCGGCGTAAAGGATTTCTTCGGAGGCTTATTTAATGACATGCTTGGGAGTATCAGTAGTGCTGTTGGCGATTTCTTTGGCGGCATTGCGGATCTATTCCGCGGCGGTGTTTATATGGATAAGGCGCTGGAAGTAATTGGTCAAAACATCAAAGAGATTCAGGGTGTGAGTTATGACCCCGTCACCGGACAAATTATTTTATTAAGCGAATCCCGCACGAATGTACCTGAAATTCCCGTGGATTATTTTCTAGCCGCCTTAAGGGCTGTTTTTGGGCAAACACAAAGTGCACCGGGTGTCTCCATTGATCTCAAGTACGATGAAAATAATCGACTGCTGCCGAATCAAAACGTCCGGTTTTTGGGCGGGATTGAAAACACCGCGCTTGGAAAAGCCGTATTCGAAGCCGATCTTCTTATGAAATTAATCAGCATCGGCGTGGATAATGAAACCCGCACGTCACTACGGGCAAATGGCGAAAAAATCTCAGAGAGTGATATCGCCTCGCAGATCCCCGGTTTTAAAGATATGTTCACGCTTAGCACAGAGGTAAGTGATGGCAATCAACCGATCCGCGATAGCAGCTTCCGGTTTTGGTTTACTCCGAAAGAAATGAAATTGGTAAAAAGTTCGGCCGGAGACGCCTTCGTGTTTCAAGAAAACTCGGTGCAGCTGCTTACGGAAACACTCTTTGCCGGCGGGGATGCCGCCAAGTCTGATCCGCGCGCAACGGTTTTTGTTGATTTTTTTAACCGTCATTTCAGCGAGCTGGCCCAACTCTTTCCTGAATTTTCAGAATTGGAAAAGGGGATGCGTGCCGTGGGGCTGGCAAAATTTATTAAAGATAATCAAATCCCGGTGGATTTAAACTGGATCGCGCAAGCCGCCGCTCAACCGGTGCTGACACCGACGACCGCACCGATTGCCACCGCACGGCGTGTCATCACTTACAAGGGAACCAGCCAGCCCGTGACCTTGACCATCTCCGGCGGCGTGGACTACAGCCTTTTTACGGATCGTAATTTTCGTTACGTCCTGGACAGTGAAGACCAAGCCTCGGGACTTCGGGATGCCGCCTCAGCAGCCCGCTCCGATGATCTTCAAAAAACTTGGCAAGTGAAACTGAATGGGAAAACTTATGACGCGGCTGCGCTTTCTTTAGCTCCCACCCAGAAGGACGGAAGTTTCCACTGGAAAAATACCGACCTCTCCTACGGAACCGCTGGGGATTTTCCTCTGGCCTTTGAGCGTTATTACGACAGTTTTCTTTCCCGGGAAAAAACCAGCCTGGGCTACGGCTGGAAAAATATCCCATATGAACTGGACTTTCCGGTTGCGAACACACTTACGGCGTTTGGGTCCGGAGCCAATCAGATGCGGATCAGTATTCCACCCAAGATTCTCTTCACGGATTGGCCAAATCATAAGCTTCTGGAGTTCACGCCTTCTCAAAGGCTGGAGGATGGGCGTGTTGTCTATGCTCCTAAAGATCATAAAGTTGTACGCGAATATTTTGTGCTGAATCCGGATGGAACGTATCTGTATCGCCGCGACGAAAATCAGATCAGCTTTGATTCAAAAGGAGTGTTGAAAACGGTCAAAGACCGGAACGGAAATCAAATTTTTTATCAGTATGATGCTGAGGGACATCTTAAAACGATTCGTGATGAGAAATCGACTCACGAAATCCGTTTGACTTATGACGCCAAGGGACGTGTCTCGCAAGCCCTGGGCCCGGATGGAAGAAGCGTCCTGTATGGCTACGACGTCCTCACCGGTGACTTGAAGACTGTGACACAAATCTGGACGAATCGCGTGACGACCTTTGGATACACCAGCCATCAGCTCCTAAAAGCCGAAGACTACGCAAGCCGAATCCTTTTTCAAAATACTTTTGATGAGATGGG
>SICL01000065.1 GCA_009691445.1 Candidatus Taenariivivens baikalensis | reverse complement strand
GAAACTCCGGTTTGCCAACGCCAGACAAGCTGTGGAAAATCCGTAGTAACTCCCTATTTCAAGGATATCGCCTTTGGGGAAACCGGAATGTTCAGCAGCCAGCATCAGCAGGATCCCTTCGGCAATGGCAATTTCTCCATGTACCTGAGCCGTGACTTTCCATAAATCCAAGGCGAGGTGCGGAAACGCAATGCTGCAAAGAAGAAGATCAAAAAATGTTCTAATTTTGACTTTGATTTTCCGGATCAGCCACTGAGGGGTATAAGAACGATGGGTAAGATCCCTCACATGATAGAGATATTTCAAACTTTCAGAGTGCACGTAAACTTCATCCCCGGGAAATACTTGAGGCGGCACGTGCACCACGAGATCATTTTCCAGCTTCACCGCCTTGTAAGCGACACGGGACTTATCCCACTGATCTTCAGGAGCTGTTTCTTTAACTTTTAATTTTAGCACTTTGGTCATAGCGGTGCTCATCGTGAAAGCAGAAATTCCATCCAGCGGACGTCCAGGATCTCATCAATATTGACGGATCTTTCCTGAGGCATCACATACGGGAGGGTTGTCTTTCCCCACAAACTTGGCTTTTTAAGAAGCGTACTTTTTCGGACACAGTAGACCGCACCGTTCAAAAAATAAGTTTCCGGCAAATCCTGTCTTCTTAGATTCTCTTTCCACCGGCCCGCTAAAAAAGGTTTTAACTTTCTTTTAACAATCTGAAGCGTTTTGACAGGATGCGGTTCTTCGAGCCGGCACACGCTCACAACGGAATCCGCCGAAGGATTCCGTTCAAGCATCCGGATAGCGGCATCTATATCGGCTGAAGATCTCAAGGGACAGGTGGGCTGAAGCAGCATCACAGCGTCATAGAGAAATCCTTGCGATTCCATGAAACGCAGACCATGAAGGACAACGTCCAGCGAGGATGCTTTATCTGTCGCAAGTGCCGAAGGACGGACAAAAGGCGCTTTACCGCCATATTTTTTGGCAGCGGCGATAATCTTCGGATTATCCGAGGAAACAATGCAGGCACTCAGGAGCTTGCTTTTTTCAGCCGCACGCAGCGTATAAGCAATCAGAGGAAGGCCTTTGACCGGATAAATATTTTTTTTGGGAATACCTTTGGAGCCTCCGCGAGCAGGAATGATTCCTAAAACTTTCAGCATGATGAAGTAACCGGTTTATCTTCCCAATTATAGACAACTTCTCCCGCAACATAGTTTGCAAATCTTCCGCAATAGTAGGCCCGGTTGACAAGCTCCTCATGGCTAAGCTCGGAATCTTCCGTCCCAAGCATGGAAGAATATTCGGGAATGTCCCGCTCCACTTTATTTTGCACTTCTTTTAATGGCCGCCGGGCCCAATAAGCCAATTCTTTCAACTGCACCGCATTAATGGACACAGGCCCATCTTTCGTTTGATCTTGAGGAAGAATCGTAAAATGTCTTTCAATCCACTCGGCCCCGAGCGATAGGGCCGCCACTGAAGCTTTGATCCCGTCTTTGGCGGGAGCACTGTGATCACTAAGTCCTACAGATGGGGTGAATTGTTTTAAAAAATTCATTCTCCGGAGATTGAAACGTGAAAGAGGCGTGGGATAAACCGATACGCAGTGAAGAAAGGTCCAGGCGGCCTGCTTGCTTTTCAAAATTTGGGCTGTCCGGACAATTTCATGGGAAAAAGTAGCACCCGTCGAAATAATGAGATGATCAAAATGGCCGGCTAATTCTTCAATCATGGGAAAACTGGCACAATCAATACTGGCGATCTTAAGGGTCTTAAATCCCAACGCCTTCACCCAAGGAATCCGGCACCGGGAAAATACGGTGGTAAGAGGAGTTATTCCGGCTTTCCGGCATGTTTCGATAAAGAGCTCATGATCCTTTTCGGAAAGCTCGAGACGCTTCATGCGGTCATACTCAGGCTGATAAGGACGTTTCAGAATCTGAACGGCGCCATTTTCCATACGCCCTTCTTCAAATTCAGTCCTCCGGGTAAGGTCTTCCGCAAAAAGGGTTTGGATTTTAGCGTAATCCGCCCCGGCTTCCTTCGCGGCCCACACCATTTCCTGGAGTATCGCTAGATCGCCATTATGATTCTGACAAAATTCTGCAATGATTTTAGCCATGGCTCGTTAGTAGCTAAGCTGTTTTTCGTTTGTGATAAGAATCGCAGCAAGAATATTCGCTATTTTTTTTCCTGCATTTCCCCTTCCGTACAAATCATCTCTCCGGTAAGGGCCGTGCTTGATTTGGCGCTGGACCGCTTTTTGAATGGCGCGGGCATCATGCGGCACATGCAGAACATTTCTCCCAAACTCCCGCCCCGTTTGCCGGTTCCCGATATTCACGGCAGGAATTCCTAAAAAAGAAGCTTCCCGAACTGCCATGCTTGAATTCCCGATGATACACGCCGAATGAATTGCGAGAGATAAAAATTCTTCCGGAGGAAGATTTCTCAAGAAATGCACATGAGCAAGCCTTCCCTGTTCCCGATACATGCGGATTCCTTTTGAAATCAAATCCGAACCCGCATCCACATTGGGCCAGAACCAGAAAGTCGGAAGCTTTAAACCCTCAATGACATCCAGGGTATGCTGAATGTGTTTGAAGCCTTCTTTTTCCTGAGTGGTCACGGGGTGCTGAAGCACCATTAAATATCTGCCTGGCTTTGGATCAAACGTGGCACCCACACCCCGGCGCATAATAGAAACAGGAAAATATTTCTTTTGATGCTTGATGACTTCCAAAGCTAAATCAATCGAAGGGCATCCTGTCATAAAGACATTGCGTGAAAATTCCCCCATTTTGATAACACGCTGCTTTGCCTTTTGAGTCGCTGTAAAATGATAAATGGCAAGTTTCGTCACGGCATGACGGACCTTCTCATCAATCGATCCTGTGATCTCGCCTCCCTGCACATGAATCACGGGAATATTCATATAGGAAGCGGCAACGGCCGTGGCCAAGGTTTCGTAACGATCGGCCACCGTCAGGACAAGGTCCGGTTTTAAATTCGCAAAAGCCGTCGAAAGTTCCAAAATGCTCAGGCCGGTTGTTTTGGACATGGTGACCACGTTCTCACCTTCCAGCACAGAATAAATCTGCTCGGAAACTTTAAAACCGTCTTTCACAATCACATCGACCACCGAGCCGAATTTTTGGAGAAGGGCCGAAGCCGCCACAATCAACTGCAATTTCAAACGGGGATGTTTTTGGATGGCCTGAAGGGCGGTTTTGATGCGCGCATAACTGGCACGATTGGTGACCACCACGGCAATTTTTCGTTTATTGATCATCGGATTGTTTGCTCCAGCTCAAGGCATATTCACGGTTAAAATCTTTTGGAACATAAAAGTTCACTTTTCTTTTTTCCGCGGGAATAGCACCCTCTGTCAAATAGACGGCATTGAAAAGAATGCGCGGATTTTCGGTCGCATGACCGCCCTTATGCAGCCCTTTGGTATCACAAAAAATAAGCGTACCCGCCGGCCCTGTGCATGTCCGGATTTGTTCTTTTGAAAAAAATTTCTCGACCTTGCCCTCTTGGGGGTAAGTACTGTACGGCGGCTTTGACGGCAGAACCTTTCCATACGGCCCTTGACCATGAGACCCGGGAATATAGTAAAACGGGCCCGCCCCCTGATCAACATCCGTCAGATAAAGAAACAGCTTCACCAGTTTTCGGTCATCGGGATCCCGATGCCATCTTTGGCTATAGTTGGCGGCCTTCGTCATCGGCACAGTGTACCATAGATTCATATAACTTAAATGGCTCGACATCTCCAGATATTGGTTCACGATCCCCAAAATACGTTCATGGATACCAAAGCGCATGAAGGAATTCTGAGGGTCAAAAAGAAAGGGTTTCTTCCAAAGTTCTACCAAATAATATTTCTTGGAGGCGGCGGACTCTCCCCTTTCTTGTTCCCGGATACGCATTTGATTGCTGGTGTCGCTCATCGCCTGATTCATGTTTTCTAAAAACAAAGAAAAATCCACCTCCGGAAAAAGATCTCTGAAGGGCAGGCTGCTGATTCCATCCTGGTTCAGTTCCCGGAGAACTTTTTCCTGAGCTTGATTCATCACCGGAATATTTTTCCGATAATGCTCACGCGAGGATTTATTCAAAACATAAAACCAGACCGGCCGGCTTAATCTTAAAGCATAGGCCGCCCTATAAAAAAAAGAAAAGGGAGGGATTTTCCAGAAATACCCCCAGAAATAATTCCCGATTAAGCGTAACAATCATTCACCATTCTTTGGGTTAATGCTTTGGCTCCTTGAACATTCAGATGATCATCATTCCTGAACAAATGGGGATCCTGCAAGGAATTCCAATAGTTGACATAGGAAAAACCATATTGGGCTGCCATCGCTTGAAAAAAATTCCGGGCCTTTTCAAAATCAGGAAAACGGGCCGCTTCCCCAGCATATTCAGGAGAAACCGGAAAGGTGACCAGGCAAACCTGAGCCTGCCGCTCTTTTAAATCCTGAAGCATCGTTTGATAGTTTTTAACGCTCACTGATTTTTCGAAATTTTCCTGAGGTTTTTGAAGACGGACGCGTGTCTGAAGATCAAAGTCTTTGGGTGTCTCCTGCTCCGTTCCCGCCTCCCTGTCCTCGATCGTTTGAGAACCGTCCGGATTCACCCGAAATTTACTTTTGAACCCGCGGCCGGAAATCAGAGCCTTCCAGTAGAATAATAAATATTTCCGGTGGCGCGGAGTAAGGATCTGCAGCAAGGGCTGCCTCGGATCTTCAAAGAGCCGGATATAATCGTTCACATTTTCCTTGATCCGGTATTCGGAAAACATATGAGGATCCGCCTGAAGGATCACCTTTTCCATCCGGCGGCTGGAAAAATATAATTTTATTTTTGCCGCGATGATATCCACGGATTCGGAAGGAAAGGACAGATTAATAAAATCTTGCCTCCCCATAAAATCCTGGGCTCCGTGAGAATCCCCAAAAACAGCGTTCGATTTGTCGGAATTAAAAAAAAGATTGCGATGTTTCTCAAAGGAATCATCCGGCGATACTTTCATACGGATCAAACATTCACTTAACCCAAAAAAAAGCGCCAGAAGACCCATCCAGGTCAGGAAAAATATTCTGATCCAATTTTTAAAACTGAAAGTAGATGAATTCACTATTTTTCTCGATGAATAAAAGAAGCAGTGAGAGAGCCGCCATGGCTCCGAGACAAACGGCGTGAAAAGAACTGGGATACCAGAAAAAAAGAGCCTGTCTCATCCGGTCCTGAGGCTGAAAATGTTTCGGATGGCCGCATGAATTCTCAACGGCATGAAGAGCGGGCTTGAACCGGCAGAGCCATTCCTGTGTATTGGACAAAATGAAAACGATCCCCATCAGGCCCAAAAGCCATGCCCATTGGTACAGAATTTTTATTTCTCCGGACCGGACGTGAGCGGAAAGAAAACCATGGCTTCCCGCCAGACTTTTAAAAAAATAAACCGCCGAGGGAAGGCTGTCTGCCCGGAATAAAACCCAAGCAAGGACCACGGCGAAAAATGTGACGATCCTTCCAAACGCAGCGTTCCCGAGGTTCTTTCCAATCTTTTCCCAAGCATGATTGACGACCAGATAAATTCCGTGAAGGCCGCCCCACAGAACAAAAGTCCATCCCGCTCCGTGCCAAAGGCCGCCTAAAAGCATCGTCACCATCAAATTCAGATAACGCCGCCCCGGCCCTGTGCGGTTTCCTCCCAACGGAATATAAACATAATGCAGCAAAAACTGGGAGAGCGTGATATGCCATCGCCTCCAGAAATCAATAATACTGACCGCCTTATAAGGAGAATTAAAATTAACCGGCAGTTTAATCCCGAACAAGCGGCCTAGTCCGATGGCCATGTCCGAATAACCCGAAAAATCAAAATAGATTTGGAAGGTAAACGACAGGATTCCGCCCCAAGCTTTAAAAAAATCAAGACTCTGGCCTAAAGCTGCCGCATCAAAAGCGTCCTGCGCATAAACAGAAATCGTATCGGCCAAGACTACCTTTTTAAAAAGTCCGATCACAAATATCGTTAAACCAATGGCGATATCCCGGAAACGGATCAAAAGTTTCTGGTCCGCAAACTGCGGAACAAGCTCACGATAATGCACAATGGGGCCAGCGATCAGGTGAGGGAAAAAAGTCACGACAAGACTGTAGTGAAGAAAACGGATAGGACCAAGCTCACCGCGATAAACATCCGCCAGATAGGAAATCTGCTGAAACGTAAAAAAAGAAATGGCAATCGGCATCACCACTGACTCCATCACCAAAGATGTCCCGAACAGGGCATTCACATTACGGATAAAAAAGAAACCGTATTTGTAATACCCGATGAGTGAGAGGTTTACTCCAATGGCCATAAAAAAAACAACGCGTTTAAGGAGGAGCTTAGAGCTGGCATGACACCGGATCAGCAGTCTGCCGACGATAAAATTAAACGCGATTGAGGCGAGCATGATCACCAAATATTTAGGATTCCACCACGCATAGAAAAAGAGCGAAGCCCCCAGCAGCCAGCCGAGAGCACTTTGTACGGATCCCTTTTGATGCAAATAGATAAAAACAAAGTAGGTAACGGGAAGAAAGAAAAAAATGAATTCGAAGGAATTAAAAAGCATTCGATTTCAAAAACGCAGCGGCGTTGAGTCCGATGAGGATAATGCCGGTTGCTTTAAAGGAGAGAGCTTGAATTTTTCTCCAAAAACAAGTCCCATTTCTTCCAGCAAAGCCGCGGAAACATCACGGACATTCTCCCGGGATACCACGTAAGGGACGGCATTGGGCTGGCGGCGCGTCCCAGGGTAACTGCCTTTGAAAAGGGCATTGATAAAACGCAGAAGATCTTCGCGATCCGGTTTAAACGTGTCGATCAGCGTTTTGATTTTCTCCGGCAATTGCTTAACCTGATCCACATACAAAGCATTGTCATAATGCCGATAGAAGGTATCTCCCATCACTATCAAGGGCCGCTCTAGAAAAATCGCTTCGATCCCGATCGTGTTTGAGATCGTCATCACCAGCGAGGCGTTTTTAACGATCTCAAAACTTGGAAGAGACGCATCGAGAAGCCGCACATTATAAATCTTTTTAAGTCTTTGATATTCTCCGAGGGGCCGCCTGCCAAGAAAAATGGGGTGATCTTTGACATACAAACGATACCCGACCGGAAGACTTTTGGAGATATTTTCAATAAGCGCCAATTGGTCGCAATGAAACGGAGCGAGAATCAACGTGGAACGTTCCGGCTGTACCTGCAAAGGAAAGAAAACATACTTTTCGCCGGCAACCGGTTTTTCAAAAAGACCGGAGACTTTTCCGGCATAATGCCGCACCACCCGGAAAACTCTGGACCGGGCCAGCTCTCCAAAGCTCATGCGCGTTACATCAAGCGGATCTTTTAAATGATGCAGGCTGAGACGCAGCCATTCTGTCAGCATTTTTAAACTCAAATCGGGAACTTTACTTCTTGTTTTCAAATATAGAAGCGGCTCATAGTGATGGGTATATTGGTGCAGGTAATCTTCGGCAAGTTTTTTTTCCTCAAAAGTGAGCGGGAGCTTCTTCAGTTCCTGATAAGCATTTTCAACCTTGTCGCGCCGGTCCAAACAGTCATCATAAATAGAAAGGCGGTGATTAATTTTAAGACTTCCAAGCGACCATACCGGAAGCCCTCGTTTTTTTCCGATTTGATAAATGAGATAACTCAGCATACAACAAACATCATCCATAATAATAAGGTCTGGCTTTTGACGCTCAAGGGCTTCTTCTACAAACCGGATACAAAGTTCCAGTGAGCGCATCGCATCTTCATATTTTAACTTGGAAATATAACGGTCTGCGGAGATGTAAAAATTGATATTGGGAATGCCAAGTTCGCGGTCTTTTTCCTGAAGAAAACTCAGGTCAAAGGGCTTATCCATCCCTTGTTCCCGGAGATAGTCGGTGAAAACAGCGATTTCACCCCATTTCGTGCGGGTTTGCCGAAGGCGGATCGGCCCTAATTTACCATAGGCGATTCCCGTAAATTCAGGCGCAGGAATAGCCTCACGAAGGACCTCGCTGATGCGCTGAAAAAAAATCTCGTAAACCGATAAAAAGAAGCAGATTCTCATGGGACGTCAGTATAAGGTTTTCGGCTAAAGAACGTCAAGCAGGCTTTAAAGTCCACTTCCCTCGAAACATTTTATTTTTCATCATGCCTATTATGAGGTAGACTGGTGTCCTCTTATGAAAGCATCCATCTTAATCACAGGCACAGGCGGAGGAGTAGGGCAAAGTATCCTTAAAAGCCTTCAAGACACCGATTACCGGTTAATTGCGGCTGATGCCGAAGCTTTAGCAACGGGTCTTTATACCGCCGATCAATCCTATCGTATCCCCTTCGCATCCGATCCTGCCTATTTACAAGCCCTCTTAAAAATCTGCGCGCAAGAAAAATGCTCCTTTATTTTTCCCGGCCTTGACCCTGAACTCCTTTTGATTGCCGAGGGCATGCAGCAATTTTTAAACATTAAAACAGTTCCTGTTGTCAGCAGTCCCGAAGTCATCCGCATTGCCGATGATAAACTCCGCACTTATGAATTTCTTACTTCTCATGCTATTTCCGCTCCCATAACCCTTCCTCTTTCAGCCGAAGCCGCAAAACAAATTCCGTTTCCCATGGTCCTTAAGCCAAGAAAAGGCGGTTCACGTTCCAGCGGGGTTTTTGTCGTCCACAATGAATCAGAACTGTCTTTCAGACTTTCCACCCTTCCGTTGAATAATTATATTGCCCAGGAGTATTTAGACGGAGATGAATATACCTGCGGAACGATCACCTTTAACGGCCGGTGTTATGGGTCCATTGTAATGAAAAGAATTCTTCGCGACGGGGACACTTATAAAGCTTTTGTGGTTAAGGATTCACGGATCAGCCGGCACGTAGAAAATGTCGCTGAGATCTTAAAGCCTTTCGGACCCTGTAATTTTCAGCTTCGTATGAAGGATCATCAGCCATGCATTTTTGAAATCAATGCCCGCTGCTCCGGAACCACTTATTGCCGGACACTCGCAGGTTTTAATGAACCCGGCATGATGATCGATCTCATCGCCCAGGGAAAGATTCCAGATTACACGATCCGTGATATTACGATTTTGAGATATTGGAAAGAACTGGTCATCGACTCTTCTCGCTTGGACGAACTTCAAGAACACGGCCATTCGAAAGGCTCACGCGTTCCACTCTAAAAACACACCCATGGCCTCTAAAAAAAAACGGGTTTTTCTCACAGGTGCAAGCGGATTCATAGGATCTCATCTTGTTCCCTCCCTGGTTTCGGACGGGTGGGAAGTAACCACATTCATTCATCATCAATCCTTGCCGCACGCCCTGAAGGGGAAAAATGTAAAAACCATCCGCGGTGAACTTGGCGATTTAAATCTCCTCCGTCGATGCATTTCTAAAGTCGATGCCATTTGTCATGCCGCAGCCTTCCTTCCTCCTGATTATGAGGATCCCCGATATGCGGAAACTTGTTTACAAATCAACGGAATCGCAACACTCAGAATTGCCGAGTTGGCCGCAGAACTCCATAAAGATCGGTTGATTTTTTTCTCGTCCGCTCAGATCTATAACGCTTCAAAAAAACCCATGAAAGAGCATGAGCCCTGTTTTCCATCACAAAAAGCGACCTATTATTTAGGCAGCAAGCTTATGGGAGAGCTTTATGTGGAACATCTTCGTCTGCTCCGCCAGCTTCCAGCCGTGACGCTCCGCATTGGCGCTTGTTTCGGATACGGTATGCCTGAACGTTCCGTGGTTTCAAAGTTCATGAAAAGAGCTTACCAGAATCTTCCGCTTGAAATTTTCGGTGGCGGCAAAGCAACCGCCGATTATGTTTATGTCGAAGATGTCGCTCAATTAACTCTGGCTGCACTTCGAACGGGCGCACCGGGAATCTATAACGCGGGCTC
>SICL01000064.1 GCA_009691445.1 Candidatus Taenariivivens baikalensis | reverse complement strand
GAAGTTGCTTGGTGCGGACTCACGGAAAGCGAAGCGCGCAAAAAAGAACTCGATATTAAAGTCGTCAAATTTCCCTGGTCGGCTTCAGGACGAGCGTTGACCTATGACCGTCCCGAAGGGATGACCAAACTGATTATCGAGCCTGAGACTGAACGTATCCTTGGTGTGGGAATCTGCGGCCACGGTGCGGGTGAACTCATCAGTGAAGGAGTTCTCGCCGTTGAAATGGGTGCCACGGTCAAGGATCTCGCGCTCACGGTTCATCCTCATCCCACGCTGTCTGAAACCCTGATGGAAGCCGCCGAGCTTTTCTATGGCCACTCCACCCACGCCTTCGTGCGCAAGCACACGCCCTCTGAATCCGCTTCAGTTTAAACCAATAGAAAAGTTGGAGAGCTTTGCGGTGATCCGATCCCTTTATCTTCAGGACAAATCGTAAGGCAGGACTAAAACACGCTCATTGAAAAAATAAGCCTCATCAATTGAAGCTATTACGATGGCAAACCCGCATTGTTCAGGATAGGTTTGCTGAAAAGCTTCGATGCCGCGCAGATCCCCGCGCGTAATTTGTGTTTTACATTTGATCTCGATCGGCCAAAGAATTCCATCCCGCTCAAGCACCAGATCTACCTCAGCTCCACTGTGGCAGCGCCAATGGTAAAGGTGGGGAGGTGTGGCTGTCGCAGAGCAGAGGCGCTTTATTTCCATGACCACGTGGGTTTCGAAAATGGCGCCCAGAAGAGGAAGGCTGGCGAGCGCTTCGGTGGAAGACACGCGCAAAAGGTAGCAAAGAAGGCCCGTGTCGGTTAAATATCCCTTTCCTTTACCACTTATCTTTTTGATGGAATTACCATGATAAGGCGGAATTTCTAGCCATTGATAGGTGGCTTTTAAAATACTGAGCCAGCGTGACGCGGTTTGAGGCGTGATGCCGATCTCACGGCCAAATTGGCTGTGATTGATTTCTTGCGCGGTCAAAGCTGCCGCGAGGCCGCAGAAACGTGTGAAGAGCTGTTGATCGGAAATTTCCGCAAGGGCACGGATGTCACGCTCAACGTAAGTCCGGATATAGGATTGAAAATAATCTGCGAGGACCTCGCCGGGAAGTTCCAGGGTTCCGGGATATCCTCCTCGCCACAGAATATCAAAAAGTGTCGTAAAGGGTTTTTGATGGCGGAGGCGCCGGAATACCTGGATTTTTGGGAGGACTTTTTTGGCTAAAAAAATCTCTTCGAGCCACGAATGATGGGTTGAAATTTTGACAGCATCAAGACGTTCCGCGAGCCCCATTGTTTCCAGATCAAGGACTGCCACTCGTCCTGCCATACTCTCGCTGACGGTCTTTAAAAGGGCAAGGTTCTGGGATCCGGTCAGAAGAAATTGTCCGGGAGTGCGATCCCGATCGATTCTTTTTTTGATGAGGGGCAGCAGTTGAGGCGCATATTGAATTTCATCCAGGATCAGGGGGGCAGGGTGCTGCTGCAAGAAAAATTCTGGATCCTGACGCGCGTTTTCAAAATCGGTCACGGGGTCAAAAACAATATGTTGGTGCGTCTTGCCAAAAAGGTGAGTCAGCAAGGTGCTCTTTCCAACCTGTCTTGCCCCTGTCACAAGAAGGGCAGGAAAGAGACCTTGATATTTTTTGACTTTATCTTCAAGAAGCCTTTTCCTGTAGTTCATGCTTGAATTATAATGATTAAATCATCAATTATCAATCCTTAATTTTAGGGAAGTAGGGATTTTTCCAGGGCTTCGATCAAGGAAGCGATGTGGATCTCGACCTTGGGAAGCTCAAGGTAAGTTAATCGAGCTAAATCATCCCGGTAGGTGTGCGAGGTTTGATTTCTTAAATCCACAAAATCAAGCCAGGATTCACTGTAAGATAGCAGGCCATGTTTAAAAGCAGCTCGAAAACAATCTTTGGGTGACGAGCAAGCAATTCCTTTTTTTTCCAAATAAACCTCAATGGTTTTCCAGGCAAGATCGAGGGTGAATTCAAAGCGCTGGATCGCAGCGTCTCTTTGGATGTCGCCTTCTTGAATTTTCAAAAACTCAAACTTGATGGAATGGGTGGGGGCCATCCGAGTGCAGGGTAAAATGACAACAAGGGGATTGCTGTCCTGATGACTGCTCAACCCCTCCCCGCCGGACGGCGTCCGGTAGGCGGGTAGGTTCAATTTCATCGGAAGCCAGGCATAATGAAATTGGATTGAAAAATAGAAGCAAACAGCAGCGATTAACGGTAAGCCGTGAGAGTGCCGTATTTTTAATCACACCTTGCTTCGGAAGATGTCGAAATAAAATTCATGATAAAAAGATTCAAAATTAATTCACTCATCCTCGTGGTAGGATAGACTCGTTTCCATTTTTTGTCCCGGTAAAATTTTTTATTATAACAAAACAAGAAATTCGCTAAGATGATTGGCGGAATTGTATAGCCAATTCAGTGACGCGCTATTTCTCGGAGTTTTTTTTGAGTTTTTACCGCCAACAAACGCTGAAAACAGTTAAGGCTCTTTTGGAAGGTTGCGGGAAAATTTCCACGATGCTCGATTTCGGGGCAGGAGACGGCTGGTATTCTTACCAGCTGAAGCAAGTAAACATTGCGACTAAGATGATCGCCCTTGATACTGTCAAAAGAAAGCAATCTTTCTTGGAGACAACTTTATATGACGGTGAAAAGCTCCCTTTTCCTGACCGGTCCATGGATCTGATCCTCTCGATTGATGCCATTCACCATACCCCTTATCCTATTAAAATAATTTATGAATTGCTTCGGTGTACTGGAAAATATCTTTTGATCAAAGACCGTGTTTATTGGACAGGCCTCGGAAAAGCGTCTTTAAGTCTGCTCGATGAAATAGGGAACCGTCGGTTCGGAATACCCTCGACTTACCGGTATCAGCACGCATGGGAGTGGTTTCCTGCGATTGCCCAAGCGGGCTTTCAATTAAGTGAATTCATTTACCCTCTAAAATGTAATCGCAGTCTTTTGGGATGGTGGAGCAATCGTTTTCAGTGGGCGGCCCTATGGAAACGGATATGAAATGTTAAAAATTGTTCTTTCAACGAATTACTACTCGAATCATTTTACCGGGGTCGATATTATTGCCGGGAGGCTTGCTGAATTTCTTGTCTTACATCATGACGTTAAGATCGATTGGGTCTCATCCGATTGTTTTCCCCCATCTAAAAATAGAGTCTCCGTCTCCTGTTTCCCTGTAAAATCCACTAATTTTATCGAGCGGAAATTTTTTATTCATTACCCCTTGTGGAAGAGTTTTCCCTGGAGAGAGCTCTTGGAGATCATCCGATCCGCCGATGTGGTTCATCTTCATGATTATGCCTATTTTGGAAATATTGTGATTTTTCTTATCGCCAAAATGAATAAAAAACCCGTCGTCATCAGCCAGCATAGCCGCTTCGTGGCCTATCCGAGCATTTTTGTTTGTGCTCTCCTTTATAGCTTAAATCACACCGTGGGAAAATTCATGCTGAGCGCCGCAGACCAGGTTATTTTTATTAGTCAGGCCGTCCAGGAACATTTCTCAAAATTTGTCCGATTCAGATCTCTGCCCGTGATTATTCCTAATGGGGTGGATGGAAAAGTCTTCTTTCCTGCCGATGAGGCGGCGAAACAACGAACGCGGGAGAAATTGTCCTTAAATCCGGAGCAGAAGATGTTTTTCTTTGCCGGACGATTCATCGAAAAAAAGGGGCTGCTCATTCTTCGGGATTTAGCCGCCCGATTCAAATCGGTGCAGTGGGTCTTTGCGGGTTGGGGCCCTCTGGACCCTCTTCAATGGAAATTGCCCAATGTTAAAGTTTTCAAATATCTTTCAGCTGCTGAAATGGCAGAATTTTATCAAGCGGCAGATTTATTCATTTTACCGAGTCGAGGGGAAGGCCTTCCCCTTGTGATTCAAGAAGCGATGTCCTGTGGGACACCTGTCATGACTAGCACCGAAAATGCTTCACTGGCCCAGGGCTTACAGGAGGTAGTTCTTAAAGAAACTGTGGAAGGTGAGGATGCTGCAGAGCAATGGGCGCTTCAGATTGAAAAAATTCTCTCAACCCCTCAAACAGTACTCAATTTTAAGAAGAAAGCGTATGATTTTTCAGTATCTCACTGGACATGGAAACAATGCACAGAATCTTACGCCAAAATTTTCACGGAGAGTATTTCTAAAGAGAAGGTTCGAAATGGAAGATAGAAAAATAGATATTCAACCGGTAAAACGCAGATCGTATTTTTACTATGGGCTCATTTTCCTTTTAGCTATGGGTCTTTCCGGTTTAACCGCCAACTTTGTTTTGGAAAGATTCCCCAATTCTTCCGACGAGTATGCCTACCTCTTTCAAGCGGAGACCTACAAGGCTGGAAGATTCTGGAACCCCGTGCATCCCAAACAGGATTTTTTTTACATCGTTCACGTGATTGAAAAAGAAGGAAAATGGTATGGGGCTTACGGACCGGGCTGGCCCTTAGTGCTTTGTCTGGGCATGTTGCTCAAGATACCCGCGTGGCTTATCAATCCTTTTTTGGCAGGCTTGTACCTGTTGTTTTTATTTAAATTTACGGAGCGTTCCTATAATACCAAAACAGCTTCAGGGGTTGTTCTCTCATTGCTTTTCTGCCCCTTCTTTATTTTTAATGCCGCTTCTTATTTCTCGCATATTTTGTGCGTCCTGGAGATCCTTCTCGGGGTTTATTTTTTTGGACTATTTTTAGAAACAAAAAAAGCAATCCACATTGGGTCTGGCAGCTTTTTCTTCGCCCTGGGGATGCTGACTCGTTCCTATACAACGTTTTGGTGTTTACTCCCCGTGATTATTTTTTGGATTAAGGAACAAAAGCGCCAAGTGGTTCGTTCGATGGGATGGATTTTTTTCGGGGCGTTGCCCATTGCCGTAATCTGGAGTATTTGTAATTTTAAAATAACGGGCAATCCTTTCATCGATGTCACTATTTCCTCGGCCGGATATACCCAATCGATCCAATTTCTCGCGGGTTATCATTTTAAGGATATGGCCGCTTCGCTTAAAGAACACGTTTTTCAGCTCACAAAATGGACATCCCCGGGACTTGTCTGTATTTATGCCTTCTCATTCATAAGAAATGTGCAGTCGAAGAAATACTGTGTTTTTGATTTCATCTTTCCTTCGGTGGTACTCGGATTTTTTTTATTTCCCCTGGATGCCGGAACTGAATACGGTCCTAGATATTACTATGAAGCCTATCCTTTTTTAGTTTTGTCAGCTGCGGGAAGCTTATTCGGCAATCGCATGGAATTTCAGGGACGGCATACCCGAGAGATTTTCCAGGCGGATAAAAAATTCGCGGTGGGCTTAGTCTTTACAGCCGCCTGGGATTTTTGGTTGCATTTAGTAAGGCGCGGGAAAATTTTTTATATCCCGCGTCCTTTAACTTATTATCGATTACACCGTAGCGCCTATACACTTCAATGCAGCCGATATCCACGAGAATTCAAAAGGCAATTGCGGGTTGTTTTTAGAAAGCATTACGCAGCGTTGATCGCGTCTCATTGGCGAAGAAAAAAAACTTATAAAGAGAGTAGCCTTCTTTTCAATCGCCTTGAATGCTTATTTAGCATCTCTATACCATGGGTTAGAAACTCAATCCGCCGCAACTTTTTTTCGAGTATTAAAATATTTTATTTGTTTGAGGCCCGATGGCTGGGTCATGTATGTTAAGAACTCTAGAATTTATGAGCGAGTTTATTCGAGAATCCTTTGGCGTTTAAAAAGGCCAAGAATGTTACGAAAGTAAGAAAGCTTCTTAGCAAGTTGAGCGATCTTACGCGCGTGTTTTAAAAAAAGAAAACCCAGAGAAAATCATGTTAGCGATATGAATGAGCCAAATGAGCGACAAGATTTACCGCGATTTCTAGTTATTTTCCTCCCTTTTGCTGCGGCATTTTTCATCACAGTCTTCGTGGGTGGTTGGATTCTTCAGGCGTTTCCAAATTCTGCAGATGAATACGATTATCTCTTCCAGGCAAGGACTTATTTTTCCGGAAGATTTTTTAACGCAACACATCCTTCCCAAACTTTCTTTGAGTTTATGCATCTCATTCAATATCAAGGCAAATGGTATAGCCCTTATCCGATAGGCTGGCCTTTGATATTAACCGGAGCGATGTTGGCGAAGGTGCCTTCCTGGCTGGTGAATCCTTTTTTGGGATCCCTTTCTCTTTTGTTTGTTTTTCTTTTAGGGAAACGGCTTTATGGGGAAAAGATTGCAATTTGGGCAGTATTCTATTTATTGAGCTCACCCTTTTTTATATTTAATTCCGCATCCTATTTTTCTCATACGTTGTGTTCTCTTATTTTGCTTATGCTCGCTTATGTTTTGGCTTCCTGCCATTCTGATAGTGTTCTTCCATCGAGGCGGCTTGGTATGGCCGTGGGAGGTTTTCTTATCGGCTGCGCCTTATTAACTCGGCCTTACACGGCATTTTGGTGCATTTTCCCAATGATCTATTTTTATTTACGCAAAAGAAAAAGGCTATTCTTTCAGGATTTGATTTGGCTGGGGCTCGGTCTATTGCCGTGTAGCATCGCTTATGGAATAAATAATTATCACATCACTGGTAATCTACTGCAAGATGTCGCAGGCTGGAGTGTGCCGCCTCACTTGCAGGCTCCGCCTTATCCTGGAGGATATGGCATCCCTGAAGCGGCGCAGCTTCTGATTGATTATTTGGGTCTGTTGAGCCGCTGGACGGGAATGGGCGGCGTTGTGATTTATTGTTTTTATCTTTTTTTGCCGCCCAAACCCACATCTGTTTGTTGGGTGGATGCCGTGATGTTGTGTTTAATCGGGGGCTATTTATTTGTTCCATTTCCCGCAGGCAATCAGTATGGACCGCGATACTACTATGAAGCATTTCCTTTCATGGTGCTTTCCGTCGCTTCCAATGTGTTTAGTCCGCGGTCCGTTGAACGAGGAACACACACCCAAACCGTTTTAAAATCCCTCTTTTTTTTTGGAATGGTGATGAATCTGTTTTATCTTTCAAAGAGTATGCTGCGCGAACATGAAGTCATTATCGAGCGCCGGGATCTTTATGACCTCGTTGAAAAAGAGAAAATTAGGAATGCCGTCATTTTTCTCCAGAATGGCACAGGAGTTAAACGTCCGATGCCTGTTTGGGATCTTCTGAGGAATGGCACGGATTTTAACGGCAGCATTCTTTATGCCGAAGATAAGGGGAAGAGAAATGAAGAACTTGTCTCTTATTTTCCCGGAAGAGTTTTTTACCGGTATGTTCGGGAAGATCAGAATCCCAAAGGTCGTTTAGAGAAACTCTGATGATTATTTTCTGGAATTCTGGGCGAATTAAACGCTTCTCGTTCGCTTTTGTTTTTGCCTTGCTTATCGCGATTCCTATCGGTTATTTTTTTTATCCGGAGCAGACAAAATCCCTTCGCGAAGGGGATTTCCCGGCTTTTTACTCTGCGGCGGTGATCGTCCGCGAAGGGTTAGGGCATCAGCTCTATGATGTCAAATTACAGCGTGACATCCAGAACCAGCACTGGCCGGATCCAGTGAGCGGCGTCCTCTATTTTGCTTACCCTCCTTACTTTGCACTTATTCTTTCTCCCCTGGCTTTATTCCCCCCCCAAACCGCCAAATGGGTTTGCGCATTTTTTATGGCATTATTTCTGGCGCTCGCCATACGGATAACTTCTAAATTCGCTCCAATCGTGAAAGAAAATCCATTTGCCGCTGCTGCCTGCTGCTTGGGATGTGCTCCGATTTATGTCAGCCTATTTGCCGGGCAAAATACGCCGCTTAGCATGCTGTGTTATGCACTCGCAGTCTGGAGTATAGGGCTCGGAAACTCAGGGGGTGACTATGCGTGCGGACTCGTCTTGGGACTCTGGCTCTTTAAGCCGCAGTTTCCCTTAATCTTGATTTTTCTTCTTCTCCTTTCCCGTTCTTGGCGTGTCATTGCAGGATTTTTATTTATCGCAATCCTTTATTACATGATGGGAGTCGCCACGAGCGGGCCTCATTGGCCTATTAATTGGTATTCATCAGCACAATGGTTTGCAGAGCAGGATTTTTATTTTAATCAAAACCGCATGATTTCCATCCATGGTTTTTTGAGAGCAGTTGGCTCTTGGCTTCATTTAAGACCTAGCATAGCAATGCTGGTGAACTTTGCGGGGTATGGAGCTTCAGCTGTTCTTTTGTCTTGGCTTGGTGCTTTGTTTTGGAAGGCGGGAAGGTTAAAGGATATTGAAATTAAAAAAGAAAAGCTCCAATTTTTACTTTGTCTTTCTGGGCCGGCGATGCTTTTAGTTTCTCCCCACACTCTTTTTTATGATTTGGGAATAGTCTGTATTTCCCTGGCGGGTTATCTCCATCTTAATTCCGACGCAAAAAAATGGATTTTCTTGATTGGGATGACAGGTATTGCCTGCTTTACTTTGCTGAGAGAAAGTGTGCCTTTTCAGCCGCTATTCATCGTCTTATTAACTGCCTTAGGATATTTATCAGCTTATCTAAGACGCCGGCAAGTTGCCCCGCCGGGCGACGTTTGGTAGGCGGTACGTTAGGCGCATCACTTTATAAAAAATGCCCCTCAGATCGCGACGAAACTCGGACAGACAATTACCGAATGTTGCCAGATAGTTTTCTAAGTAAGCACCATTCGTGACTGTCACCTTTTTACCTGTGAGCATCTCACTTCGCTTAATCCCAATTAATTATCAGCGTGCCTGTGTAATCTCAGTACCCGTACTGGCGAATTTTGTAGATATCTTTTCTTTAAGCAGACCCATTGCAACAATAAGGGCTACCGCAATCACTGCAGCAATCAAAACGTACTCAATTAGCCCCTGCCCTTTGCAGTCTCTTAACATCTCTCGTTTTTTACGCAACATGATAATACCTCCGTTTAAATTTGGAACCCGTTTATCTCAGAATTTTAAAGCCTGAGAGGTTAACGGCCCCATCTAATCAAACTTTACCTGGACTTCTTTAGGATGTCAAAAAAGTCTCCTGACAAACAAGCAAAAGTGATCAATGTTGATCAGCTCTTGGCAGTGGGAGGGCTCATTGCTCTCGGCGGTTGACTACTAGGACAAGTTCCTCGTAAAAACGCATCCTGCCGCGCAGGTGTGGGGGTTCTTTCCTGTTTGCTGATGTACATGAGGAGGCACATCAAAGTTGCAAAAAATAGCGGTTGAATGGGTGAAATATCTCTATACAGGGTAGCAAGTGCCACCCGACTCATTCCGGCAATAAATTGCCAGATCTTTTTATCCGAATTAAAGCGGACATAACCTGCGCAAGCTATCCAGAAAATTCAAAAATCATAAAAAAGTGCGTGCGGAGAAATAAGAAGCAAAGCGGGGCCTGATAGGCAAAGTAAGTGGCCTAATTTTTCATTCTTTTCTCCGCTATCATTAATGCGCCCTGCCTGCCAGAACAAAAATCCAAGCCAAGCAAAACCACCAAGCGAAAGAATTATTGCAATCCCATAAAGTACTGTTTGAAGAGTTTCAAGACGAAACCATGATTCTGATGCTTTTAAAATACCAAGAATGTTTATCATCTGATGTTTGTCTAAATTCAAATTCGGTTCTATAAACCAGTTTGACCCTTTATAAAATAAGACAGGCCAATTTAGACCACCAACCGAAGCACCTAATCGATAATAGATTGCGGTTACGAAAAGAAATCCCGCAATGACCCAGTAAGATTGGGAAAATAAAAAGAAAAGAATTAGAATACATGGAAATTGTGGTTTAAAAAGCCATACGCCTAAAAAAAGCCCACACAGCCCCCCCCCTGTTTTTTTCGACGTTTTTTTTAATAGGGATAGAATTTTCGCTGTATTTGATTTTTGAAAATGACTAATGATAAAGCAGATGGATAGCCCTTATTTTGATAGGCCTTCTCGGGAGGGGGGAGGATAGTTATTTTGGTATAATTCTCCGACAGAGCATTATAAACCGTCTCAGTAAGTTTTTGCTTTGCAGAAAGCACCTCAAGTCCTTATGCGATAAACCGATACAGTAAGGAACAAGGTGGATCATAATGCCCAGAGCCCGTAATTCTATGATGTTGGTGATTGCTCTCTTAACCGGAGGTATCGCCTTTTTTCTTACTATGAAGGCGATGAAGCCTAAGGAATCAGCGCCTCTGCTTAATCCGATGGTGGTGGGGCTGGAGCATGATCTTGAAAT
>SICL01000063.1 GCA_009691445.1 Candidatus Taenariivivens baikalensis | reverse complement strand
GCCTCGAAGGGACGTGCTAAATCGATCGTCAAATTGCGTTCCTGAAAAGGCTGACCCTTCAAAGCTTCCATCGCCTTGTTCGCCGCTTCTTCAGTTGCCATTTCAACGAACCCGAAACCGCGGGCGCGGCCGGTCATATTGTCCCGAACTAGGGTCACATTTTCAACATCTCCGTAGGCGCCAAAAAGCTCGCGTATATCTTCCTCGGTTGACTTGAAATTAAGGTTCCCTACATATAATTTTTTGTTCATTTTTTACTTCTCCTGTTTTCGTTTTAATTGAAAGCCTTCGCGAGTCCTGACTGTCACTAACACGGCTTTCTTGTAAAACGAGAGAAGCGGCTAGGCTAGCGGTCACTGACGGCTTTGTTCGGGAGGACTCTATCGGGTTCATGGAATACTGTCAATCAAATTTTGCCCTCAATGGTATCCATAGAAAGGACGCACATCAAGCAAGATGAACGATGCTATTTTTCCTCTAATGGCCAAGCTGTCAGTTCCAGTTTGTTTCCATCAAGATCCTTAAAATAAATTGACCAGGATTTTTCACGCTTTTTCGAGTAAATGATTTCCACGCCCGCGGTCTTTAATTTTTCAAGCGTGGCGTCAAAATCCTTGGTCTTGATGCGGAAGGAAAAATGATTAGCGCCAATCCCCTCGTGCTGGAACAGATGATGAGGACCTTTGAGATCGCCCTGAATCAATCCAATCAAGGACGGACCTGCATCCAGAAAATATTCAATACCCGGCTTGTTGTACTCACGCTCCGTAATCTTGAGGCCTAGGATTTTCGTGTAAAACTCGACCGCTTTGTCCAGATCCCGGACGCTTACCGCCACGTGGTCAATGCCTTGGATGTTCATAGCTATCCCACGTACACGATTTTCTGTTTTTCAAAAAATTGACGAAGCTTGACCCGTTTGTCGCCCACGAGTTCAATCATGCTGTACTTCTTATCAAGACGATACGAGCCCCGGGCCTGGCAATCCGTCGTGATTTTTTTGAGCAAAGTCTTGAGATACGCCTCGGAAGGCGGAAGCTTCTCGATCACGGTAACCACATCATCGGCTGAGCCGCGAGTCTCCACGCTGAGAAAGGCCCGGAAAGTTTCCGAGCCGAGCTCAACATAAGAATCGCATTGGCACACCGTGAGCAAAAGCCCGCACTTGGAACATTTCACATCGCGTTTAAGTTCAGAAGATTGATTCGCCATTCCAGTATTGTACCCGATTTTATTTTTTTTTGAGATCCAAGATTGATCCTACCCGTTGCCACTTTTCAGGGTTTTGGAGAGGATCTCAAAGACGTCCTTAGACAGGCCTTTGGTTTTGAGGATTCGATTTAGTTCTGAACGCATCAGCGC
Organism: Candidatus Taenariivivens baikalensis; assembly: GCA_009691445.1. Lineage (GTDB taxonomy): Bacteria > Omnitrophota > Omnitrophia > Omnitrophales > Aquincolibacteriaceae > Taenariivivens > Taenariivivens baikalensis. Next base: position 8,992 of record SICL01000063.1, on the reverse strand, counting down.
CTTGCGCTTTAGGTCAAGATGGGCGTATTTTTTGAAAGCGCTGGAGAGTTTTCCTGCGGCGCCGGGATTCAAGCGGTCGATTTCGAGAATTTTATCCGCAATGAACTTGTAGCCGCTGCCGGACTTATCGTGAAAACGCACAAGGTTCATCGTGAAAACCGTATAAAGCGAACGCTGTTTGTTTGGATTTTTCGAATCAAAGGCCGGATCTTTTTCCAGGCGCTTGATCTGATCCAACACATCCGCACGCCGGGACGAAGCCTGCACTGCAAACCACTTATTCATCACAAGCGGATCCTTTTTCCATTTTAGATAAAACGCTTTCAATGCCTCTTCCCTTTCCGGCAGATCGCTCTCACAAAGAAGCGAGAGAGCGCTCAAGGCATCCGTCATATTATTCGCTCGACGGAACTGACGCACCAAAAGTTTCATTGCATCAGGATCTTTGAGCAGAGTCAAATAACGAAGCGCGAGGTTTTTAAAGGAACGTTTCCCAATAGACTCAGAATCTACCGCGTATTTTTTAGTTTGAAAACGCTCATAAATATCAAAAAGCTGTTTTTTGAATTTTCGGGCAAAGGCGGTGATGAGAAAATGGCGCGCCGCATGAACCGACTCAAAATCACAGACTTTAAGGGCTTCATTGAGAGTGACTTCACTTGGCGGGATCAAAGCCTCCACCGCAAAAGCCGGATCCAAAGATTGATCACGGAGCAAAGATCCAAGTGCGTCAAAGAGGGCTTGGTCTTCTTCGGGTTTTCTCTTTTTCTGAATTCTCGTAATACTGGATTTGAGATAATCACGCATCAAAGTTTGAGCGGCCTCACAACGGTTGACCGGATCCGTGTCATTTGCCAGCAAGAAAACAAGATCCTCCCGCGTGAGATCTGTTTCAATTTTCACGGGTGCAGAAAAATTCCTGAGAAGTGACGGCACGGGCCTGGAGGGAATGTTCTTGAATGAGAATGTCTGGCTCCGTTTCGAAATGACCAGAATACCAAGATCTGTCTCTTTTCCTTTGGAATCCAAAAGTGCTGCTTTCAGAGGAAAGAAATAGGGTTTGAAAGTTTTCTTGTCCGCATTTTGAGGCGGATGCTGGGTCACAGTCAGCTCAAAGGTCTTTGAAGCGGCGCTGTATTTCGAGGATACGCGGCATATGGGCGTTCCAGGGGCATCATACCAGTGCCTGAAATGCGTCAAATCCATTCCTGAAACCAGTTCCATCGCGTGAACAAAATCGTCGGTCGTGACCGCTTTCCCGTCATAAAGCTCAAAATATTTATCCATTCCTTTACGGAAATTTTCTTTTCCAATTAGCGTATGAATCATCCGAATCACTTCGGAGCCCTTTTGATAAACTGTCGACGTGTAAAAATTATTCACTTCGATGTAAGACTTCGGACGGATCGGGTGAGCATTCGGGCCTGCGTCTTCCACAAATTGATAGTCTTTGAGAAATCGTACGTCTTCAATGCGTTTGACGGCACGAGAAGTCATATCCGATGAAAATTCCTGGTCACGAAAAACCGTGAGACCTTCCTTAAGCGTGATCTGAAACCAGTCACGGCAGGTCACGCGGTTACCCGTCCAGTTGTGAAAGTATTCGTGTCCGATCACCCCTTCAATGCCTTGAAAATTTTGATCGGTCGCAGTCTCAGGATTGGCCAACACGTACTGGGAATTAAAAATATTAAGTCCCTTGTTTTCCATCGCCCCGAAATTAAAATCATCCACAGCCACGATCATGTAAAGGTCGAGATCATATTCACGCCCGAAGGTCTCTTCATCCCATTTCATCGCACGTTTAAGAGAGTCCATTGCGTACTGCGCTCGCGCTTCGTTGCCCTTATCCACAAAAATTTGAAGCGTGATTTTTCGTCCGCTCATTGTCGAGAAATGATCTTCAATCATTCCAAGGCCACCAGCCACGAGCGCAAAAAGATAACAAGGTTTGGGGAAGGGATCTTCCCAAATGGCTTGATGCCGCCCCCCAGAAAGATCTTTACGTGAAATAGGATTTCCATTCGAGAGAAGAAAGGGGTATTTTTTCTTATCGGCTTCAATGGTGGTGGTAAATTGAAGCATCACATCCGGACGATCTAAAAAATAAGTAATCTTGCGGAATCCCTGCGCTTCACATTGAGTGCAGAAAACCGTTCGAGATTTGTAGAGTCCTTCAAAGGCTTTGTTATTCTGGGGTTCGATCTCTGTTTCAATCTCTAAGACGAATTTTTCGGGAATCTCTTCAATGGTGAGCGTGGTTTCATCGCATCGATATTCAACGGCAGAGAGTTTTCGGCCATCTAATTTGATCGATATCAGCTTCAGGTCTTCTCCGTTTAAAACAAGCGGTCTCGGCTGGACGCGTATGCCGTGAATCCGGGAACGAACGCGCGTATGTTCCTCCCGAAGATCAAAATAAAGTTCGATGGATGAAATTTGATAATCCGGCTCACGGTAATCTTTGAGATGAATGACTTGTGGCTTTTTCTTTTCAGCAGACAATGTTGCGGGCATAAATTTCCTACGGGAATTGTAATTTCACAGGCAAGAGTGCTTAGATGAAATGCAAAAAGACTGGCTTTCTATTTTTTTCCGTCGATCGGACCATCAGAACCATCGCGCATTGATTTCTTAAATTCACGAATTCCTTCGCCTAGCGCACGGCCAATTTCCGGAAGACGTTTGGCACCGAAAAGCATCAAAAAAACGGCTAAAATCATCACCATTTCAAGCGGACCTGGCATACTCATAAGACCTCCCGTCTTAATCAATCATTGATAAGGTAACAAAAATTCCTCGTAACTCCAAATGAAATATCTGGGGATAAAACTTCCTAAATTCGGGTCTTCCTGAACTAGAACTCCATTGTCGACTCATGATTGTCCTGTATCAAGAATCAGCCGGGTCAATACAGCGCGCTCAAGATACTCGAGATCAAAGGGTTTCAAAACGGAGGTGGCCCAGAATTCAAACCCTGTAACCTAAAAAACTCCACTTAAAACAAGGACAAAAAGCGGTCTAGACAACCGAAGCCACGATAGTTATCTGTGTTACAACGGTACAACAAATAAACCTTTCTCTCCTTATCTCGTAATCTTTATAGGACACGAGATATAAGGAGCTACTGCCGGGTGGGATAATGAAACTTAAACCTTCACGTCCCAAACGGGAATGCCGAGGCGCTGGCGGACGGTTTCGCCTTTCATGAGATCCATTTTTCTTTCTGGAAGATCACCTCGCGCAGAAATGTGCTGTTTGTGCTGGCCCAGCCAAAGACTCGTTCCCAAATGAAGTTTGTGTTTTCCGTAAAGCTCATTGACCTCATCAATCACCCGATCGATGGAGCGCAAGGATTGGATCCTCGGAATGTCATCAAAAAGAGAGTACTGAGTCGCTTGGTCCGGTTCAATCTTGGAAAGCACAATGCCGGTCAATCGGTAAGCAACATTGTCCCGGAACACCTGGGCAAACAATTGATTGACCAAAGGCGCCGCTTCAAAAATAGAGGACGTGCTCCGGTCAAGCTGGGCTTCCGTCCCCCAGGATTTGAATTCCTGATTTCTTAGAAAAATACAAATCCACTTCGCCCGAAGCCGATAGCGCCGCAGTTTAATGAAAGCCGATTCCATATTGCGAATCAGCTGGGCCCTGACAAAATCTTTATCGGAGGAGGGCGGCGTGAAGGTTTTTGTTTTACTGATGGAATCGTAATCGGTCTTCTCCTGCATCACAATGGGATAAACCGAGTCCCCTCTAAGCTCATGCCAGAGTTCAACGCCGATTTTCCCAAGCAGCTGCTTGGCCCAAAGTTCAGGACGCGAAACATAATCCCAGACATTGCGCACCCCTTTTTTCATTAAAAGCGCCACGGTGTTCGGCCCAAATCCGCAAACCCGATCGAGCGCCACCTGAGGAAGAAACTGATGCAGTTCACTCGCGCGGATCACCGTAAATCCATTGGGCTTTTGATGCTTGGATCCAATCTTGGCTAAAATTTTTGAGGCGCTCAGGCCGACAGAGACCGTGAGGCCCAGCTCCGCCTCGATTTTTTGTTTTATTTTAAAGGCGATTTCCGGATACCCAGTCCGGTAAATTCTTCGCAGACCGGATAAATCCGCGAAGGCTTCATCGATGGAATATTCTTCCACATCCGGCGTGAACTCCCGAATGATGGAAAACATTCGTTTGGAATAAAGCGAATACGTTTCGTAATCACTGGGAAGACAAATGAGCTGAGGCAAAAGTTTTTTCGCTTCCCAAAGGCGCATCGGACGCTTCACGCCCAAGGCTTTGGCCTCGTAGCTCGCGCACGCAACAATGCCGCGCTCTTTTCCGGTCACCACAGGTTTGCCTTTCAGTTCCGGATGAAGCGCTTGCTCCACCGACGTGAAAAAGGCATCGCAATCAATGTGGATAATGGGACGAGGAAACGAAGAGAGGCTTAGAATATTATTTGTATTTTCGGACATTGGCTACCACAACTCCGCCGATCACCAGTTCTTTTTGTGGCACGATCACTGGATATTTTTTATTCGCGGCGCGGAGAATCACCTTACCGTCTTTCTTTTCAAAATACTTCATAGTCCACTGGCCGTCGACTTGAGCAATCACAATATCACCATGCAGCGCCTGCCTTCCCCGTTCAACCAAAACAAGATCCCCTTCTTTGATGCCTTCATCGATCATAGAATCCCCGCTTACCTTCACAATGTATGTCGCATTAGGTTTTTTAATAAGGAATTCATCGAGGGTGAGCGTATCAAGAAGTTCTTCTTCTGCGGGAGAAGGAAAGCCGGCTTGGATAGTCCCTAGCAGTTTTACACCGCACGCGAAGGAAGGAGCCGGGGCAAGTCTTCCGGCCGCGTCCTTGAATACAATCCGCCGTTCGACAAGGCGGGTAACAAGGTTTGCAACACTCGATTTGGAGCGGTATCCGAAAAGCCCCTGCATTTCAGAGAAGGTCGGGAGGCGTTTGTGCTTTGAATAAAAAATCCGCAGTTTGGCGACAACGGGATGGAGATTCAGGGATTTGGGCATGCCGGATTATAATAGAACGATCGTTCTATAACAAGTTTTTTCAACTGACGGGTTGCAGACATTCGAGGCTGTCGTTGGAAGAAGAATTGACAAGCGTGGAACCCGGATAGGCTTCCATATTTTCATCCGGATAAGCATTTTGAAACCAACAACCAACGGAGGCGTTACCAATAGTGACATCCTCAACCAGCCCGGCACTATTAGGAACGCCTCCGGTCACTTATCAAGTAGCTAGGTACCGTTTCTCCCAGTGCCAGGTTCATCCTAAGTTATGGGCCAGCCCGTTGCCCTTTTTTCGCAATACCAGGTTTCACCTAGTACCGACCTGTCCCTGTAGGAAACGGTACCAAGGTTTTCTAGCATTCAGGAATTTAGACTTGTTTGAGGGGTGACTACAAGGAGGATAGCAACTGCGGACTACGAAGTTATAACCGCAGAAATAAAAGTCTTCAAAATTTCCTGCTTGAAATTGCTGGATTTTAAAAACTAATTGCGATAAATCGCCATGTATAAATCACAGAAGAAAAAGGCAGCTTGAGAAAAAAAATAGCAGGATGAATATACGCACTAAAAACAAAGGGCCTACTTTCTGAATTTAGAAAAATTATTTTTGTTTTTCCTCCTAAATAACGATTTGCCTGGATAGTATAAAAAGTAGTTTTGGAAGCCTTGTAAAGGTTAGATTGCTTTTCGAGTAGGAAATTCATTCGCCAGGGAGCGAGTTCCTGTTTTATAAGTTCCGTGAGTGAGTTTGAAACGTGTGTGTTTGCCACTTTTAAAAATTCACCAAAGCTGAGGCTGTCAGCCACGACCTTCTTGCATCCTATGGGGACATAACTCTCTGCATATTCTTGGAAATGCTGCCAAAGTTCTGCTCTGAACTTCTTCATTGTTTCTGGAATAAATTGGGCAATCTCGTTAAAGCGTTTACTTTTAAGTGAATCAGCGTAAAAACGTAATCGTTCTGGATTCAAATTTTTTAAGAGTTCCTTGTCGCTATTATCCAATGAGTATTTATTTGCTGTCACATCTGCGTTTCGCTTCCATGCCTCTCGTTCAGCGGAAGATAAGTAAAGTGCCGTTGATAATTCTTGCAGACTTTGGAGGCTCATGCGAAGGACACCTTTAACGTTCCTTGCTTACTTAGAATTTTCTTCGCCCGTTTCACCTCAGTCAGAATTCTATCGAAGGCTGGTAAGTTTTCATCCCATTCAATAATAATGCCTTTAATCTTAGTGCGACTTGCCACATATTCCAAAAGCTCCCATACACGGGCGGGTGGCGCAGAGGAATGACTATCCACTAAGATACCTTCTTCCCAATGGCCTCCAATAATATGAAGCTGAACCACTCTCTCAATCGGAATACGGTCAAGAAATTCTATTGGGTCGTAATGGAAATTTTGGCTGTTCGCATAAAGATTCATTAAATCGAGCAACAGGCCACAATCGCTTCGCTCGATGATTTCCTTGATAAATTCTTCTTCTGTTAATTCTCCTCCCAAAGTATGGGTAAAAGAAATGTTCTCAAGAATAAGCGGATATTTAATTTTTTTCTTAATGGTGCTTATGTTTTCACAAATGATTTTGACCATTTCCATCGTCCTTGGCAAAGGGGCAAGATGCCCAATATCCAAATTGCCCGTGGATGTTATTGCGATATGGTCACTCCACCAAAGAGGTTTGATAGCATTTATTACGGATGCAATTTCTTTAAGGTATTGCGGATTAAGACCCGATGCGTTTCCAAGCGAAGAGCCTAAAACATGAGGAATGAGAGGAAAAATCTTGTTTAAGCGAGTAAGCTCTTGAAGCTGACCAAACGAAGGTTGAGCATAATGTTCTGTGATTATTTCGAGGAAATCAATTTGGGTATGTGAAGTGAAGATTTTTTGCTTGAGAGCTTTACGAAATCCTATTCCCACACCGAGACTTGGTAGCTTTTGAATCCACGACGGTGTTAGTGAAGGCATTAACCACCACAGCCGCCGCCACATCCACCTCCGCAACCGCCCCCGCAGCTACCACCACAACCCGCAGCCAACCCACAGCCTCCAGCACTCCAACCGTTGCCACTCGATTTTTGTGCTGCCCACAAAAGCAAAAACACAAGGCCAATGAATCCACCGAATATCAGCACTCTCATTAAATCTTGGTTTTGCAGAATACCTTGTAAAGAATTCGGGTCTTGTCTTCCTTGAACCAGGCCTGGAGAAAACTTCAACCTTAATGCCTGCGTCCTTAGCGGCGCTTGAATCATTTGGAGCGTGGGCCTTCCTTGTTCATCATGCGCCCAGGAAAATCCTCTTGGACTTATCTGGTCAATCGCAGGTTGTCTGCCGTAAGGAAAAATAACTTTATAAGCAGCATTTTGAACTGGCACTTTAAAAATGCCAATCCAATCTGCGACAAGACCATTTTGTTTATAATCGCCTGTCAAAACATCCTTCAAAGTAAATTTGACAACGATTCTTTTTCTTCCATGATTAACAGTTGGAAATGACCAATAAACCTGATTTTCTCGATGCCGTCTTAAATATGCTGAAACGGAACTGCCATCTTCATCAACTGCTTCTATATTGATAGGTTTAAAATTCCCCACATACTTAAAACCATCGTATTTTGGGCCTGTGAAAACGTTGTAAGTAATATCCAACTCGACATCCACATCATCGTTGCCTGAATTTAGTTTGAGAGTGGCGACGTAATTCGTCACTTCATAGGTGGCTGTTTCAGCTAAAAGAGGAGAGCCATAAGCCAAGATACTTACGGTTAAAATAAGGAAAGGAAGAAGTGATCGGCGCATTTTAACCTTTGATCTGCTCAACCCGATCATCGACCTGTCTGATCATTTCCATCAATTCATCAAATAATTGCACGAGTTTATTGGTAGGCATTTCTTCTTTGGATGTTTTCAGGTCAAACATTTTATCTACAAACTTTGAGTCTATCTTGAGTTCCTGAACTGCTAAGCTGGCAATTTCTTTGTGTGAGAAAGGGGTTGGTTTTTTTATCAAGAAGAACAAGGCACGAGTCAGATGCATTAACGAGGAAAACCGTTTAAGTAAAATTAGGCGCATCATCCTTTCATTGCCACACGCACGCCAAAACTGTTGCTTAATTCTCATTCTCATGCTTTTAATTTCATAGGCCAACTGCCAACGCATATCCTCGGGGTGAATAGGCAGTGTTTTCAGAATATTTTCCCCATAAAGAACAACATGAGAATCTCGCATTTCCATCTGATCGATTTGGAAATAGCGATTGGAATCCACTAAATTGCGCTTAGAAAGAAACCGAGGGGAAAATTTTCTTTTTTTAAGCCACCGTTGAGCTAATTCAGCCACAGGGCTTAGCTGTTCAATATCCAAATCAGAATAAATGACAAGTAAATTAACGTCGGAAGTTTCCGAAACAAAGTCGCCTGAAACAACACTTCCGAAGGCTGTGACGGAAATTAAGTTTTGTTTGTAATGTTCGAGGATTTCATAGATGAATTTTTCTAAATCCTTTCGGACATCGCCTGGAACTTTCAACTTGTCTAACCCTTTCAGGTCAATCGCTTGGGCAGTCATACTTCCTCCGTTTAAAGTTGTTGGTATATCGTCTCTTAATGGCACTCTCTGAATTGATTTTAATCGATGCGAAGGGACGCAGGTAATGATGTGAATTCAATAGCTAGGTACCGTTTCTCCCAGTGCCAGGTTCACCCTAAGTTATAGTGCCAGCCCGTTGCCCTTTTTTCACAATACCAGGTTTCACCTAGTACCGACCTGTCCCTGTAGGAAACGGTACCGAGGTTTTTTCTTCTCTGATCTTGCGGCGCAGGGCATCACTCGTCCAGCCTTTTTGCGCAGCTTCACGGGCCAGTTCATTTCGGGTTTGCTCTTCTTTAATAGGAAGCAGTTCACAATAGTGTGCCCAGGTCAATTTCCGCGGTACCGCGGAAATTG
>SICL01000062.1 GCA_009691445.1 Candidatus Taenariivivens baikalensis | reverse complement strand
AATCTTTTGGCTCCGGGAACCGAAGGCGGGGTAACGCGTCTTTTGCCTGAAGGAAACGTGATGGCCATTTATGATGCATCCGCCGAATATCAAAAACGAAAAACGCCTTTGATCGTGCTCGCCGGAAAAGAATACGGCACAGGATCTTCACGGGACTGGGCCGCCAAAGGGCCGATGCTGCTTGGCATCAAGGCCGTGATTGCGGAAAGTTTTGAGCGTATTCACCGCAGTAATTTGATCGGGATGGGAATTCTTCCGCTGGTTTATGAGAATGGGGAAACGCGTCAGTCATTGGGGCTGACCGGTGAAGAAAATTTTTCAATCACAGGAATTGCTGACGGTCTGAAGCCAGGAAAGAAACTTTGCGTAACCGCCGGCGGTAAATCCTTTCAAGTGATCTGCCGCATCGATACCCCTGTCGAACTTGAATACTACAAGCACGGCGGAATTCTTCAATACGTTTTGAGGCAATTAATACAGAAATGATTGAAATCACATTTTCTTCCCATGCCTTGATTCAAATGAAGGAAAGAGGTGCTTCGGCTGATGAAGTCAGGGAAGCTATATTGAAGGGCGAAAAGACCCCTGCAAAAAAAGGCAGAGATGCTTATCGGTTAAACTTTCAGTATGATAAGATCTGGGGCGAACGGCATTATGCTTTAAAGCAGGTAATGCCAGTGGTAAAAGAAGAATCCGGGCGGCTAATAGTCATTACAGTTTACGTATTTTATTTTTGGGAGGTTCTATGAGAATTAGTTACGATGCAAAAGTGGATGCTCTTTATGTCCGCTTCACTGAAAGGAAAGAACAAGTGACGACTGTGCGTCTTAATGAAGATATTTCAGTGAATCAGGGGCCTAAAGGGGAAATCGTGGGAATCGAAATTTTGTCGGCCCACGAGCACATTAAATTTTCCGGGAAAAAGCCTTTTCTAACAACGGAAAATCTAATCGTTACTCCTGCAGCATAAAATAGGTTATCAATTTGCCGGAGAGTTCTCCGCAAGTTTTTGGGCGAAGAGGTCCAAAGCTTTTTCTGTGTTGGCGGGATTGCGGTGGAATCCTCCATGACCCTGTGACGGATCCTCAATGGCAAGATCCACGGTTCCGCCGTACTGTTCAATAAATTTTCCCGCTTCACGCATACCTTGAATCCCGTCTCTTTCCGGATGAGGATCCTTTCCTCCCGCAAATGTGGCCCAGTGAGTTCCCTCAAAAGGTTTTTCTCCGTAAGTTCCCTGGATGATTTCATGAACAGGAGGATAGTCTGCATTGGCTTTTCCTGAATTGGCGATAATCAGCGCGAAATAGCGATTTTGGGTATAAGTGTCGAGAGCGGCTACAGGATAAGTATTCGCAGATCCACGGCTGAAACCATGAAGCAGGACTGTGCCTGGCTGAACGCCTTCGCGGTGGAAAGTCTGATCCAGAATCTTATAAATTTCCCGGGGACGAAGATAACCTTCGGCCGATTCATCACCGCCGAGCCACCACTGGATGGCCAAAATTCCGCAGCCTCTTTTTTCAAGGGCATCATGCCAGAGAAAAAACTCATCAAAGGCCCAGCTTCCGTGGCCGTGAAGTCCGGCGAACATAGGCACCGGCTTTCCGGGAACTTTACTGCTGGGATACCATAAAAGGAAAAAGGTTTTTCCGTCCGGAGTGAGTTCAATCTTCGCCCCATGCTGAAGCGCGTAGTTGAAACGTTCGAGCTTGGCTTGCCGGGCCTGTTCCAGCAAGGGATGGCTGGGAATATCGGACGCTGAGGCGGATGAAAGGAATCCGATGAGAAGAACAGGAAAAATCCAGAAACATTTTTTCATGGCAGCTCCACAAAAGAGTTGGTGAATGGGTCGAAGATCAGTATACTTTTTCTATGAAAATGCTCAAGCCGCAAATCGGGAAAAATGTTTTCATCGATCCTTCTGCCCAGATTATCGGCCAAGTTAAAGTTGGGGATTATTCAAGCGTCTGGCCGCTTTGTTCCCTTCGCGGTGACATTAACAAGGTCACGATCGGTCATTACACCAATATCCAAGATAATTCTATCCTTCATGTTGAAAGCAATCACGCCTGCAAGATCGGTCATTATGTGACGGTCGGTCATCAAGTGATTTTGCACGCTTGCACGGTGAAGGATCAATCGCTGGTGGGAATGGGATCCATTGTTCTTGATGGAGCGGTCATCGGAGAGGCTGTGATGCTTGGAGCCGGAAGCCTTGTCACTCACGGGCAGAAGCTCAAATCCGGATACCTCTATTTCGGCCGGCCGGCGAAACAGATCCGCGCGCTGAAGCGCAAAGAAATCTCCAACCTCAAAGCCTGGGCCGAGCGATACGTGAAATACGCTTCCGAGCATCTCGCCGGCAAATATGGTCGTCTTTACCTATGAGCTCTCAGTTTTCAGCCTTCAGCTATCAGCTTTAAACTGACCCTCATTGTAAAAGCGTCTCATTCTTTTGCTTTTAGATTTTTTGTTTTTCTGTAAGCTAAAGGCTGACAGCTGAAAGCTGCATTTTCCACGTGCGGAAACCGGGAATATCCGTATAATACGCCATCTATGACACCGACCGAAACGAACCCAGCTTCCAAGACGGATCCTTCCAAGTCTCTCTATATTAAAGGCCTTGAAGGGATTGTGGCCGGACAAACAGCGCTCAGCCTTGTGGATGGAGCCGGAAGCCAGCTTTATTACCGTGGGATCAAGATCGGTGAGCTTGCTGAAAAATCCTGTTTTGAAGAAACCGTTTACCTTCTCTGGTTTGGAAAACTTCCTACGGTTGAAGAGCTGAAGATCTTCAAAAAGAATCTGGCGACTTACCGGAAAATTCCCGATGAGATCATTACTTTCCTGAAAAAGTTTCCGCCCAAAGCTCATCCGATGGCGGCACTGCGGACCGCGGTTTCCATGCTTTCGTTTTATGACAGCGATGCCGACAATATCACGCCCGAAATTCTGAAAAAAAAGGCGCTACGTCTAACGGCTTCTTTCCCGGCAATCCTGGCGGCCATGCACCGTATCCGTCTTGGAAAACCGGTCCTGGCTCCGGACGTCAAACTGTCGCACGCGGCTAACTACCTTTATATGATGCACGGCGTTAAGCCGGGGTTGGAAAACGAGCGGGCCCTGGATGCGTATCTGATTCTTCTTGCCGATCACGGGTTTAATGCCTCAACTTTTTCGGCGCGTGTGACCTGTTCGACGGAGTCCGACATGTACTCGGCCGTGACGGCGGCTATCGGGACGCTTAAGGGCGGGCTTCACGGTAATGCGAATCAAAAAGCGATGGAAATGATTCTCACAATCAAAACTCCGGAGCGGGTTGCCGGTTATATTGATGATCTCCTCGAACACAAAAAGAAAGTAATGGGATTTGGGCACCGCATTTATAAAACGCAGGACCCCCGGGCCACGGCGTTCAGGTCGATGGCCAGCAAGCTTTGTGAAAAAACAGGTAAGACCCTATGGATGGATATTTCAAACCGTGTGGAAAAAGTCATGTGGGAGAAAAGACAGATTCCCTGCAATGTTGATTTCTTTTCCGCCTCGGTGCTTTATATTCTTGGATTTCCTACGGATTATTTTACCACCGTATTTGCCGCAAGCCGCGTGGCAGGATGGACCGCGCATGTCATTGAACAACTTTCCGACAACCGTTTGATTCGTCCGAACGCAGAATATACTGGCCCCGTTAATCAGACCTATGTACCGATCAATGAAAGAAAGTAAGCATAAAGCAAAGGGCAAAGGGCATAGCGCATAGCGTAAAACCAGTTGTTCTCTAGGCACTCTGCGCTTTGCGCTATGCACAGGATGAAATGAACATTCACGAGTATCAAGGAAAAGATATTTTTGCCCGCTACGGGATTCCCATGAATCAGCGCAGCCTTGCGCGCACGGCAGAAGAAGCCTACGAGATCGCCAAAACCCAAGCCACTCCTGGATGTCTTTATGCGGTCAAGGCCCAGGTGCACGCCGGAGGACGCGGTAAAGGCGGCGGTGTGAAGGTTTTTAAAACGCCGGAAGAAGCGCGCGACTGCGCGGCTAAACTTTTTGGAACGCGTCTTGTAACGCCTCAGACGGGTAAAGAGGGACGCCCTGTGGAATCCGTTCTGATTGAATTTACTTATCCGATCGAAAAAGAATTCTATGTCAGCATTGTCCTCAACCGGAGCGCCTGCCAACCCTGCTTGATTGTCTCGGAAGCCGGAGGGATGAATATTGAAGAAGTCGCTCAGAAATTTCCGGAGAAGATGCACAAGACGCTTTTCCCTATCGAGACAGGGCTTAGCTCTTCGGAGGGAGACCGCATTGCAGCCCTGCTGACGCTTACTTCGGAGCAGAGAAAGAGTTTTTCAAAAATTTTTCAGGCAATTTCAAAATTATTTATTGATCTGGACTGCTCTCTGGTTGAAATCAATCCGCTTGCGATCCTCGAGGGAGGTCAAGTCATTGCCATTGATGCCAAAATCAACTTTGATGACAACGCGCTTTACCGTCACGAAGATATGGCGGCCCTCCGGGATTCTCATCAGGAAGATCCGCGTGAGGTTGAGGCTAAAAAATATGATCTGAGTTATGTGGGGCTTGAAGGCAATATCGGATGCATTGTCAACGGCGCAGGCCTTGCGATGGCGACGATGGACATTATCAAATATGCCGGAGGCGAACCCGCCAATTTTTTGGATGTGGGCGGAGGAGCTGGTAAGGAAAAGGTTGCGTCTGCTTTTAAGATTATTCTTAAAGATCAGCACGTGAAAGCGATTCTCGTGAATATTTTCGGCGGGATTATGCGCTGCGATGTCGTCGCGGAGGGAATTCTGGAAGCGGTCAAAGAGATCGGCGTCACAGTTCCGATTGTGGTTCGTCTGGAAGGGACCAATGTCAAAGAAGGAAAAGAAATTCTCGCGCGTTCCAATTTAAAGGTTATTACCGCCAGCACGTTTGCGGAAGCCGCAGAAAAAGTCGTAAAAGCTGTAACCGCGTGAAGCGTATTTCGTGAAACGTTCAACGTCTCCCGAATAACGATTCACGCTTCACGTTTCACAGGAATTTATGAGTATCTTAATTAATAAAAACACCAAAGTCCTCGTCCAGGGAATTACCGGCCATCACGGCGCCTTTCATACCGAGAAGATGCTGGAGTATGGGACGCAGGTTGTGGGCGGGGTCACTCCCGGTAAGGGCGGCCAGCAAATTCATGGAGTGCCTGTTTTTAATTCCATGAAAGAAGCCGTGGTCAAAACCGGAGCAAATGCGTCGGTCATTTATGTTCCTGCCAAATTTTCAGAAGCGGCCATCCGCGAAGCTGCCGACGCAGGGATTGAACTGGTCGTTTGTATTACCGAAGGCATTCCCGCGCTGGATATGGCCAAGGTCAAACCCTGGCTTCAAACCAAAAATGTTCGTTTGATCGGCCCTAATTGTCCGGGAGTGATCACTCCCGGAGAGTGCAAGATTGGGATTATGCCCGGCTATATTCATAAGAAGGGCAATGTCGGTGTCATTTCACGAAGCGGCACTTTGACGTACGAAGCCGTATGGCAATTAACGGAACTCGGACTTGGTCAGTCGACTTGTGTGGGCATTGGCGGGGATGCAATTGTGGGCTCCAATTTTGTCGATATCCTTCGGCTTTTTGAGGCAGACCCCGAAACCAAGGCGGTCGTGATGATCGGTGAAATCGGCGGAACTTCGGAAGAAGAGGCGGCTGATTTTATCCGGGAGCATATGAGCAAACCCGTGGTGGCCTTTATTGCCGGAGCTAATGCGCCGGAAGGAAAGCGCATGGGACATGCCGGTGCGATTATTGCTGGCGGCGCGGGTAAAGCATCGAGCAAGATTGCCCGTCTCAAAGAAGCCGGAGCTGTGGTGGTTCCGAGCCCAGCCTTGATGGGTCAAACGATGCAGAAGGTTCTTAAAATGCCTATCTTAAATTTTAAATCTTAAATCTAAAATTGAAAACCCAAGAAATCCAACCCGTTTTTAAGATTTAAGATTTATAATTTTAGATTATTCTTATGATTCCCTCCAAAAATCTAGATTATGAATACGACGAATTCCTAAAATCTTCCGAGCCCGAAATTATCCGGGCGATTCCCGCTTATCTAAAAAACCTTGAGAAGATCGGCCCCAAGTACGGGCGATTTCCCATCCCGACATTTTACAAACCACATTGGATGTCTGCGGATCAGGAACTTATGCTTAAGCGCGCTTCTTCAACGCTCAATGCTGTGGCTGGCGTGGCGATCCGGCTTTACTTTGAAGAACGTCATTTTTCCTCCTTGTTCCAAATCTCTCCGGAGATCCGGGAGCTCATTCAAATTGATCCGGGTTATTCTAAGGGGATTGTCTTTGGCCGCTTTGACGGACTCCTGGAAGGGCAGAGCTTCAAGCTTCTGGGATTTAATTCGGACGTCTCGGCTGGATCGGCCTACGCGGATCATTTTGAGAAGGCTCTTCTTGAAGAGTTGCCGCTTGCCGGATTTTTCAAAGAAAATCAGGTGAAGCGGACAATGCGTGTCCAGAATATCCTTGATATGCTGCTTGAGGTGTACGAAGAATTCGGCGGACTTGAAACCCCCCGTATTGCGATTGTGGACTGGCGCAACGCACGGACGCTTCATGAATTTGAACTCCTTAAAGTCTTTTTTGAATCCAAAGGTTATAAAACTACGATCGCAGATCCCCGTGAACTCAAATACAAAGGCGGGAAGCTCTATCACAAGGATTTTCGCATCGATATGATTCTGCGCCGCGCTTCCCTGGAAGAGCTTGTGGAAAAGCTGGATGAAATCCAGGATCTCATTAAAGCCTACCGTGACCGGGCGGTGTGCATGGTCAATCCACTTCGTTCCTGGCTGGCCAGCACGCAAACCATTCTTTCAATTTTGACCAATCCCGAATACGACCATTTTTTTACGGAAAATGAAAATAAGATTAAGCGCGAGTGCATTCCCTGGACGCGCAGTATCTCGGATGCCGAGGCTTTTTACCGTGGGAAAAAAAGTTATCTGATCGATTTTCTTAAAGATGAAAAAGAAAGTCTGGTCATCAAACCTATGCCCAGCCACGCTGGCAAGGGAATTCTGATCGGTAAAGAAACACGCGACCAAGATTGGAATGAGGCTATTGACCGGGCGATCAAGGAAAACTGGGTTCTTCAGGAATATGTGAACGTTCCTTTAATGACAGTCCCGGAGATTGTGAATAAAAAACTCGATTTTGCCTACAAGCGGTATAATTTCAACGCCTTGGTGTTTGGTGGAAAATACGCTGGAGGATTTGTTAAACTGAGTCAGGAAAGCGTTGTGAATGCGGCTCGCAGCGGAGGTTTTATTCCTTCCCTGACCGCTGACAGCGCTCCGGAGCGATGGAATTCCTAAAAGAGTGAGCGGGTCCCATTCACGCAAACCCGGTTAACCGCTCACCTGGTAACATGATTATGAAATCTCTAAAAATATTCACTCTTGAAGAAGCGAACGCACTTATCCCTGTTTTAGAAACCCGGATGGGGAAAATTTTTGCTAAGCGTGAGGCCCATGCCCAGCGTCACGATGTGCTGTTCATGCATCAATTGCTTGAAAGTGCGGAAGGTCACGCGGGATATGAAAGTGTTTCACCAGAACTGGAACGCGAAATCCAGCAGATGGAAGATGAGATTACGAAGCTCGAGAAAGACGTGGAGGAGATTCATTCCTTGGGGTGTATCGTGCGAAGCCTTGAAAAAGGATTTATCGATTTTTTTTCATATCATCACGGCAAAAAAGTATTCCTTTGCTGGAAAAAGGGTGAGAACACCATCCGCTATTACCATTCCTCCAAAGACGGCATGACTCAGCGCCTTCCTTTGTAATCTGAGTCCTACAGATTTTGCGCGTCATTGCAAGCGAAGCGAAGCAATCTCGAATGTTCACTCGAACTTAACGAACGCTGGATGAGGTTTCCGAGCATTCTTATGCCTGAACTTCCTGAAGTAGAAATTATCGTGAGGCAGCTTAGAGAGAAATTATCCGGTCAGATACTGGCTCAGTGCTGGAGCCGTCCCGATGCTGTTCTTACCTCGCCCGAATCCGAGATTCAAAAGCTCTTGTTGGGACAGTCCATTCAGAGCGTCGTTCGAAAAGGAAAGTATCTGAGTCTGATTTTTCCAGAAGACCGGCGGCTTTGGTTTCATCTCGGGATGACAGGGCAACTTTTACTCAAATCTCAGGAAGATTCGCCGGACAAACACGTGCATTTGATTTTATCGTTTGGTGCACAACAGGGGACAGGTTGCAGCGACCTGTCCCCTGTTGTGGAAGCCGCGAAGGTACTGTGGTTTCGCGATATCCGGAAATTTGGTGAAGTGTTTGTGACATCTTCCCGTGAGATCCCGAAAAATCTTCAACGGATTGCTCCGGATCCCTTTGAAATGACGTCCGGCGATTTTGTGAAGCGATTCAAAACCCGGAGTGGTAAAATCAAATCGCTGCTTTTGGATCAGCATTTAATTGCGGGCTTAGGCAATATTTATGCGAATGAAAGCCTTTATCGGGCTAAAATCAACCCCCGGAAATCTGCTTCTCAGTTGTCACGATTAACGCTGGAAAGGCTGTTCGATGAAATCCAGGACTGTCTAAAAGAGGCCATTTTAGGCGGGGGATCGAGCATTGACGACTATCAGCAGACGGACGGATCCCGGGGAAGTTTCCAGAAGAAGCATCAAGTTTATGGGCGTTTTAAAAAATCTTGTTTGCGGTGCGGGCAATTAATCCGTAAAATCATATTGTTAGGTCGTAGTACTTTTTATTGTTCGAGATGTCAAAGGTGAAGGGACGGTTCTCAGGTACAACCCGCTGCCAAGGCAATGAGAATTGAAAATTTTCAATGTTAGGGGCTTGTGCATCTTCAGTGGATGAGAACCGCCCCTGATTTAACCAGGAGGCCGTGAAGTGATATTACCCAAAAAGATTTTTTTAACCAAGGGCGTTGGTATTCACAAAGAAAAGCTTTCCAGCTTTGAACTCGCCCTGCGCGATGCAGGAATTGCGCCCTACAATATCGTTCGCGTTTCGAGTATTTATCCTCCGTACTGCAAGTTAATTACCCGAGAAGCCGGTTTGAAGTATCTAACACCCGGCCAGATTTTGTTTACGGTGATTGCGGAGGCTTACACGAACGAGCCGAATCGATTAATTTCTTCTTCTGTAGGAATGGCTTTTCCCAAGCGTGAGGATCACTATGGATATCTTTCTGAGGCGCACACTTACGGCTGGACGGAAAAAAAGACCGGGGATTATGCCGAAGACCTGGCTGCGGAAATGCTCGCCACGATTCTGGGTGTGAAGTTTGACCCCAATGAAAGCTGGGATAAAAAGCGCGAGATCTGGAAAATTTCCAATCAAATCGTAAGAACGTTATCCATCACCCAAAGCGCGATTGGTCCGAAAAATGAAAATTGGGCTACGGTCATTGCCGCTGCGGTGCTCATCCACTAAATCTGGTGAGCGGGTATGTGAGTGAGCGAGTTTGCGGGTAAAAATCCGCTAACCCGCACACCCGCTAATCCGTAAACAGTCATGAGCACAGTCACTCTCGGCCTTATCCAGCGCAAAGCCTCTCCGGATCCGAAGATCAATCTTAGGCGTGCGATTGAAAGCATTGAAGATGCAGCGCATAAAGGTGCTCAGATTATCTGCCTTCAGGAGCTTTTCAATACCCTCTATTTCTGCCGCAACCATGACCCCAAGAATTTTAATCTCGCTGAACCTATTTCAGGATCTTTAACAAAGACGCTCGCTAAAGTTGCGAAGCAGAAAAAAGTAGTGATCATTGCGCCGTTCTTTGAAAAACGCGCGCAGGGGATTTATCACAACAGCGCCGTGGTGCTGGATGCGGATGGGTCTACGGCGGGTCATTATCGCAAGATGCACATTCCCGATGACCCTAATTTTTATGAAAAATATTATTTTACTCCCGGGGATCTTGGTTTTCAGGCCATTCAAACACGCTACGCCAAAGTCGGAGTTTTGATTTGCTGGGATCAGTGGTTCCCTGAAGCCGCGCGGCTGACGGCGATGCAGGGAGCCCAGATTATTTTTTATCCCACGGCGATCGGCCATCAGGATCATGAACCAGAGGCGGCCAAAGCTCAGTACACCGGCTGGGAAATCGTCCAGCGCGGACATGCGGTTGCGAACGAAGTGTTTGTGGCAGTTACGAACCGCGTGGGCAAGGAAGGCCCGATTACGTTTTGGGGTAATTCCTTTGTGTCAGATCCTTTTGGAAGTATTGTCGCCCAGGCCAGTGAATCCAAAGAGCAGACCTTGATCGTGAAGTGCGATCTTTCCGAAATCGAATCCACCCGTCAGGGCTGGCCGTTTTTTCGAGACCGACGGGTGGATGCGTATGGAG
>SICL01000061.1 GCA_009691445.1 Candidatus Taenariivivens baikalensis | reverse complement strand
ACGGCCAACGAACAACCTGCTCCGGCGCTGGAGAGAAGCACGCGCTGCCCGGGAAGAATTTTCCCTTGATCCAGAGCTTCACACAATGTTGTGGGAACCGAAGCTTCCGCTGTATTTCCCCGGTGAGTGAGGGTAAGAATTGTTTTTGTCATCGGCGCTTTTAATTTCCGCATCAGGAGTTCGATCAATCGGCCGTTGGCCTGATGAAAAATCAGCCAATCGAGCTGATCGACCGTCCATCCGACCTGTTTCAATGATTTCAAAATTATTGCGGGCTGAGTTTTTAAAAATTCCCGGCCCATACGAACGCCGTCCATTTCAATGAATGGGCCATCCTTAGGGGACAGTGGCAGCCTCTTTCCCCTAAGGAAAGCTGCATCCGCTAAACTTCCATCGGTTAAAAAATAAGATCCGAGAATACCCTCTCCTTCCCGGACTCTTCCCACCACCACGGCCGCAGCTCCGTCTCCCAAAATCACGGCCAGCCGAGGATCCTTCCAGTTGATAAAGGGTGATTGGACAGCCACGGCCGCTACCAACACATAGCGGGCGTCCGGATGAGTCTTTAAATGAGCGGCTGCCAAATCCAGTCCGGCTTGAAAACTGGTGGAGCTGGAGGCAATATCAAACGCAAACGCCTGGTTTGCTTTTAAGGCGTGCTGAATCCGGCAAGCCGCGGCGGGAAAACGGTAATTGCCCGAAGTGATTCCGCAAATAATCTGACTGATTTCCTGAACCGGAATACCGGCTTTGGCCACAGCTTTGCGCGCGGCCTCGATCACCAGATCTTCCGCAGTTTGATTCGGTCCAAGAAAATATCTTTCCCGGATTCCTGTCTGAGCTTCAATGGATTTAAGATCGAGGGAAAGTTTTTTGGCGAGTTCTTGATTCGTGACTTTTTTCTGCGGACAAATCTGAGCCCAGCCAAGAATCCCTATGCCGGAAAGCGGTTTCATGATGGACGCGGAACCAATACCCAAACAAAGGTTGCCGGTTCCGGGGTCTCGAGTTCGGAGCCGATTTCATCAAAGGTTCTCTGCATCACTAAATCATAAGGAATCTGTTTTAAGATCGTTTGATATTCCGTCCACGATAAAACTCCCTGCCCGGAAATATCATGAAACAAAAGATATTCGGGCATCACGAGTGTTTGCCGGTTCTGCGCCAAGAGCTCCGCGCTCTGGCGGACAAGCTCGCAAACCGCAAGAGGAGTGCGGGGAAATAAGCGATGCACCTCTGTTAAAAAACGAATGACCCGGGAAGGATCTCTCTCGGAAATTTCATGAAGTAAAAACCACATTGAGATAGTCAGTGATTCTTCGTTGACGAACGACTTTACTTTCTGGCTCCACGTTGAAACATCCGCTCCGTTACAATCAAAAGCGTGGATCGTTCGTCCTGGAAATCTTTGTTTTAAGTTTTTTTGGGTTGTTTGAACTGAAACTTCCGACAAATCAATTCCGATCGATTTGATTTCGGGAATATCCTGCAGCACAAAACCCAGAAACTTTCCGTCTCCGCATCCAATATCTACGATCCATTGAGGCTTGAGCTTGCGGCGGATATAGGAAATCGCAGTGGGAAAATAACGTTCATGCGTGCGGCCACTGCCTAAAATATTTTCGAGCCGGTCAACTTTGGGCTGATGGAGAGGCGGCGCTTGAATAAGCTGATCATAAAGGCGGACCATGTAATCCCCGTAAGAATGCGGTGCCAGGAAAGAACTCAAACGTTGAAAGATTTGTTTTCCCAGCGGAGTACATTCATATTGGCCTTCCTGAAGGGATTTGAGCAGATCCAGCCGCTCCAAATATTGGAAAATATTTTTAAGTAAGGATTGATTTGCGGCCTGGGGAAAATCCGAAGAGGAAAAGACAGGCTGTTTTAAAATGAATTCAAAAAAACCAAGTCGGCCGACTGCGGTGATGACTGGGGTCGCAAAAAATCCGCGGATCAAAGTGACTAATTCATGACTGATACTGAGATCGGCTGAGGATTTTGAGTCTTTATCAACCGGCATCGTCACTTAAGCCCCTTTAGCCTGCCACTGGGAAGCGACTTGCCCGGCAAGGTAATCCACGGTTAAGGGTAACTGATCATAAAACTTATCCAGCTGAAACTCGTATTCCTCTCCCGTGGCATTTTCCATGCGCTCTTCAAATCCCACGACAAAATGGGTAAAGGCGATCGAGTCAAGGGAACTTCCCTCGCCCAAGAGAATCGTCCCCTCATTTAATGCCAAGGATTGATAGACCGGTTCTGATTCCTTGACATTCTGAAGGGCTTCCAGTATTAATCCTTGGATCTGAACTTTTGAGATCATGATTTCCTCTATTTGAAGACCTTCGCAGAAGGGGACAGGTCTTAAGTGCTGACCTGTCCCCTTCTGCAAGTGAAGAGCCAACATAGTACCAAAAATCAATCTTGAACGTAAGCAGAATTTAGGGACTAGGCGCATTCCACATCATACAATTATGTTATTGCGAGCGGAGCGAAGCAATCTCGGAGATTGCCGCGTCTCCGCCCAAGCGCGGGATTCTCAATGACAGCCTATAACATCGAGTAACCTTTCCATGTGCGGATTTGTAACGTATTTTGATCGCGGCCCCTCGAATTTTTCCAAGGTCGAGACCTTGAAAACAATGACCCGGCTTCTGAGTCACCGGGGTCCTGACGGAGAAGGCTTTCTCACCCCTGCCCTCACGGAAATCCCAGACGCTTTTCTCGGGCTTGGACACCAGCGCTTATCTATTCTGGACCTGTCCCCGGCCGGAGCTCAGCCGATGTGTAATCAGGAACAAACCTTGTGGCTGGTTTATAACGGAGAGATTTTCAATTACCTCGAAATCCGCGCCGAGCTGATTCAAAAGGGCCGCTCATTTAAATCGGATTCTGACACCGAGGTAATTCTCGAAGCCTACGCGGAGTGGGGCGTGGACTGCCTCAAGCGTTTTAACGGGATGTGGGCTTTTGTGCTCTGGGATGTCCGGAAAAATATTTTATTCTGCGCGCGCGACCGCTTCGGCATCAAACCTTTCTATTATTATCAGGACCGCGACCGGTTTCTTTGCGCTTCTGAAATCAAATCGATTTTAGCTCACCCTCAAGTGGCTCGAAAACCGAACGAAGAAATGATTTTTGATTATCTTTCCCTGGGGCTTCAGGATCACACTCCTCACACTTTCTTCCAGAGCATTGAACAAATTCCCCCGTCGCATTACGGCATCTACTCCCTGAAAACTTCCCGATGGACTCTTGAAAAGTGGTGGGATATTTCTCTCACTTCTTCAAATTCAAGCGTCATGTCTCCCGATGAATTTTTGGATCTCTTGCAAGACTCGGTAAGGATTCGTCTGCGCAGTGATGTTCCAGTCGGTTTGTGCATGAGCGGAGGATTGGATTCAACCGCAATCGGTTATCTGGTAGAAAAAGCAGACCGCGAGACGCATCCCTCCGGAACTTTAAAACGCAAAGCCTTCAGCGCATGTTTTGAAATGCCGGAATGTGATGACCGAAAGTTTATTCACGCCGCCGTTCAAGGCCTGCAAATGGAGGGATACGAAACTTTTCCGCAAGGACGTGAACTTTGGAAGGATCTTCCGCATCTGACGCAGATCATGGACGAACCTTTTTACTCCAGCAATCAATTCTCTCAGTGGAGCCTGATGCGTCTTATA
Source organism: Candidatus Taenariivivens baikalensis (assembly GCA_009691445.1). Lineage (GTDB taxonomy): Bacteria > Omnitrophota > Omnitrophia > Omnitrophales > Aquincolibacteriaceae > Taenariivivens > Taenariivivens baikalensis. The sequence goes on along the minus strand of SICL01000061.1, from coordinate 6,918 downwards.
GGTCAGCATAAAATCCGCGTGGCATTAAGCGGTCAGGGTTCCGATGAGTATTTGGGCGGCTACCGGGGATACGGCAGTGTGTTTCTTGCCGATGCGCTGCGCCGCGGCCAGTGGCAGCGCTTCTTTCATGAATGGCGGCATCTTCCCTCCAAAGCCAACGGACTTTCTCAGACTGTGCTTTTTTCAAGAATCCTTTATGGACTTATGCCCGGTGGATTACGAAGCAGTTCGCAGCTTATGCTTCGTCTCAAATCCCTATCCAGGACCAAAGGCATCGCCCTGATGGCTCCCGCTTTTTATCAACGTCATGAATCGCGGCTAAGAGATTATCTTCACCGCCGTGAGCGAGACTGGTCGGATATCCGCCATAAACTTTATCAGGATTTATTTACTTACAGTCTTCCGCAGCTGCTTCATTATGAAGACCGCAACGGAATGGCGTTTTCTGTGGAAACCCGGCATCCCTTTCTGGATCACCGGCTGGTGGAAAAAATGTTCACTTTAAGCGCCGATCACTTGATGCGCGACGGCCAGCAAAAATGGATTCTGCGCCGCAGCGTTCAAAATCTCATTCCCGAAATCATCTGGAACCGCAAGGATAAGAAAGGCTTTATTACGCCGGAAGATTCGTGGATGCAGGAGGGACGAACTTATATTCAGGATTTATTCACGAACAGGCCGCTCACCACGGAAACTTTTTTAGACCGCGTAAAAATGAATGTTCTTACTTCCAAAAGTCAAACCCATCAGGACAACTACAACCTTCATACGGATCTTTGGCGCCCTCTGCATTTGGAAGTCTGGATGCGTCAATTCTGGAAATAGCTGATGCGATATAACCCGAATGTTTGAAAGGAGTTAGTCGTTAAAGCATCTTTAATTCTTGACGATGAATGAGGCAAGATGCTGCGAACGATGACTCTCCTTTTCATTACTGGATTCTGGTTGACGATGACAAGCCGACTCATCCAGAAAGAATTCTTTGAGATCTCAACTTATGAGACCTCATCCCAGTGGATTCCTCTCACCACCACCGCCATTCGCGAAGACTATAAAGCGATTTATCTCGGACAAGAACGAATCGGTTTTGAATATATTGGGATGCAAAAATGGGATAATAAAGACGGCTTTTTTGAGCTTGGACACAATAGCTTTATGTCCTTTTCCCTGCTCGGACAACCGAGTGAAATGTTTATCAAGGACCGGGCCTGGCTGAATCAGGATCTTTCCCTCAAATCCTTCCGTCTTCTGGTAAAGACCAAGGATTATTCCACAGAAATGGAAGGCCAGGTTACCGCGCATCATATCAATGTGGTCCTTAAGGAAAAAGACAGCGAACCCGTGCGCAAAATGATTCCCGTCGAAGGAAAAGTGCTTTATTCCGAAGCCCTAGAACAACTTTGGACTCCGGATAACCTTCGGATTGGAAAGAACGGACATTTCAAAGTGTTCCATCCCCTCACCTTAAGCGTCGATGACATCCATTTCCATGTGGAGCGTAAAGAAAAAATTGAACTGCGTCATGAAATCCAGGAAGCTTATGTCGTCATCCTCGGCAATGATCTTTCTGAAACAAGAAGCTGGGTGAATCAAGACGGAATCACTCTGCGCAAGGAAACCGCTAACGGACTCATCATCGAACGCGAACCGGCATGGGAAACGTTTGATGCGCTGCGCGTAAAGTCCGCATCGCCTCTCGATCTCCCCAACTTTTATTCTGTCCCGTCTAATATGATTCTCAACGACCCCGCAAATTTGCAAGAGCTTCATGTCCGCGTGGAAATGCCGGGAAAAACAAATGACTTTACGCTTAAGAAGCAAAAGACGGAAGGCCTGGAAGCAATTCTCTTCACTCAACTCAAAAAGGAGGAGGCTGCTGAGTTTCTGAAAGCAAATGAATTTATTCAGTCCGATGATGCTAAGATCCTCCAACAAGCAAAAACTATCGTCGGTGATGAGACATCGGTCCTGCGTGCCGCCCTGAAAATCATGGCATGGGTTCATCATGACATCAAACCCGTTCCTACCGCCAATATTCCATCCGCAAAGCAAGTGCTTGCCGTCAAAAAGGGTGACTGCAAAGAATTCACCGTTCTCTTCACGTCTCTGGCACGGGCTGCAGGAATTCCCACGCAAATGATTGCGGGCCTTGTTTATCAAAACGGACGTTTCTTTTATCATGCCTGGGCCGCGGTTTATCTGAATCAATGGATTTATGTAGATCCGACTTTTAATCAAATGCCGGTGGACGTAACCCATATTCCTCTGGTCATCGGAAATCTGAACGAACAAATTGCGCTTGCCAGTAAAATAGGCCGCATCAAAGTGACGGTTGTGGAGGACCACTCATGATTGAAATTAAAAATCTAAAAAAAAATTACGGCAAAAAAGAAGCGGTCAAAGGCATCACCCTGTCCATTCAACCCGGAGAACTTTTTGCTTTCCTGGGCCCCAACGGCGCGGGGAAAACGTCCACCCTCAAAATGCTGGCGGGTCTTCTGAGGCCGACCTCGGGATCAATTCACATTGGGGGCTATGACCTAAACAAAGAACCGCTCAAGGCCAAGAGTATTCTTAGTTTTGTCCCAGACATTCCTTACGTCTATGAAAAACTCACCCCCTGGGAATTTCTCCGTTTTGTGGGAAAACTCTATTCTCTGGATCCTCAAACCATTCAGAAAAAAGGCGAAGAACTTCTGAGGTTTTTCGAGCTGTGGGATGTCCGGGATGTTCTGATTGAAGAATTTTCTCACGGCATGAAACAGAAAGCCGTTCTTTCCGCTTCGCTCATTCATGACCCAAAAGTTTTTATTCTGGATGAACCGATGGTCGGCCTTGATCCGGTAAGTATTCGGAGTTTTAAAGATCTGCTGAAAAAGAAAACACGCGAAGGCACTATCGTGATTTTTTCAACCCATACCCTCCCGCTGGCCGAAGAACTGGCCGACCGGCTGGTGATCATCGATCATGGACAAATCATCGCAAGCGGTACCATGGATGAACTTCGGACAAAATATGCTTCCCGGGAAAATCTCGAACAGATGTTTTTACGGCTGGTGGAGAAATGAAGTATGCACCAGATTGTCATTGCGAGCAAAGCGAAGCTCGCCAGAGGACGGATCCGTTCGACGAATTGTGGCGGACAATCTCGGGTTATGCCCCGGGATTGCCGCGCCCGCCTGCCGGCGAGGCAGGTCTCCGCCAAAGCGCGGGACTCGCAATGACAAATCCTCCACGCTGTTGCAAGCAAAGCGAAGTCCGCCAGAGAGCACGGCGGACAGGGCTCGCGATGACAGGCCAAAAATGAAGGCCACCTGCCATTTATCCATTCTCATTCAACTCAAGCTGACCGAACTCAAAAACTCCTTCCGCCGTCTCCGGACGCGTTCGCCGCTGGAAGTTTTAACCCTCGTGGTCTTTTTACTGGGCGCCGGCTTCGGACTTTTTATTCTTTTCTCAAAAAGCTTCCAGTTTTTTCAGGGCCAAAAACCTTTCGGGCCTATTTTGATTGACGAATGTTTTTACCTTCTCAACTTTACCCTCTTCGTGATGCTGCTTATTTCCTCCGGAGTCTCCGCCTACTCCTCACTTTTTAAATCACCGGAAGTTCCGTTTCTTTTAACGCAAAATATTCGCTGGAACGATATTTATTTCATCAAACTCCTGGAGACCTTATGGTTCAGCGCCTGGCCCATCCTTTTCATTACGATTCCTTTCACGATTGCCTTTGGTATAACACGCAGCGTTTCGCTTGGCCCGTTTCCTTTTCTATGCTTTGTGTTTTACCTTCCTTTTGTCCTGTTGGCAGCGATGATTGGAAATCTGGGCGCAGTTTTTTCAGTCTGGCTGCTCCCAACCAAGGCTCGCAGAAAAGCAGCCATTCTGGCGCTCGTGGGAGTGATCATTTATTTTTTCGCCAGAACTCAGCCTGAAATCATCCGAGAGCAAGGGTCGCTCTCCGGTATCCTGAGTGGGTACCTGCCGCATGTCGCGTTTGCCAAATTCCCCTTGCTGCCTTCTTACTGGGCCACGCGCGGCATTCTAGCTTTCAGTCAGATTGGAAAGCAAACCGGGGATTTATGGGAGCAGGGAGTTTTTTATTTTCTGGTTCTGTTTTCCAATACCCTTTTTTTTCTAATCCCTTCAATGGGCGTGGGAAACCGGATGTTTGCCGCCACCTTTTTACGCGCCCAGGACTGCGGAGAAATTGCAGTGAAACGCAAGAACCGTTTTGTTCAGCCCCCGGTGCGCTGGTTTGATCATTTACCCTGGCCTTCGCGTCCGGCTATGGCGTTCCTGGAAAAAGACATCAAAACTTTTATGCGTGATGCCTCAGAGTGGTCGCAGCTGATTATCTTTTTTGGACTTTTGCTGGTCTATTTCCTGAACCTAAAGAATTTTGAGTTTCATGTGCTCAAGGATATGTGGAAAAATATTATTTTTGTTTTAAATACGGTGGGAACTTATGTCGTGCTATCAAGTTTCAGCATGCGCTTTGTGTTTCCCATGCTTTCGCTGGAAGGCTCCCGTGCCTGGATTATCGCGATGGCGCCTGTCTCGTTCGCTTCGCTGCTACTGGAAAAATTCCTGCTCGGAACCGTGGTCTCCGCAGTTCTTACCCTTCCGCTGGTTTATCTTTCGGGATGCATGCTTGAGATCGGAATGAGAAAAGTTTTTTTTACGACCTGTCTCGGATTTTTTGTCTGCGTGGCGCTGACCGGACTTTCCGTAGGATTCGGCGCCCGGTTTCCGGATTTCAAATCCAATAATCCTTCACAAATTATTTCCGGGCTCGGAGGGTCGCTGCTGCTTGTCACGCATCTGATTTATCTTCTGGGGCTCGGCGTTTTCCTCCTCGCGGTTCAACATCAAAGCGCGCTCACCTTTGCCATGATCTCCGCCGCCAGCCTGCTGGTGGGAATGCTGCCTCTCAAACTCGGCATGTCTCATCTCAAAAAACTGGAATTTTAAGCCGCGCGTTTAAGCGATTTCACCTGTTCATTGAGTGTTTTCCCAAGACGGGCTGATTCAAGATCGAGGTCATACTGCGCCTGAAGATGGATCCAAAATTGCGGTGAGTTTCCAAAATAATGGGAAAACTGAAGGGCTGTGTCATCGCTCAAAGAGCGTTCCCCCTTCACAATCTCATTAATTCTTCGGGCCGGAACAGAAATATCCTTGGCTAAACAATATTGAGTAATACCAAGCGGGTCAGTGAGTCGTGAGTCTCTTTACCGCTCTCCGATATGATGAATCTTGGTCATGTAGCGGGCGCCGGGCAGAGCCTGTTTGCCGGAGACGAGGACGACGGGATCGCCTTCTTCGAGCAAACCGCTTTTCAGAATAACCTGATTGGCTTGATAGATCATCTGATCCGTACTCTTGGAGTGTTTCATGAGCAGGGGAACAATTCCGTGCAAAAGCGCCAGACGCGACGCGACTTTTTCTGAAACGGTGAGCGTAATCACCAATGAATTGGGTTTGAGCTTGGAAACCAGAAGCGCTGTCTTTCCAGAAAGTGTAAAGACCACGATGGCCTTGGCATTTAAATGATGGGCCGCGTTGCGAGCCGCGTGAGTAATCGCGTGAAGCGGTGTCATTCCATGATGAAAGGACGCTTCCATCTGCTGCAGCGAAGCGCTTTTTGTATTCTTCTCCGCTTCCACAATAATTTCTGACATCATGCGCACGGCCTCAACCGGATATTTCCCAATCGCGGTTTCACCGGAAAGCATCACGGCATCCGTCCCGTCAAAAACGGCGTTGGCAATGTCGGAAACCTCCGCACGGGTAGGAAGTGGTTTTTCCATCATCGTCTCAAGCATCTGAGTGGCCGTAATCACCGGCACATTCGACTGATTGGCCCGTTCAATCAAGCGCTTCTGAATCAAGGGAACTTTTTGAACTCCGAGTTCAATGCCGAGGTCCCCGCGCGCAACCATAAGGCCATCGGTCGTTTCAAGAATCGCTTCGATGTGATTCACAGCGCCCGGTTTTTCAATCTTGGCAATCACGGGAATATCTTTCCCCCTGGATTCCATCCAATTTTTGATAGCCCGAACATCTTCTTCACTGCGAACAAAAGACAGCGCCACATAATCCACTTCCAGTTGAGCTGCGACTTCCAGATCCTCGAGATCTTTTTGTGTGAGCGCAGGAAGCGTCGTCGGAGCATTAGGAAGATTGATCCCCTTGTTTTCGCCCAGAGTTCCGCCTACAAGGACTTGACAACGAACACGGCTTTTTTCTACGGCCAAAACCTTAAGTTCCATCGATCCGTTATCCATTAAAATTCGGTCCCCCGACTTGACCATGTCGCAGAATGGTTCACAGGTCGTGGTGATAAGATGACCAGAGCCAGGCTGAGCGCTGACTTCAATCGTGATGAGCTCCGAAGCTTTGAGGATAAGCGGGCTGCCATTTTTGAGCCGCCCTGTCCGAACGCGAGGCCCTTGAAGGTCCACCATAAGTCCGACATGTTTTTTGGAGGCCTTGGCAGATTTTCGAACGAGAAGAATCCACTGCTTCAGGGTTTGCGGAGTGGTGTGGGAGGCGTTAATCCGGAAGACATCGACGCCTTCGCGAATAAGCGTCTTGAGCACATTTAACTTTGAACAAGCCGGTCCGACGGTCGCAACAATTTTTGTTTTTCTCATGGAAATTATCCTATCATAAGTCCCAGAGAAAGTCAGGGACGGTTCTCAGGCACTTTCGTTGCTTTGTTAGATATTGTTTGAAAATATTCAATACAACCTGGCGATGATGAGAACGTCTATGAGCGGCCCTGACTTTCTCTTGCCTTTGCATTTGGAACAAAATGAGTACGATCTTCGGTATAGTGGCCCCGGTTGTCTAGACCGTTTTTTGTCTTTGTTTTAGGTAGAGTTTTTTTAGGTTACAGGGTTTGGATTCTGGGCC
>SICL01000060.1 GCA_009691445.1 Candidatus Taenariivivens baikalensis | reverse complement strand
GGCCCAGCGTCAACGCTCGGAAGTAAGAACTCATTTATCCAATGCTGTCGATGCCTTTGGAGGATTGGAGAAGGCATCGATCCTGGTGAATGACGACGATGCGATGACGATCGGTCTTAATTCTCCTAGACCGGTCAAAATCAAAGAGCATCAAAGAATTTTCGATGGGCTCACCGCTAAATCCGCCCGTTCGGAGATGCGCACGGTTTTTACACTGCGATTTGATGAACGGATCGGGGCGTTTCGTGAATATCAGGCGTGGCGATCCGCTCATGGCCAGGGCCGTCTAAGACTCAGAGATAGACCCGGTTCTTATCTTCGGACTCGCACAAGAGAACAGCTTTCACCCGGCAGAATTAAACGTGAAATGGTTCCGGTTTTGAATCGGGCCTTTAATGAGTGGAGAGAACAGCGTTTCGTCGACACCGATATTTCTGTTTCGATGCCGGCGCTTCTTCACGAATTTTTTTCCCGCACCACGGTGCATGTGTATGAAAGCTACCCGACTAGTTTTCACCACGATCAAGCGGGCGAGCTTTTTATCCCGATCAGCTGGTTTGACCGGATGAGAGATTCCAGAGCCGCTATCCGCGTAGCGGCATTGGGAGATTTTTTTCAATTTTTGGATCAGCTTGAGCGGGATCTGCCGCAAATTATCCTCTCTCAACATCAAACTTCTGTAGCGCCTTATTGGTTGGGGGAACGGATCGAGGACGCCGTGGATTTTATGTCTCGGATTTTTGGAAACATCCGCAACACGTGGAATCGTTGGGATCGTGCTGTACAGCGTTCGTCCTATGCTGTTTCCGACCGCATTGAAAATGCCGCAGTGAGATTTGTTTTTTCTCCCATCTGGAGTGCGATTGTTTCCCTTGCCCGTATCGTTTGGAGTGTGATTTCCTTTGTTGCCCGCGCTGTTTGGACGGTCATCACCTTTCCGTTTGTGATGCTCTGGCGCGCGACTCAATGGCTGATACGAACCCTTTGGGAAGGGCGTCAGCCGATCGCTATTTTAATCGCGCTGTTGGGACTTCAGCACGAGTTAAATAAACCGCTTCCGCCTTCTCCGGAAGGTGATCAGGCCGCGCCCGCAGGAATTGTCCGGACTGGCGATGCCACTCAGAATCAAGTGCCGGGAGTCACGGGACTTGATTTTCAAAATACGAATGCCGCGCCTTCTGTTTCCATACCACCCGAAGTCACTTCGGCTGTTCCTGTTCCAGCTCCTGACTTAACGCCGCCCGTTCCTGAAAAAACACTCACGCCCGAAGAAACTGCGAAGCAGGCTCAGGAAATCGTGGCCGCTCAACTTAAAGCGGAACAACAACAGGCAGAGCAGGCAGTCAAACAATTGATCGGAGAGCAGGGCAGTGAAACGCAGGCGGCCCAACAGGTGAAAGACAATCCCGAAGCGGCCAGACAGCTTCTAGATCAAATGAAAGAGGCGAATCCGACGGAACTTTCCGGCCCCGCTCAGAAAATTTTGGAAACCGCCAAAGACACCATCGTCAAAGACGACGCAAAAAGGATTCTGGATCAAAACCAAACCGCGAAAGACCTTTCGGATGCAATCCAGAAAGATCCGGCTTTGGAACTCAAACTGAAGGAAGCGGCCCAAAGCGTAGTCAAGGAAGCCTCAGATCCTCTTCTCAAAGAATTAGAGGAAATGGAAAAAGCACTTCGCGAAAGATCCAAAGAAGCAGGCCATGAACTGACCGAGATTGAAAAACTCACTTTTTTTACTCAGGGAAAAAATCTAACCGAAGCTGAAATTAAGGACATTGAAAAGAAGATCGCGATGCTCAGGCTCGGCGAACGCGAGCGAAAATTCGCGGCCGCACTCGAGACACTTAAAAACCTTCAGCAGGGAGATACTTCTAGTCTTGGCAAAAGGCTGATGGATATGATCCGAGCCATTGAACAAGCGCGCGGCAATAAGGGTCTTGAAATGCCCGATATTGCTGGTTCCGGTTCCGGATTCCCGATGCTGATGTTTATGGAATGGATGGCGGGTTCGGGACAGGGTCCGGAATTTCAGGTGACTCAGGCCGTGATTGCCTATTACCGCCGCTGGATGGAAGTCGCGCGCGATCTTGATCAGCTTGCCGCCAAGGTCACGGATCCGGTTGAGAAAAAATACGTTCAAGATTTTAATCAGACTTTCCTGACTTACGGGTTTCTTTTCAATTATCCGGAAAAACCGGAACACACAGGCTTTATTGCCGCGGCCGAGATTGTTTTTGAAATGAAGCAGTCCACCAAGACCGTGCAGCCCATAAAGACCGCGTTTGTGGATTATTCCAATTTCGAGGATTGGCCCGAGCTTTTCCGCATTGCCTTTTTGATCCACGAAGGCCGCCATCTTCAAAGCGCAGATTCTTTTTACCTTTTGCACCGTCTGATCGACGAATTCAAAGTGTCTGCGGCCCAGTATCTTGACCGGCCCGACGATATGGCGCGTGATCCGGAAGTTCAGAAACGCCTGGAACGCATCATCGGACTTTTTATCTGGGAAGAATTTTATGCCTACGAAGTTGAATACAAGTTTCTGGAACGCGCCTTTCATCTTGCGGAGTACGAAAAAATCAGTGCGACTGATGCCGATGCGCAAAAAGCTTACATCCGGAATTTTATGAAAGGCCAGAACATCGACGGAAAGCATTTTGAGAAGATCGAATTTGAAGTCCATCAGATGCAGATGACGCTGCGTGATCCTTTCCAGGCCCGGAAAAATTATTTCCTCAGCTTTCCCCACATGAGCCACAACGCGGATTATCCGGTTTATTACCGCCTGATGCTTGAGCTTGAACTGCAGCGGGGGAACATCATCTTTGAAGCGGATCCGAAAAATCCGGACCGCAAAACGGTCAAAGTGCTTAACGAAAGCGAATTTCTGAAATTCCTCAAAAATCCTCCGGATACAAAAGGCATTCAGTATCAGGCAGGCGTTCCCGGAGATCCTAAAGCGCAGCTTGTTCAGAATTATCTCAATAATCTTTTGAATACGGACCGCTGGAGTTTTCAGGATCCTCGCCGCGAGAATCTTGGGCCAGGCGGAGTGCCGTCAACAGGGGATGTGTTTAATCCGCTGAGTCTTTTAAATCGCGGAGACCGCAGCTCCAAAACCGATCAAATGACCGGGCAAATGGCCGAAGAGTTTGTCCAGAATCTTCTGGGCACGAGGGTAAATCCAGGCAGCCTGCTGCGCAACATTGAACGTCAGGCCGGAATTCCGAAGGACACCAAGGAAGCTCAAGACCGCGCCCAGATCATTCAGGGGACCGAAGACTTGATTGGGCGTCTGGTTTCCAATCCTCCCAATCGCGCAGCAGGTTTGGATAAAAAGGCGCTTGCCCGGGCGCGTGAAATTTTCGATGATAATCAGAACAAGGATAATCTTGTTGCGAGAGCCCTTGTCCGCCATGCCTTGACTCTCATTTCAAAAATCACGCAAAGCGGCAGCGATGTGCCGGCCGATTCTTTGAATTTTGTTTTTGATGCTTTGGAAAATCATCTGCAGTCCTCGTCCCACGAACTTGTCGCGCCGCTTCTGGATATCATTCTTGTTTCAGATTCAAAAGACGAGCTTTTCAAAAAATACCTGGAGTTTTATGAATCTCTGCTCCGGAAATACAACAGAAAAACGCCCGGTTACACCGACGCTGACAATAGTCCCTTCACTCATGCGCGCTGGGTCAGGAATGCGATGCTTCGTGCTATCAAAGCCCGTCTCCTGAACGGACTTGAGCTTTCCCCGCAGGTTTTGGATTTTCTAAGGATTCATTTATACGGAGATGACCGCGATGCTGTCGTGGAAACGTTTTCTAAAATTCTTCTGGAATCGGACCGGAGAGAAGAAATCCTTCAAACTCTTTTTGAGGATCTGGAAAAACGCGGTGAATCGGCTGGGGCGGAAGCGGGCCCCCTTCTTTCTGTACTTCATACCGCTTTTCAGGCCAACCCCTGGAGTGCCCGGAAGATGAAGCTGGAAACCAGGTTCGTTGAAAAACTCGTCACCCTTTATCAGGCGTGGTCCGCTCCTTTTGTGCGCAAACCCGCGGATTTTGAAAATCAGTCGGGACTGCTCTCCTACACTTATCCTATTGAACCGGTCCTTGGAGAATTGATCGAACGAAGCAAGGATGAAAAAGGATGGGATGAGCTTGAAGGCTTTGTGAGCACGCTCGCGGCAACACTGCTTGAAAATGCGCGCCAGGGATTTTTTCATGACGGGCTGCTGCGGCATTTTACGAATCACCCCAAAATGCAGGATTGGCTCCGCGATCTTGCCTGGATGGTTTTCAAGAGATCGCCGGAAACCGTCCGCTTCGATTTTTTGCGGAATCTTTGCCGCTATTTGCCGCTCGAAGGCTATCGGGAGATTTTCGGCGATGCTGAAAAAATTCAGGATCCGCTCGCAAAATTTATCCCGGTCATCCTTGCGGAAGGTTCCCGGGATGTCAGGGAATTTTTCCTGAATAAAATTACGGAACGAGCCAGGATACTTCAGTCCGCAAGCTTGAACGCGCCGCTTGCCAAAGACGATGCGGGCGAGCTTGAGTCTCTGATTTTCTTTTTGGATAAAGTCCATCCTGAGCAAATGCTTTCCGCGTCTCAAGCCCTGTTCGAACTTTATCAAAATACGCCGAAGGTGCAGGGGAACTCCTTCAAAAATAAAATTGAATCCGCTCTGACCGATCTCGCCGTCCCGCTGGCACATCAGTTGAAGGGAGAGGGTCTTGATACCTGGATTGATGCGCTGGCCCTTAAACTTCAGGATCCTTTGACGGAAAAACTCGCGCTTCGCCTGATTGGGCTTACCGCGGATGCCTCCTCCTATGCGAAAGCTAAAAAAATCATTCAGGATTACTGGGCCGCTCATCCGGAAAACCATAAGGACCCGGAAACGGTCCAGGCCCTGGCATTTTCCGGAGCCGATCATCCCGAAGCCGTCGGCGCCTACATTGATTATCTCCTGAATGCTCAGGGACCTCAGACAAGTCCGGTAGCTTCACGTCTCGGCGAGATTGCCATGCGGGATAAAAAAGTTCCGGAGGCGATCCGGTCGGCCCTGAGCGAAGACATTGCCCGTTTCCGGGACGCGAAAGAAAAATCCAGAGCCATCGGACTTTTTGAATCCCTGAAACCATTTTTTGATCAGGCCCACAAACTCCCGAACGGCAAAGACGTCTCGATAGCTTATGTAGAAGCGGCCAAGCTTATACAGTTTTATCTGGATTCGGAAGATCCCGATCTTCAGCGCAGGGCCGTACGCGTAATTTCCGGAGATCAGAATCCGTTTGTTCACGACTCTCTTCTTCAGAAATTCCGGAATGTGAAAACGGCTCCAGAAGTGCGGGAAGAAATCCTGGTTTATCTCATGGAACGCGATCCCCATCTCAAAGATAAAGAGTCTGTTCTTCTTGAGATTCTGAAGGAAACGCCGGGAATTTCCGGATTGAAAGAAAGGGGGATGGACTGGCTGATTGGCTGGAGCTGGAAAAATTCTTTGATTCAGCATGAAAGAGCGGTTCTGGATGCCGTGGTTCCCTTGATTTTAAATCCTACAGAGGATGCAAGGGTCCGTCAGAGAGCGTTTGACACGATGGAATACATTCGCCGGACGTTTTACAGATCTTATGAGGAATGGAGCCAAGAAAATCCAGCGAAGATGGAAGACGTTAAAAAGGCCAGAGCCGGCCAGCCCGGCGCTTCTCTTGAGCTGCCCCGTCAAAATTTACATGTATCGAATGACCTGTCATTGCGAGCGAAGCGAAGCAATCTCGGCTTTAATGGCTTTTATCCCGCCGGCGTTGATTTCGTGGACGGTCATCTGGTTTGGAAATTCGATAACGCGGCCGGTCTTTTAGCGAGCGCCACCGCCCAGTTTTCTTCTCCCGCTTCAAAATTCTCCGGTCTTCTTCCCTGGTTCGGCACGCTTATCCGCTCTGAAACGAGAACAATGCCGAGGGGAAATATCATTTCACATCTTTCCGCTTATCTATGGCACCGAATTACCTTAGCTTTTAGAAACCGGTTCTATTCTTTTTGGCTTCGCTTGAACCCCGCAATGAATCCCAATCATCCCTCTTTTGACAAATATCAAGGGCTTCAATGGATGATTCGTATTAGGCAGATGATGTCTTCGGCTTCGATTATGATGCCTGAAGTCAATGCCGTCCTAAATCGATTAGAACAAAATGTTCCGCAAGAATTGAAGACCATCCTCAATAACGTATGGAGTGCATCAGTGCCCCGTTCCGAGGTGAGGGGAGATGATACGACTTTAGATGTTGAAGCCCGCAGGCGGCTCAATGAATTTGGCATTGATTTTCGTTTGCGAGAGCAGAGTACGCTTCGGATGCGGCCTTTCACAGATATTGTTATGACAGGAAAGTTATTGCGTACTTCTCACCCCCCATTACTGAGTTTATCTGACCTTCAAGCGGATTACGCTTCTCTCAATGATGCGGCGACTCAACTTTTGAAGCGCATCCTCTCACGAGAGCAATCCAGCGCTTCCCCCTCAACGTCTTCGGCGACGTTTCCTCAACTTGATCTAAAAGGCATTCTTAATCTGACTCAGGAGGATTTGCTAGCAGCCGCGGGTCTTGTGTCTCAAAACGGTAATCCCTCGGAGAAAGAAGAATATTTTCAAGCGCATTTGACAGCTCAGGTTATTTTGAGCCGGTATGCCCATATGCAGAGGCGGCAAGAGCAAACAGAGATTTATCAGAAGCAAATCTCAATCTGTTTGGCAGGTTTAAGACTCAAAAACATTCCTGTTTTAGAACGGGCGTATTCTTTTGTGCTGAGTCATCTTTCAAAGCGACTGCCTCCCGGCGATCCTTTTTTGAAAAATCTTGATTTTAAGGTGGAAGAAAAAGGTTGGCAGCATTTTGAAAGGCAGATCCTGCAAAGCCGGGATCTTGTCCGAAGGAAGGCAGAGGGAATGGAACGATTACTGACAACGGGAAAAATAGAGCAGGCCAGGCCTGAGTTTGAAGTGATTCAGCGGGAGGCTCAAAAGGGACTTTCAGCCTTAGAACGAATGGAGCAGGAACGGCCCTTTAAAACGAATGGAAATCTCGGAACTTCTTATTATATGGCTGCTGAAATCAGTGCGTTTCTGGCCCGAGCGCACTATGCGTTGGTCCAAGCAAATCATGGATCTGCCGATCTTCCCGACTTGATCCTCAAAGCGATCAAGAATATTTGGCAATCCTTGCTTTATATCACGAAGTCCTATGAATCTGGGAATGGAGATCCGCATCATAAACAGGCTATTTTAAATAGCGAGATTCTTCCCGTGCTAAGCAATCTTCTGAGGGGTATAGATCCTTTGCTCGAACGGAAGGATTTTTTCTTATCAAAGGATTTGGAGGCCGTCAAAACGGAACTTGGAAGGATCCAGGCTGCTGTGGCGAAAATAAAAAAACAGGCACCGATGCCGGAGCCTTCCTTCGAGGGAAAAATTTCTGCGCTTGAAGCGAAAATCCAGGAAAAAATCCGCGATTCTCATTATGGCCGGTTGTGGGATGAAATTCCGAAGAAAATGACGGAATCTCTGCATCGGATCTTGGCCGCCTGGGATCCTGAAAAAACAGCGATTCATTACGAGGCGTTCGTCAAGCAGTGGAAAGACGACGTGCTTTCTCAATATCAAGGCGCATTAGAAAAGGATGCGATTTATTTTTTTGATCAAAACCTTCGAAGAAGGAAAATTGACTTTCTGGGTTTAATTATTTTGAAATCGATCCTGGATGCCCAAAAAGAACTTCCGAATGCGGAAGGGGTTCCCACTTTTCAGCGCGTTTTTCACTTCACGGAATTAAATTATCTTTTTCAAACGGGTTTGTTGGAGCCTGAAAATATCCGCATGCAGGAATTCTCCAATGAATTGGTGGAGTACCGCTTGCATCAAGACACCTATGGATGGTTTGACATTCCGCTTACTCTTGAAGAACGCCGGGTTCCGGATGCGGCTTTGCTGAACCTGATCCGTCTGATTTATGCTGCAGGATTCGGTCAGCAAGATTTTGATCTTAAAACCTTGAGAAATCATAACTCCCGGACGGGCTATATTATGGAATGGTATGTCCCGGAGGATCAGCTGTCTGCCCTCGTGGAAGCGCTGGCGGGTCGAGGCTGGTTGGAGGTGGTCAGTGAGGCTAAGCAAACAAAGCGTTACCAGTTAACCACCAAGGCTCCTTCAAGGGATAAGCTATTGCACGCGGCTGAGGAAAGGGAACTGGCGAAATATTTAGCCGGGGTGGATACGCACCGGCATTATGTCTTGCATAATGCGGCTGAGGCCTCTGCGGATATGGAATTGAGCTTTGCATCCGGCGAGCATCTTGTGAATGATTTTTTAGTCCTTTCCGAAAATGATCCGCGGTTCCGTCAGGTGGTGACTGCGCTGAGTTTTCATGGAAATTTCTTTACCTATGCGTCCCTGAGGAGTTTGTATGATTCTTTGCCGGAATCGATGACGGCAAAAAAGAAAGCGCTAGTCCGTATTTTTCGATCGATGCAAATTCATGGCCTGTTCCCTGAATCTGAGGGCCGATTAGTTTCCCGAAGAACCTGGGAAGGGCGGGGCGATTGGAGTATTCCTCTTATCGAAGAGGAATTACGTAATGCCGGAAACGGCCCCTTGGTTGTCGGAGATTTCGCGGCATCGGACGGGACAATGAGTTATGAATTGGCCGAACAACTCCAAGCGGGCAACCTTCCCGTAAAAGTTGTCAGCGTGGATAAGTGGCAGCATTATCAATTGCAGCAAACAAAAGTCAGAAGCCGAAGACCGAACGGAAAACCTTTTTGGGTGAAGGGAATATCTTTTCCCGGCGGGGACTTGAGCCAGATCCAGGTGGGGAGGAGATTCTATAATACTTACAATGATCATCCGAATGTCTATCAAGCGATTAGCCAAATACCCCGTGACTTTCGTTTAGAAATCGATGAGATTTTAAAAAAAGGAAGACAATTTTCATTCAGCCTGCTTAATCCTGAGGCCGAAGCCTTCGGCCAAAAACATCCTGATCTTTTAGAGTTTCACGAGGGGGATCTGTTTGCGCCCCTTCCGGAAGCGAGAAAATTTAATGTTATCCGGATTCATTCATTATTGATGCGGGGACCCAGGGCCTATTTTGCCGAGGCAATCATCAAGAAGGGGCTCCAGAGTTTGGGAAGAGGATTGACGGAAAAGGGAGCTTTACTGAATGCCAATACCTGGACCAAAGAAGATGGCACCATTGGGCTTCAGTATGATTTATTCCGCCGCCAAGGCGACCGGCTGATTCTAGAAAAAACAATCACGGATCCTTCTCTGCCTCCAATGGACAATCAGGGATGGATGGAGATCCCGTTAACTGTGTCAGAATTGGTTGAGTCTCGCCGTTCTGAGGTGAGAATCGAAGATCTGGTCATTGCTAAGGAATATTTAAATATTCTTGAAAAACCCGAAGTCCGCAAACCCATTCAAAATAGTCTGGGAGATGGCGGGCTCATTCACCGCGGAGAAACATGGAGCGTTGCTATCTACCAGCCGCAAAGACCTCCTCATCCTGTGATCACCCTTGATTTCACGGGATTAGATTCTCCAAGCTTGCAAACGGTGAATGAACAATTGGAAGTGATTGATGAGGGATCCGGCGATCAGGAATCACTTCGTTTGAGTCATCTTCAGGTGATAAAAAAATCCGGAGAACGCCTTAGCCTCTCCGCCTATTTACGATCACAAGGTATTCGTTTAGACGAAGCCGCGGGAAAGATGGATCCCTTTACCAGTGAACCTTCCGGAGCTGTTTTTGGAGCGAGTTCCGGATTCAAGGTAGCCCGCAAGGATCATCAGAAGTTTCTGATTGTCCGTCAGAATTTGACGCCGGTGGGTTTGGGATCACTTCCGGATATCAGCCGTTTACCTGGCGAGGGGCGTTCTATGCCACGTCTTAGTTATCATGTTCACCCCTTAACACCTGAAACAGGAAATATGGATTTTCTTTCCGTTGAAGATGTTGATAGTTGGACGCAGCGTCCTTTTATTCAGCAAAGCCGCGGCATGAACATAACCATTCCCGAGATTATTTTTGAACCCAATGGCCGCGGGACACTTTATATTCCACGAACGGCTATTCGTTGGGATCTCTTTCGGAAAAATGAACTGCCAAAATGGATGAGCTGGTACCGGAGTCATCTTGTCGAGGGACACTATACCTCCAAGCCTGAATTCAATCAGTATGCCGCAGAATGGAATCAAAAACTTTCCTCTTATTTCATTATCGTTCCTGTGCCCGGTTATGAAATTCGTTCCGAAGTGCGGATTGCCTTTCGGGAAGGAGATGATTTTGGACGCTCAAAACCAGGGAAAGGCGGACATTTCAATCCCGCTTTCGTGGCTGCTCCTTCAAGGATGACGGCGGGAACGAATGTGTCCGGCGCTTATGCTCAAATTCAAATTGCCGGGCAAAGGGATGTCTTTCTTCAATTTGGGGAGCAGAAACTCGAGAAACATTCCGTCACCATCCCGCTTCTCCTTTCCTGGAACGTGAACGAATCGCAAATCATCCTGCAGCTCGATTTGAATCACATTCTTGATCAAAATGATGTGAAGGGCTGGCTGCTTGGTTTTGGAAAGATGATCGAAGAAGCCGTCCTTGAAAATCATTTTGATCTTCAGAATTCTGAACACCGCGGAAAATTAACCGCTATGGTTCAAGCAAAATACGCTCAATACGAGAAGGCCTCTCCAGGGATTTTTTCACCTGCCATCAAGCAATTTAACCGCTCGGAAGTGAGGAAGGAAACGCCGAAAGATTCTGGAGATAAAGAACGCGCGCGGCTTGAAGCCTTACTGGTTAAACATCACGCGATTGTGCAGAAAATTGCGAACGAACTTGGCGTGGATAAGAGCACAGCCTCGCGGCGCATTAAGAAGGCAGGATTACTAAAAAAAGCAAAAGAGATTCGTGCTGCTACGAAGCACTTCCGGGGTTGGACGGGACAGCCCAGAAAAAATCCCACCAAAAAGCGGCTCCTAGACTTGCTCAGATCGAATTGGGGAAGCCTGACGGAAACGGCCAAGCAGATTATTTATAAGGGTAAGTCGGTTACCGTGGCTTCT
>SICL01000002.1 GCA_009691445.1 Candidatus Taenariivivens baikalensis | reverse complement strand
CGGTTTGATATCGTGGAAAAGGTAAAAGCCGCCACACCTTTCAGCGGCAAAACCGTGGTGATTACCGGAACGCTGGAAAAATACGAACGTAAGCAGGCCGAGGCCCTGATCCGCGGCCTGGGCGGTCATCCTTCCGGCAGTATCAGCAAAAAGACCAATTATCTCGTCGCAGGTGAGAATGCCGGCTCCAAACTTACTAAAGCCAAGGACCTTGGCATTGAAATTCTCTCTGAAAAAGAGTTCATCAGTCTTCTTACCCAAAGCTAAGTGATTTCAAATTTCCGCCGTTAATAGAACGAGCTTTACAATCAAATCACAAGAGGGGACTTTTCTCAAACCGGAGGCGTTATGATAACGACAACAAAGACCAAGACCATTCTTGCAGTTGATGATGAAGAGGAGCTTCTTAATGAACTCAAAATAGTGCTGAAGGATCAGAACTATGATGTGGTGACCGCAAAAGACGGAGTCGAGGGGCTTCAAAGATCCGCAGAAATCGATCCGGATCTGATCATTCTTGATATTACGATGCCGAAAATGGACGGGCTTGAAATGCTCTCGCGTCTGCGTCAGGATCACCGTACGGCCGCAACACCCGTGATTATGCTGACCGCTTCAGCGAAGACGGATCATATGATTGACGCGCAGCGTTTTAATGCCGCAGATTTTATGCTCAAGCCGTTCAATCTGGATGAATTTTTGATGACGGTGCGTCAAAAAATCCGTCGTTAATTTTTATGAGCGATACGGTTCTGTCTCCGGAGTCCTCCCCGGCACAAAGTCTCATCCGTGACTTTCTCAATTATCTCACCGTGGAAAAGGGGCTGGCTAAAAACACGTGCGAGGCCTATGCCCAGGATTTGGCTTTTTATCAAGGGTTTGTCAAAGCGCAAAACATTTCTGACTGGGCGCGGATCAACCGCCAGACTATCCTTGATTTTCTTTTAGGAGAAAAGAAGCGCGGCATGACCAGCACAACCATCGCACGGCGCATGGTTGCGATCAAAATTTTTCATCGTTTCCTCGTCAAAGAGCGTCTTTTGCAGGTCGATGTCACGAGCGTGCTTGAATCTCCCAAGCTTTGGAAAAGGCTTCCGCATTACTTGACCGATGAGGAGATGATTCAAATCTTAAATGTCCCTCAGCTTGATAAGCCGTGGGGGCTTCGTGACCGTGCCATTCTGGAATGCCTCTATGCTTCGGGTATGCGCGTTTCGGAAATTACCAACCTTACGATGGATCAAGTTGACTTGACGAACGCCTTTATGCGGTGCCGGGGAAAGGGAAACAAAGAGCGGATTGTTCCCATCGGCCGTCAGGCTATTGACTATTGCCAGCAGTATCTGAGGAAAGTGCGGAGTCTGAGCAAGATTCGATCAAATCATTTCTTTATGGGAAGAACGGGGAAGGGGCTGACCCGGCAGTTTGTCTGGCAGATGATCAAGAAATATGCACGGATTTCGGGAATCAAAAAATCGATTAAACCGCATACCTTTCGGCATTCCTTTGCGACGACGATGCTGCGGCACGGCGCGGATCTCCGCATCCTGCAGGAGTTGCTCGGTCACGCGGATATTTCCACGACGCAGATTTATACCCACGTCACGCGAGACCATTTAAAAGACGTTCATTCCCGCTTTCATCCGCGCGCCTGATTGTGGTACAATTCTCTTTATGAAATTTAAAAAAATTGGTAAGGTCCAGATCGATCTTAAAATGGAAGAATGGTTTATTGATGGCGTTCGCGACCGATTTCAAATTAATCGTCGCCTGATTGATACACGTAAAGACATTAAAAAGTTCCGATCGGCTTATGTTAAAGTGATTCAGCTCAATACGCCTTCGATTAAAAAAACCCTCAAGCGCCAGGACTATTTCGATGCCCGCAATGAATACCGCAAGGAATGGACCGACTTGTTGACGCGGGTTTATGAAGAAATCCGGAAGGAAAGTTATACTTATCCGGTGCTTCTTCAAAAAGTCAAAGATTATGACCATCCGCGCGAATGGCGGCACTGCCTTTACAAGGGGAGTGTTTATGCGTGGGATAGGCACGGTTATACTAGCGAAGCCATGAAGGGAAGAATTGATATGATGGAGGCTCCTCCGCCCGATGATCCATCGCTCCTCTCGCCGCAGGATTGACCGCGGTGAAGAACAAAGTTCTTCTAAATTCTTTTCTTTTACTTTCCACTCTGCTTCTTCTCGCGATCGTGAGTGAAGTTCTTCTGATTCTGCGTTGGGATATTTTAGGCGGCGGTCTCAGACGTTCACGTTATCCAGATTGGATTGCTGCGGATTCAGAGCTGATGTGGATCCCCAAAGCCAATACTTCCTTTGATTATTCGCAAAAAGATGGCGACGGCTCTTCATATCCCGTGCATTATCAAACGGGTCTTTACGGTTTCCGCCAGTGGGGAAATCCTCAAAGTCCGCGTAAAAAAATCCTGGTGATAGGCGATTCCAATACGCATGCCCTCGAAGTCTCCAATGACAAAACCTACTATCATTTGATGGCGCAGAAACTTGATGTGGAGATTTTTGCTTTGGGTGTGAGTGCTTATAATACGGTTCAGGAGAGGTTAGCTTTGAAGCGGTTCCTCCCTATGATCAAACCCGACTTAATTTTGTGGCAATTTAACGCGAATGATCTTTATAGCAATGACTGTCGGGATCCGGCTGGACTTGGATTTATCCATAATCCTGTGGGGAAACTTCTTTGCTGGGATATTCAGAAAAATCAGGTTGGATTTTATGAACAAAAACATTTCTTACTTTGGCTTACCCATCTCAAAATGACAACGCCTTCCCGGTTTATTTACTGGCTGGCGACACGTACTCTCTCGCTTCAGATCAAATCAAATTATGGACACTCGACGATTGCTCAGGCGCGTCTGGATCGCGGAAAAGAATCGACCCTGGTGCTTTTTCGAGAAATTAAAAAGGAAGTGGGAAATATTCCTGTCTATCTTTTTAGTAATGATGAAACGCCTTTTTATGCTCAAACGCTGAAGCAGGCAGCTGAACAAAATGGATTTTATTTTATCTCGGGTATTATGCCGGAACTGGAAAGACGAGAAAAACAGGGAGAGAATTTTTATGCGCTTGACCATTTTCACTTGAATGAAAATGGTCATGCGGGCCTCGCTGATTTTTTGATAAAACATTTTCAGTCCAGGGCGGGTTTTTAAGCTTTCCGGAGGCACCACGATGAAGATTCGTTGGCTGTTTTTTCCGGCCATTCTTTTATTGATTGTTGGGGCTGTTTCAAAGGGCGGTGAATCGCCGCCTTCCGATCAGGAAGAGCTTGTGTTTTACCGCAGAGGTGATCCCGACCGCGGCCGGGAAAAATTTATCCAGCTTCAATGCATTCAATGCCACCGGGTTCAGGCGGATCCGGATTTAACCGACCCGGAAGTTTCAAAACAGGCTCCGCTTCTCGGTTCCTTCACGCATAACCGTACTCCGGATGAGCTTTCTAAAGCTATTTTGACTCCCATTCATAACCCGGGCAAAGATAAAATAACGGTGATGCCGAATTATGAGGATAAAATTTCTCCGCAAGATCTGATTGATTTAGTCACTTATTTGCGCACGGTCCAGGAATAAAAGGAAGGATGGTTTTCTCCGCCTCTTTCATTGACATCCCAATACCCGATCAGTATACTGAACCCGTCTTTATTCGGCATTAATCCCTCCCTTCCTTTCGATGTGAAAATCAAGAAATAAGGGCAGGAGTTTGGGCTAATCCGGCGAGTTTGCGGCGCTATCGTCTAGCCTGATCTAGGACGTTGCCCTCTCAAGGCAAAAACACGGGTTTAAATCCCGTTAGCGCTAGTGTAACCGTGAAGCGTGAAGAGTTATACGCGAAGCGGTAATGAATTGATCGCTTTACGTTTCACGAATGACGCTTCACTATGAGGTTTTGATCATATGATTTCGCGATACACATTACCGGAAATGGCGAAGGTCTGGACCGAAGAAAATAAGTTCCAGAAATGGCTTGAAGTAGAGCTCGCTGCGCTGGAAGGCATGGCTCAGTACGGGCTCATTCCCAAAGATGTTCCCTCCAAAGTTCGCGCCAAGGCTTCCTTTAATGTTGATCGTATCAATGAAATCGAAAAAATTGTCCAGCATGATGTCATTGCCTTTCTGACTAATGTTGCGGAGTATGTCGGACCCGTCGGACGCTTTGTTCACTACGGTTTAACGTCCTCGGATATTCTTGATACCGGACTTGCGCTTCAGCTTAAAGAAGCTTCCGGAATTCTTATCCGGGAACTCAAAACTCTCATTGAAATCCTTCGTGTGAAAGGTTTAGAACACAAGAACACGCTGATGGTCGGGCGTAGTCACGGGGTTCATGCCGAGCCCATCACCTTTGGACTCAAAATGGCGCTTTTTTTTACAGAATTTCAGCGCAATCTAGATCGTCTTAAGCACGCCGCAGAAACCGTTTCATTCGGAAAAATTTCCGGAGCGGTGGGAACCTTTGCCAATGTGGATCCCAAGATCGAAGAATTTGTTTGTAGGAAACTTGCGCTTAAACCCGCTCTGGTTTCTACCCAGATACTTCAACGGGACCGGCACGCCGAATACTTGACGACTCTGGCGATCATTGGTGGATCTCTAGAAAAACTTGCCACAGAAATTCGCGGGCTCCAGAAAACGGAGACGCTCGAAGTTCAAGAGTATTTCGGAGAAGGCCAGAAAGGTTCTTCGGCGATGCCACATAAGCGGAATCCGATCACCTGTGAACGAATTGCCGGCTTAGCCCGTATTCTCCGGGGTAACGCGATGGCAGCCATGGAAAATCAAGCCCTTTGGCATGAACGGGATATTACGCACTCTTCCGTGGAAAGGGTCATTTTTCCGGACAGCACGATCCTGCTTCATTATATGATCAAGAACATGCAGTGCGTGATCAGCAATCTTCTGATCAATAAAGAGAATATGCTCCGCAATCTTGAAATCAGCGGCGGAATTGTTTTTTCTCAAGGCTTGCTCCTTGAACTTGTGAAAAAGGGATTGACGCGTGAAGACGCCTACAAGATGGTTCAAAATGCAGCAAAGAAAGTCTGGGATGAAAAGAAACAACTGATCGATGTAGTTCTAAGCGACAAAGATATTTTAAAGTATCTTTCTGTTTCTGAAGTAAAACAAGTGTTTGACTACAAGTATCACACCAAGAACGTGGATAAGATTTTCAAACGCGCAGGAATGGAAAAGAAAAAAGTGAAGGAGAAACATGTTGAACGCTGCTGACACTGTGCTTAAAACCGAACTCCCACTTCCTTTTGTTGCGCGCGGCAAAGTTCGTGATATTTATCAGATGGGTGAGGACAAGCTTCTTATTGTCACGACCGATCGCCTGAGTGCCTTTGATGTGGTGATGCCCAATCCGATTCCGAACAAAGGGAAAGTGCTGACTCAGATTTCGGTGTTCTGGCTCGGACTTTTTTCAAAAATTGTTCCGAACCATTTGATTAGCACGGATATCCGTCAAATGGATCTTTCCAGTGAGGTGCTTCAAAAATACGGAGCCATGCTTGAAGGCAGGACCATGCTGGTCAAAAAAGCAAAACCGTTTCCTGTGGAATGTATTGTGCGTGGTTACGTGACGGGCTCGGGTTGGAAGGATTATCAAAAGACCGGAGCGATTTGCGGTCATGTGCTTCCGGCTAATCTCAAGCAGTGCGAAAAACTTGTTAAACCGATTTTTACGCCGTCCACCAAGGCTGAGGTTGGTCACGATGAAAATATTAGCCGCGAACAGGCTGCGAAAATGATCGGAAAAGATGCCGCTCAAAAACTGGAAGAACTTTCCATCAAGATCTACCAGACCGGTGCAGATTATGCCGAAGCTAAGGGGATTTTGATTGCGGATACGAAGTTTGAATTTGGAGTTATGAACGGCGAAATTATCTTGATCGATGAAATTATGTCGCCCGACAGCTCCCGCTTCTGGCCGAAAGACAAATATGAAACCGGTCACGATCAGCCAAGTTTTGATAAACAGATTGTCCGTAATTATTTATCGGGTCTTGACTGGAACAAACAGCCTCCGGCTCCCGAGCTTCCGCAGCATATCGTTGATCAAACAAGCCGGGCATACTGTGAAGCGTATGAACGGCTGGTGGGAAAAGTAATTGGATAATGATTACAGTAGGCAGTAAGCAGAAAGCAGTTGGCCCTTTTTTGCGGCATACTGCCTTCTGCCGACTGCTTACTTTCAACCGAGGTAGCAATGTACAACGCAGTCGTTAATGTCACTCTTAAAAAATCCGTCCTTGATCCTCAAGGCCAGACTGTTCTTCACGCCCTGGAATCCTTGGGATTTAAAGACGCGAAGAAAGTCCGCGTGGGAAAATATTTCGAAGTCGCGATTGACGCCAAAGATCATAAATCAGCCGAAGACCGCATCAAAGCCATGTGCGATCAGCTCCTCATCAATCCCGTGATTGAGGAATACACCTACGATCTCAAAGAAGCTCGATGAAAGCTACGGTGGTGGTTTTTCCCGGATCGAATTGCGACAGCGACTGCTTTAACGTCATGAAAGACGTGATGAAAGCGGATGTTCAGTATGTCTGGCATAAAGAGGCAAGTCTTCCAAAGTGCGATCTTGTGATTCTTCCCGGAGGTTTTAGTTACGGAGATTATCTGCGGACCGGTGCCATTGCGCGATTTTCTCCGGTGATGAAAGCAGTTAAGGATCACGCAGATCAGGGGCGGCTTCTCATCGGGATCTGCAACGGTTTTCAGATTCTTCTTGAAGCGGGTCTTCTTCCGGGCGCGATGCTGCGCAACAAAACACTTTCCTTTATCTGCAAGCATGTCTGGTTGCGTACGGATGATACGAATAATCCCTTCACGAATAAGTTCAAAAAAGGACAAACGATTCTGATCCCGATCGCGCATGGCGAAGGGAATTACACTTGCGATGATGCGACTCTCAAAGGGCTTCAGGATCAAAACCAGATTGTTTTCCGCTACAGTTCAGAAGCCGGAAAAACTGGGGAAGAGTTTAATCCCAACGGTTCGCGGGATGATATCGCGGGAATTTTAAATCAAAAACGTAATGTGCTTGGCATGATGCCGCATCCGGAGCGTTCGAGCGAGCAGGTGCTTGGCGGCAGTGACGGAAAACAAATCTGGGAAAGCCTTTTGGTGAGCGTTAAGTCGTAAGTAGTAAGGGGTAAGTTTTTACTTATCCCTTACCGTTTATCCCTTACCGCTAATAATATGATGACTGACGAAAAAAAAATAACTCCTGAAATTATCAAAGCGCACGGTATCACGCCGGATGAATACGACCGTATCGTGAAAACTCTCAGCCGCGAGCCCAATATCACTGAGCTTGGGATGTACAGCGTGATGTGGAGCGAGCATTGTTCTTATAAGAACACAAAGCCTGTGCTTAAAACTTTTCCCACTTCCGGTCCGCGGCTTTTAGTCAAAGCGGGAGAAGAAAATGCAGGCATCGTGGATATCGGCGACGGGCTTGCGATCTGTTTTAAAATTGAAAGTCACAATCATCCTTCCGCGATTGAACCTTTTCAGGGAGCGGCCACCGGAGTCGGCGGGATTCTCCGCGATATTTTTACGATGGGCGCGCGTCCCGTCCTTCTTCTGAACTCACTTCGCTTTGGCAAACTGGAATCCAATGTCACGAAGCATCTCCTCAAAGGAGTGGTGAGCGGCATTTCTCATTACGGAAATTGTATGGGAATCCCCACGGTTGGCGGAGAAATCTATTTTCATGAATGTTATGAAGGTAATCCGCTGGTGAATGTGATGGCGCTTGGGATTATGCCTGCAGGAAAAATTGTGAAGGGCAAAGCTACGGGAGAAGGGAATCCCGTTTATTATGTCGGAGCCACCACCGGACGTGATGGGCTTGGCGGCGCGGCATTTGCCTCGCGCGATCTCACGGAAAAAAGCAAGGAAGACCGTCCCGCAGTGCAGGTCGGGGATCCTTTTATGGAAAAGCTATTAATGGAAGCCTGTCTTGAACTTCCCGAGACGGATGCGATTGTCGGGATGCAGGATATGGGAGCGGCCGGGCTTACTTGCGCGACCTCCGAAACCGCGGCGCGCGCTTCGATGGGAATTGAAATTGATATTGCCCGCGTTCCGCGACGTGAAGAGGGAATGACGCCTTATGAAACCATGCTCTCTGAATCCCAGGAGCGCATGCTTATTATTGTCAAAAAAGGCAAAGAAAAAATCGTGGAAGATATTTTCAAGAAATGGGATTTGCATGCGGTTCAAATCGGTGAAGTGAAATCTGGAGACCGGATGAAGGTTTATGATCACGGTGAGCTTGTGGCGGATCTTCCGGCAAAATCACTTGTGGATGAAGGCCCGATTTATATCCGCGAAGAAAAACGGCCCATCTATTTGGAAGAAGCACAGAAGCTGGATCTTTCTAAAGTCAAAGAGCCTTCTGATTTTAAGGCGGTATTAAAGAAACTGCTGAGTCATCCGACAATCGCTTCCAAGAGATGGGTTTGGGAGCAGTATGATCATATGGTCCGCACCGACACGGTTTTTTATCCAGGCCATGATGCTGGACTTGTACGGATCAAAGGCACAAAAAAAGGAATCGCGGTGACGACCGATTGCAATTCACTCTACTGTTATTTGGATCCGTTTGAAGGTGGGAAAATTGCGGTGGCTGAGGCCGCTCGTAATGTCGTTTGTACCGGAGCGGTTCCGCTTGCCGTGACGGATAATCTTAATTTTGGAAATCCAATGAATCCCGAAATTTTTTGGCAAATCCGTCAATCAGCAAATGGGATTACCGAAGCCTGCAAGGCGCTCAAGACTCCCGTCACAGGCGGGAATGTAAGCCTCTATAATCAGAATCCCTCGGGTGCTATTTTTCCCACTCCGACCATTGGAATGGTGGGATTGCTTGAGGATATTGATAAACGTGTGCCCTCGCATTTTCAAAATGAAGGCGATCTTATTTTTCTTGTCGGAGACACCCAGAATGAAATTGGCGGAACTTACTATTTGATGATTGAGCACGGTCTTCAAAAAGGTCTGCCCCCGCGTCTCGATCTTGAAGTAGAGATCTCACTTCAGGAATTTGTGCTGGAAGCCGCCCGTGAAAAAGAGCTGGTGTCTTGTCACGATCTTTCTGAAGGAGGGCTTGGGGTGGCGCTTGCCGAATCCTGTTTTGGTTTCTGGAAATCGCTAGGAGCTGTGGTGGATCATTTGGAACTGACCGTACGTAAAAATGCCAAAGAAATTCTTCGGGAAGATGCGCTTTATTTTGGAGAAACCCAGTCGCGCGTGATTATTTCGGTCCGGCCTTCGGATAAAGAGTCGGTCATAAAACGTGCTCAGCAGCACGGAGTTCCGATTTATCAAATCGGAAAAGTGACATCGGACGATAAACTTCAAATTGGGGAACGTATTTCCGGGTCGGTGAGTGAGTTTAAATCGGTTTATGAAGCCGTGATTCCAGCGAGGATGAAATAATGAGCGGCGAAAACATCAAACATCATTGCGGGATTTTCGGAATTTTCAATTGTCCGGAAGCGGCTCGCATTACTTATCTTGGCCTTTTTTCCCTTCAGCATCGGGGCGAGGAAGCTGCCGGCATTTGCACGAGCACCGGCGATAAACTTTTCCTGCATAAAGATAAAGGGCTGGTCGGCGAAGTTTTTAAAGAAAATGATATGAGCCAGCTTCCGGGGGATAGGGCGATCGGTCATGTGCGTTATTCCACGACCGGTTCTTCGACGGTGATGAATGCCCAGCCCTACAAAGTTTCTTATTCGCACGGTGAAGTGGCGGTGGCGCATAACGGTAATCTGGTGAATACGCAGCTTCTGCGCCGAGAACTTGAATCCGAAGGTTCTGTTTTTTCAACCACGATGGATTCTGAAATCTTTGTCCACTTGATCGCCAAGTC
Organism: Candidatus Taenariivivens baikalensis; assembly: GCA_009691445.1. Lineage (GTDB taxonomy): Bacteria > Omnitrophota > Omnitrophia > Omnitrophales > Aquincolibacteriaceae > Taenariivivens > Taenariivivens baikalensis. The sequence goes on along the minus strand of SICL01000002.1, from coordinate 120,467 downwards.
CCAGTACTCGAAACTGGAGGAAGCTGTCTTTCATTCCATCAAACGAGTGGTCGGAGCCTTCAGTGTGGTCCTCATGAATCCTAAACAAATTATCGCACTTCGGGATCCGCATGGTTTTCGTCCGCTATGTTTTGCCAAGCTGGGGAAAGGATATGTCATTGCTTCCGAGACCTGTGCCTTTGACTTAATTGAAGCCGATTTTATCCGCGAGCTTCAACCTGGGGAAATGCTTGTCATTGATGATGACGGGCCGCGCAGTTATTTTCCCTTTGAAAAAGAAACGCACCAAGTTTCGCAGTGTATTTTTGAACACGTGTATTTTGCCCGTCCGGATTCTACTATTTTCAAGGACAATGTGGCGACGGTTCGCGAGCGCATGGGACGTAATCTTGCCAAGGAACATCCAGTCAAAGCCGATATTGTGATCCCTGTTCCTGATTCCGGAAATTTTGCGGCGATGGGTTACGCCAAAGAGTCGGGGATTGCACTCGCGCATGGTTTTACCCGCAACCACTATATTGGAAGGACGTTTATTAATCCGACAGAATCGGCGCGTTCTTTAAAGGTGAAGATTAAACTGAATCCTATCCGGGAAATTATTGAAGGTAAACGCGTGATTGTGGTGGATGATTCCATCGTGCGTGGTAATACCGCCAAGTCGCGCATCAAACTTTTGCGCAAGGCCGGAGCCAAGGAAGTGCATATGCGCATCAGCTGTCCACCGCATGTTTCCCCATGTTTTTACGGGATTGATTTTCCTTCCAAAGGCGAATTGATCGCCTTTAACAAGACGATCGAAGAAATTAAAGGATTTTTGGATGTCGATAGTGTCGGTTATTTAAGTTTGGAAGGTATGTTTGCGGCTACATCGCAGGGCGCCGGCAAGTTTTGTGCGGCCTGTTTTACGGGAAAATATCCGACCCTGATTTTTGACGCGGTCGATAAATTTAAATTAGAAAAGTGTTAAATGCGTGTCATCCTGAGCGAAGCGAAGGATCTCTCTGGAGAGTCTTCACTTCGTTCAGAATGGCAATTTGATTAAGGTTTTATGCCAAAGAATTTGACCTATGAAGACGCCGGAGTTCCGCACTTGAAAGGGGATCCAGGCTACAACCGAGAAATTGTAAAACTGATCCGATCCACTCACCGGCCCGGCGTGACGGGAAATCCCACTGGGTTCGCCTCGCTTTTTGATCTCAAAAAAACCGGCGTTCGTGATCCTCTTCTTGTTTCTTCCACGGACGGTGTCGGAACCAAACTTGAAATTGCTCATCTTCAGAAAAAGCACGACACAATCGGGATTGATCTTGTGGCGATGTGCGTCAATGATTTGATCTGTACAGGTGCCCAACCACTTTTTTTCCTGGATTATTTTGCAACGGGCAAATTTAATCAGAAGGTTACTGTGGAAGTCTTAAAAGGAATTGCGCAAGGCTGCAAGCAGGCTGAGTGTGCGCTCGTGGGCGGAGAAACTGCGGTGATGCCAGGTTTTTATTGTGAGTCAATGCCGAGTGGTGATCCTCAGTATGATCTTGCCGGATTTTCCGTGGGAGTGGTGGATCGTAAAAAAGTTGTTACCGGAAAAACGATCGACAAGGGTGATCAATTGATTGGTCTGGCTTCTTCGGGATTTCATTCGAATGGTTACTCACTCCTTCGACGGATTTTTAATTCCGTGGAACTGGCTGGAGATATTGGCAGGATACTTTTAATTCCAACCCGGATTTATGTGAAGCCGATTTTGAAACTTTTGAAAGTTGTCCCGCTGGAGGGAATTGTTAATATTACGGGCGGGGGATTTATTGATAATCTTCCGCGTGTTATTCCGGATGGTCTTGCGGCTCGTATCCTATCGGGATCCTGGGAGAAACCGAAGATCTTTGATTTGGTCCGCGATTCTGGTAACATAACGGACTTCGAAATGATGCGCACCTTCAATCTTGGCGTGGGGATGATTTTAATCGTCAAACCCAAGTGGGTGAAGAAAACGCAAAGCGTTCTCCAAGCCATGAAGATCCAGTCGTGGATAATGGGTGAGATCGTGAAGGCAGAGTCGAAATCTAAAGTGATTGTTGGATAGATGGCTTCGTCGTCTGCGGACTTCTCCCAATGACGTCATTGCGAGCGAAGCGAAGCAATCTGGCAATGTGTGTCATCCTGAACAGAGTGAACGATCTCAGAATTGATAGGGAGTTAGGCCGATGAAAGTCTTATTAATAGGAAGCGGCGCTCGTGAACATGCGCTCGCTCAAAAAATTAGCCAGAGTCCTCAACTTAAAAAACTCTACGCCGCTCCGGGAAATTCTGGAATTTCCCAACTTGCCGAATGTTTAGAAATTAAAGCAGACAATATTCAGGAGCTTCTTGCCTTTGCGAAGAAAGAATCGATTGATTTAACAATTGTGGGTCCTGAAGCCCCGCTTGTGGCCGGTATTGTGGATGCGTTTGAGGCTGAAGGTCTTAAGATTTTTGGCCCCAATCAAAAGGCTGCCCGGCTTGAAGGAAGTAAGGTCTTTTCCAAACTCAAAATGGAAAAATATGGAATCCCTACAGCACCGTTTGACGTCTTCAGCCACATTGACGAAGCCAAGCGTTATGTTATTGAAGCGGATCTTCCCATTGTCATTAAAGCCGACGGACTTGCCCAGGGAAAAGGTGTGAAGATTTGTGATACGTCCCAGGAAGCGGTCACCGCTCTGACGGAAATGATGTCTGGTGAATCCTTTGGTGATGCTGGGAAAACAGTTGTGATTGAGCGAAAAATGGAAGGGGAGGAGCTTTCTATTCTTGCGCTTACCGACGGAGAGAAAATTATTCCTCTCGCAACCTCTCAGGATCATAAGCGTGCTTACGATAATGATCGCGGTCCCAATACCGGCGGAATGGGCGCTTATTCACCCTGCCCTCTAGTTTCCGATGAGAAATTTCGGGAAATTATTGATCTCGCAATTAAACCGATGGTTCAGGGAATGGCCAAGGAAGGAATCCCCTACCGCGGTTTGCTTTACGCGGGCATTATGCTCACAAAAGATGCGGGGCCGATTGTGCTGGAATATAATTGCCGTTTTGGAGATCCGGAAGCGGAGGTTGTACTGCCGCGCCTGAAATCTGATCTTCTGCCCGTGCTTTATCAGATTGCTTGTGGCAAGCTTGAGACTGAAACATTGGAATGGCATGATCAAGCATGCATTGCGATTGTGATGGCTTCGGGCGGCTACCCCGGGCACTATGATACGAATTTTGAAATCCGTGGCATCGAGTCTGTTTCGTCCCAAGAAAATATTTTTATTTTTCATGCGGGAACGGTCAAAGGCTCTGGCGGAGAGTTTCGCACATCAGGCGGCCGTGTGCTTGCTGTTTCAGCGCTGGGAGAAAATCTGCGTGCTGCCCATGACAGGGCGTATCAGTTCATTTCCAAGATTCATTTTAATGATTGTTTTTACCGCCGTGATATTGGCCGAAGAGCTTTGGAGGTATTTCGATGAGCCAGCCGCTTGTTGCAATTTTGATGGGAAGTGATTCAGATCTTCCAACCATGAATTCTGCGGTTGAAATTTTAAAGGAGTTTGGCGTTTCTTATCAGCTCCAGGTTCTTAGCGCACATCGGAGTCCTTATTTGGTTTCCGAGTATGCGTCATCAGCCTCGGAAAAAGGGATTAAAGTTTTTATTGCTGGGGCTGGAGGCGCGGCCCATTTAGCCGGAGTGGTGGCCGCCCACACGATACTTCCTGTGATTGGAGTTCCGATTGATTCTTCGCCATTGAATGGGTTGGATGCGCTTCTTGCGACGGTGCAAATGCCTTCGGGAATTCCGGTGGCGACCGTTGCCATTGGAAAGTCCGGCGCGAAGAATGCCGCAATTTTAGCGATCCAGATTTTAGCGTTGGCGGATGAAAATTTACGTAAGAAGCTTTTAGCTTTCAAGATCAAACTTGCGGATGAAGTCAAAGCAAAGAACGAAAAACTAAATAAAATCTAAAGTGGATTCTATGCCGGATAAAATGAAGGCGACGTCTCTGATTAAAATGAATCCCAAGGATCCCGACGTGATGCGGCTTCGGGAAGTCGGTCGTGGCTGCCGCGAAGGCAAAATCGTTGCATTTCCAACGGAGACCGTTTATGGCATTGGAGGTCCGATCAATGTTCCCAGGCTTCAGGAGACGCTCTCCCAGCTCAAATTCCGTGATCCGCATAAACCAATTGCATTTCATATCGGCAATTTGGGCATGTTGGATGTTCTCGAAATCCCTTTGTCCGCTGTGTTTCGTTTTCTTTCCAAAAAATTCTGGCCAGGTCCTTTGACCGTTCTGGTGAATAACAGGCACGGACAAAAGTTGGGTGTGCGTTTTCCCCGGAATCAAATTGCGTCAGTTTTAATCAATGCGGTCGGCATCCCTTTTTTCGGAACGAGCGCCAATTTGAATGGACAGCCTTCTTCCACGACTGCTCAGCAGGTGATGGATCAATTTGACGGACAAATCGATTTTGTTCTGGATGGAGGGCCCTGTGAAATCGGGAAAGATTCCACGGTGGTTGATTTGACGATGGACCCTCCGCAGATTGTGCGTGAGGGAGCTGAAATTGAAAAAATTGTTGCAGCTCTGGAAGTGATGAAGCAGGGAAAATATCCTCAAAAAAAGGTTCTGATGGTGTGTACAGGGAATTCCTGCCGTTCGCCGATGGCAGAACGGTGGCTTCTCAAGGAACTCAAGTTTCAAAATCTTCAGGATCAAATCGAAGTTGCATCCTGCGGGATTGGCGCTCGGCAGGGTGCGACCTCCACGATGGAAGCTATTTTAGTCATGAAAAATCGCGAGATTGATCTTTCTGACCACCGCTCCCGGCCCTGTACGCGAGAAGATATTATGACCTCGGATCTGATTTTCACCATGAGTGAAGAACACACTCTTTTTATTCAGGGCATGATGCCTCACGCCAAGGAGAAGATTCGGCAGCTCAATATCCCGGATCCGATTGGGATGGGGATGATGATTTACGAACAGGTCGTGGCGAGCATTGAGAAGAAACTAAAGGCTTACTGGTCGGAGATTGCTAATTTAGAAGGGTAGTGGAATGACGAAGAAAGTTGCCTTTGCCTGCGACCACCGTGGATTTGATTTAAAGCCTCAGATTTTCGATTTTTTGAAGAAAAAAAAATACGAAATTATTGATTGTGGAACCTTCTCTCCGGATTCAACGGATTATCCTGATTATATGTTTAAGGCGGCTGAGCTGGTCAGTCAGGGCGAATGCGAAAAGGCCGTCGGCGTTTGCTATACCGGGATTGGGAGTTCCATCGCTGCTAACAAGGTTCACGGCGTGCGTGCTGCTTTAGTTCATACCGTTAAAGAAGCGGAACTCTCCCGAGCGCATAATGATTCTAATATGCTGATTTTGGGTTCCGGATTTCTAGATTCAGTGATCGTACCTCAGATTCTTGAAACCTGGTTTGGGACATCTTTTGAAGGGGGAAGGCATGGAGAGCGTGTTAACAAAATTAAAACCTATGAACAAAAACACGGTTAACGGTTCTTATCTCAAAACAGCGGATCCTGATATTTATCAGGCGATCCAGAGTGAGTTGCACCGTCAGAACGAAAACATTGAGCTCATTGCCAGCGAAAACTTCACGTCTATCCCTGTGCTCGAGGCGATGGGCTCGGTCCTGACCAATAAGTACGCGGAAGGTTACCCGGGCAAGCGGTGGTATGGTGGCTGCGAGCATGTGGATGCCGTAGAGCAGCTTGCCATTGATCGCGCCAAAAAACTTTTTGGTGCGGAGCACGCTAATGTCCAGCCTCATTCGGGAACCTCTGCCAATATTGCTGTTTTTATGGCTCTTTTGGAGCCAGGTGCGAAGATCCTAGGGATGGATCTTACGCACGGAGGCCATCTCTCTCACGGCCACAAAATGAATTTTTCCGGGAAATATTTTGAGATTATCCCGTACGGTGTCAGTCCTAAAGATGAACGTATTGATTATGATCAACTTGAAAAGCTTGCACTCGAACATAAACCCAAGATGGTTTTGCTTGGTGCCTCCGCTTATCCCCGTGTGATTGATTTTAAACGCGGGCGTGAGATCGCAGATAAAACGGGTGCGATTCTTATGGTGGATATGGCGCATTTTGCCGGTCTTGTGGCTTCCGGTCATCATCCGAGTCCAGTTCCTTATGCGGATATTGTGACCACAACCACCCACAAAACACTTCGTGGTCCTCGCGCGGGGTTAATTTTATGCCGCGAACAGTATGCTAAAGCCATTGATTCGGCCGTTTTCCCGGGCTGCCAGGGCGGCCCTTTGATGCATGTGATTGCAGCCAAAGCAGTGGCTCTTAAGGAAGCGATGAGTGACGAATTCAAAACTTATTCTGGTCAGATTATCAAAAATGCCAAAGCTCTTGCCAAGGCGATGGCTGAACGAAGCTATCGAATTGTCTCTGGTGGCACCGATAATCATCTCCTCCTAGTCGATGTGACAGGGCAAAACACGAATGGAAAAGAAGTTCAGGATCTGCTCGACAAGGTCCACATTACGGTGAATAAAAACATGATTCCATTTGATAAACTTTCTCCGTTCAAGGGATCGGGGATTCGTCTGGGAACCCCGGCTGTGACCACTCGTGGTATGGGAGAGGCTGAAATGGACGTGATTGCTGACTGCATTCATAATGCCATTCAAAATCCTAAAGATGAATCAAGCTTGACGAAGGTTCGGCAAAGGGTTGCTGAACTTACGAGAAAGTTTCCGCTTTATCCGGAACTAACGGGATCAGAAGGAAGATAGAAGATGGGAGAGGGAAGAAAGAAAAAGAGAAGTTTTTGCTTCTATCTTCCTTCTTCTCTTTTCTATCGTTGAATTTATATGCGCTGTCCCTTTTGCAAAGAAGAAAATGATAAGGTTGTAGATTCCCGTGCCGCTAATGATGGAGTTGTCGTCCGCCGCCGCCGGGAATGCGAAGCTTGCAGTAAGCGCTATACGACTTACGAGCGGGTGGAGGAAATTCCCCTCTACATTATTAAGAAGGACCGCCGCCGGGAAGTTTTTGACCGTTCCAAGGTGCTTGCTGGAATTCGAAAAGCGTGTGAAAAACGTCCGGTATCTTCGGAATTGCAAGAGGGGATTGTGGATTACGTGGAACGGTCTATTCGGGAAAAATACGACAAAGAAGTACCCACAGCTTTTGTCGGTGAAATGATCATGGAACGTCTCGCTTCAATTGATCAGGTGGCTTATGTGCGATTTGCCAGCGTCTATCGGGAATTCCAGGACATTGGGCATTTCATGAAGGAGCTCAAATCATTGATCGTTAAGAAGTAGGACGTGGCAGCAGAGACGGTTTTCATCGACGGTCGTATCCTCTCCTGAGTCATGTTGAATATTTTCATTCAATGTTTGACAGCGCAATGGAAGGTGGCTGAGAATCGTCTTGAGTTTAAAGAAATCGAAGCGCTTGACGATAAAGGAAGAGTCTTGTATAACTTCAGCATCAATTTGCAATCCAAAAATAACTCACAAGGAGATAGAAATCATGGCAAAGGCAAATTCAGCATTCATGAAACCTTTAAAGCTTAGTTCCGAACTCGCAGCCGTGATTGGCGCCGGCCCCATTCCCCGATCCGAGGTGGTCAAGAAGCTTTGGGAATATATCAAGAAGCATAAACTTCAAGATGACAAAAATAGGCGTAATATCAATGCCGATGACAAGCTTAAAGCTGTTTTTAGTGGCAAAGCCTGTGTCAGCATGTTTGAAATGAACAAATTGGTCGCCAAGCATCTTTCTTAATTGAAGGATTTTTTCAGGAGCAGTCAAGCATCACTTGACTGCTCCTTTTTTTTTGTGATAGAATGAAAAAAATCGTGGAGTCATAACAGTGGCACTCAAATCCTTACGACCTGAAACAAATCTTGATCAAAAAAGGGGGGTGCTTCCCATGTCCTCGATTTATACGCAGCTTACCGAAGCCGATCTTAGACTCGAAAAAGATCTTGTGGCGCTGATTCCCACAACCTCCGCTCCTACGATTATTAAACCAAAGCTGACGGGAATAAAATTCTCAATTTTTTCCGCCATTACTCTTGGTGTGGCAGCAATTGTAGGCGTCATTTATCTTCATGAATCATTACTTTTAGAGACCAAGCAGCGTAAGGCTTTGGAATCTTCCCACGTTGCTTTAAGCGAACGTACGGCAGCGCTGGAGTCGGCGGTTGAGGAACAAAAAATACTTGAGACCCAGTTTCGCGATCTGTTCGCTCAGGCTCAACACCGCGATGATGTCGCCCGTAATGAGATTCAACGGGGTATTGAAAAACGACGCTTGGAGATCGCTGATCTTCAGAAGAAATTAAAAATGCTGGAAGAAAAAGTATTGGCGCCTGCCCCTGTTTTGCCTCCGGTCGTACTTCCTGCTCTTTCGCCTGTGATGACGGCCGTGCCACAAGTTCAAGAGATTAAGACTGCAATTACGGCCGGAACTCCTGTTGCGGGTCCTGTCATGCCTCCGGCGGTGGGAAAGCAAAGGGTATTGACGGTCAACCGTCAATTTAAATTTGTCGTAATTAATGTCGGCACGGAGGATGGGACTAAAATTGGTGATAAATATATCGTCAAGCGTGACGGCAAGCCCTCAGGTGCGCTTCAAATTGAGAAACTTTACGACAATTTTTCTGCGGCCACTATACTTGAGGAAAATTCAAATGCGCCCATTGAAGTGGGTGATTCAATCACCAAAGCGGCTTGATCTTTTCCTTCTAGTTCTTCTTGCGTTAAGTTTTTTATTTTGTTCGCCATCCTCCCAAGCTGCAAATACACAGGATATTATGATGCCGCGCATCGAAGGTTTGGAGAAAAAACTTGATGAAATCCAGAAACAACAGACATCTCTTCTGAGTAAAATCCAAGAACTTTCAGAAAAACTTGATACCCTTAAAGTCTGGGCCCATCGGGGCTAGTTGCTTTCTTCTATGAAGTCTCTGGTGATTCCTCCTTCCAAAACGTTGCAAGGCCGGCTTATTCCTCCCGGCGATAAATCGATTTCTCACCGTGCTGTGATGTTTGGAGCCCTAGCCGAAGGGAATAGTTCCTTCTCTCATTTTCTTGAAGCCGAGGATTGTCTTCATACGATGCAGGCATTTCAAGCGATGGGCGTTCTTATGGATTACGAAAAAGGAAAAGGGAAAATTACCATTCATGGTGTCGGTCTTCAAGGTTTGAAGCGGCCTTCTGCGGAAATTAATCTTGGTAATTCAGGAACAAGCATGAGACTTCTTCTTGGGATTTTAGCCGGGCAGAAACTGGAAGTCGTGCTTTCCGGAGATCCATCTTTATCCAAACGTCCAATGAAGAGGGTCACGCAGCCTCTCAAAAAAATGGGCGCCCAGATTAAAGGAAGTGCGGACGCGAATTTTTCTCCTCTTACCATTCGCGGGGGTAATCTCAGGGCGATTGAATATGATAACGTGCTTGCGAGTGCTCAGGTTAAATCAGCGATTTTATTGGCAGGTCTGCAGGCTGAGGGTACCACTCGCGTGATTGAAAAACTTCCATCGCGTGATCATACGGAGCGGTTTCTTTACGCTTGCGGTGCTGAGTTCAAAAAAGAGGGAAATGTTCTTCATATTGAAAAAACGGAACGATTAAAGGCTGTTTCAGGTGAGATTCCTGGCGATATGTCGGCAGCAGCTTTTTTTATCGTAGGGGCAGCCATGGCGCCCGGCTCTTCTCTGGAAGTGGAGAATGTTTGTTTGAACCCTACGCGTACCGGTTTTTTGAATGTTTTAAAGCGGATGGGGGCTTTTTTGGAGATTCATATGACTCAGGAATTACCGGAACCTATGGGAACTATTCGTGTGGAGGGCCGGAGGCTCAATGGGACGCGTGTGGCTCCGGAAGAAATTCCAAGTCTGATTGATGAACTTCCTATTCTGATGATAGCAATGGCCCTTGCAGAGGGAGAAAGTTTGGTCTCCGGAGCCCAAGAGTTGAGGGTGAAGGAAAGTGACCGTATCCAGTCCATGGTTCAAAATTTGAAAGCGGTAGGAGCCAATGCCGAGGAACTTGCGGACGGCTGTCTTATCCGTGGAGTTTCTCATTTTCAGGGCAGCCGGATTCAAACTCATTGGGATCACCGCACTGCCATGAGTTTTTCCATAGCCTCCCTGATGACACAGGGAGACATGATTATTGATGATGTAACATGCGTAGCAACCTCTTTTCCTTCTTTTTTTGAGGAGTTTGAACGGCTGAAAAAAAACCGTTGATTCCTTTTTCTCCTGACCCTATTTGTCATTCTGAGCCCGCGGCGAAGAATTTTTATTCAGGCGCTTAAAGAGCCTTTCGGCCACAATTCGTCGGACGGATCCGTCCTTCGGCGGACACTTCGTTCAGGATGACGATCAAAAACGGGAACGTACTCGTTGACAGGGTAGAGTGATTTCGATATACTGGGCCCGCTTCAAAACCTTACCCACAAAAGGAATTAAGACCCATGTTCTTGCTTGACCGCGTGTTGGCATTTTTCTCTAGCGATATTGGAATTGATCTCGGAACTGCGAACACACTTGTTTACGTCAAGGGTCAGGGCGTTGTGCTTTGCGAGCCTTCGGTTGTTGCGATTGATCGTTCCACGGGTACTGTTCTTGCTGTGGGAGAAGAAGCCAAAAGAATGCTGGGACGTACTCCCGGAAACATTACGGCGATCCGTCCGATGAAAGACGGCGTGATTGCCGATTTCGATATTACCGAGGCAATGCTGCGCTATTTTATCCGCAAAGTTCACCGCAAAAACCGTCTTGTTTCTCCCCGCGTTGTCATCGCAGTTCCAAGCGGTATCACAGAAGTAGAGAAACGTGCTGTGAAAGATTCTGCCGAAAGAGCGGGCGCGCGCACACCTGTTTATCTTGTGGAAGAACCCATTGCGGCTGCAATCGGTGTCGGACTTCCCATCCAAGAGCCCTCGGGAAATATGATTATTGATATTGGCGGCGGGACCACCGAAATTGCGGTCATTTCCTTGGCCGGAATTGTTTTTTCAAAAAGCATCCGCATCGGCGGCGATGAATTTGATGATGCGATTGTGATGCACCTGAAAAAGGCCTACAACCTCATGATCGGAGAACGAACCGCGGAAGAAATCAAAATCCGGATCGGTTCTGCCTATCCTCTTGAACAAGAACTGACGCTCGAAGTTAAAGGACGTGACATTCTAGCCGGTCTTCCTAAGACCGTGACCATTACCAGTGAAGAAATCCGCGAGGCCTTGGCAGAACCACTTTCCACAATTCTTGAAGCCGTTCGGATTGCTCTTGAGCGCACGCCTCCTGAGCTTTCTGCGGATCTGATTGACCGCGGCCTTGTTCTTGCCGGAGGCGGCGCGTTGCTTCGAGGGTTGGATAAGCTTATTAGTGAAGAGACAGGTCTTCCAGTCCATGTCGCCGATGATCCTTTAACGGCTGTAGCTATGGGAACCGGTCGTTATTTAAGTGATTTCCACCTGCTCAAACGTCTTGCGGTCAATTCTTCTAATACTCGAAGCTACTAAGAGTTAATCCAAAAACTCACGCGCCTCCACCAAACAGCGTCGGCGGATCCTTCCTCTGACGGAAAATTCAAAAATATCCGCTCATTATGATCTCTTCCAGTAAATCCTTTGAGCTTTGTTTCTTTTCCATTGGGATTGGAATTTAATAACCTTTCTTAGTATGAATTTTAAAAAGTTCAATATTTTGAAATTCAATTTTTAGAATTTTTTTAAAATTTCAATTCTCAGAATGCACAGATACGCGTATAATTTGCGGCATGCGCCAACAAAAACGGTACTTTTTCTTCGCCGCCTTTTCACTGCCGCTCTTTTTCTTTCTGCAAAATCCTCAGACCTCGGAATCAATCCATACGGCCTCGCTTGCCCTGATGAAACCGTTTATCGAAAGCGGAAACCGGTTAACGCAAATAACGCATGATACCCAAGGAAGCCTTTTGCTTTTTTTGGAGACCTTTCGTCAAAATCAGTTTGCCCAGGATGAAATTGAACGCTTGCAGTCTCAAATCCTTAGACATCAGGAGCTTGAAAAAGAAAATCAGCGACTGAAAAAACTACTTATTTTTCGTGACACACTTTCCGCTAAGCCAGTGGCTGCCCGTGTGATTGGGTGGGACCCCTCATTGCTCCGGAAAATGATCCTATTGGATAAAGGGACCAAAGAACACGTCAAAAAAGATATGGCTATCATTGTTTCCGAGGGGTTGGTCGGAAGAGTCCTTCAGTCGGCTCCCTCCGCGTCGCGTGGAATTTTGCTAACGGATCCAGAAGCGCGAGTAAGTGTCGTCACCAGTGAGAGCCGCTCACAGGGGGTTGCTGCTGGGGATGGATCCCAGAAACTTTCCATGCTGTATCTTGATTTGGATAGCGGCGTGCAAGTGGGTGAAGACGTTCTGACTTCGGGTGTCGGCGAGCTTTTTCCCAAGGGGCTTCGGATTGGAAAAATTAGCGCCATCTCTAAAAGTCTGGATGGGCTTCATCTTCTCGCTCAGGTAGATCCTTATGTGCGATTTTCCAAATTGGAGGAAGTCCTATGCCTCGGCTCCTCTCGGCAAAAGTAGCCGCTTTTTTGATCTTTCTTTTAGTTTTGGATCTGAGTATTTTTCCTTCTTTGTTGGGAACGGTGCGTCCTGTTGCTCTTTATTTATTTGTGGTTTACGTTGCTTTTGAATGGCATTGGAGTAAAACGTTGCTGGCAGCGGTGATGGTCGGACTGCTCCGGGATGCGATGACGCTTCAGCCGTTTGGAGTGGAGACGGCGGCGCTTTTTCTAACCACTCTGGGGTTGAATGTGTATGTCCAAAAAATCTCCTCCAACTCTTGGATGGGGAAATGGATCGGCACTTTTATTTTTGTCCAGAGCGTTTTCCTTTTGGTCGGAATTTTGACGCATATCGCAAACCAGACCGTTGTTTTTTCCTGGGTTCAAATGCGAATGGCCCTATGGATAAGTTTCTGGACAGCCGGCTTTATGCCGGTCTTTTTCTTTTTGGCCAATCGTTGGTTCAAGAAGGACTTTTACATCTCCCGATATCCTTACGCCTGACCGTATGAGAACCCGTCTTTTTATTGGTGCTTGCTATCTCGGACTCATGGGTTTGGCATCGGGACTATTTTATACGCAGGTTTTTCAGGGAGAGCGGTATCGGAATATCAGTGAAAAAAACAGGATTCGTTTAATTCCTCTTGAAGCCCCCCGCGGGCGTGTTTTTGACAGTAAGAAAAATATTTTGGTTACGAACCGGCCGTCGTTCGATGTTGTGGCGGCTCCTGAAGATATTTCACCCCAGATTTTTCCATTACTTTCCAAACTTCTCAAAATTCCAGAGTCTGAACTTCGACGTCGTGTTAAGAGTAAACGTGAATATCGTTTTGCGCCTGCGATGGTGGAGGAGGATATCCCCAAAGAACTGGCCTTTCAAATTGAAGAGCGCCGGGCCGAGCTTCCCGGGATCATGATCCGTGTTTCCAGTATGCGCTACTATCCTTACGGAGAAACCGCTTCCCATATTATTGGCTATATTGGAAAGATTAATGAAGGTGAGTATCAGAAACTTGACCGCGAGCGTTACGGGATGAATTCCGTCATTGGGCGCGCGGGACTTGAAAAGATTTATGATGGCGAACTCAGGGGATGGCGCGGGGGCAAGCAAGTCGAGGTCAATGCGAAAGGCGAAATGGTCAAAGTCCTTCGGGAAAAATATCCGGAGCCGGGGAAGGATCTGACAATCACTATTGACCTTGAGTTTCAAAAACGGATTATGCAGATCATCAAGGGGGATCATGCTTCCGTCGCGGTTTTAGATCTTGATTCCCAAAATCTTATGGCAATGGCCAGTCGACCGGCGTTTGATCCTAATGCGTTTGTTCAGCCAGGTCGAGCCAAGGATCGCGCTCATCTTCTTAAGGATGAGGAAGCGCCTCTGATGGACCGGGGGATAAGCTCAGCCTATCCTCCGGGTTCAGTCTTTAAATTGGTGACGGCGATCGCGGGGCTTGAGACCGGAAAGATAACGCCCAACACGCGGTTTGTTTGTAATGGATCGTTTCGTTTAAATTCCGGATCCCGTCCGTTTCATTGCTGGAACCATCAGGGACACGGCAGTTTAAATCTTTATGAAGCCCTGGAACGTTCCTGCAACGTCTATTTCTATAATGTGGCGTCCCGGCTTTCTCCGGAAGATATTGCCCGCTATGCCCGTGAGCTTGGGCTGGGAGAAAAAATGAAGCTCGATGCGACCAATATTTCTCCGGGCCTGGTGCCCGACTCTGCCTGGAAAACAAAGAAAATAAAAGCCAAATGGTATCAGGGTGAAACCCTGACCTTTGGAATCGGCCAGGGGTATCTGCTAACCACGCCGCTGCAAATCCTTCGGCTTGTTTCCATTATTGCAAAAAATGGCCAACACGTGGAACCTCGCTTTGTTGTGGAAGAAAATCCAGAGAGGGTGGAGGACCGTGTGGAAATCCGCGAAGAAAATATCAAGGTGATCAAACGAGGTATGCTTCATGTTGTGGAATCTCCTTATGGAACCGGGCAGCTTGCGCGTGTGGATTTCACGCAGCTTGCGGCTAAAACTGGAACGGCTCAGGCGCCGCCAAACAAAGCCCATAGCTGGATGACCGGATTTTTTCCTTATAACGCTCCGAAGATTGCTTTTGTCGTTTTTGTGGAGCACGGGGGGTCGGGGGGAATTACCGCTGCCCGGATTGTCAAAGACATGCTAAAAGTCTGGAGGGATATGTATGCTCCTCAGATGGTTTAAGCAGCTTCACTGGCCGCTCATTTTTGCGATGGCCGGTTTGATCGGTATCGGCACGGTTTTCATCCACAGCGCTTCGCATTATGACACCACGTCTTATATTACTCGCCAGCTTTTTTGGACCGGAGTGGGTCTCGCCGTTCTTTTGATGGTGCCAATGTTTGGGTATCGCACGTTTCTGAGTTTGGGGCCGGTATTTTATTTCGTCGTGTTGGTAATGCTGCTTTGGGTGGACATTGCGGGAGCCCACCGTCTTGGAGCCCAACGCTGGATCGCGCTCGGACCTTTTGCACTTCAGCCCTCCGAGTTTGCAAAGCTGGCCACGGTCATTGCTTTGGCTAATTTTTTGGGGGAGAGAAGCCCTCGTGAAGGGCAGTTAGGAACGATTATCATCGCCCTGATCATTGTCTTTATTCCGCTGGCGATGATCGTTAAACAGCCGGACCTGGGAAGCTCTCTGCTTTTTATGCCCATGATCGGTGTGCTTTTTTTTCTTTGGGGCATCCGAAAACGCTATTTTATTTATGCCACAGCTATTGGCGGAGTAGCGGCTCCGCTTCTCTGGAAATTTCTAAAACCATACCAAAAAAAACGTATCCTTGTTTTCCTGGATCCGAACCAGGACCCTCTGGGGGCGGGCTATACCGCGATTCAAGCCAAGATTGCTGTGGGTTCAGGCGGTCTGTTCGGAAAAGGTTATATGGCTGGAACCCAGAGCCAGCTTCAGTTTGTGCCCGAGCATCATACGGATTTTATTTTTTGCGTGCTCGGGGAGGAGTGGGGTTTTTTTGGATCGCTTATTTTGCTTGTTTGTTATGCCTTTCTTTTCCGGGCGATGTTTCAGATTATGGAAGCAACCACGGATATCAAAGCGCGGTTGCTCATTGCGGGAATTGCAGCGGTCACAATTTCCCAGCTTTTCATTAATATTGGGATGACCTTTGGCATTATGCCGATCACTGGAATTACTTTGCCATTCGTAAGTTACGGAGGTTCTTCGCTCGTGGCAAGCACCTTTGCAATGGGACTGATTTTGAGTGTCCACAAAGAGAGAAGCATCTTCTGATAATTTTCAAATACCAAACAAGTTCCAAATTTAAAAACCGAACTCCTAAACTTGATTTGAAAATCGGATGGTGATTTTTATTGGGAGCTTGGTGCTCTGTGACCATCAAGCGATGGGAGACATCATGATGAGTGTGAGTCAGGGTGGAGAGTGGATTGTGGAAGCGGATGTTGAAGGATACTTTGACAATATCGGACACGAGAACCTAATCGATTCGGTGGCTGAGCGTGTTTCGGATGGAAGCACTTCCTTCTACTCTACTGGAATTTCCCTCGGAAATGCTTCTTCCATTTTAAGACTTTTTCGGCTTTAATACACCCTCTAACGGGGTGTAGCTCAGGGGCTAGAGCGCCTGCTTTGGGAGCAGGATGTCGCAGGTTCAATTCCTGTCACCCCGATTTTTTTTTAAAATCCTGCAATGATATAGAGCCCTGTCCTCTGCCCACTAAGTTTAGAGAAATCTCCACGAGGTTTCATTTTGTTGCTATAATTCACTCAAGTTAATCGTAAATTATTTTAGTGGGTGAATGATGAAAAACAAAGATTATTACGCAGTGCTCGGGGTTTCGGAAACAGCTTCCGAAGAAGAAATCAAAAAGATTTACCGCAAGCTTGCCATCAAGCATCATCCGGACAAGAACAAAGGCTCTAAGCAGTCCGAAGCCAAATTCAAAGAACTCTCTGAGGCCTATTATGTGCTTGGAGACACGAAACGCAGAGACGAGTATGACCAGATGCGCAAATACGGTTTCAACACGCCGGGCGCGGGTGGTAGCGCGTCCAATTTTGCCGGTTCGCGGGGATTCAGCTATGAGGACCTGTTGAAACAGTTTGGGGGATCGGGCCGCGGATCTTCATCGTCCGCATCCCGTGGCGGGAATCAGTATTCTGCTTTTAATGATATTTTTGAAGATCTTTTCTCCGGTGGACGAGGTGCAGGCGGAGCGAATTATCAAAATCAAAGTTCCCGTTCCAACCGCGGCGTTCCCTATGGTTTTTCTTCATCGTCTAATGATGCGGAAGAAAATGTTCATGCGCCGGAGCGCGAGGCCGATATCATAGTCAATCTTAAGATCTCTGAGGAAAAGGCCAAGCAGGGCGGAAAGGTCAATTTTAAGACTCCAGAAGGTAAAACAATAGCGGTGAATATTCCGCCGAATATCCGGGAAGGTCAGATGCTCCGGCTCGCCCGGCAGGGGAGAATTTGCGGTTCTTGTCATCATGAGGGAGATTTGATCTTGCGCATTAAATCAAGTTAGTGCACTGTTCGCCATATTCAAGCGTTAGAGAGATTGTGTAATCGCCCTTCAGGACTTTTCATAATGACGTCATTGCGAGTCCTGCGGATGTCATTTTGAGCGGAGCGAAGAATCTCGGGATAAATTCCGCGAAGCAATTTTAAATTATCCCTGCACTTAACGAACGACGTATCAGGAGTTTATGAAAAAGAAAACGCATCACCATCATCATTATTCGACCGGACTGCCTGCCCTGGACCAGATGATCAGAAAACTTTTGGAGCAGGCCGGTGGCTCCGCAATTTATGACAGGCTTCTGGAAGATATTATCATTACGGCTGTTAAACTCAAAAGTGATGAGATTGACCGGGGAGATGTCCGTCTCCTGACGATTGCGCTGAAAGAGCTTCGTTACGCGTTCAAGATTTTTCATCCTTATAAGCATGTGCGCAAAATCGCTATTTTCGGATCCGCAAGAATTCCGCCGGAAGACAAAGCGTATAAGCAGGCCAAGGACTTTGCTAAAAAGATTGTGGATAAAGGATGGATGGTGATCACCGGAGCTGCTTCAGGCATTATGAGCGCGGGTAATGAAGGCGCGGGGCGCGAAAACAGTTTTGGGGTGAATATCAAACTTCCCTTTGAACAAGCCGCCAATGAAACCATTCTGGATGACCAGAAGCTGATTGATTTCAAATATTTCTTTACACGCAAATTGATTTTTATGAGTGAATCCGATTCCACGGCGCTTTTTCCGGGAGGATTCGGGACTCATGATGAAGGTTTTGAAACGCTCACGCTGGTCCAGACGGGCAAGACCACGCCGCGGCCCATTGTCTGTATTGATCCTCCGGGCAGTAAATACTGGTCCATGTGGAAACGTTATCTTGAAACCGAACTCGCGGCCAAAAAGTTAATTGACCGTGAAGATATGAAGCTCATCTTTTTTACGCATAATGTGGATGAAGCGGCAGATTTTGTGGCCCGGTTTTACCGGAATTATCATTCCTGCCGTTACGTGGGGGATAATTTTGTGATGAGGCTGAAGCATCCGATTTCGAAACTCCGCCTTCAAAAAATTAACCGGGATTTCAAGGACCTGCTCAAAAAGGGAAGCATCACGCAAGTGACTCATCCTTTCCCTGAGGAAGACGATGAGCCGCACACGCATGATCTGACCCGGCTTGTCTTTAATTTTAACCGCAGGCATTTTTCCCGGTTGAATACCTTGATTCATGCTATTAATCAGGATTAATTGTGCTCAGGGCGTTTAGCTCAGTTTCCCCCAGAAGTCATGGCGGACCCGCCACGAATTCTGGCGGGGGTTAGAGCAATCAAGAATTAGGGCGTTTAGCTCAGCTGGTTAGAGCATCTCCTTTACACGGAGAGGGTCTGGGGTTCAAATCCTCAAACGCCCAAATTTTTTTCCTTTACACGCAGTGGGTCAAGAGTTCTCCGCCAAAGGCGGATCCGCCTCCGGCGGAGAATCTTACAACGCCCATGTTTTTATATTAGAAGATATTTTTCTTGAGATAACAAGTTTCTCTGAGTACAATACCGACCTCTTCAAGGGCTCGTAGCTCAACTGGTTAGAGTACAGGATTGTCGATCCTGATGTTGCGGGTTCAAGTCCCGTCGAGCCCGCCACTCTTTTTTTACCCCAAAGGCTTGCATGATGAAAATCCTGCAGGCCTTTTATTTTCCTATAGTTATAACTTTTTTGCCTTGGAATGATTTTTTTACCCGATATGAGAAGCGGAAAAATTGGGACACTAAAACCGGAAAAATAGGGACAGTAAACTTGGCATTTGATGATGAGCTCTATAACTATAAAAATGGCAAGCAATGCGATAGGTTAAGCGGCAATAGCGAAATCAACTTTGACTACGGCATTTGCTTTCTTCTCAAGTGACGTGGTGTCGTTCATTCCCCAATCCGAGACATCATAGGTATTGAGGGGAGTGATTTGGAATACCCCCATTCGTGCTGATCGGATGGCCCCGATCTTATTTCCCGCAGACGATGCCATTTGTTCGGCTCGTATTTTGGCATCCTTCGTAGCTACCGATAGAAGGTCGTATTTGAGTTCAGGAAGTTTTGTATAGAAATACTCCGGAGCGTTTGAGATCACTTCAATTCCCTGATTGATAAGCTCCGCAGCCTGCCTTGAAACCCCCGTTATCCTTTCCACGTCATAAGAACGGACTTCCAAGGTCTGGCTTAAGATATAACCTTCAATGTCATTGTATAGTGGCCCGTTTACCGAAGTTGGTAGAATTATCAGATCAAAAACCTGTGACATCCGGAACAGAAGCTGCGGTTGCGATTGGTACTTTCAAAGAGGGAGTAACCTTGGATGAAATTCGAAACGCTGTCAGCGAACTTCAGGAAGCCATGATTCAGGGTGCGCCGGTCTTGAGAGCTTTTCAGAAACTTAGAGCTCTTGCGGCCCAGAGCGATGGTCATCGCTTTCTTGCTTCTTTCCTTACGCCGAGTGACGAGCCAAGCGCTCTGGTGATTCCTTCGGCAAGACTTCTCTCCGAGGCTGAAATGCTTTTGCTCATGGTTTATATGACGGCGAATATAGGCGCTCACGTCAATGTTCTGATGAAGGGAGTTTCCGAATCTCAGTTAAAGATGCTGACGGGGCCCTATTTGAATGCTAAAGACATAAAGGGAAGTCCAATATTTGACCGTCTGCTGATCAGTGCATTGGAAAAGGGCGATCTTGCTAAGGCCGCGAACCAGAACGCTAATGGACTGACGAAATTTGTGGATTCGCCTCAGGACGTGATTATTTTATCTGAAGGTGCTTTACTTGAAGCGGTTCAAGACCAAGTTGCGGCAACCAGGATTGAGAGTCATATCGGACAAGCGGTTGAGCTTGAAGCTGGGCGTCTCTTTGCCGGTCTTCTAAGTTCCAAGATCCGTGTCAAATTTAACCGTGGATGGGATCTCCTTAATCGGATCATTCCAGATGCCTTGCGTCCGAATCTTCAGGCCGGATTTCTTGAAATGAATAACCGAGCTTTGAGCGCTATCTCTGTGCGGCTCAATCAAATCTTTGCCCAGAAGACGATTGAGGTGAATGCGTAATTACCTAAAAAGGGGACAGGCTACTTTTTTGCCATTTTACTTAAAAAAGCAGCCTGTCCCTTTTTTATGCTTGAAGTTATGAGAAGATAGATAAAGCCGTCTATTGATTAAAATCCGTGCTATAAGCTGCTAGTTGATCGCCCTAGTTTGTAAAAGACAGAAGTATCTGCTACATTTCTCTTAGGTGAGAAGAAAATGCTAGGCAGACTATTTCCAGATAAATTGCTCAATAAAAAAACCTTCCTTCTGACGGGGGGGATCATTTTCATTTTGATGCAGGGCATTTCAATCGCGAAAGAAGCAGGCCCTGTTTTTCGCAACTATTATTCCAAAGATCCCCGGGCTTCCTCGACCGTCATTTCTTCAGAAGACGCGCAGGATCAAATCCAATCTCCCAAAAAAGAAATAATCCCTGCACAGAGTCTAGCTCCGGGATCTACCCTCCAGAAAGCGGATGCCGATCGGGAAATCAAAACGACTTCCGGAATATCTTTCCGTGATCTGCATTTTGATCCCAAGCTGAGCGATAAAGGAGAGATTAAAATCTCCGGGCATGAATCCTTGCTTTTCCAAAAAGACAGCATCGTCGCTCATTCTTACGGAAATCAGGTTTCGCTCAATCTTGAAGATCAAAAAATGCTTTGTGTAACCTATATCGGTTATGTGCTCGGGCCTTTTACTCCTTCGCAGGATTATCTGGATGGTTACATCGACACGCTGGAAAGCATAAAAACTTTGATGAATAAGGCAGCTTCCCTGGAACGGACAAAAGAAATCAAGGATGAAACTTATCTTGCCGGCTTAAGCCAGGCGAAAACAACCTTAACTGAATTTGCGGCCCGGACCAAAAAAGTCCGCGAAGCGATAGAAAGCGAAGAGCTTAACGAACATTTACGGGGCGCTATTGAACGACACTACGAGAATGATCTACCCGATTATGCGGATTTAAATTTTGAAGAAAAGAAAGAAAACAAGAATAGTTCTCATTGGGAAGCGGTCATGACTTTCAATCAGGCCCGGGAAGCGGGGAAGATCCAGAACCGTTTGTTCATCCTTAAAACCATCCGGGAAGATTTCGCGGTGGTGGAAACTCAGGACCGGGATGCTCAAAACCATGTTCTTGTCCGGGAAATTTTCGATTACGACAGCGCCTTTAAGCTCAAGGAGCATCGTATCAAAAACTTTTATCTAAGCGGCAAGGTCAAGACGGACCATGATCTTCGTTATGAAGATGGGATTAAAAGTGCTCGTTACTACCGGGTGTTTGATGAACAGGGGAAGCGAGCTCGCTTTTTAAACGAAACATTTTATGTGGATGGAAATACGAAGACGTCATCCGATTATCAATATCTTTCCAAAAAGAAATTTTTCTATAAATTTAATTCGGATGGGCGGGTGACTCACTCTTCAACCGAACCGCTGGCACTGAATCCTTCTTAGGTTTTGTCGTTACTTCCAAACGATGATTGCGAGCGACCAAAGGGAGCGAAGCAAGCTCGGTTTGTCCTTTGAGATTGCCACGTCGTCCCTCCGGGACTCCTAGCAATGGCTTTGTCAGTATCACCTTCGAAATCTGCACAAAGGCATCCGCCTTGTTTTGAAATTCAAAAACTGGCTCAAGCTGAAAGGCGGGGTGCAGAGTCGTATCCTTAACTGGCTTTTTGGTTTCATAGTTTATTTCACGGATTACATAAATTTCCTGGTAAAGATGCCGCCCCAGCTCCCTTAAAAGATCATCCTTGTTTTGATTCGCATACTTAAAATCAACGGCTCCGTAATTTTCAACGGTATATTGACCGGGCCGTTCGCTAATGACAAGAAGGTTTTGATGCCCGATTTTTTTCAAAAAATCCAGGGTGATTCGGTATTCACGGGGGAGAAGCAGCTGATTAGAGAAACGGTTTTCGACACTTAAAGGGTGATAGAGAAAAAAGCAGGCGGCCCCTAGTCCGTAAAGCCATTCTGAATGAAGTGGAGAGATGGAAACAAGAAATGCGGCTGCGAGGAATGAAAACGCCAGGTAAAAAATGACAAAAAATCGGGCTGAAGCCGGATGGCCGATATCCCCGAAATGATAGGAATGGAAAAGTATCCAGAGTCCGGCAAGGGAAAGAAACGTAATCAGGCTGAATTGCCGAAAGGTTTTTGAGCCTAGATTTTTTTCCTGAAAATGGCGAACCAAAAAATAAAGCAGACCCAAGATGCCGATCCAATTAAGGACCGTAGCGTAGGGAGTCAGGGAGTAAAAATTCAAAAAACTCTTTAAGAAAATCTTCTGGTGGTGCAGAAAATGATGAAAAGAAAACGTAGGGCTGTCCGCCGGTATTCCAAATGGGTTTTCCTTGGAATTTCTTAACCAGTGCTGCCAAATGCCGGGAAGTGTTGCCAGTGGCGTGAGAGCAAAGATCCAGCAGGGGCTAAAATAAGATCTCTTCAGATTGCCCATCACGAGTAAGGCGAGCAGTATCGTGATAACCACGAGTGGAGATTCGTACCGGGTGTTGGCCAGCATTAAAAGATTGATCCACAGCCATTGAAATGAGTCAGGGGAAGGCTTCCTAAGAAAATGATGCAGGCATGCAAGAGCGAGGATGAAAAAAAGGACAAAAGCGAGATCAAAACCGGCGCAGGTTGCTGTTTGGGTAAGCACCGGCTGAGATACGGCAAAAACCAAAGTGAGAATCGCCGTCCGCTTTCCGCATTCTCTCCGGACCCATAAAAATAAAATAGCCAAGAGAGTGAAGAGAATGATTCCATTGAGGAAAAAGGCATTTTCCGGACGGTAGCCTAAAAGGGTATGAATCACGTGCAGTAAAAAAGGAAAGAGAAGGGGTCTTTTTTCAAACTCCCGGTTGAGGGGATAAAAATTGTGATAGTACCATTTTCCCATGGTCACGTTGTCCACCCGGTGCTCATAGGCCATGCTTTTTGAGACCGCAAGCAGGTTGGTTTCATCCGAAAGAATGCGGAAATGGGTGGGTACTGAAATGAAAACGATGGCGGTAAGCACCAGCGCGAGTAAAATTCCCCAGCGGTTTTGGAGCAGCTGAACCTTTATGGCCACCGTATTTTTACGTAGGTGAAGGATGAGCTGGATCAGCCAGAGGGTGACTAAGAGAAGAATCAGGTAATAGGCGTAGTACGAGAAAAAAGTTGTTATCCGTTTAAAGTGAAGGCAGGAAAAAATTCCAAAGGCCATACTTCCGGTTACGATTAAAGAGGCGATCAAGTGCTTCAGTTTCATAAAATTAGATGCCCCTATTAACGTCTCAAGACCGCAGAACCTAAGCTCAATTCATCTGCAAATCCTTCCTTTTATGGCATTTTAAATATGCTATACTTTTGCGGCTAAGGAAATTTTAGATTTAAACCTTACCAGGAATTATGTTAATGACCAACTCCCTATTGACCGAGATTGACACACTACAAAAAAAAATCAATTCGTTCAGGGCGTTGGAAAGCAGCGCTGCCTTCAACAGGGTAAAAGGATACTACCGAGTCGGATTGACCTACTCAAGTAACGTTTTGGAAGGAAACTCCTTGACGGAATCGGAGACGAAAATTGTTATTGAGGAAGGCCTGACCATTGGGGGGAAACCTTTACGAGATCATTTTGAAGCTATTGGACACAGCGAGGCGGTTGATTTTATCTATACCCTTACCAAGCAAAAAGATATCATGGAATCAGAAATTAAACACTTGCATGAAATTTTCCACCACAGGATCGCCAAGGAAAAGGCCGGTAAGTATCGAACGGAAAAGGTCTGCATTACTGGATCAAAGTATCTGTTCCCTGCCCCTGAAAAGATACAACGCCTTATGACAGTGTTTATTCAAAAACTGAGTCTCTCAAAACAAGAAAAACATCCCGTGGAAGTCGCGGCCCTAGCGCATAAGGAATTTGTCTTTATTCATCCTTTTATCGACGGAAGCGGCGGTGTCGCAAGGCTTCTGATGAACCTTATTCTACTGCAGGGAGGCTATCACGTTGCCATTATCCCGCCAGTTTTGCGTAGCGAATATGCGCAGACTTTAGAGAAAGCGCATACGGACGACACGGACTTTATGGAGTTCATTGCACGTGTCATCAGGGAAAGTCAAAAAGATTACCTTCGGCTTTTTAAGTAATCCATCGAAAGGATGTGAGTATGCGCGAGAAAACAATATTGGGTGGCTTTGATGATTAAAAACCAACGTGATAAATTTCAAGCACTTCTGGCTGATCAGGAACTCAAGTGCACGTTTGAACGAAAAACAATTTTTGATGAAGTGTTAAAACTCGATAAACATTTCGATGCGGACAGTCTCTATGAACGCTTTAAGAAAAAGGGCCTTAGGATTTCCCGTGATACGGTGTACCGAACCATCCCGCTCCTGCTTGAAAGCGGTGTCATTCAAAAATCGGTGGGGGCGGGGAAGCGTGACTTTTTTGAACGCACCAGCGCCCGCGGTCACCACGATCATATGGTTTGCATCCGCTGCCATAAATTTATTGAATTCCACTCCGATGAAATCGAAACACTTCAGGAGAAACTCTGCGGCAAATACGGCTTCAAACTTGTCTTTCATGATCACCGTCTTTTCGGAATCTGCAAGCAGTGTTCCAAATAAAGGCAACCACCAAATCTCAAGCACCAAATCCCAAGTGTCATCCTGAGCGCAGCGAAGGATCTCGTTCCAAGACACTTCGAGGAGTTCATCCTGAGATCCTTTCCGTCAAACAGCGTTGGACGGATCCGTCCTCTGGCGGACACTTTGTTCAGGATGACAAACGAAGGTCTCAGCGTGACGGTGGATTGGTAGACGCTCTTCTAATTTTGAATATTTTCATTTTGTTGCTTGTTTGGAATTTGGAGCTTGGAGCTTGGAATTTATATGCTGCGAGTGACCAAACTCCGTCGTGTACTCAATGTTTTCTGGAAAATCAGAAGTCTCTTCTTCGTCATCTCCAGCGTGCTGAATCCGCATATGCCGAATACCGGTGGACCGAAGCGAAAATCTGCCGTCTTCATTACGAACCGCTTTGGCTGAGCCGCGTCCATGAAAACGATCCTCTGGATCAAATCAAAAGAGATAAGGGCCGGAATGATGAGGGGAGACTTCTTCTCCTACTGGCGTCTTATGAAAAGAGATCCGCCCGACTCGTAAACAGGGTTCTTACCAATCTCCAAACGATTAAAAATTCCGAAAATAATTTTGGGAAATGCCATTCCAATCCTCTTGTGAAGGAATGCGCACAAACCATTCTTCAAAAAATTACGGATGAAATCCAGGTTTTTCAAATAAATTTCGACCATGCCCTGGAAAGTGACAGGGACGAACGCAAGGCCGTTTCCCTTACGTCCGGAGGTCCGCAGGGTCTGTATCCCCAGGATTCCCTCGAAAAGCCTTCCGCTCACAGCAACTATTATTCCCGGTTTGAGACCGATCGTAAATCCAAACGCTTTGCCGAAGACCAGCTGAGTATGGAAAGTTTTGAAAAAATCCGCCGCATCATTACGGATGATCAGGCTTTCTCGGACTGCTGTTACCAAACCGAGAAAATGCCGCTGGCTCAGCAGATGGAGACGATGCATGACTGAAATAAATTCCAAGATACAAGATACAAGATCCAAAAAAATATCAATTTTCAATGGCCAAAGATCCAAGCATCAAGTTTGGAGTTTGAAATTTTTGATTTTTATTTTTACTTGGAGCTTGTATCTTGGATCTTGTAACTTATCGTTCGCCGCAAACGAGATGGATTCATGCCGCACCTATTCTGAGGGCAAACGATCCCGGGCCCTTCATGCCCTCTATAACCTGGAGGATCACTATGCGCGTATGAACTGGAAGATGATGAAGGCTTGGGAAACTCGGTACGAACCTCTCTGGGATGCCGAGCAAATGAAAAAGGATCCCTTCTCCGTGGAACGCCAGGCAGAGGGTGAAGTCCTTTCAAACCGTTACGCCCATTTGGCCCGCGTGGATGAAAAGCTTTCTAAGCGTGAAGCCGGAAAAATAGTGACTGAAATGAAAAGATTGAGAACGGCGCTTGAAGATGGTCAAAGGGGATGCTCGTCCTGGGCGTATCAAAATTGTGTCCGTCTCACGGGAGAAAAAATTCTGGCAAATCTGGAATCCCTGGATATTCTTCTGGAAAAGATTGAGAAATCAAGGCTGGAAATTACGCGAAAAATCATGGAAAGTTTTTTGGAAGCACCCTCGGATCATGTGCCTTACGGCAACAGGATTTATCCCTCACTCCAAATCTGGCAGGTCCAGTATGACCCGGCAGCCTTTCAGACGATTAGGAATATCCGGGAGCAGCTGGAGTTAGGGATGGCAAAGGCGGATTGCTGCGCGCAATGTACTAATCAAAATTTAAGCGTCACCCAAAGCGCTCAAAAGGATCCGCTTGGAGGCAATCGTAGTTTTCGTCGGGGAGTTCCAGGAGGAATTTTCCTTGAAGAGAATGTGGGAACGTCCTTTCAAGCCTTAGAAAGTAAATTGAAGGAGAAGAAATAATTTGAGATTGCTTCGCTCCGCTCAATGACGTCATTGAGCGGAGTCCGACGACGAAGCAATCTCTGATTAGGATTTAAATCAGGTCGTGGTTCCACTCTTTCGAGTAATAGGAAGATCCGACATTTTCCCCGACACCAAAAAGGGGATACCAAACAATCAAGCGCTTGTCTCCCTGGAAAATCCAGCGGAAAGGCCAGGTGGAAATTAAATAGACATTCACAACACCATTGCTGAGAATCGCAAATGGAAACAGAATCGTCCGGCCAACGGCATAAGCCGTTTTCCGGGCTGCTTTGACAGCCCAATAGCCCGCGGAAGTTTCAGAAGGATTTGGAAAGTTAAAAAATTTATTCTCCTCGTCCGATAAATAATGAGAAGAGGCTAGGTTTCGTCCTGTGGCACAGCCGTTCAAAAACAAACTACTTAGAATAAGAATAACGCTCAAAATTTTAAATTTCATCGTGATATAATTAACGGCAAATCAAACAAAGCCTTAAACCATGAAAAAGCCGACCTTCATTATTTTACTCACGGATTATGGCACCAGGGATCATTATGCGGGAACCCTGAAAGAAGGGCATCCTCAATCCCGGATTATTGATCTCACACACGATATTGAGCCTCAAAATACATTCACGGTGTCTATTGTTTGAAACAGGCCTAGTCCAATTTTCCCAAAGGAAGTCTTTTCCTGGGTATCGTGATCCGGGTGTTGGCACAAGCCGCAAGCTCATTGCAGTTAAAACCCAGGATTATAAGAATTAAGACCTCGTAGCAAAATAGTCATGGGTTAATGGTGTCATTGCGGGGAGCCCGCTGCTGTTCTTTGGCGGGCGACGCGGCAATTCCGGCGCAGAGAGATTGCTTCGCTCCGTTCGTAATGACACAGGCCTTATCAAGGAGTTCAGGATTTTCTTATGAAACAAAAAACATTCAAAGTCACTCAGCGAAAAATTATTTTTTCTAAGGGCCCCATTCATCTCATAGATGCCGATGTTACGATGCCCTCGGGTCTTCGCCTTTCCCGCCAAATTATTGAACATCCCGGGGCTGTCGTGATCATTCCCCAATGGGCTCCGGATCATTTCATCTTGGTCCGGCAATTTCGTTTTGCCGCTCGCACCTGGCTTTGGGAATGGCCAGCAGGAGGTATTGAACGCGGCGAAAATCTCCGGGATGCTGCCAGACGCGAATTAATGGAAGAGGCCGGTTATCAACCCAAGAAGCTGACTCGTCTTCTCCAGTTTTATCCCTCACCCGGAATTTCAAGTGAAGTTATGTATGTTTTTCTCGCGGAAAATTTGCTGCCCAAAAAAATCCCAGGTGATCTCGATGAGGAAATTGAATGCGGTGTTTTTAGTCTCAAAAAAATCCAGGAGATGATTTGGCGGAAAAAGATTGTGGATGCGAAAACGATCTTGGGATTTTATCTGCTTAAGGAAAGATTGGAAGGAAAGAAATAAGCTGGTGGTCAGATTTGAACTGACGACCTGCTGTTTACGAAACAGCTGCTCTACCAACTGAGCTACACCAGCAAATAGTTAAGACGCAGCGGTATTATATTCAAAAACCTTCAACTTAAAAGACTTCTTTACCGTCGTCGTCGAAGATGAGAAGGCAGGATCTTTTCAAGTTCTCGATATTTGGTGACGGTCCGGCGGGCGAGGTTCATTCCTTCCGTCTTGAGGCGATTAGCAACCGCCTGATCGCTGAGCGGATGCTTTGGATCTTCCTCAGCAATCATCTGTTTAATTTTCATCGTCATGCTTTTTTGTGATTCTCCCTCGCCATCCGCCGTCTCAATCTTCGTAGAGAAAAAACTGCGCAGGGGAATCGTCCCTTGCGGTGTGGACATATATTTCCCTCTGATCGCTCGGCTGACTGTGGATTCATGAATTCCAAGTTCGCTGGAAATATCTTTGAGCCTCATTGGTTTCAAATGCGTAAATCCCCTGGAGAAAAAGTCACGTTGAGACTTGACAATCACCTCAGCGATTTCGCGCAGGGTGGAGCCACGAAGCTTCATCGCATTCATAAAATCCATGGCGGATTGAATTTTTTCCCGGATATATTTTTTTGCAGTCTCATCCGTCTTGTCGTCCCGAAGCAGTTTGCGATAATAGGGATTGATACGAATCTGAGGAATGATCTCGTCCCGGAGATCCATTTTAAGTTTGGTATTATCCTCTTCATCAAACAGTACGATCACATCAGGAATTACGGCCAGAGATACTTCGCCGTAGAACATCCTGCCGGGATGAGGTTCCAGGGAAGCGATGAGAGCGCCTGCCTTACGGACTTCATCGACCTCAACACCGATTTTTTTGGCGATACTTTGCCAGTCATGCTTAGCAAGGAAAGCAAAGTGATCGGAAACGATTTGAACGGCGCGAGGGGGAGATGCCGGATTTTTTTTCCGGAGCTGAATCAAAAGAGTCTCCTGGAGATCGCGGGCAAAAATCCCAGGAGGATCTAGTTCTTGAAGCTTCGCAAGTACCTTTTTAACCCGATCCTGCGACGTTTGGCACGAGGCAGCTATTTCATCCAGTGTAGCAGCGACATAGCCGCGCTCATCCAGATTACCGATGATCTCCTGCGCAATTTTAAAATCTTTTCCGCTTAGATCCATAAACCGTACCTGCCAAAGCATAAAATCAGACAAACTGTCCTGCTTGGTAAGAATCATTTCATGAAAATCCTTGGTTTTTTGGACTTCGGAAGGGTCCATATAACGATCTTCGGAGTCTGTCGCATATCCTCCTGCAACCTGCTCTTCCAGCTGCAAAATTTTTTCAAAATCCTTTCCAAATTCCAGTTCGCGCGTGGATACCGAAGGCGGCTCCTTTTTCAGCAAGTCTGGTTCGGAATCTTCAGAATGATCCGCCGGCACACCTTCATCTGTTTTTTGCTCCACCACAGGATTTTCCGCCAAAAACTCATCGATGGCACTTTGGAGTTCAGTGAGAGGCATTTGCAGGACTTTTAAATACTGACGGATCTGAGGTGAAAGAATTAACTTTTGGGAAAATTGTTGAATAAGGCGTGCGTCCATAGCCCAAAAATAGCATGAGGAAAAATGAATGTAAAGTCATGATCCTCAAATGGTTGAAATAAATTGACAGGCCCTGGGACTTCGCTTAGAATTTCCAATCTCATGCAACAAAATAGCTCACCTCCTACACCTTTTCTATCATGACTGCCATAGATAACAATCAGAACACTGACGAGATTAAGAAAAACGCGGATTCCCTCAAAATCGGGATTAGGAAAAAAAGTGTTCCCGCTGGGCTTTGGACCAAATGCCCCAGTTGCGACCACGTCATGTTCAATAAAATTCTTAGAGAGAACTTATCGGTCTGTCTTAAATGCAAATATCACTTTATTGTCAGTGCTACGGAGCGCATCCACCAGGTTTTGGATCCCAAAACCTTTAAAGAGATCGATAGCGACCTTAAAAGTCTGGATCCTCTTAAATTTGAAGGCACGAAGTCTTATCTGGATAAGCTCAAACAGGATCAAAAGAAGACTGGTCTCAAAGAGGCCTGCATTACCGGTGAAGGAAAAATCGAAAATTACCGCGTGGCATTTGGTGTTACCGATTCGCGTTTCATTATGGGATCGATGGGTTCGGTGGTGGGAGAAAAAATTACCCGCCTTACCGAGTATGCGATTGAAAAAAAAATCCCTTTGATCATTGTTTCTGGATCCGGAGGGGGCGCGCGGATGTATGAAGGAGTCCTCAGCCTGATGCAAATGGCTAAAACTGCAGCCGCCTTGTCCCGCCTTCATAAAGCCAATCTCATTTTTATTTCCATTTTGACTAATCCTACAATGGGAGGCGTCATGGCCAGCTTTGCTTCCCTGGGAGACATTATGATTGCGGAGCCTCGCGCGCTGCTTGGATTTGCCGGACCCCGAGTCATTGAGCAGACTATCCGGCAAAAATTACCGCCTGATTTTCAGACCTCGGAGTTTATGCTGGATCACGGATTTGTCGATATGGTTGTGGAACGCAGTCTTCTCAAAGAAAAACTCCACTTGCTTCTTCAATTTGCTTCAAAAAAAGAGAGGGTTTGATTGGCAACGGTCACGCTTAAAAATATCACCAAGATTTATTCCAACAACACCTATGCCGTCAAGAATGTGAACCTTGAGGTTGCCGACAAAGAGTTTCTCGTTCTTGTCGGGCCTTCTGGTTGTGGGAAATCGACAACATTGCGAATGGTGGCCGGCCTTGAAGAAATCACGGAAGGGGAAATCAGTATTGATAATCAAATCGTCAATGATGTCCCCGCAAAAAACCGCGATATCGCTATGGTCTTTCAAAATTATGCCCTTTATCCGCATATGAGCATTTATGAAAATATGGCGTTTGGTCTCAAACTGCGCAAATATCCAGCTAAAGAAATCGAGCGCCGTGTTTTGGATGCGGCTGAGATTCTTGGACTTCATAAAATGCTGACACGGAAACCCAAAGAACTTTCCGGAGGCGAGCGTCAGCGCGTCGCTCTAGGTCGGGCGATTGTGCGCAAACCTAAAGTTTTTCTCTTTGATGAACCGTTGAGCAATCTGGATGCGAAGCTTCGCGTTCAAATGAGGATGGAGCTTCAAAAACTTCATAACCGCCTTCAGTGCACTATGATTTACGTCACTCACGACCAGGTAGAAGCCTTGACGCTTGGGGACCGCATTGTCGTGATGGAAAAGGCTGAGATCCAGCAGGTTTCAGATCCTATCAATCTTTACGAAAATCCCCGAAATATGTTTGTTGCGAGTTTCATTGGATCTCCGGCCATGAATCTTTTGAAGGGCGTCGTGACCGCAGAGAATGGGGATTACTATTTTCAGGACCGCGCTAATAAATTACGGATTCTTCCCCAGCACAATGCCAAGATTGCCAAGTATAAGGACAAGAATGTGGTGTTCGGAATTCGCCCGGAAGATATTTATGATAAGATTTTTGCCCAGGATGCGCGGCCTGAATTTACACTCACTGCCACCGTGGATGTGGTTGAGCCTATGGGCGCGGAAATTTATCTTTACCTGTGCTCAGGAAGCAATAGTTTTGTGGCTCGTGTCTCCAATCAGGATACAGCGCACATTAATCAAGATCTTCAAGTCGTCTTTGATATGAGTAAGGCCCATTTCTTTGATCCCGAGACTGAGGAAGCTATTTTTTGATCCCATGGGGTCAAAACCTTCGACACAATTCAGTTTTGGTCTTTCGCTCGCTTTTTGCGCGGCCATTGCCTTCTACAGTATCCTCTGCCTTGGATATTTAAAAAATACGGTCAATCCTGAAATTTATCTGAACCAAATTGCGCTGTGTCTTTTTCTGCTTTTTTTACCCATTTTAGGCGGATGGTACACTTTTCATATTATTGGCGGACTTTGCTTTGGGCTTTTTTCTCTCACCCTAGTGATCTTTATTGTCAGCGTCAGTTCGACCCAGCTCTATCTGTGGTTCATCCCCGAATATTTACTGCTCCTTTTAATTCTTCATAAGCTTGATCAGTCTTACTCCGTCAAGATGTCCCTCATTTCAACTGACCGGGAAAAATTTCAGATTGAAAAAAACGACCAGATGGTTTCCTATAAATCAAAAGGCGAGGCCATTAGTATCCTGTTTGAAAAGTACTCCACTTATTACAACATGCGCAAACTGGCTGAGGAGTTGGCTACGACCTTTGCCATTCTTGGAATTGCGGAGATCGTAGTCAACCGCTGTATGGATTTCGTTCTTCGTGGCGACGTGGCGCTTATTTCAGTCTTTGAGCACGATACAAGTAAGTTGCCCGTGATTGCCTACCGTGAAATTGATTCGGGCAAAAAAAATAAACCGAAGGTGAAGCCGCAGCATTATGAGCCGGATCTTTTCGATTACTGGGTGGTCAAAAACCGCCGGCAGTTGATCGTCATTGACTGCCAGCAGGACTTCCGCTTCAATACCCATGATACTCAAAAGTTGCCCCATATTCGAAGCCTTATCATTGCACCCTTAGTTCAGGCGGGGCGTGTTATCGGTACCCTGCGTATTCATTCTTCCAAACCCAACACTTTCACGCATGATGATCTGCGTCTTCTTGACACGATCGCCATTTTGGCCGCCTCAGCGCTTTCCAATGCCATTTTGTACGCTCAGACACAGGAGTTGGCCATCAAAGATTCACTGACCGGGCTTTATGTGCGCCGTTATTTTTTTGAGCGTCTGAAAGAAGATCATCGGCGTTACCTGATAACTCAGCGCCCCATGTCACTCCTGATGTGTGATCTGGATTATTTTAAGCAATGCAATGACCGGCACGGACACGCTGTCGGTGACATGATGCTCGTTCAATTCGCGAAACTTTTAACTCAAATTTCGGAAGGCGCCATTGTCGGCCGATATGGAGGCGAAGAATTCGTTGTTCTTCTCCCTGAAACCAATAAGAAGGATGCCGTCAAACTGGCTGAAGAATTCCGTCAGAAAGTGGAGCTGGCACCCCTCGTGATCCGCCGCGAAGAAATCCGAATGACGGTTTCTATCGGAGTAGCCAGCATTCCGGAGGATACGTTATCGATTGAAACTCTTCTGGAGAAATCCGATAAAGCTCTGTATGAGGCTAAAAGGAAGGGAAGGAACCAGGTATGCTAAAGCGTTATCCTGTTTTGGTTCTCGCAATCTTTGGAGCCCTTGCCGCAGTTGTTTTTTTTAATGCCAAGATTTCTCTGCTGCTTTTCATTTTTTATCCGGCACTCCTTCTCCCCTATTTTTATTTCTCTCAGGATACCCCGGGCTGGCTTCGAAGAACTTATCCCGTTCTTACCGGGCTACTGGGTGGTTACTTTCTTTTCGCCCATTTTTCCTATGAGATTTTGGCCCTTGTTTTTATGCAGATTTTGTTGGGGGTCGGTTTCTTCTTTTATGAACGCGACTGGAACTATTTACTGATCCGGGAAACTGAGCAAAAAGAATCCATGCAAAAAGAGCTGGGATCCATGAGTCAAAAATATGACTCCCGCCTCGCAAGTCTTCATCATTTAGAAAAACAAGTTACGGGTCTTTTGGATCTTTTCGAAGTTGCCAAGGAATTTAGCGAATACCTCAGCTTTGAGGGAATCGCCGAGATTCTCTTTAAAAGAGTAAAACCACTTTTCCCCTTCCAGCAACTCGAGCTTTTGATTGTTCAAGATGAGTTGTCCACGTCGGAGAAAGCCCTCCGTTTTCTGATCACCCCTGAAGGGGTTACGCTCAGCGAAGATCCTGTGTCGGATAAAGAAAAAGCGTGGCTTGAGAAATTAAAGGAGAATAAATCCATGATTCAAGCCGATTTGCAGTGGGTTTTTCCGTTGCTCGCCGAAGAACATTTTTCTTCTCTCTTAATGATCGAGGGGGGGCATCCGGATGATTTGACCAAATTTGAAGTCTTGAGCGCGTTTCTCAATTTGCAAGTTGCAAAGATACGTCTTTATAATTCAGTCAAGGAACTCTCCATTCGCGATAGTTTGACCCATGTTTTTGTCCGCCGTCATTTTCTGGAACGGTTTGAAGAGGA
This sequence comes from Candidatus Taenariivivens baikalensis, assembly GCA_009691445.1. GTDB lineage: Bacteria > Omnitrophota > Omnitrophia > Omnitrophales > Aquincolibacteriaceae > Taenariivivens > Taenariivivens baikalensis. The sequence goes on along the minus strand of SICL01000002.1, from coordinate 86,224 downwards.
ATTGAAACGAGCCGTAAAATATTCCATCCCCTTGGTTGTTTTAATGTTAGACATCGATCTTTTCAAAAGATATAATGACGACTATGGTCACATTGCAGGGGATGCAACCTTGCAACAGGTTTCTTCAATGATCTGTCAAAGCCTGCGAAAGGTTGACATCATCAGCCGGTATGGCGGCGAAGAGTTTGCCGTTGTTATCCCTGAGACCCGTAAAGATGGCGCTTTAGAAATTAGTGAACGTATCCGATCAAATATCGCACGGAATATGTTTAAAATCTACAATACTGAAACGCGTGTGACTGTGAGTATCGGTTTGGCCTTGTACGCTCCTGATGGAAATCAAAAAAATGAAACCATCGATTACCCGCAACTGGCATTTGAACTGATACAAAACGCTGATAACGCCCTTTACCGCGCCAAAGAAGAAGGCCGGAACCGGGTCGTTCTTTATTCCCATTCATGATTAAATATCGTCTTTATATTTGCCTTTTGTGCTCAATCTTCCTCAGCGGAAGTTTCCCGCTTCTGGCGGCAGAAAGCTCTTCGTTAGATTCAGCTTCACCCAAGAAGACCAAACTCGACCTCCCGATTCAGGATATTTTCTCCCATGCTGATTCCAAGGTGGAAACGCAAGCAGATACGGTCGAGTATGATAAAAATACGCATGTGCTTATCGCGAAAAAAAATGTCGTGATTACCCACCTTAATATGCAAATCACTGCGGATTATGCAGAAGTTGAAACAGCGACCAAGAAATCGTTTGCTCGCGGTCACGTGACTATTTTTAGAAATGGAAAGGCCGTTGCTCACGGGGAAGAAATTCATTATAACTTCGCCAATCAATCCGGGAGTTTTCCGGATGGTCGCACTTACAACGCCCCTTGGTTTTCAAGCGGAGAGGATATTCAGCAAATTCGCGAGGGAGTCAAAATTGTCCGTAAAGCTCACGTCACCACGTGTGACCTTAAAAATCCTCATTATGAGATTAGGGCGCGCAAAGTCACCGTGTATGATGGTGACAAAATGGTGGCTTGGAATGTGACCTTTTATGCCCTCGGGAAGCCAATTTTTTGGGTTCCCGTTCTCGTCATGCCCCTTCAGGACAATAATATTCCCTTAGCCGTGGTCACCGGCTATAACTCGCGCCAGGGTTTTTTTATCAGCGCCTTGAAGGGATTTAGCATTACCAAAAATATTTGGGGTAAATTTCGGGCCGACTGGCGCTCCAAGAGAGGTTTTGGTGCCGGAACCGATATCTCCTATGGTTTTGAAAAAACTTTGGGTTATGGAAACGCAAACATCTATTTAGCCAACGATCATGAAGCCCCCACACCCGGTAGCGGAGAACCTTTTCACAAAAGCGAAGATCGTCTACGCGGACGTATCACTTGGAAGCACCGCAAAGATTTTGATCCTTATAGCTATGGCCTTCTTCGTTATAATCGTTTCGCGGACGAATATTTTCTCCAAGACTTTTTCGAAAGGGAATTCCAGGGGGATATCCAGCCAAACTCTTTTATTTCTTTGGTTAAGAATTCGGAGCGGTATGGCCTCTTGGCTTACGGCGAAAAGCGAATGAATAAATTCGAAAGTAGTGTGGAACGCTTGCCTCAGGTTCAGGCGGATTGGAGAACTCAGCCTTTTTTAAATCCGCATATTTTTTACCAAAGCCAACTCAGCTATAATAATCTGGTAAAGGACTATGGGCGCATTAAGATTCGCGGTAAAGCTCATCGGGCTGATACATTTCATGAGTGGTCTTCGCCTCTTCATTGGCAGCATATCCATTTCACACCCCATATTCTTGGCCGCGGAACTTATTACAGCCGCCTCAGAGATTCCGAGGAGGATCGCTTTCGCGCTTTTACGGAAATGGGAGGCGATTTAAGAACACGCTTCTATCGGTTGTATGATGTCCATTTTGACAAGGCAGGATTTGAAATTAATCAACTCCGTCATATTATTGAACCGAACCTCCAGTACTCAGCTTCTATGTCTTCCCTGAGTGACGAAAAATTAGAAATTTTCGATGACTCGGTTGAGCGGCTGGATGACGCACAAAAGGTAACCCTTGGTGTGGAAAACAGGATTCAGACCAAACGAACGGTTCACGGTCAAATGCAGCGGGTTGATTTAGTTAGCTTAAACACCTTTTTAAGCTATGAACTTTATCCGGACGGTCGGACTGGATCTGAGCTTTTTGCTCCTCGCGATAATCAGTTCACGAAAAGTGATTTCAGTACCATAGGCCAGGAGATCGTGTTTCGCCCCTATGAGTGGCTGCACTATCTGATGCGTTTTGATTATGACACCCGGGACAATCAATTCCATATGTTTAATCAGGATATTGTGATCAAGACTGGGAAATTCACTTCAACGATCGGTCAGCGGTACGCCGCCGATATCCCAGAATTTCATAACAGTAATCAGTTTGTTTTTGATACCAATTATCGACTCAATCCTCTCTGGGATATGAGCGGATATATTCGTTGGGATACCTTCACTAGCGATCTGTCAGAATGGCAGCTTTCCGCCCGACGTGACCTTCATGATTTTATTCTAACCTTGGGTTATGATGTTCGTAATTCTGATATTCGAAGTTCCAATAAAACATTATTCGTTGAATTTTATCTTAAGGCCTTTCCAGAAGTTGGTCTTCACGCGGGCGGAAGCAGGGCCTCCTTTGGTGCTCCTCGCATGGGAGATACCGTCGCGGGATCGGGAACCCCTCTAGATTCTTCAGCAACCGCTCTGCACCAAAATCGCTATCAATAAACCTTCTTTTCCTCTTACCACGTTATCTAGGATGCATCTTATATGAAAATAGCGGTCATCGGGTCAGGGTATGTCGGGCTTGTGACCGGTGCTTGCTTTGCTCATTTGGGACATCAAGTTCTGTGCATTGATAATAATCTTGAAAAGATAAAACTGCTACGACAAGGGAAAACGCCCATTTACGAACCCGGCTTGGAATCGATGATTCACAAATGCGTCAAAGAAGGAAAACTTTCCTTTAGCTCAAACATTGTTCAGGCCGTTCAGAAATCCGAAATACTTTTTATTTGCGTGAATACTCCCCCCAAGGAAAATGGCGAAGCGGATCTTTCTTTTATTGAAACAGTATCCCGAGAGATCGCCAAGAACCTTAAGGAATACCGCTTGATCGTAGAAAAAAGTACGGTTCCCGTACAAACGGGGGAGTGGATTTTGAAAACCATTCAGTCAATTCAACCGAATCTTTCTCTTTTCGACGTTGCCTCGAATCCTGAATTTCTTAGGGAAGGCTCCGCGGTCAAAGACTTTCTGAAACCGGACCGCGTTATTTTGGGAGTGGAAAGCCCGCGGGCTGAAAAAATCCTTCGGGCTCTTTACAAGCCGTTTAGTTCAAAAATTGTAGTAACCGATCTCAAAAGTGCTGAGATCATCAAGCACGCCTCTAATTCATTTCTGGCGACAAAAATTTCCTTTATTAATGCCGTCGCCCGTATTTGTGATGTCGTGGGCGCCGATATTGAAAAAGTGGCTCTGGGGATGGGGATGGATCCGCGGATCGGTCCCAGCTTTCTTAAGGCGGGCATTGGATTCGGAGGTTTCTGTTTCCCGAAGGATCTGTCGGCTTTTCTTCATATGTCCGAAAAATTGGGAGCGCCTTTTGAGCTTCTCAAGGAATCCCTGAAAATTAATTCTGCTCAAAAATACTATTTCATTGAAAAAATCGAACACCATCTCTGGAATTTAAAGGATAAGACGCTCGCCGTTCTTGGAATCGCCTTCAAACCCAATACTGACGACATCCGTTATGCTCCGTCGCTGGAGATCATCGACGTGCTTCAAAAACAAGGAGCGCATGTACGAGTTTATGATCCTCAGGCCATGGCCAATGCGAGGAAAGTCCTTCACGGCGTTTTCTTTGCTAAAAATCCTTATGAGGCTGTTAAAGGAGCAGATGCCCTCATTATTGTTACTGAGTGGGATGAATTCAAATCGCTGGATTTTAAGAAAATAAAAAAACTTTTAAAACAGTCGATTATTTTTGACGGACGAAACATGTTTGAACCTGAGGCGATGCAGCGTTTAGGCTTCCAATACCATAGCATAGGCCGTAAAGCTCAAGAACCTCGGTCTAAAAGGAGTTCACGATGAAAGGCGTTATTCTTGCCGGCGGAATGGGCAGCCGGCTCCATCCTTTGACTAAGGTAACCAACAAGCATCTCCTGCCGGTCTATGACAAGCCCATGATCTATTATCCGATTGAAACCTTGGTTCGGGGCGGAATACGCGATATCTTGATTGTGACCGGAGGAAATTCTGCGGGTGATTTTCTTAAGCTGCTCGGAAATGGGAAACACTTCGGGCTTAAACATATCCATTACACCTATCAGGAAGGAGAAGGCGGGATTGCCGAAGCTCTTTCTCTGGCAGAAGATTTTTCTGAAGGCGAAAAAATTGTGGTCGTTCTGGGCGACAACATCCTTGAGGAAAATATTACACCGTATGTGGAACGATTCGAAAAACAATCTTCGGGCGCCCGGATTTTCCTGAAAAAAGTTCCTGACCCAAAGCGTTTTGGCGTTCCGGTGTTCCAAAATAAAAAAATTATCAGGGTTGTGGAAAAGCCCCGGAAACCAGCGTGTTCCTACGCCGTAGCAGGGCTTTACATGTACGATGCAAAGATTTTTGATATTATCAAAACGCTCAAGCCTTCGGAGCGCGGGGAACTTGAAATTTCAGACGTGAATAATATCTACATCAGGCAGAGCAAGCTCGAATATGACATCCTCAAAGGTTATTGGACCGATGCGGGAACTTTTGAATCCCTGATGCTGGCCAATGTCCTGGCCTTTAAAGGCCAAACGAAAAAGAAGAAAAAATGAAAACGCTTCTTGTCACTGGCGGATCAGGATTTATCGGCTCAAATTTTATACGGCGCTTTCTTCTGACCCACAACGACTGGAAAGTCCTCAATCTGGATCTCCTCACTTATGCGGGCAATCCTGAAAACTGCAAAGACTTCTCAGGAAATTCCCGCTATGAATTTATCCAGGGTGATATTTGTGACGGCGCACGGATCAAAAATCTTATGCCCAAAGCCAATGCCCTTATCAATTTTGCTGCGGAAACTCATGTGGACCGATCCATTGATGAATCGCAAAGCTTTCTTCTGACCAATATTTTGGGGCTCAAAGTGCTTCTTGATCACGCGCGAGCATGCCGCGTCGATCCTTTTGTTCATATTTCCACGGATGAAGTCTATGGCTCCTTGGCAACAGGCTCGGCCGACGAGGATGCACCGATGGCTCCGAACAGTCCTTACTCTGCAGCCAAGGCTTCCGGAGATCTTCTGGCTCGTTCTTATTGGAAAACTTATGGTTATCCCGTCAAAATCGTCCGCAGTTCAAATAATTTTGGACCCTATCAATTTCCCGAGAAAGTCATCCCGCTTTTTATTACAAATCTTCTGGAAGGCAAGAAGGTGCCTCTTTATGGTAAAGGGGAGAACCGCCGCGAATGGATTTACGTGGAAGATAATTGCGACGCGATTCAGATCGTCTTTGACAAGGGGGAACCCGGAGAGATTTATAATATCAGCGCCGGCAATGAGATCTCAAACCGCGAGCTCACCACGCATCTGCTCAAAGCCTTAGGGGCAGGGGATGAACGCATTGATTATGTCCAAGACCGTCCGGGGCATGATTTTAGGTATTCCATTAAAACGGATAAACTCAACCAGCTCGGCTTTAAACCTCGCTGGAATTTCCATGAAGCACTAAAGCAAACCATTACGTGGTATCAATCAAATCCCCAGTGGTGGAAGCCCCTCAAACGCGATAAGTTCACCTTAAAGTAGATGAAGATTCTTATTACGGGTGCCGGAGGAATGCTGGGCACTGAACTATCGCATGTTTTTTCCTCCCAGGTTGAAACGATTGGCCTAGGAAGGTCTGATCGTCAACTTCCCATTCGTTATATCTCTTGTGATCTTACGGATGAAAACGCCGTATCGACTATCCTTCTTAAAGAAAAACCGGACTGGATTTTTCACACCGCCGCCATGACTCAGGTGGACCTGTGCGAGACAGAGAGGGAAAAGGCCCTACTTCAAAATGTGCAAGTTACAGAAAGTCTTGTCCGGCTTGCCAATCAGCTTCAGAGTTATCTCGTTTTTTTTAGTACGGACTATGTGTTTGACGGTGAAAAGTCTTCGTCCTATAAAGAGGGGGATCCCGCGAAACCCGTAAATTTTTATGGAGAAACCAAGCTTTTGGCCGAAAATTATATCCAAAGTTGTTGTAAGCGATTCGCCATTTTCAGGGTCTCCTGGCTTTTTGGGATTCATGGATACTCATTTCCTGAAATGGTTTTGTCCCTGGCTTCAAAACAAAAGGAATTATCAATTGTCAGCGATCAATTTGGACGGCCGACGCACGCAAAAGATGTGGCTTCTACAATGGGTGAACTGCTTCTCCGCAGCCCTAATCCACTTGAACTCCATTCGAATCAAGTCTTTCATTTGGGTAACCAGAATATGACATCCTGGTTTGAATATGCAAAATTGATCCTCAAGTTGTCGGGGAAAGCAGATGTTTCTCTCCGACCCATCGCAAGCAACGATCTCCATCGATCAGCCGTGCGGCCGAATGCCTCGATCCTGAATCTGGAGAAGGTCAAAGAAAAGCTGGAGATTGAGCTTCAGCCTTGGGAAAAGGCCCTGCGGAATTATTTGCAGGAATTTCACAAAAAAAAGGGAGTTCTTTTTTCATGAGCCGCGTTGCAGAAATATTGGCCAAAAAGATATCAAGTAAAAAGGCACGGATTGCGATTATTGGCCAGGGTTATGTCGGTTTACCGCTAGCCAATGCTTTCGCAAGCCATGGTTTCCGCGTTACGGGGATCGATCTTGATGCCCGAAAGATTTCCATGATACAAAAGGGGGTCTCTTACATTGAGGATATTTCTTCAGCCTCTCTGACAAAACTAGTGAAACAAAAACGCCTTTTTGCGAGTTGTTCCTACGAACCTCTGCGTGACAGTGACGTGGTGATTGTCTGCGTCCCCACACCGTTAAACCGTGCGAAAGACCCGGATATCTCATTTATTGTTTCAGCGACAGAGGCCATTCTTCAGCATTTACACCCCGGCCAGCTTATCATTCTTGAAAGTACAACCTATCCGGGAACCACTGAAGAAGTCATCCTCCCCACACTCGAAAAATCCCGCTTGAAAGTCGGGCATGATTTTTTTCTTTGCTTTTCACCCGAGCGGATTGATCCGGGGAATCCAAACTTTCATACTCAGAACATCCCCAAAGTAGTAGGGGGTGTCACTCCTCAGTGCGCAAAATTGGCAGCATCCCTCTATGAAAAAATCACGACCAGTGTTTTGAAAGTCAGTTCCTGCCGCACCGCAGAAATGTCCAAGCTGCTGGAAAATACGTTTCGAATTGTGAATATTGGCCTGATTAATGAGCTGGCGCGGGCGGCTTCCAGCCTGAAGGTCAATATCTGGGAAGTCATTGAGGCTGCCAAAACAAAACCCTTTGGGTTTATGCCTTTTTATCCGGGGCCAGGCATTGGCGGACATTGTATCGGGGTGGATCCTATTTATCTTTCTTGGAAAGCAAAAATCAGCGGTTTTGATCTTCATTTCATTGAACTGGCCCGACGTCTGAATTCTGAAATGCCGCATCATGTGGTCTCCCAAGCTGTTTATACGTTGAATCAGTATGCGCATAAGGCGATCAGTCGTTCCAAGGTGATGCTGCTGGGTGTCAGTTATAAAAAGGATGTCTCAGATATTCGGGAATCACCAGCGCTTGATATCCTGCAAGCACTCCAAGGCTTAGGCGCCAAGATCGCCTATCATGATCCTTATGTTCCGCAAATTCAGAATGATTCCCTTTCCTTGAAATCGTCCCCATTGAGTCCTAAAATCCTCAAGGAGCAGGACCTTGTCATTCTCACGACCGATCACACGTGCTTTGCTTATCGTTCCATCGTCAAACACGCTCATCTCATTTACGATACCCGTAATGCACTTAAGCATTTCAAAGAACCCCATATTATGAGGCTATAAATGGCGAAAAAATCTTTATGCGTTGTGACCGGCGGAGCGGGTTTTATTGGATCTCATGTTGCGGAAGCGTTGACCCAAAAAAAGTATGCCGTGAGAATTTTCGATAATCTCTCGACAGGCTTTATCGAGAACGTCCACGCATTAAAGGGGGATATTGATTTCCTCAAAGGTGATTTGCGGAATGAGAAAGATGTTGCGAAGGCCGTGCGTCATGCCGATTATGTCTTTCACCTCGGAGCGAACCGCGCGGTTCTCCGGTCCGTAGATAATCCAATGGAGACCAATGATGTGAATGTTACGGGCACATTAAAACTTTTATGTGCGGCCCGAAATGCCAAAGTTAAACGCTTCATTTTTTCCTCTTCCTCCTCGGTTTATGGAAATACCCAGAAATTCCCCAGCGTGGAAACCGATCTTCCTCAACCCGAATCCCCCTACGCTGCTTCCAAAATTATGGGGGAGTATTATTGCAGGCAATTCACCCATCTTTATGGGTTAAGTACAGTGAGTCTACGGTATTTTAATGTCTTTGGACCGCGGCAAAATCCTGAGTCCAAGTATTCAGCGGTCATTCCAATTTTTATTGATTGTTTGCAGAAAGGGAAACGCCCTGAAATCCAATGGGATGGGAAACAATCCCGAGATTTTTCCTATGTGGATAATGTCGTTGAGGGGAATCTCGTGGCTATGAAATCGCCACGCGCTTCCGGCGAAGTTTTTAACATTGCCTGCCACGATGAACAATCGGTGCTCGATATTTTTCGTGGACTCCAGGACATTATGGGAATTCACAATCTTAAGCCCGTTTTTCATCCGAAACGGGCGGGGGATGTAAGGCGTACATTTCCTTCCATTGAAAAAGCAAAAAAAATACTTGGTTACCGGGTCCAAACCCGGTTTTATGAAGGTCTCAAACAGACCGTGGCCTGGTTTCTTGAAACGCGGAAGAAATAGATGAGCGCCCCCAAAACAGTCATTATTACAGGTGGCGCTGGTTTTCTAGGCTCACATTTATGCGAGCGCTTCCTGGAAAAAAATTTCAAGGTCATTGCCGTTGATAATTTTATTACGGGCAATCAAGCAAATATCCAGCATTTAAAATCCAATCCGCATTTTGAACTTGTTTTGCACGATATCAGCAAACATCTTGAGATTCCTGGTGAAGTTCAGTATGTGCTTCATTTTGCTTCGCCCGCAAGCCCGATTGACTACGCCATGTTTCCGATTCCGACGTTGAAAGTCGGGGCTCTTGGAACCCATAACTCACTGGGGCTTGCTAAAGCGAAAAACGCGACCTTCATGCTTGCCTCGACCTCGGAAGTTTATGGTGACCCTCTGGTTCATCCGCAAAGCGAGGATTATTGGGGAAATGTAAATCCTGTAGGACCCCGCGGAGTTTATGATGAAGCAAAGAGGTTTGCCGAGGCGATTAGTATGGCGTATCATCACTCGCACCGAATGGATGTTAAAATTATCCGGATCTTTAATACCTATGGCCCAAGGATGCGCCAGCGTGACGGACGTGCTATCCCTGAGTTCATTATGTCTGCTCTTCAGAACAAAGATATTCCTGTGTTTGGAAACGGCCAGCAGACCCGGAGTTTTTGTTTTGTCAGCGATCTTGTGGCGGGGATTGAAAAAATTATTTTTTCAACGTTAAATGAGCCGGTGAATGTTGGGAATCCAAATGAGATGACTATTATCGGGCTTGCAAAAAAGATTATCGAATTAACAAAAAGTAAAAGCAAAATCACTTTCCAACCCTTGCCCGTCGATGACCCCAAAGTCCGTCAGCCTGACATCACGAAGATTAAGACTAAATTGGGATGGACTCCAAAAATAAGTTTGGAAGAGGGCCTTTTGAAAACCATTGATTTTTTCAAATCCTATTATCTTAGTCATCAACCAGAAGTGTAATTGGAATCCATGAAAAAAAATAAAAACGTATTGATTACGGGAATTACAGGGCAGGACGGTTCTTATCTTGCTGAATTTTTGCTGGGAAAAGGCTATCGCGTTTATGGGATGGTTCGCCGCTCCAGCACGGAAAATTTTGAACGGATTGAGCACATAAAAGACAGGATCGAACTGGTTGAGGCTGATTTACTCGATCAACTTTCCATGATTCATATTCTTAAGCGAATTCGGCCGCGCGAAGTCTATAATCTGGCTTCTCAATCCTATGTACCCACCTCGTTTGAACAGCCCCTCCTGACCGGAGAATTTACTGCCCTGGGCGTTACCCGGATGCTGGAAGCGATCAAGCTCGTGGACCGTACCATACGCTTTTATCAGGCTTCCTCCAGTGAGATGTTTGGGATGTCCTCGGAATCTCCTCAAAAATTAACAACGCCATTTCATCCTCGCAGCCCTTACGGAGTTGCAAAGCTTTATGGCCACTGGATCACGATTAATTATCGGGAAAGCTATAACATCTTTGCCGTCTCCGGGATACTTTTCAATCATGAATCGCCCCGTCGGGGGAAAGAGTTTGTAACCCGGAAAATTTCATACGGCGTGGCAAAAATTAAATTAGGGCTGGCTAAAACACTTAAATTAGGAAACCTAGACGCCAAACGCGACTGGGGGTTTGCCGGAGACTACGTCGATGCGATGTGGCGGATGCTCCAACAGCCAAAGCCTGAAGATTTTATTATCGCTACCGGAGAAACCCACACGGTTCGGGAATTTACCGAACTTGCTTTTCAACACGTGGGTTTGGATTGGAAAAAGTATGTCGGCATTGATCCGAAACTTTACCGCCCAGCAGAAGTCCATCTTTTGTGTGGAAATTACGATAAGGCGTTTAAACAACTAAAATGGAAACCCAATATCCATTTTCGTGAACTTGTCAAAATGATGGTTGAACATGATCTTCAAGCGCTGCAGGAATCCATGCGTTAATCATGGAAATTCATCTTTCGATTATTGTTCCATTCTATAACGAGGAAAATCGTCTCCGATTGTCCCTGCCTTTGATTCTCGCATTTATCCGCCAACAGCCCTTCGTGACTGAATTGATTCTCTCCAATGACGGAAGTACAGATCATTCTATGGCCGTTGTGTCGGAGATTTTAAAAAACGAATCCTATCGAGTTCTTTCAGAACCGGTTAATCAAGGAAAGGGGAACGCGGTTAAACGCGGTATGCTCGCTGCCCAAGGACGTTATGTCCTTTTTAGTGATGCGGATCTTTCCACACCTCTCGAAGAAATCCTTCGTTTTATTCCCTATTTCGACAAGGGATACGATATCGTGATTGGTTCCCGGTCTCTAGCTTCTTCTAAAGTTGAAGTTCACCAGAATGCCCTGCGAGAACTTATGGGACGAGTGTTTAATCTGTCGGCTCAATGTCTTACCTTTAAGAACATCCGTGATTCACAATGTGGATTTAAATGTTTCACACAATCAGCGGCTCGCGCCCTTTTTTCTCTCCAGCAAATCCCGGGATTTGCCTTTGATGCGGAAATTCTCTATCTGGCTCAAAAAATGGGATATCGGATCCAAGAAGAGCCTGTCCTTTGGCGAAACGAAACCCAAAGCCGGGTTAAATTATTCAGTGATCCGATTAAAATGTTTTGGGATCTTCTTCGCATACGCTGGATCCACCGCCGCAATCATTGACCTGAAAAAGGTTTTTAGATTAATCTACAAAATAAGTGACTTTTGATGCCAAATCCTATTCGCCATTTTTCATTTGATTCGCTACTTCGCAATAGCTCTTTTGTTATAGGCCTCATTCTTTTACTCGCTTTGGCTCTCCGGCTGTGGGGCATTCATTTTGGACTTCCTTATCTTTACCACGCCGATGAACCCATCATTGTGAATCATTCCCTGGCATACGGAACCCGAGATTTTAATCCGCATTTTTTTCGAGTCCCGCCGCTTGCCAGTTATCTTCTATTTACCGTTTATGGATTATATTTTATTGCCGGAAAAGTATTTGGTTTTTTTCCTTCGATTTTACAATATGAATACTTTTTCTATGACCATCCAGCCCCCTTCTACCTTCTTGGACGATTTTTTTTAGGAGTCATCCCAGGCACTCTCACGGTTTATCTTATCTACCAAACCGTACGGAAGCATTTCTCCGAAAAGAAAGCTTTGGTGAGTGCACTCCTTATGGCCGTCTGTTTTCTTCATGTCCGCGATTCTCATTACATCTACTGCGATATGTTTTTACTCCTTGCACTCGCCTTTGCCTGGAGTAGACTTTGGCAGATTGTTGACCAACCGCAAAAACTATCGCTTCATTTCATGTTTGGAGCATCAGCTGGAATCTGCTGTGCGTTTAAATATAATGGAGGGGCGATTATTCTTCCTTATCTTTTAATTTCAATTCCCTTAACCAAAGCGTATTCTAAAATATTAAGGAATTGGAGTTTGATGTTTTTCGGGTTAGTCCTCTTCTATTTTGTCTTGAATCCTTTCTCCTTGCTTGATTTTCGTTTTTTTATGAGGGAAGTTTATCAGGAATCGCTTGCTCATCAGGGAGGCACTCCCTGGGCTCATCATTATTTTTATTCACTTCAAGAAGGGCTAGGTACCCCTCTTTGGATCCTTGCGACAGGCGCATGGCTTTTTTCTTTTTTTAAGAAGAATCTGAAGGTGCTATCCTTGGCCTTTTTCACTCTCGCTTATTACATCATTCTGATTCGTGGAGGGCAAAGTTTTGAGCGCTATGTTCTACCGTTGCTACCCAGTCTTTTAATCCTCACCGCCGATGGCCTTGTCGACTTCTGCGCAAAGTTTCGCAAGCCGGTCTTTAGCCTTCTCTTCATCGTGAGCCTTTCCGCAATGAGCAACCTGGTTCAATGTGTGCGTTTCGACAAAATCATGAGTTCCACCGACACAAGAACTCAGGCGGCGGACTGGATTAAAAAAAATATCCCTGTTGGAGCGTCCGTTGCGATCAGTCAGAATTTTTTTGGGCCGCGTTTATACCATTCGCCGAGTCAACTTAAAAAAAAGATAGCGGACATCCAAAAATCAGACGGGGAATCATCACCCCGATTGCGAAAATTAAAATATTACCTGGGAGAGTTGGAGAAAAATAATACCCCCTACTACGAACTTTATTTTTTAACGTCCCATCCTGAACAAGATGAAAAATTTTCTTTTTCCGGCCCTTTTATGCCCTTTTCCATCACCGCACTTCATGAGCATCAGATTCAATACGTGGTCATGATCAATCTTTATCCGGCCGGTGCCAACCCTCCGCAAACCTTTTATGATCAATTCGTAAAGCAAGCTTCCTTGGTTGCTGAATTTAGTCCTTACCAAAAGTCTTCGATTCTCGCTCCCGTCGATCCTCATATTCTGACCGGTGGACCATTTTCATGGGGAGATCTGCAAAGGAGAGAACGAAATGGCTATTCCTTGAAAATTTATCGCCTGACGAACATGTAACTTAAACTCCACCCGAGAAGCGGGTGAAGAAAGATCTATCACTCAGTCGATTGTGTAGCCTATAATTAAAGGGAAAAGGTAAAGCGATCGTATCATTCAAGTTTAAAAAAATCTCCTTGCGTCCATGATGGAACTTCAAGACACACTAACCGGCACAATAAAAAAAATAGCAAAAATTGTATTAATTCGCCCTCCGGTTCTTGAACTAACAGCCAACCTTAGCTCTTATGGCGCTATATTACCCATCGGATTAGCTTATATCGCTGCTGTCTTGCATGATGCCGGACATCAAATAAAAGTTATCGACGCTCCTGGCGAAGCTATCTCGCAGTTCACTCATGTTAAAAGCCCGGTTGGAGCTTTAACATTAAATGGCCTTTCCGTTGAAGAAATCGTTCAGAAAATCCCTTCTGATACGGATCTGATAGGTATTACTCATATGTTTCTGCATGAGTGGCCCACGGTGAAGGCCATCGCGGAGCAAGTACGCTCCTTGTACCCCAAAATAAAAATCATTTTGGGCGGTGAGAATGCGACTGCATTTTGGCCATGGATATACAAAGAAACAAACGCTGTGGATTACTGCATTCTGGGGGAGGGTGAGTCAACCATTGTCAAATTAGTGGATCAAATCATCAATGGCGGTTCCTTACTAGAAATTAACGGTGTTGCGACGCGGATGCATCATCATGATCATAATCCTCCTGCCCCCCCTAAAAGACAACTTCAACTCGCGAACCTTCCCTGGCCTGCGTGGGATTATTTCCCGGTGGAAAACTATATGCAGACGTCTGACCATCACGGCGTTCATCGCGGCCGATCCATTCCGATGCTGGCAACCCGGGGATGTCCCTTTCAATGCACGTTTTGTTCTTCTCCTCAAATGTGGACCACGCGTTATGTCGTTCGAGAGCCTGAGGACGTGGTCGCAGAAATGAAAAATTATGTTTCACGCTATAAAATCAACAATGTGAATTTTTGCGATTTGACCGCAATTATTGAAAAGGGATGGATCATGCGGTTTTGTAAAATCCTGAAACGTGAGAATCTTGATATTACATGGCAACTCCCGACCGGCACCCGCTCCGAGGCGCTTGATGAAGAGGTGTTGAAATTAGTTTACGAAACAGGCTGTCGGAATATTACCTACGCTCCTGAAAGCGGGTCCAATCGAATGCTGAAAATTATCAAAAAAAAGGTGAGTCTTTCGCATATGATTCAATCTTTAAAAGCTGCAAAAAAAGCGTCGGTTGTGACGCGAATTAATATTATCATCGGTCATCCGAAAGAAGAACGATCGGATGGGTGGCATCATTTTCTCTTTATGATGACCTGCGCATTCGTCGGAGTTCAAGATGCGGCTGTGATGATCTTTGCGCCGTATCCAGGCAGTGACGATTTTAAGGAACTTATGGCCGATGGGAAAATAACATTTAATTCAGAATATTATTATTTGGCTCTTGCGCGATCAGGGTGGCGTACACGCACCTATAACTCCATCATGAGCACCCCTGAGCTTATTCGCTTACAATTTCTCTTACTGTTCTCTTTTTATTTAACCGCCTATTTGACCCACCCGTATCGATTTATCTTATTTTTAAAAAGTATCATTTCAGGCAATGAAGAAACCCAGCTTGATCAACTTATACGGACGAAACTGCAACGTATGATCAAAACTCCTTACCTCCGCATCATCAATGGGATTTGTAAGCGATTGCTCCAATATTATTCGCGATTTACGTCGTATTTTTTCTTAAAGCCTTATTAAAATAACCCTTCGCAAGGGTTCAGAAAAAGATAAATTAAAATGATTCAGGACATGAAAATCATCGTGGTGCTTCCCGCCTACAATGCGGCAAAAACCTTAGAACGGACCTACCGTGAAATCCCACTTGATCTTGTCGATGAGGTTATTCTGGTCGATGACGCAAGCAAGGATCATACAGTTGAGATTGCTGAAAAATTGGGTATCAAAAATATTATCCGTCACCCCAAAAATCTCGGATATGGCGGAAATCAAAAAAGCTGTTATCAGGAAGCTCTAAAAAAAAATGCGGATATCATCATCATGCTGCATCCTGATTATCAATACACCCCTAAATTGCTCGTCCCGTTATCCTGGCTTATTGCGCATAAAGTCTATGACGTCACTTTGGGAAGCCGTGTCCTGGGCAACAGTACTCTAAAAGGGGGGATGCCTCTGCATAAATTGATCATCAATCGTTTACTGACATTTGTAGAAAATATTATTCTTTGGCAGCACCTTTCTGAATACCACACAGGCTATCGTGCCTATTCAAGAAAAGTTTTGGAAAGTATCCCCTTTATGAATAATTCCAATGGTTTTGTCTTTGACAATCAGCTTCTTGCCCAGGTTTTTTATGCTGGATTTAAAGTCGGAGAAATATCGTGTCCAACTTACTATTCTCCTGATTCTTCTTCGATCAATTTCAAAGATTCTTTTTTCTATGCCTTTGGAGTGCTTCGTACCGCCTTACAATATCGTCTTACCCGATGGGGGATTCTCAAGAGTAGGATTTTTCAAAATATTATTCACAAGCATTATGACTAACTCCCAGCATCTTTTATTACATCAGTGCCCAGTTTGCGGGTCGAATCAGAGAAGACTCTTGTTTCCGGTTCATCAATCTTTCGTCTACTCCTGCCAGCCATGCGGTCTGCGCTATCTCGATCCCTGCATGTCCCAAAAGGATATGTCGGACTTTTATGAATCACCCGAGCAACTCTTCAAGTCTCACGCTTTTTATCAGACCTATTATGACTATGGCGACCTGACGAAGCCCTCGAAAACCATGAGGGATTATCAGGTTTTTTTGAGCTGTCTGGATGAAATGAGTTCTTCACAAAAGAAAACTCGTACCTTCTTTGAGGTCGGATATGGGAACGGATTATTTTTGGCCGCGGCGCAAAAAAAGGGCTGGCAAGTTGCCGGGATCGATTCAAGCCATCGCAATCGCTCCGTGGCTCGCCATCGCTTTGGTTTGGAGCTGCAACAGGGCGACTTCATGAGCTGTCAATCGTCCTTAACCAACGGCTATGATGTCGTGGTGGCAATGGATGTCCTTGAGCATTTTTATCAGCCAATGGCTTTTCTTGAAAAAATTTATTCTTACCTGAGTGCTGAAGGATTTTTTTTAATCGCTGTTCCCAATGACTTAAGCTTTCTACGTCTACTTTCTGAAAGTCTATTTCGAATGAGCTTTGGTCTGATTCGAGGAGGTATCGAGAAAACTTATTTGATGGAACATACCGTTTACTACACCCGTCAAACACTGAGTGCATTGCTTCAGAAGTGCGGATTTATCATCAAAAAACAGTTCTTTTCAAGCACTGATTTGGAGCGCTATCATTTTACCGCGATTGAAAAACTGGCCGCTTCCGGCATTCTTAACATCGGAAAATTAATTCACCTTGAGAACCGTCTTATCATGATTGGTCAAAAACCATCTGAAAAGATTATTGTTTTATGAAACCTATTCTGATCATCCCAACTTACAATGAGAGAGAAAATATCGCGGACATTCATCAAGCAATTCGCCGCGAGCATCCGCAAGACGTTGATATTCTTGTCGTGGACAGTGCTTCGCCGGATAAAACAGCGGATCGTGTCCGGGAACTTCAGCGGCAGGATCCCCGTCTTTTTATCTATGAACAAACTTCCAAACTCGGTCTGGGCCGCGCCTATTTAGAAGCCATGCAATGGGTCCTTAAAAAAAATCAACATGATCTTGTCATTACCATGGATGCGGATTTTTCTCATCATCCAAGATATATCAAGACTTTGCTGCATCATGCACAAGACTATGATCTGGTGATCGGATCTCGCTATATCCACGGAGGTCGATTGGAAAACTGGCCTTTCCGACGGCTTTTAATGAGCCGCTTCGCGAATGGATATGCGCGTATGATTACGGGGCTTCCTTTTTATGATCTCACCAGCGGTTTTCATTGTTTCCGGATGGATTTGCTGCGAAGAATCTTAAAGCATCCCATCCATACCGAAGGGTATGCCTTTTTAATCGAACTTAAAAGTCTCGCGATTCTTGAGGACGCTTCTTTTTACGAAATCCCAATCTGTTTTAGCGATCGGACAAAAGGAAGTTCTAAAATTTCAAAAAAGGTCATTTGGGAATCTGTCTGTTTTGTCATGAGGCAGCTGCTTCAGCGCTCCGAAATTCGTCGAGCATACCGTCGAAAAAAAACGGCCTTCTGATTCCTGGGCATTAACGGGACTCGGAAACGGATGGCCGATGGGTTTACTGAAAACTGGAATGAGACACGGCGGGGTTGGAATCCGACGCACGAGGCGTCAAGAACGGCTGATGCGCCGTCTCGTCCGGTTGATAGCGACTTGAATTTCTGTGCTGCCAAAAACTAAGCGCCTCCCACACCGCAAGACCCATGATCTTCATATTGAGTGACGATTTTCCTGCTCGCCGTCCACGGTGATTCGATGGGACTTCCTTCACTTTCAGTTTTAGGTCGTAAGCCTTAATGATAATTTCAGGCAAAACAAAAAGGGATTTTGATTTAAGTTCGATCCGCTCAAAAAGTTTTCGGCTCCAGATTTGTGACCAATTGTAATCATTGACGCGCAGTTTAAAAATATAATTCAGAAAGAAAATATAAACCATGGACAAAAAAAATCGAAAAAGGGTGTACGCATTTCTCTGCCACCTGACTCCCAAAACGACATCCGCCTCATCCTTGATCAAAATGTCCATAAATTGAGGGAGCTCCGTACTGTCAAACTCTTCATCCGCACCAATGTACATCAAATAACGTCCCCGGGACTTTTGGATTCCATCCTTGAGCGAAGCGGTATAACCTTTGTTTTCTTCATGAAGAATTAGCTGAGTCTGCGGATATTTTTTAATTTCCTGACAAATAACCTGACGGGTGCCATCTCGGCTGCCGTCCTCAACCACAATTACCTCGGAATTCCACTGAGGATATTGAGCAAGCACCCCATGAAGATTGTGAAGCATATGAGCGATATTAAGCTCTTCATTGTAGACCGGGACGATGAAACTGATAAAAGGATGGTCAGCCATGTCTCCAGAATATTGGAAAGCCTTCGGGTTGTCAACCGCGTCCTCACATCAAAGGAAGTATTTGTGTATCCTCGGGTTACATCATAAAATGAGGGAAATTCAGCATGTCTTTGAATCGTCTGACGCATAAGCATTTTCTATGAAAAATTCCGCATTAAAGAATCATATTTTTTTTCATCTTTTTTTTATCGCCCTTCTTTTTGTTTTTTATCCCTCTTTGTTTCTGGCGAAGGCTGCCCCTTTGACAGGAGATCACTGGGAACAGCATTATCCCTGGGCGTCTCTTTTGAGCCAGTCTCTGAAACAGTGGAAATTGCCATTCTGGACGAGCCGAATTCATTGTGGATTTCCTATTGCCGCTGAAAGCCAGATCGCTATTTTTTATCTTCCGCATTTAATTCTTTATTTTTTTCTCCCATTTAAATGGGCCTATTCATGGATGAATCTTATTCATTTCTGGTTTGCCGGATGGGGAACTTACCTTTACTGCAGAAAAATGAAGCTTTCGCAAGCGGGCTCGATTTTAAGCTCGGTTATTTTTGTCTTCGGAGCCGCTTTTGGAGGAGCCTATTACAATATGACTTCCCTAAAAACGATTGCTTGGTTTCCCTTGGGCCTTTATCTCTTTGAGCGAATCTACCAGGAACGATCCTGGAAAGCTGCTCTAGGGCTCGGGATCTCCATCGCCCTGTCCTTTGTTGCAGGCTATCTCCAAATGGCGGCATACACCTGGCTCATTTTTTTGTTTTATGTTTTCAATCGGATTACATGGATCAGAGATCCCGACATTCCATTGCCGAAAGTTTTTCTTCAGTTAGCTCTATCCATGGTCATCGCAGGTGTGCTCATGTTTCCCCAAATTTATTTAACGTATCAGCTTTCCCTCCAATCTAATCGTCTTGGACTCACGGAAGATTACGCCTATATTGGATCTTTATCCCCCTTAGCTTGGGTTTCATTCTTTATTCCTACCGCTCAATATATTTTTCGCGGTAATAATCTTTACTGCGGACTGTTCACGCTTCTTTTGATCATCACCAGCCTTGTGAATCCGGCTAAAGAATCTTCAAAGCTCAGGCGCTTATGGGTCACCCTGACCATTTTAGCAGCACTGCTTGCCCTAGGTCGATGGAGCCCTCTTTACGCGGCTCTCATTAAGGTGACTCATTTTTACTCGTTTCGATTCCCCGCAAAGTTTCTGGGCTTTATCTGTTTTGGATTTTCAATTCTTGCCGGCATTGGTCTAGAAAAAATTCTCCTTCGTCTCGCGGAAGGGAAGAACAGTTTCCAAGCTGAGGCGAAGGTTTATTTTTTTTCTTTCCTCGGTTTTTTTGCAGTTGCTTTAAGCTTCTGGCTCTTGCTGCGGTGGGGTGGGGATCATCTCGCAGAATGGGGGAATTGGTATATTCGGACATTTATCTACGGAAAGGCTGGACATGAACATTCCTTAAATGACTATCTGGCCAGAATCCCAGAACAGCTCCAATCCTTTGCTCATCTTTACAACCCCCATGACAGGGAAAATCAGGTAACCCTTGCCCTCCTTTTTTTTGGATTTCTCTCTTCCTGGTATTTTTACCGAAAACCTTATTGGAGCAAACGCCTGCTTGTTTTTGGATTTCTTTTTCTCTTCGGTGACCTCTATTCATTCGCCTGGATAGATGTGAAACAGGACTTCTCGACCTATCAAAAAGCTTACTTGGTTTTTAATTCAGTCACACAACGCCTTATTCGGGAAAATAAAGAAGGCAAAGTCGGGAAACTTTATAGCTACCGGAAGCTCTTTGAAGCACTTCCTGTTATCCCAAGCTCCAATATCCTGCTAGATATTTCAGAGATCGGGGCTTATTCTCCGCTGGTGATGAAAAGATATTATAATTCAATCGGGCTTTTGGGCGATGTGAATGATTCCAATATAGCCACCTCGCCTGATCCAGCTTTTGTCTATGCCCATCTTTCCTTGCTCAACGCACTTGATGTCACGCACATCCTGAGTACGCAAGCCCTGGATAATCCTTCTTTGATTCTTTTGGATAAGAATGAACTGCATAAAAACTATCTCTATCAACTGAATCTGCCTTCTCAAAAAGCTTTCCTGGTAAACCATGTCACGCTAGTCCAGTCTTGGGATGAACTTCAGAAGAAACTGATGGCCCCGGGTTTTACCCCTAAGACAGAACTTCTTCTGGAAGAGTCTGAGTCAAAATTAATTCCTTTTCAAATTCAAAATGATATCGCTCAAGGGACGATCGAAGTTGTCAAAGAAAATGATGAGAACTCTACGTGGATGGTTAAAACCAGCGGACCTGTCTTCTTTGTCCGTCCAGAGATGATGTATCCGGGCTGGAAGGCGAAAATCAATGGAGCAGAAATTAGACTTTATACCGCTTACGGACTTTTTCAGTCGATTTTTTTACCTAAAGCAGGTCAATACCAAATCCAATTCTCCTATCATCCTTTCGAGTCACTTTTAAACTGGGAGAAAGCCCGTGCTTGAAATTGCCAAAGCTATTGTCTTATGGCTTTTTTATCTCCCCGCGATTTATATGTCAGGGTCTCTTTTTAACCGGTGGATCAAAGAAGATGATCCGGTGATTAAAGGAATTTTTTATTACGCCTTTGGACTTGGCCTTTGGGGGATGTGGATTGTCGTCATTGGAACGGTTGGATGTCTTTATTCATGGAGTGCTTATGCCGGAATCTTGTGCTTTAGTTTATTGGGTTTAAGATCTCTTCAAGGTTTCCCAAAGTGGTTAGGAGAAATCGCTGAATCTGTATTCCTTACGCCCACAAATAAATTTGGTACCTACACACGAATTGTTTTCGCTGTAACCATGCTTATTTCTTTTCTTGCTTGTTTTGCTCCTGAAATTGCAAATGACTCACTGGCGTATCATCTCTATCTGCCCAAGATGTTCATTAAAAACCACTCCGTCCTCCCGCTTTTTTTTGATGAAAAATCATGGCGTTCGCTTTTTATGGAGGAGCTTTTTGTTTTTCCACTCTTCTTCAAATCCATCCCCGCAGCTATTTTGTTTCATTGGACAACGATTTTTTTTCTCATCATTGCCATGATTCGCGTCTTTCAAAAACACACAGCCCATTACGAAACGGCATTATTCCTTAGCACCATCTTCTGGCTGACCCCAACGCTTTTTAATCAGGCATCGATCAGTTATTCTGATGGGGGAGTTGCCCTTTTTACGTTTCTTGGTTTCTACTTTTTTATAAACGGGAAAATCCAATCCTCCTTACGGGATTGCTTCCTCTCAGGAATTCTTCTGGGGATTTCCATCGGATGCAAATGGCTGACACTTCAATTCATTCTGGCTTCTTATCTATGGCTCGGACTCGATGCTCTTTTTTATAAAAAATGGAAAAAAAATTTCGCCTTGATCATGATTAACAGCGTAGGAATATTTCTTACGGCCTCCTACTGGTTTATCCGAAATACGATTATGACGGGAAGTCCGCTCTATCCTCTCTTCACCCATAAATTTGGAAGTACTGGGCTTTATGCCGAGCAGAAATTCGCAACCATCGGGGTCACAAAGAATCTATTCAATTTTTTTGCACTCCCTTTTTTAGCATCGTTTCAACCCATGCCATTCAATCAATACCATTGGATTGGACCCCTCTATACCTTACTTGTTCCTTGTGCCGCCTGGGGGGCATTCAAAAATCCAAAAGCACGTCCCTATTTTTTTATCAGCTTCGTTGTAACGGCACTGTGGTTTTTATCCGCCCAGGACATTCGGTTTCTTTTGTCCATTTTCCCCCTAATGCTTTTAAGCTGCGTGTATGGATTCAATGATCTAAGAGAAAGGTTTAATTCTAAAATTTTGCACCCAATCAGCGTGGTATGTCTGCTCGCTCTTTTCGGCTATTTGGCCTTGGGTATTCGACACTACCGAGCCCAACTCATTTATTTAATCAAGCATGAAAGTCGAGAGGTGTTCTTGCGGCATTATGACCGAGCCTATCCAGCTGCTGAATGGATCAATCAGCATCTTCCTGCTCATGCTGTCATCTTTAATGCCAATGAAGTTCATCATCTCTATTTCAAGCCCCGCTTAATCGATGCCTGGATGTTTTACCGCATCTACCGGAATCGTCCCGACTGGAATGAAGCAACGCTGATTACTTTGCTCAAGCAACAGGGTGTGACTCATATTTTACGAAATGAAATCATCCCTGCATCATCCAAAGGAGGATCCAATTTATACCCGTTTCTTGACAACCTGTTGAAAAATAGCGCCAAAACGGAATTCTTAACCGAGATCCGCTCCCAAAATATCCGGGAATCTCAATATGTTTATACAGTCTACCGCCTGAAGTAACTCCAACATCCCGACATCATTGGTCCTACCAAAACTTCATACGCTTGGTATTGCGAGAAAACTCTCAACCGTTGGTGCGAGCCGCAGCGAGAGCAATATCGGGTTGTGCCCAGGGATTGCCGCGTCTCCGCCAAGGCGCGGGACTCGCAATGACTGTACCGAGTGGTCCGAGTAGGCACCCGACACCATCATCCTGATTGACCCTGCGTGGGCGCCTGCGATACAATAAATCCATGTATCAACAGCTCGCCGAAGAAAAAAAATGTTGTATCGCTGTACCTCTAAGTGCACTCAAGGAAGATCAGGTCAACTCAAAGAAAATTAGCCTTGATCTTACAGTTGTTATCCTTCATGACGGAAAGACGTGGCGGGCATTTCATGATGTCTGCCCCCATATGGGCGGCCCTTTGTCTCAAGGCTGGCTTTGTTCAAAAACGAATGCTCTTGTTTGCCCCTGGCATGGTTATCGATACTCCAAAACCAGTTTGTCACTTCTTGAAAACCCCAATGAAAAAATCTGGATACAGCCTCTCGCCGCAGGAAAAATGGATCAGTACAAAACTCCCCACTATAAATTCCGGGAATTTCCCTGCGAGATTATACAAAATGAGCTTGTCATTGATGTGCCTAAGTTTCTATGAAATACCATTTTAAGATTTGTTATGAAATGGACATGCCGCTTGCAATTGCGGTAGCAGTCTACCTTGATGCCGAGCACTATATTTTTCTCCATAAATCTCTGACCGCATCGATTGAGGTCCTTAAAAAGGGCCTCCGTTATTACAAATGCCATCAAACCTGGAATGTTTTCGGGATTACATTTGGACAAACCTACATCTGCGAATACCGCGCCCCGGCGACATTCATTAACCACCATTTGAGACCTCACCCCGAATGGCTTCCCAGCATTCACCATGTCATTAAAACAAAAACAATGCTCCGATATTATGAAAATCCGGACTCTAAAACGACACTGAGCGAGCTGTCGGTTCAACTAGACATACCCTTTTGGCTTTATCCTTTCCGCAAAATCATTGAAGGGGTTTTCCGTAGAATAAAGATTCTCAAAGATCTTGAAGATGTGGCCCTGGTGGATCGACGCGCAAAGCTCTTCGGCCGGTTTCATAATGCCGTCTACCTGAAAAAATCTCAGTTTCTTTTGCATAAAGACGACTATGTGAAACATTTTGGAGAAAATTGTGAAATCCTGAATAAAAGTCCGGCTATGTTCCGCAAAGAACGATGGACCGATATCCGCGATTTGAATTTTTCGTATGTAAAGAACTTCCTTAAAAATGATTATGTCCGCTTTGCTAATTTCTATCCGCATCAACTTGCCTCTTCTCAGGCTGAATTAGCCGCCCCTTTGTCTTGAATGGGATTCCCTTTAGAATTCAGCCAAGAGACCGATGATAAGTCATGTTGTGCTCAGCATTTTTTTTTGGATAACCAAGATCAAAAAGGCTAAAGAAACATGAGACGCGCGCTTGTAACCGGTGCCGGGGGATTCATCGCCCATCACTTGGTCAAACGTCTGAAGCGTGAAGGCTATTGGGTTCGCGGAGTCGATATCAAAAGTCCAGAATATTCTCCCACCCAAGCCGATGATTTCCAGATCTTTGATTTGCGGGACATGGAACAGTGTCGGAAAGCTTTATCTGATCCTCAAGGATTTGACGAAGTTTTTAATTTAGCAGCCGATATGGGCGGGATGGGTTTCATTCATTCGGCGGAATGCGATATCATGCGTCATAATGCTTTGATCAATAGCAATATGACAGCTGGCGCTGCGGAAAAAAAAATTAAACGTTATTTTTTTTCTTCTTCGGCCTGCGTCTACCGCGACATGAAACCGGGTGCTCCCGAGCTTAAGGAAGAGGATGCTTATCCCGCACTTCCAGATAATGAGTACGGTTGGGAAAAACTTTATGCGGAACGAATGGCTTTGGCTTTTGGACGGAAGCACGGTATGGTGATCCGGATTGCTCGCTTTCAGAATTGTTATGGCCCCGAAGGGACCTGGCACGGAGGACGCGAGAAAGCCCCGGCCGCTATCTGCCGGAAAGTTGCTGAAGCGGAAAACGGGGGAGCCATTGAAATTTGGGGTGACGGCACGGCGGTTCGATCCTACACCTACGTCGATGACATGGTGGACGGAATCTATCGCTTAATGCAATCCCAGGTGGAAGGGCCCGCTAATATTGGAAATCCTGAATATCTGACGGTGAGCGACTTGGTCGACATCGTTGCTGAAATAGCCAAGAAAAAAATAAAGAAAAAATTTGTCGACGGTCCCGTGGGTGTTCTTTCCCGCAATTTTAGTAATGAAAAAATTTATCGAACCGGATGGCAGGCGCAATTTAAGCTTAAGAACGGCATTGCGATCACCTATCCCTGGATTGAAGAGCAGGTCAAAAAACTTCGCTCACGCTAAGGATGTCCCGATGAGTGCCCCAGATTTAAAAGATAAAGTGATTGTAGTGACGGGTGGGGCTGGTTTTTTGGGAAGCTTTATTGTGGAAAAGCTTCGAGAAAAAGGCGCGAAAAAAATCTTTGTACCCCGCAGCAAAGACTACAATCTAATCGAAAAAGAAGCGGTTGTTCGCCTCCTTAAAGATCAGCGTCCTGACTATATCATTCATGCCGCAGGGAGTGTCGGAGGTATCGGAGCCAATCAGGTCAATCCCGGAAAATTTCTTTATGAAAATCTGATGATGGGATCTCAACTGATCGAATCCTGCCGCCATGTGCCGGTAGAAAAACTCTTGATCCTTGGAACCATATGCTCCTATCCGAAATTCTGCCCGGTTCCTTTCAAGGAAGAAGATCTCTGGAATGGCTATCCAGAAGAAACAAATGCCCCCTACGGGATTGCCAAAAAACTTTTACTCGTTCAAGCTCAAACTTACCGGGAACAATACGGTCTGAACAGTATTTATTTGATGCCGGTGAATATGTATGGACCTAGGGATAATTTTGATCCTCATACTTCGCATGTCATTCCTGCAATTATTCGAAAATGCATCCAGGCTAAAAAACAAGGAGATAACAAAATTATCTGCTGGGGCGATGGTTCACCCACACGTGAATTTTTTTATGCTGAGGATGCGGCTGAAGGAATTGTCCTTGGCTTGCTTCACTATAACGGAAAAGAACCCGTAAACCTGGGAACCGGCCAGGAAATTTCAATCCGTCAAGTCACAGAAATGATTGTTAAAATGACAGGATTTCAAGGCGATATCGAATGGGACGATTCCAAGCCTAATGGGCAGCCGCGGAGATGTGTTGATATTTCACGCGCAGAACATTTTTTTGGCTTCAAAGCAAAAACAGCACTCGCGGATGGCCTTAAGAATACCATTGATTGGTATCTCAAAACTCAATCATGACCCATGCAATATTGAACTTCATTGATAACATTGCGATCATAACGAACTCTGCGGTCAAATCGGTCTTGACAAACATTTAATTAATTCCTAATCTTAGCATGAGAAAAGGCAGCTAAACCCCATGATACAAAAGGCTTTAAAGGATAAATTAAAAATCTATCTGTGTGATCTGACGCACGACACGCTTGTTTTAGTTTCTGATACCATTCCCATTAATATTGGATTTATTGCGGCTTATGCAAAGAAAATCTACGGAGAAGATATTGAAGTCTCGCTATTCAAATACCCTGCATCAGTCATTGAAGCCATTCAAAATAATCCGCCGGATGTTATCGCCTTAAGTAATTACTCCTGGAACAGCCGCCTTTCTGAGCATGTCGCCGGCATTGCCAAGCAAGCAAACCCCGATGTCATTACCTCCATGGGAGGGACTAATTTCCCGCACCGGAGCGAATTACAACTTGGATTCATGCTTCAGTATCCCAATACCGATGTTTTTGTAGAACTTGAAGGGGAGATTGCTTTTTCTAACCTAGTCGGAAGGATCCTTGAAAGCCGCGGGAACCGGAAAAAGGTATTTGAAAAACCCGTCGATGGCTGCGTCTTTATTGTCCCTGAAAGTCGTAACAGTTCCGAGCCCCTGCTCCTTAAAGGAATGCCTCCCGAACGATTGAAGTCACTGGACGATATACCGTCACCGTACCTTTCTGGGCTTTTGGATCATTTTTTTGACGGAAGGCTGACACCGTTTTTGGAAACCAATCGCGGATGTCCTTTTGCCTGCACGTTCTGCCATACCGGGAATCAATACTTCAATCATATCAACATGTTTTCGTTTGAAAGAATCCGCGATGAAATCCGTTATGTCGGGCCTTACATGAAAAAGCACGGCATTAAAAACCTCCACATCGCCGATACGAATTTTGGCATGTATGTCCGCGATAAAGAAATTTGCCAGGAACTTTTAACCGCTCAGACTCAGTATGGATGGCCTCTTCAAATCATGGCAACCACAGGAAAGAATAAAAAAGAGCATGTCATTGAAATCACTCAAATGCTGGGAAATACTTTCTCCGTCAACATGTCGGTCCAGTCTATGGATCCGCAAGTTCTTGAAAATATCAAGCGTGCCAATATCAAACTCGATCACTATGTGGCGGTGAATAAAACCCTGACGGAACGCGGGCGATCAACCAAGGGCGAACTAATCGTGGGATTGCCGGGAGAAACGAAGGAGACTTTTACACGCGGTGTTCAAAATATCCTTGAAGCGGGAGTCAGCATGGTCTGTACATACTCCTTAATGCTTCTGCACGGAACCCCTTTTCAGGAGCCTGAGTACAGAAATGAATTTCAAATCAAGGGCAAGTACCGCATTGTTCCCCTCAACTTTGGCGAGTATGGTGGCAAAAGAATTTTTGATTATGAAGAAGTGGGAATCGCCAATAAAGACATGTCCTTTGAGGACTACCTCTGGATCCGAGGGCTCGCCATGATGGTGGAAGTGCTGCACAATAGCCGTCCTTTTAATGAATTTTTTCGTTATGCGGCGTCGTTTGATATCAAACTTTTTGATTTTATCCTACGTGTTTACGGCGCGATGGACTCAGCTCCAGGAGACGTAAAGAAAATTTTTGAAGGTTTTATTACTGAGACCAAAGGAGAGCTTTGGAACTCCGCCGAGGAAATGCTGCATTTCTACGAAAAGGATGCTAACTACAAAGCGCTGTATCATGGGGAAATTGGCGGCAATGTTATTTATAAATACAAGGCCATGAGTCTTGCTTTTGCTGCCGACGCCTGGGCGGATTACCTCATGCAAATCTGTATTCAGATCGCACATGAAAAACTTTCCCGGGAAAAATGGAAGGAAACGGAAGAAGAGATCAACCTTCTCAATCAGTTTGTCAAAATGAAACTAAAAGGCGTTCTTAATCATGAAGGGGATTTGACGCCGAAAAGCCTTGAATGCAATGTAGATATCGTGGGCTGGATGAAAAGCCCGGAGGGAACCCCGCTTTCGCGGTTTATGCGCGATCATACGATCCGCTATGACTTTCTTTTTACGGAGGACCAACTAGCGGTTCGCCGCGATCAATTCTTGCGCTACGGAATTCATGCCAATGCATTGAGTAAGATTGTGACTCGAGTGAGCAATGTTGAAAGCCTGTTCCGGAAGATCATTTCCACTGAGTCCAACTTCACCGACTCCAAAGACGCCTCCCACGACGACTTTGTCCGCTACACCCTTTCGAATTAATGGGACGGCTATTTACCTGCTCTCTCTTGATGTTATATTTTGACAGGTATTGACACTTAAATAGGGCTAATGGTACTATGTGGCACCTTACCACATGGAGCACCTATGGAAATTAGAGAAAACGAAGTATATACCTTAGCCGAAACTGAAGAAATCCTCAAAGTCAGTACCAGCACACTTGCGCGCATGATTAAAAAAGGCCTGATTCGCTCCGCTAAAGTGGGAAAACAATACCGCATTATGGGAAAAGAACTTTTACGTATCCTTTCACCCAAATTGGAAAATAAAGTCGGGATTGCTTACAACAAAGCCCGGCGATGGATCCATGACGAAGATTAAGTCCGGGAGGGTTTCTTGAATCTCAAAAATTCAAAAATACTGGTGACCGGTGCGGACGGCTTTATCGGGTCCCATTTAACAGAAGCATTAGTCCGTTCCGGATGTGATATCCGTGCCTTCGTTTTTTATAACTCGTTCAATAGTTGGGGCTGGTTAGACCATTTAGAGCCGGAAATTCAAGACAAAATCGAAATCTTTATGGGGGACATTCGAGATCCTCACGGAGTAAGGACAGCGCTTCACGGCTGTGACTATATCTTCCATTTAGCCGCCCTTATCGGAATTCCATTTTCCTATCATTCTCCCGATGCCTATGTGGACACCAACATCAAGGGAACACTCAACTTACTGCAGGCTGCGCGAGACATGGGTATTAAAAAATTCATCCACACCTCAACAAGCGAGGTTTACGGAAGCGCGCAAACGGTTCCCATCACGGAAAAACATCCTTTGCATGGACAATCACCGTATGCCGCCACAAAAATAGGCGCAGATCAGATTGCCATGTCATTTCATGAATCCTTTGATCTACCTGTCACCATCGTAAGACCCTTCAATACCTATGGCCCCCGGCAATCTGCGAGGGCAGTAATCCCCACGATCATTACCCAGCTTGCAAATGGGAAACAGAAAATCAAACTCGGGGCCCTTCATCCTACGCGTGATTTTAATTTCGTCTTGGATACCGTTCGTGGGTTTATAGCAGCCGCAGAATCGCCTGCCACAACCGGTGAAATTTTGAATCTGGGGACCGGCTTTGAAATTTCTATCGGGGATCTTGCGCAACTTATTTCAGAACTTATGCATACGCCCCTTGAACTGGAAAATGATGCCGAACGTTTGCGCCCCTTAAAAAGTGAGGTGAAACGTCTTTGTGCAGACGCGACGAAGGTACAGCGTTTGACCGGGTGGAAACCGCAATCGGAAGGCAAAGAAGGTTTAATTCAAGGGCTTCAGGAAACCATTCATTGGTTTTCTGATCGGAATAATTTAGCTCAATACAAATCGTATCTTTACAATCTTTAACTCATGACAAAACTTAAAATCGAATTAGATCTTGAAATGGTTTTTCGTAAAATCAAAAGTTGTATTCCTGAATCATCTTTACCCGTCCCTCTTCACGCACCCCATTTTGCGGGCAAGGAGTGGGATTACGTAAAAGAATGTTTGGACACGGGGTGGGTTTCATCGGTTGGAACTTATGTAGATCGGTTTGAAAATGATCTTGTCCAATTTACGGGAATAAAAAAGGCCGTGGCAGTTGTTAATGGAACGGCGGCACTCCATGCGGCACTCAAAATTTCGGGAATTGCTCCAAACGACGAAGTCTTGATTCCCACCCTCACCTTTGTCGCCACAGCGAATGCGGTAAGCTATTTGGGAGCCATTCCTCATTTGATTGACTCGGAACAAAAAACCCTGGGTGTTGATCCGGAAAAACTCGATCAGTATCTTGAAACTATTGCTCAGATTAAGAATGGCCAGCTTGTTAATCGTAAGACTGGAAATCCGATCAAAGCTTTAATCGGTGTTCATATCTTCGGTCATCCCTTTCGGGCGGATCTCATTCAGACGCTCTGTAAAAAATACAATCTTATTTTTATCGAAGATGCCGCAGAATCCCTTGGCTCTTATTACCAGGGAAAGCACACCGGAAGCTGGGGCGATCTGACGATTTTAAGTTTTAATGGAAACAAAATCATCACCACCGGAGGCGGCGGGGCCATTCTGACAAACAATGAAAAACTCGCACAAAAATTGAAACATATCACCACAACGGCTCGGATTCCTCACGGCTATTTTTTCGCCCATGATGAAATAGGTTTTAATTACCGCCTTCCTAATATCAATGCAGCCCTTGGTTGTGCCCAGCTCGAACAAATACCTCTTTTTCTAAAAAATAAACGAGAGCTTGCAGGACGCTATCAAAAAGCTTTTGAAGGCTTATCCGGAATCCATTTTTTTACCGAACCTAAGGAATCTCAAAGCAATTACTGGCTCAATGCACTTCTTCTTGATGCCGATCAAGCGTCAATGCGCAATCCGCTGCTTGAAATCACAAATCAAAATGGAATGAGTACACGTCCGTGCTGGACACTCATGCACCGCCTTCCCATGTACTCGGAATGTCCGAGAATGGATTTATCGACAGCCGAAGATATTGAAACACGTCTTATTAATATCCCAAGCGGTGTTCTTCTATGAAAAAGAGAAAGATTTGCGTCGTCACGGGATCACGCGCTGATTATGGACATCTCTATTGGATTATGAAAGAAATCCAGAATGACTCTTCTTTGAAACTCCAGGTGATCGCGGGTGCCGCGCATCTCTTAAAACAATTTGGTCGCACGGTTGAAAAGATTGAAAAAGATGGCTTTTCAATCGCCTACAAGGCCAGGATGCCCTTAGCAACCGATTCCCCTGAAGCTGTCAGTAAATCCCTGGGCATTGGAGTGGATTCCTTCGCGAAAGGACTCAAAAAATTAAATCCGGATCTGCTCGTTATTTTAGGGGACCGCTATGAAATATTTGCAGCGGCTCAAGCGGCAATGATTGCCCGTATCCCCATCGCCCATATTCACGGGGGAGAATCCACCGAGGGGCTTATCGATGAAGCCATTCGCCATTCGATCACAAAAATGGCTCATCTTCATTTTGCCGCCTCGGAAACTTATCGAAAACACATCATCCAAATGGGTGAGGAACCCAACCGGGTATTTAATTATGGGGCTCCGGGACTTGACCACATCAAGAAGACGAAAGCGCTTACTCTCCAGGAACTTGAAAGTTGTCTGAAAATAAAAATCCACAGCCCTCTTTTTCTCGTCACTTATCATCCCGTCACTTTGGAAGGGAAGAAGTCGTTACGTTCCGCCCAGGAACTCTTTAAAGCCCTAAATCATTTTCGGCGAGGGACCATTATTATTACTAAAAGCAATACAGACCCCCTGGGCCTTTCGATTAATCAAT
The DNA here is from genome assembly GCA_009691445.1 of Candidatus Taenariivivens baikalensis. GTDB lineage: Bacteria > Omnitrophota > Omnitrophia > Omnitrophales > Aquincolibacteriaceae > Taenariivivens > Taenariivivens baikalensis. The sequence goes on along the minus strand of SICL01000002.1, from coordinate 54,370 downwards.
TGATAGATGAGTATGTGGAAAAAAAATCTCGTACTTTTGCTTTCACGTCGCTTGGTCAAGAAATCTACTTAAGCCTGATGCACCACGCCACTCTTCTGGTTGGAAATTCATCCAGCGGAATTATTGAAGCGCCTTTTATGGGGAAAATCTCTATCAATATCGGTGACCGGCAAAAAGGAAGATTGCGCGCTAAAACGGTCATCGATTGCCCTGAAAATTCAGGAAAAATTAAACAATCGATTCAATCGGGTTTAATACGATCAAAAAAAGTAAAACCCGATTTCCTTTACGGCAAGGGCCGGGCATCCATGATGATTAAAAAGGAAATAAAATATTTTCCTCTTGGTGCGGATTTGCTCAAGAAAAAATTTTACGTTCCGGCAGGTTGCCGATGAAGATAGTTTTTATGGGTTGTGTCCAATTCAGCGAGTCATGCCTCCGAGATCTTCTGAAGCAAAAAAATAAGCATTATCATGTGGCCGGAGTTGTCACACGTAAAGCATCCAGTTTTAACAGCGATTTCACTTCACTTCAGCCCGTTGCAGCCCGCCATAAAATCCCTTATTTCCTTGCAGACCAGCACAACGAAGAAAATCTTGTGAAATGGCTTCATGAAATATGCCCTGATGTGATTTATTGTTTCGGATGGTCGTGGTTGCTGCAAAAAACAATTTTGGAAATTCCGCGCCTGGGGGTCATTGGATACCATCCTGCCAAACTACCCTATAATCGAGGACGGCATCCGATTATCTGGGCTTTAGCCCTCGGCTTAAAACAAACCGCATCGACTTTCTTTTTCATGGATGAGAAAGCGGACACAGGGGATATTCTTGACCAAAAAAATGTAAAAATCTCAAAGACCGATTATGCGCATGATCTCTATCAGCGTCTCCTTAAAATTGCAAAACAGCAAATACCCACTTTTAGCTTAGCACTCGCTTCTGGGGAATTTAAACGTGGGAAACAACCTGCTGATCACGGAAATACTTGGAGAAAACGATCGGAAGGGGACGGTGCAATTGATTGGAGAATGTCCGCCGAAACGATTTACAATCTCATCCGAGCACTGGCCAAACCTTATCCTGGAGCTGTGTGCCGATACAACGGAAAGAAATTTGCTGTCTGGAGATCTCAAGTAGTTACAAATTTAAAGGATAATTGCGAGCCCGGTAAAATTCTTAATGCTTCCAAAAAGCATTTCACCATAAAATGCGGCGGCGCATCCGCTCTGCAAATCCTCAGCCACGACATTCCTCAATGCCCGAAAGCGGGAGAGTATCTATGAAAAATATTGTAGTTATCGCTCCTCATCCCGATGATGAAACTCTTGGCTGCGGAGGAACTCTTTTTCGGCTTCGGGCAGAAGGAAAAAGAATCCATTGGATTCGCGTTACACAAATGAGTCCGCGTTCAGGCTATTCCGTTTCTTCAATCTCACGACGGGAGAAAGAAATTAAAGCCATCGAAAAATTCTATCGATTTAATTCATCCTGGGATCTCGGATTCTCTCCTTGTTCCCTCGATCAGATTCCAAAATCAGATTTGATCTTTAAAATCAAAAAAGTTATCAATGAAATCAAACCGGATACCTTATTTGTTCCTTTCCCGGGAGACGCTCATAGTGATCACCGGGCTGCATTTGACGCGGTGCTGACTGCAGCAAAATGGTTTCGTGCTCCTTCGGTTAAAAACATCTATACCTATGAAACCCTTTCTGAAACAGGTTTCAAGCTTGATCCGACTCAAAAATCATTTGTTCCTAATTTATATATCAATATCACCTCGTTCCTGCAAAAAAAAATAAACGCCATGAAAACGTATCAAAGTGAATGGGGAAAACATCCGTTTCCTCGTTCTGCCGATACAATGAAAGCGCTCGCGCTGCTTCGAGGATCCGAATGCGGTGTTAAAGCAGCTGAAGCGTTTATGATTCTTCGTGAGACCCGATGAAACACGTATATGTTATTGCCGAGGCCGGCGTCAATCATAATGGGAATGTGGAAAGAGCCCTTGAAATGGTGCGTTGCGCAAAATCATCGGGCGCAGACGCGGTCAAGTTTCAAACTTTCCGAGCTGAGACGCTTCTGACCAAAACAACCCCCAAAGCATCGTACCAAATGAAACAGACTAGGGGTTCATCGCAATGGAATATGATTAAGCGCCTGGAGTTAACGGATCGAAGTCATCAAGCTTTATTCCGGGAATGCACAAAGCAAAAAATCGAATTTCTCTCAACGCCTTTTGATGAGGCCAGTGCAGACTTTTTATATGAACTTGGGGTTAAGCGTTTTAAAATCTCATCAGGAGAAATTACAAACGCTCCGTTCTTACTTCACGTCGCCCGAAAAAAGTTGCCTATTATTTTATCAACGGGAATGTCAACCCTTCAGGAAATTAAAAAAGCACTCTCGGTGCTAGCCTTTGGATTTCTTTCTTCAGCCAAGGAAGACCCATCAGAACGAAAGTTTAAATCTTATTACGATTCTCGGGAAGGAAAGGGGCTTCTGAAAGAAAAAGTGACTTTGCTTCAATGCACCACGGAGTATCCAGCTCCTTATCACGCCATTAATTTACGTGCCATGATGACTTTGCAAAAAATCTTTAGCCTTTCCACCGGACTGTCCGATCATTCCTTGGGAGGTGCAGTGCCCATCGCCGCAGCCGCTCTGGGAACAACCATTATTGAGAAACACTTTACACTGGATCGAAGACTTTCCGGACCGGATCACTTTGCTTCTCTTGAACCTAATGAACTCAAACAAATGATCGATGGAATACGCGCTGTTGAATACGCCCTAGGCGACGGTCAAAAAAAACCCTCTTTGTGTGAAACTAAAAACATATCGGCCATCCGAAAAAGCATTGTGGCATCCTCCTCGATTAAAAAAGGGGATTTGTTTTCATCATCTAATCTTGCGATCAAAAGACCCGGCTTGGGTCTCAGTCCCTATAAATATTGGGAACTCCTGGGACGTCCTTCTCTCAAAAACTTTTGCAAAGACGACTTGGTGACTTTATGAAACAACCACCGATTATCATTCTTGGGGGTGGGGGGCATGCGAGGGTCTTGATTGAGACGTTAAAACTACGCAAAGAAAGAATAATTGGGATCACTGACCCTTCACATAAAGCCGGTGAAAAAATTTCAGGATTAAGTGTCCTGGGTGATGATAACGCCGTTCTTGAATTTACAAATTCAAAAATTCGTTTAGTCAATGGGCTTGGCACCATTAGGGTCAGCGACCATCGCAAAAGAATTTTTACTTATTTTAAATCCTTGGGTTATAACTTTGCTTCCGTTGTCCATCCTTCTTCCGTGATTGCTTCGGATGTCCAAATAGGTGAGGGGGTACAGATCATGGCCGGAACCGTTGTTCAGCCTGGAACCATTATTCGGGAAAATTCCATTATTAATACCCGATCCTCGATCGATCATGATTGCAAGATTGGGCCTCATGTTCATATTGCACCTGGGGTTACTTTATGCGGTGGAGTCATTGTTGGGGAAAACTCGCTCATCGGAAGCGGTTCTGTGATCATTCAGGAAAGGCACATCGGCCCCAACACCCTTATCAAAGCAGGTTCAACGATCCTTCGCAACATTGCTTCATCAGCATCACAAAATTTAATGAAGAGGACTGCTTAATGCCGGACTGGAAGAAAGCACTTGTTGCTAGCGGGGCATCCATTGCCGATGCTATCGCTAAAATTGACGCCGGCTCCATTCAGATCGCTTTTGTCGTGGATGCCATGAATAAACTCTGCGGCACGGTCACGGATGGGGATGTTCGCCGGGGCATGCTTAAGGGAGTTCCTCTTTCCGCACCCGTTGAGTCAATTATGCGACATAACCCGGCCGTTCTTGCGATGAGCGATGATCCAATTTTAGCGCGGGAAACAATGCAAAAGCGTGAAATTCATCAACTTCCAATTCTTAACTCTGAAGGCCAGATTATTGATGTGAAAATCATTGATGAATTATTAAAAGTCGATCCCGTCCACAATTGGATCATTTTAATGGCGGGGGGACTTGGAACTCGCCTGCGGCCTCTCACCGATGATTGCCCAAAACCCCTTTTGTCGGTGGGAAACAAGCCTATTTTAGAAACCATTCTGCAAAATTTTATTGAACAGGGGTTTCATCGTTTTTTTATTTCAGTTCATTATAAGGATGAAATGGTTCGTCATTATTTTGGAAATGGTAGCAAGTGGGGAGCCGATATCACTTATCTCCATGAACATGAACGCCGGGGAACTGCCGGTGCTCTTGCGCTGCTTCCTGAAACCCCGAAACAAACCTTTATTGTCATGAATGGTGATTTGTTGACAAAAATTAATTTTCGGCAGCTTCTCCAATTCCACAGGGAACATGAAGCCCTCGGCACCATGTGCGTCCGGGAATATGACTTCCAGGTTCCCTTTGGAGTCGTTCAGCTCGACCGTCAACGGATTCAAGCTATCGACGAAAAACCTATTCACAAATTTTTTGTCAATGCCGGAATTTACGCCTTTGAACCAGACGCTATTTCTTTGATTCCTCAAAACGAGTATTTCGATATGCCAAATTTGTTTGAAATCTTAATCCAAAACAAAAAAGAAACAGCGGCATTTCCACTGCGCGAATATTGGCTTGATGTCGGCCGCGTTGAGGATCTCGTCCGTGCGAATGGTGAGTTTGCGGAAATCTTTAAAGCACCCGCACCCTCCGTCAAAGATTAATCGATGATCAAAGCCGCTGTGGTTGGATACGGATCCATTGGAGTGCGTCATGCAAACTGCCTTAAAGAACTTGGCTGTCACGTCGCAGTGATCAGTCGTCACCACTCTGATGATGATTCTTTATTTACTTCGCTCGGTGAGTGTCTCAAGAATTTTAATCCGGATTATGTCGTGATCGCAAATGATACCCGCTCTCATTTTGATTCATTCAAAACCTTAGCGGATACGTCCTTTAGGGGAAAGGTTTTAATCGAAAAGCCCCTTTTTGCCAATAGGGTGACAATCCCAAAGCATTCGATCACTTATATTTATACAGCCTATAACCTGCGCTTTCATCCCATTCTTCAAAAACTCAAGATGATCCTTGCCGCCTCTAAAAATATTATTCAAGTTCAAGCCTACGTCGGAAAACATATTTCCACCTGGAGGCCTGATGGGCGATTGGGATACTCCGCAACCCGAGCAGGCGGCGGGGGTGTCCTTCGGGATTTAAGTCATGAACTGGACTATTTGAACTGGCTTCTTGGGGGTTGGCAGGCTTTAACGGCAGTCGGAGGGCGCTTCAGCGATAACACCCTAGATAGTGACGATGCTTATTCTCTCCTGCTAAAAACAAGGCGATGTCCTTTGGTCTCTTTACAAATGAACTACCTGGATAGAAAATCCCGGCGTGAGATTATCATCCAAACAGACAATCAGACGTTCAAAGCCGATTTAGTCCAGAATACACTTGAGACCGATGATCAGATTGAGCAGTATCCCATGGATAAAAATCACACCTATCTTCGGCAGCACGAAGCCGTGCTCTCCGGAAACACAGAATCGCTATGCTCTTTTGAAGAGGGAATAGATGTCGTAAAAATGATTGAAGCGGCTGAAGAAGCAGCAAAGGACTTCAAGTGGATACACCGATAAAGCGAATTTGCACGATCTGTGCACGAGGCGGTTCCAAAGGCCTCAAAAATAAAAACATTATGCTGATTCAAGGGAAACCCTTGATCGCTCACACACTTCAACAAGCTAAAGATTCAAAACTTTTTGATGCCGTTGTTGTCAGTAGTGATTCAGATGATATTCTCAAGGTTAGCCGCGAATGGGGAGCGGATTACTTCCTGAAGCGTCCCGAAGAAATGGCGACTGATACGGCATCCAAACTTCCTGCAATCCGGCACGCGGTACTTGAAATTGAAAAAATCAAGAAGTATGCTTACGAAACGATCGTTGATCTGGATGCCACATCCCCTTTGAGGACGATTCAGGATATCCATCATGCGGTTCGGCTCTTTGACTCGCGCAAAGTTTCTAACGTCATCACTGCGGCACGATCCCGGCATTCGCCCTATTTTAATCTGGTAGAAAATAATTCGGAGGGCTTTGTCCGTCTTTCCAAAAATACTCCGACACCGGTTGTCCGCCGGCAAGATTCACCAGCATGTTACGACATGAATGCGTCAATTTATGTCTGGAAACGGAATCGCTTTATTGAAAATCCTGCTATTTTTTATTCCGACACATTGCTTTACGAAATGCCGCCTGAGCGTTCCGTGGATATTGATCATGATCTGGATTTTGAAGTGGTCAAACTTCTCATGGATCGTCAGCATCAAAACCAGGGGAATTACCATGAGTTTTAAGGACCTGTTTAGCCTTCAAGGGAAAACTTCCATTGTCACTGGCGGCTGCGGGATCTTAGGGAAGCATTTCTGTGAAGCCTTGGCTGCCCGCGGATCTCATGTGGCGATTGTGGATATCCGCGAAAAAGAGGCGGTTTCTCTAGCAAAAAAATTGAATCAAAAATATAAAATAAAAGCTTTAGGCGTGGGCTGCGACATTACACAACCGCAAAATGTAAACGAAATGCTCCGACAAATCCTTAAAACCTTTAAAACCGTTCACATCCTCCATAATAATGCCGCCGGAAAATCAAAAGACGCCCATGCGTTTTTTGAGAAATTTGAACGCTACTCTCTAGAAACATGGCGGGAAATTATGGCGATCAATCTGGATGCAATGTTCCTCGTCGCGCAGGCCGTCAGTAGCCAAATGATAAAGCAAGAAAAAGGCGGCTCAATTATACAAACGGCGTCCATTTATGGCCTTTCGTCACATGATCCGCGAACCTATCAAGGGTCGTTTTATCTCAATCAAGAGATTAACAATCCCGCCGTGTACTCTGCCTCAAAGGGCGGCGTGATTGCTCTAACAAAATATTTGTCAACCCACTTGGCTCCTCATAAAATTCGCGTCAATACGCTTACACCTGGAGGAGTCTTTAGCGGGCAAAATAAAACGTTTCAAAAGAAATATTCCGACCGTGTTCCTCTAGGGCGAATGGCTCATCCTCAAGAAATGGTGGGTGCTCTTATCTATCTTGCTTCCGGTGCCTCAAGTTATGTCACAGGGCACAACCTTATTGTTGATGGGGGATTAACGGTTTGGTAACACTGAACCTCTTTTAAAATTATGCTTAATCAGGAAAAGTTTATGACTCATTCCAGCAGTAAAGTTTTTTGGTGCAAAAACTGTCTCAACATGTCAACCCGTCCGCGCATTACCTTTGATGACAGGGGATGGTGCAATGCCTGCCAATGGATGGAGGAAAAAAGGAATCTTAATTGGGATTCGCGGAGAAATGAGCTGACTGAAATCCTCAATCAGTACAAATCTTCATCAGGAACTTTTGATTGTGTCGTCCCTGTCAGCGGAGGAAAAGATGGCTCTTATGTTTCATATCAGCTCAAGCATAACCATGGAATGAATCCTTTGGCAATTACTGTGACCCCTGCTTTGTCGCTCGATTTGGGGAATAAAAATCTTCGAAATTATATCGAGAGCGGGCATAACCATATTCAGATCAATCCCAATCCAAAAGTTATGCGCATCCTGAATCGTCAGGGATTTATCGAGAAAGGATTCCCCTATTATGGCTGGTTAGTGGCGGTGCAAGCCGCCGTCGTCCGTCTCGCGGTGAATCTAAATATCCCGCTTCTGTTTTATGGAGAGGATGGTGAGGTGGAATATGGCGGATCTTCGGAATCGAAAAATCATCCCGTTTATGACATTGCTTACATGAAAAGGATTTATCTCGAGGGCGGCCATGAAAGGATACTTAACTCGTGCGGCCTAAGCGACGCTGAATTGTACTTCTTTTCATTCCCATCCGACCGGGAACTGAAAGGCAAGGATCTAAAAATCACCCACTGGTCTTATTTTGAATCCTGGGACCCTTATCAGAACTATTTGACGGCGAAAGAACATTGTGGTTTGCAGGAGGCTACTGAAAATAATACCGGCACGTTTACAAATTTTGCCCAGAATGATCAGGCTTTATATGCCCTTCACACTTATATGATGTATCTTAAATTTGGTTTTGGAAGAGCCACCCAAGATGCAGGAATCGAAATCCGTCGCGGCGCGATGACTCGTGACCAAGCAATCAATCTCGTTCGTCTTTATGATGGACATTATCCTGAAGAATTCATTGAAACCTATCTGGATTATTATCAGATGACTCAAAATGAATTTGATGCTGTGCTCGATCAATGGGCAAATAAAAATTTATTTAAAAAAGAAAATGGGCGCTGGATCCCGGTTTTTACAACCCTCTAATGTCACAAAAAAAGATTGTTACGATCGATTATGGAATGGGCAATCTTTGGTCAGTTCAGAGTGCGGTCCGCTACTTGGGAAGACAATCCCTCTTAAGCAGCGATCCTGATCAAGTTCGCGAGGCGAATTTCTTAATTTTACCGGGCGTAGGCTCCTTTAGAAAAGCAATGGAAACCTTGAGACGCACGCGTCTTGAACAGGCGATTTTAGAGGCTGTTAAAGTTCGCGGTGCAAAAATATTAGGAATCTGTCTAGGCATGCAGCTTTTGGGTGCTTCCGGTTCAGAAGATGGTAAGACGAAAGGCCTTGGATTGATTTCGAATGCCGTTGATAAATTTTCACCGCAAGAACTCAACCGAAATAAAATCCCTCATGTGGGATTCAATACGGTTCATTTTGCCAAATGCTCAGGATTATTTCGCTCATTGCCTCCTGCCGCTGATTTTTACTTTGTTCACTCCTATCGCATGCTTGGCGCAGAACTGAAAGGGAATTGGGGGACTTGCAACTATGGCACTGAGTTCCTCGCTGCATTTGAGGTGAACAATATATGCGGCACTCAATTTCATCCGGAAAAAAGCCAAACGAACGGTTTGATTTTATTAGGAAATTTTCTAGAGATTTAACCATGCTTAAAAAACGTGTTATTTTTACACTCTTATTTGATCACGGCTCATTCATGTTAAGCCGTAATTTTCGTCTGCAGCGCGTGGGTGATCTACGGTGGCTGCAAAAGAATTATAACTTTTATCGAGTGGCATTTTCGATCGATGAATTGATCGTCCTTGATGTTTCACGAGACGCTCGCCAATTTGATCTTTTTTGTGAACATCTCAAGTCGCTCACGGAGGGTTGCTTTATGCCGATAGCCGCAGGGGGAGGAATCCGCTCCGTTGAGCAAGCTAAACAACTTCTCCGGTCTGGCGCAGATAAGATCGTTATCAACACTCCGATCTTTGAAAACCCCATCCTTCTCAACCAACTGGCTGTAGAATTTGGACAGCAATGCATTATTGCCTCCGTTGATGCTTCCCTCCATGAGTCCGGATACCGAATCATGGTCGAAAATGGAAGTAAGCCGGTCAATGATTCCCTGAGTACCTGGCTCCAAAAAATATCAAACTATCCTATTGGCGAACTTTATTTGAATTCGATTCATCGGGATGGAACAGGACAGGGTTACGACTTAGGCTTATTGGATCAAATCCCGGAGACTCTAACCATTCCGGTGATCCTTGCGGGCGGTGCCGGTAACTATCATCACCTTGCCCAGGGGTTAAAAGATCCACGAGTCGATGCCGTGGCCACGGCCCATCTATTTAACTTTATCGGAGACGGTCTGGAAAAATCCCGCCAATCCTTGATCGAATCAGGATTTGACTTGGCTCAATGGGAAAAATTTAAATTGAATCCATCAAAAAATCTGTCAACACTACAAAAAAGTTAACATGAGTCCCAAGATTTCAAATCCCCTAAGTGAAGCAGTCTTGATTCGCCCTCTGCAACTTGCCGAGGATATTGTTGTTATTGATGGATTTTCAGGCTCCGGAAAATCCCTGCTAGCACCACTTATCAGCAGCTTGGATCGATGTGAGGCATGGATCGCAAATTATAATTATGACTACTTGTGCATGGCGGACCATTACGGATTCATGAATCGATCTGTGGCAGCGACATTCCTCAAAACCTATGCTGATATGGATCTTTACCACCTTATGATAGGAAGACACATTAACCTTAGAGCTTCTGACCTAAGCAGCATACAAGCAAATCTTCAGGAGGAAAAATATCGTTTGAGGCTCGAAGACAAAACAGAAGGAGAAGCTATTGTTGATAAAATAAAATTAGAAAAACCCATTTTAGTGCTGATGACCCATTATCTTTTCGGAATCTCTGAGCTTATGTTTGACACCTTCCATCATCGTCTTAAACTCATGGTTGTACCGATCAGACATCCATTTTGGCTTGTGGAAAACTGGACTAAAGGCAACTGGAATAAACGCCTCGGTAATGATCCTAGAGAATTTCAGCAGGTTTTATTAGTAAAAGATAAAATAATACCTTGGTTTGCCCTTGAAATTGCCGATGATTATTTAGCGGCCAATCCCTTTGAACAAGCAATTCTTGTGACGCATCATCTTCTTCATCAAGCTAAGGAATTTTATACTCAACGGCCCTCATTCCAAAACAAGGTGATGATCATCCCTTTTGAAAGATTTGTCGTAACCCCAAACGATGACTGGACAACTGTACAAAAAAAATTAGGAATCTGTGAAACATCCCGAACAGCCACGATGTTCAAAAACATGAATATCCCGCGAATCCTTCCGTCAACTTACTGGGTACAACAGCGCAAAATCGTTGATAACCGATATCAGGAATACCAAGTTTCGGATTTTTACCGTAAAATTCTGGAACAAATGGCAGAAGATTATGAAAATAACTACTTAACCAGTGATCCAAACGCAAAGATTAGCAGAGGTTCGCGTGAAATCTGAAATGGATTTAAGAATTCTTGATTGCACGCTCCGCGACGGCGGCTACTACAATCAGTGGGATTTTCCTGCGGATCTTGTGTCCCGCTACCTTCAGGCCGTTCATACCGCGGGTATTCGGACGGTTGAATTGGGTTTTCGTTCACTTCCTCAGGAAGGTTTCCTGGGGCCATTTGCCTACACGACGGATTATTTTATTTCCACTCTCGATGTCCCGGAAGACCTGAAGCTTGGGGTCATGATCAATGCCAAAGAATTTCTTCAATACCCCGGGGGGATTGAACAAGCGGTTGATCTTGTATTCCAGCCCGCGGTAAATTCCCGCGTCGAACTTGTGCGAATTGCCGTCAATCCGAATCAGCTGACAGAATGTGCCGCTTTGATGAGCGCTTTAAAAAAATTGGGTTATGCGATCGGTTTAAATTTAATGCATATTTCGCATATCCCCCCTCATCAGCTCCGCGAATATTCCGGATGGATAAAAAATCAAAACATGATTGATGTCTTTTATATTGCGGACAGTTTGGGAAGTCTTGATCCCAAACAAACACGGGAAATCATCCAGACCATTCAAAAAAATTGGGACGGACCGGTGGGGATTCACACTCACGATAATATGGGCAACGCACTTGAGAACTCTTTAACGGCCATCGAAACAGGGGCTGCGTGGATTGACGGCACCATCCTTGGCATGGGACGCGGAGCGGGGAATGCCTGCACCGAACTTCTTATCCTGGAACTCACGAGCCGGGGCATTCAAACCTTTTATCCCGACGCCCTTTTCTCCCTGGTGATCGACGATTTTGAAAAAATGAAAAAACGCTACGGCTGGGGAAATAATCTGCTTTATTATCTTTCCGGCAAATACGGAATCCACCCGACTTACATTCAGGAGATTCTTTCAAAACCTGATTACCAGCCGGAAAAGATTCTTGCGGCATTGGAATCTTTAAAAAACAGCGGCGCCACTTCTTTTAAAGATAAGGATCTGGAAAAAGCCCTGAATAATCTTCATCAGCCTCTGAAAGGTTCGTGGTCCGCATCCGGATGGGCTCAAAACCGTGACTTACTTATTCTGGGATCAGGGCCGCAGCTGGAAAGATATAAAGAGGATGTTGTCCGCTTGATCAAAGAAAATGACCCGGTAGTGGTTTCTCTGAACATTAATCCGTATATTGCTCCTGAACATATTACGGCTTATGCCACCTGCCACAAAACCCGATTACTCATGGATTCCGATAAATACCAATCATTAAACCGTCCGATCATCGCACCCATGAACGCCGTGCCTGAAATTGTAAAACATAAATTTAAAAATTTGAAAGTTTTTGATTATGGAATGGGAACGAGTGAAAATACTTTTCTAGCCGAGGAAAATGACTGCGTGATCCCTCTCATGCTGGTTGCCGCTTACGTGTTTGCACTTGGGATCAGCAGCGGAGCATCCCGGATTCTTTTGGCCGGATTTGATGGCTATGATTACCAGGACCCTCGCCACAAAGAGATGGAACATATTTTAAATCTTTATAAAAAAATTCCGCTGGCCCCATCGATCATCAGCGTCACTCCGACCACTTACTCGGTCACTCAAAGTTCCATTTATTCCCCGGAATTTTCTAAAAATAATTCTCAAAAACTGAAGGAGAAATGAAATGAATGCGCGTTTCGAGGAAATGAGAAAGCTTTTGGATGAAAACCGTTATTTTAAACTGGTCTGCGGAGCGGGGAACGAAAACGCCGAGGAAGTCCGCAAGCTTGCGGTTGTTTATACGCTTGCCGGTGCCAACGGTTTTGATGTTTCTGCCAAGCCGCATATTGTTCAATCCTGTGTTTCGGGAATCAATACCGCGTACGAATGGTCCAAAAAACTGAATATTGAAATCCCTAACCGGCCTTTTATCACCGTCAGCGTCGGGATGCCGGGCGATCATCATGTCCGCAAAGCTTACATCATTGATACCTGCATTAAATGCGATAAATGTATTCCGGTTTGCCCGACGGATGCGATTCCGCTCAATCTGGTGATCATCCGGGATCTTTGTATCGGATGCGGCGCTTGTGAAGAAGCCTGTCCGAAAAAAATTGATGCCATCCGTTACGAACATGATGATAAGTCGCTCAAAAAAATTCTTCCCGAATGCCTTGAAGCCGGCGCGGAAAATATTGAACTTCATGCCGCCGTCCCGTCCAATGACCAAATTATTGAGGAATGGAAAACGGTGAATGAGATTCAACCGAATAACTTCATCTCGATGTGCCTCGACCGAGCTTACTTATCCACACACAGCCTGACGCAGCGTATCAAGGAAGCCTTATCCATTGCCAAAGACAGAACCATTATTCAGGCCGACGGGGTTCCAATGAGCGGGGGAAAAGACGATTTTAATACCACGCTTCAGGCCATTGCGACGACGGATATTATCCGGAAAAATTTCAAGAGCCTTAAAATCCTCGTTTCCGGAGGAACCAATAATCAAACCTCTAAGCTTGCCCGGATGTGCGGGGTTCGTTATAACGGAATTTCTGTAGGAACTCATGCACGGAAGATTGTGAATGAATTCCTTATTAAACCGGATTTTGATACGAATGCCGAAAATATACGCTCTGCCGTGGAAATCGGAAAAGAACTGGTGCACGAAGGATTTTATGAAAGCGTTAAAGCTTGACACCGGCCAGACTCTTCTGGAGGATCCGGAACTTATTATTTTTGATAAAGACGGAACCCTCATTGATGTCCATTTTTACTGGACCGCGATGATCCGCATGCGAACCGAGTTGCTTGTTCAGAAATACTTTAAGGACACCTCGGATTCACAACGTTCCACCCGTTTGATTGAAGCCATGGGAATTGATGAATCCACAGGCAAAATGAAAAGGGAAGGGCCGGTCGGGATTAAACCGCGGAGTTTTATCGTTCAAGTCGTCATTCAGACACTCAAGGAGATGGGCGCCGCGGCATCAGTCCAGGAGATCGAAACTCTTTTTCGTGAAGTGGATGAGAAAACGCTTTCTCACATCCGTGATTTCGTTCGATTACTTCCGGGCGTGGAAAATTTTGTCAGGAAAGCTCACGATGCCGGAATCCTGCTTTCCATTGCGACAAGCGATCGGACTAATCGCGCCCAGGAAACTCTGAATCAGTTTGGCCTTTCTCCCTATTTTCACTCTGTCCTGGGAGGCGATCAGATTCAGAATTCAAAACCCGAACCTGAAGCCGTAGAAAGGCTTCTTGTAAAAACAAAGGCACGCCGGGAAAAGACGGCCGTCATCGGGGATCATCCGGTGGATATTCTGATGGGGGAAAACGCGGGGCTCATCTGTAATATCGGTGTCTTGACCGGACTCGGAACCCGAGAGGATTTTAAAGACCTGCCTTGTCACATCATTGAATCCTTTAACCAGCTCAAGGTAGAAAATGAACATGCCCTTCACGCTTAAAAATAAAATTCAGAAAAAAAATCCTATCCTGGGGACCTGGAATACCTTAGGCGCTTCGCTTGTGACTGATGCGATTGCGCAATCCGGTCTTGATTTCGTCATCATTGACTTCGAACACGGCCCCTTTGAACTTCACCGGATTTCGGACTATGTCAGCCACTGTCAGGCCTACGGCTGCGCACCGATTGTCCGCCTCCCGGTCCCTGAGCCCTGGATGATTCAACAAGCCCTCGATCAAGGGGCTGAAGGATTGATGGTTCCTCACATGCAGAATGCAAATGATGTGAAGGAGTTTATTCGCACTACCCAATTTTCTCCGAAAGGCACGCGGGGATTCACACCCTTTACCAAAGCAGGCTCTTTTAACGGCACAAATGCAGGCGACTATGTAAAGCATTCGAATCAAAATATTGTCCGCTCCATTATTATTGAGTCAAAAGAAGGATTTGAAAACCTGGACGAGATTCTCGAAATCGAAGACTTAGATATCGTTTACTTCGGCGCCTATGACCTCTCCGCCGTTTTTGGTCATCCGGGCGACATCTATCACGCCGATGTCATGAAACCTTTAAAACAGGGAATTGCGAAGGTGTCTGCTGTGGGAAAATGCGCCGGAGGATTTGTGGCCCATTCTCAAAACGATATTAAAAAACTTCTGAATTTAGGGTTGAAATTTATCACGTACGGAGTGGATGCCAATCTCCTTTACCGGGAATACAGCACCGTTCACCAGGCTTTTAAAAAATTTCAATGAGTAATCACGCCACTCCCAGAACGGTTGCCATTATTCCGGCCCGGCTCGAATCATCGCGCCTTCCAAAAAAACCTTTGGCGGATATTTGCGGCCTTCCCATGATTGTTCATGTGCTTCGAAGAAGTCAAATGGCTAAAACTCTCCATGATGTCTATGTGGCAACGGACAGTGCTGAGATTCTCGAAACCGTTCAAAAGTTTGGCGGCAAGGCCATCATGACAAACAGCCGGCATCAAACCGGCACCGATCGAATTGCGGAAGCAGCTGCTGGAATCGAAGCGGATATCATTGTCAATGTTCAAGGGGATGAAGCCCTTCTCGATCCCGAACATATTGATGCCGCGGTTACGGCGCTCTATCAAAATCCTGATCTCTCGGTCGCTCTTTTAGTGACTCCTTTTGCTGAGCGGGGAATCACCTCTGTCATCAAAACCGTATTGAATGAAAAAGATGAAGTGATGTATTTTTCCCGTTCAGATATTCCTTCGGATGCACGGACACCGAATCCGCCTTTACTCAAGGTCTGCCATCTGGTTCCATTCCGTAAATCTTTTTTGCTGCAATACGCGGCGTGGACGAAAGGGAAGCTTGAAACCATTGAGTTCAATGAATACCTGAGAATTTTAGAAAAGGGATACAAAATTAAAGCCGTTCACATTCCGCACGCCACGGTCAGCGTGGATACGCCGCAGGATCTTGAACTCATTCGCTCTCAAATGCCGCAGGACCGCCTTTTTAAAACTTATTTTGAAAAATTAACCCATCCCGCCTGAGCTTGATCTTTAAGGACTTATGAAGGCTGTTGCCGTATTATCCAATGAAATTCAGCATAAAAAATTGGCTGAGGCTTATCCCTGCCTCAGTGATATTCTTATTTTTTGTGACAATCCCCAGATATATTCTTATTTGGGAAATCAAAAAATTAATTTCCGGAAGGTTGATGACTTCGCCTTAAAATCTCAGTGGGCTGAAATCAATGCCTGGGGCTGCGGCCGTGCGGCGAAATGGATTGAGTTTTGCCGGGAGCGATCGGTTTTTAAAACCATTGATCTTGCCTCTACCGTCTATCTTTTCTTTTCACACTTACTGTGCCAGGCGGTCAAAAATTTATTATTTTCAGAAATAATTTTGAAATGCGCATCTCCAGCCGCGGTCATTACGTTTAAACCTTTTTTTAAAACTTACCCTGATTTTTCCGGCAATAGTTATCTCAACTATTTGCTTCAGCAAAAAGCAAAAGAGTCCGCTCTCCCAATGGTTGAACTTGATTCCAGCTCAATAAACTCCGGAGAATCAGGAGGCCATCCGGTGCCACCGGAACTTTCCGCCAAATTCAAAAATCAGATTTCAAAAATTCACGCTTCTTTTTTCCATCCTCCAAAACATGTGGATATTCTGGCGATTGGTTCTTTGCGTCATTTAGGCCGTCTTCTCCAGGTTCTTTCGTCACAAGGCATTTCGACGGGTATTTACGACAGTGCGTTTAATGCCAATCTTTTTTCCTGGTCGCAAAAAAATCGCATTCCTTATATGACTTCGGACTCTTATCGATCTCACGGTGTTACTCCGGCTGAATACGACTCTTCCGCCGCTTTTCAGGAACTATCTGCAGGCCTTCGGTCTGCATCGGACGCAGGATTCTTTCATTATAAGGAGGATAACCTCAGTCCTTTCATTCTTGATTTAGTCCTTCCGTCTTTTTATCCATTTCTGAAACAACTGGGCAAACGATACGAAGAATATGAAAAAGTTTTTCAAGCGACAAAGGTAAAGGCAATTCTCACTGAAGATGATTACGCTCTCCGGGGAGGATTCCTGGGCGCCTTTGCCAAACGAAAGAAAATCCCGGTCTATTGCCTGTCGCACGCCAATCTCGCCGTTAATTTCGCAGTACCGACGGATTGCCAGGTCTTTCACCAATCCTCCACGCTCGTTCAATCCCAATATGAAAAAGATTTTTATGTTCGCCGAGGATGGAATCCCAAGGGAATCGTTGTAACCGGAACACCGCGCTATGATGAATTAATCCGGGAATTTAAAAAACGTCTTAAAAAATCCTTTTCTTCAAAAATAAAGCTTCTCTATTGCGCTAATACCTACATTACGCCACAAACTCCGGATCATCACGGATACCTCGGCATTCATGATGATAGCTTTCAACAAATTGTTGAACCCGCCGCCCGTAGTTTTTTCAAGATTCTGAGGGAATTCAAAGGGGAACTTGAAGTCATCTTTAAGCCCCACAATACAATGGGCCTTGGAACATGGAAGCGTTTATTTAAAGAATATGAGATTGAAAATAAAATCAGGGTGGTCAGCGATCCAAAATCAGAAATTATCACCCTGATCCATCAGTGTGATGCAATGATTCTTTCTTCCTGGTCCACCACCATCATTGAAGCTGTTCTCTGCCAGCTTCCCGTTATTTTTATGGATTTATCGGATAAAAACCGGGAGAGGATCTCTGATTTTGAAAAGAGAAACTTCATTCAGGTCGCAAGAAATGAAAACGAAATCAAGCAGGCCTTGAACCGCCTCAAACCTTATGAAAAAGACACAATCCCCTGGAA
Source organism: Candidatus Taenariivivens baikalensis (assembly GCA_009691445.1). Taxonomy (GTDB): domain Bacteria; phylum Omnitrophota; class Omnitrophia; order Omnitrophales; family Aquincolibacteriaceae; genus Taenariivivens; species Taenariivivens baikalensis. Next base: position 36,785 of record SICL01000002.1, on the reverse strand, counting down.
AAACCTGCCTTCTGAAGAAATAGAATTCTTTCTTGGAAAATCGGGTACGGATCAAGCAGGTCGGGTTGCGAATTTTATCCAAAAGTCCCTAAAAATAACACCCCGCGAGCTCGCCTCAATCATATGACCAAGAAAAACGAAATCATTAAAGATGCGAGCATTTACTTGGCGCTTTCCATTGTCACCCAGCTAATCACGCTTATCGCGGGCCTTTTGACCCGCCGCTTTCTGGGACCGACTCAAATGGGCGCCTGGTCTCTTCTTCAAGTGATTCTGAATTATTCCTCTTATTCCACCTTCGGCGTCTCCGAATCCATCTCCCGAGAAGTCCCGTACTACCGGGGAAAAGGGGATCTCAAGACCGCCGACCAAATGAAGAATATTATTTTTAGTTTCTCCCTGCTTACGGCGGCCCTGATTAGTTTAGGCGCGCTGGTTTATGCGCTTGTCTACCAGTCCCGGCTTTCCGAAGTCATGTTTTACGGATTATTGTTTATCGGGGGCCTGGTTATCCTGCAGCGTATCAGTAATCTGAGTATCGCTTTTTTGCGGGGTTATAAGCTGTTTACCCTTGCAGGAAAACAAATGGTTCTCTCATCGATTGTAAATGGCATCCTCGTCGCGATCTTGTCTTATAAATTTCGCATGTATGGTTTTATGTTGGCGATGTGCTTGAGTTTTGTTTTCAATATTATCTGTATCCGCTGCTACTATTCCTTTCATTTCCGCTTTGATTTGAACTGGAAAATTCTTTGGGGAATGGTTTGTTATGGATTCCCGCTTATGATCACCGGGTTTCTTGGGACCTTATTCCTGAGCATTGATAAAATCATGATCGCAAAATTCTTGGGACTTCGCGAACTGGGCATCTACAGTCTCGCGATTCTGGCTTATACCTATATCGGAACCATTCCCACTGCCGTCGGGGTTGTGCTGATGCCCAATTTTCATGAACGGTACGGAGAGACTGAAAAAGCCGATGCCCTTAAGGGATATCTCATGAAGTCCTCACTCGCGTTTTCCGATCTCATGCCTCTTTTAATTGCGGGCGTCTGGTTCTTTGCGCCGTATTTTTCCCGCATCATTCTTCCTGATTTTTTAGAGAGCATTGCCCCGATGAAAGCACTGATCCTGGGCTCTTACTTTCTTGCCCTGATTAATCCTTTCAATTATTTTATGGCCGTCATCCGCAAACAAGCGTTCATGGTACCGATTATGCTTGTCGCGTGCGGCCTGGCTTTCGTTTCCAATTACCTGGCCATTAAAGGACATACCGGCATTATCGGAGTCTCGATTGCGACGACAATCGTCCAATTTGTTGAATTCGCCACCACTTACTGGATTGCTTCATCCTACATTTTCAACCGTCGGGAAACGATCGGACATTTTGCTCTTCTTTTTATCAAATTTGTTCTTTTGACCGGACTCCTGTTTGCTCTTGACCGTCTGATCCCGGGTTCAGAACAAAACCTGTGGAAAGTTTTGCTTCAATTTGGTATTTTCTTACTTATCTATTCGCCCTTCTTGATCAAACTCAATAAAGAACTGGATTTGCTTAAGGTCTTTAAAAATAAATTTATTCCTAAACCGCCGCCACCACAGGAGGAACTTCTTGAAAATTAAATCCAAGGCCGTACAAGCAAAATCCAAAACCAAACCGAATGATGAGATTGAATTTTGGGCAACACGCGCCAAGAAATACAATAATCTTGAGTGGGCCAGCAAGGGTGATTATCTGCATACTTTTCTGAACATCGGGCAGTTTCATGAGAGTGACCACGCCCTCGACATCGGTACAGGGACGGGAATCATTGCCCACACCGTTTCGCCCTTTGTTAAAAATGTCGTTGGTGTGGATATTTCGGAAGAAATGCTGAAGCGCGCGGAAAATCCGGCTTTTAAAAATATTTCCTGGATGCGCATGTACGCGCACGATCTGAAATTTAAGGATCAGACGTTTAATAAAATCACTGCCCGGATGGTCTTCCACCACATCATCGATCATACCCAGGCCGCAATGAAAGAATGCTACCGCGTTCTCAAAAAAGATGGGATTATGGTTTTCTCTGAAGGCGTCCCTCCCACAAAACACGTAAAAACTTTCTACACCGAAATGTTTAAACTGAAGGAAGACCGGATCACTTTTATGGAAGAGGATCTGACTAACCTCATGAAAAAAGCGGGGTTCAAAAAAATCCAGAAGAAGATTTATTGGGCTCGTCACTCCAGCATTCGGAATTGGCTTGATAGTAGCGGGCTTCCGGCAAAAGTTAAGAATGAAATTTTCCAGATGCATATCGACCTCGATGAGCAGGGCAAGCGAGATTACAACATGGTCATTGAAAACAAAGACTGCTACATCGACATGAAATTCGTCATCTTGGCAGGAACGAAGTCATGAGTTCTATCCGGGAATTGCGTGAGCAGCTTCAAGCACCTCGCAAAGCGGTTGATACCTGGTACGGCCGGCAAGTCATGCGGCGCTTTTCTATTTATCTAACCTGGCTTTTTCTTCCTCTGAGAATTACCCCAAACCAAGTCACACTGGTGTCACTTATGGCCGGACTTTTATCCGCATGGATTTTTGCTTTTGATAAAAAACTTGGGGGGGGGATCGGCTTACTTAATGTTTGGTATCTTTTAGATCATGTCGACGGCGAAATTGCACGTTATACCGGCAAGGCTTCTGCAACCGGGTTTTATTTCGATACAATCGTTAACTTTATGATCCAACCGCTGACGTTTCTTGCTTTAGGCATTTGTTTGGACAAACCCCACTGGGGAATCACGGGAGCCTACGGATTTCTCATGCTCATGATTCTTCCCATGTGCGAAGATGTTATCCGGTACAGCCTTCTTAAAAAAGAAGGGACACGGCACCCTTCAGAGGCAAATCCGGCTAAATCAAAAATATCTCCGTCATTTCCCAAAACCATATTCATGGCTTGGCATAAACTTCTGAACTTTCCTGATTTTCTTCTGGTCATTTCTTCAAGCTATCTGGTCTGCAAAGGTTTCTCGATCGCGATGGCGGGGGTCTTTAATCTTCTTCTTATTTTTTACGCCCTTTCTGCAAATCTCATCTGGATCCTTCAGCTGACTCAGAAGGTGATGACACGCAAGCTGGACACGACCGCCTCTGGATAAGGATAAAAAGTGCTATTTAATTCCTATGTCTATATCTTTTTTTCCCTCCCTGCATCGTTTGGCATTTATTTTTTTCTAACCCACAAACGTCTGCTTCAAGCCGCGAAAGCCTGGCTGGTTTTATGTTCGTTATTTTTTTATGCTTATTGGAACGCCGCCTATTTGCCCCTTATTTTAATCTCCATTGTCTTTAACTATGCGGTAGGAACGGCTCTCATTAAATCAGGGAAGAAATCGTCGGAGGGAATCCCGATACGGCCGAGGCGAACATCCCGCAAGGGTATTTTGTGTTTTGGCGTAACCGCCAATTTGCTTCTCCTGGGTTATTATAAGTACACGGATTTTTTCATCTCCAATATCCGATGGGCTGCGGGCTTGAATCTACCACTTCTTCACATTGCTTTACCTCTCGGAATCAGTTTTTTTACCTTTACTCAAATCGCTTTTTTGGTCGATAGTTACCGGGAAGAGTGCCAGGAGTACGATTTTCTCAATTACGGACTTTTTGTTACTTTTTTTCCGCACTTGATTGCAGGCCCGATCCTTCATCATAAAGATTTAATGCCCCAGTTTGATCGAATTAAAAATAAAGTTCTCAATTATAAAAATATTTCTGCAGGTCTGTTTATTTTTTCGATTGGTCTTTGTAAAAAGGTTTTGATTGCAGATACCGTGGCCGTCTGGGCTAATCAGGGATTTGATCATTCGAGCCTTCTCACTTTTGGCGAAGCCTGGATGATTTCGCTCTCCTACAGCCTTCAACTCTATTTTGACTTCAGCGGCTATATCGATATGGCGATTGGTTCTGCGCTTCTGTTTAATATCCAGCTTCCCATTAACTTTGACTCGCCCTACCAGGCTACGACTATCCAGGATTTCTGGCGCCGTTGGCACATCACACTTTCCCGATTCCTGCGCGATTATATTTATATTCCTTTGGGAGGAAATCAGCACGGAGAATGGCGGACAGTGGTCAATCTAATGGTCACCTTTTTGCTGGGCGGACTCTGGCACGGGGCAAGCTGGACCTTTGTCTTTTGGGGAGCACTTCACGGATTGGCCATGGTCATTCACCGGATCTGGGGCGGATTTGGAATCAAAATGAATCGCTTCCTTGCGTGGTTTCTTACCTTTAACTTTGTCAATGCAGCTTGGGTTTTTTTTCGGGCAAAAACCTGGGAAGATGCTGTCCATATCCTTCGGGGAATGGCCGGCTGTAACGGCTTTGGAATTTCCGCGGATTTTAGAACACAAATCCCCACCGTATTGGGTCTCACCGCAGCAGTTTTGATATTAAAAAATTCCTCCCTAATGCGTTCAACGTTTCAACCTAGTTGGAAAACAGCGGCTCTGTGTACGTTTCTCGCTTGCGCAGGAATCATCAGCATTACCAAAGTCAGCGAATTCATTTATTTCAACTTTTAGGCCCTTGATGAAAACTCACAAGTTCTGGACATTGAGTGTACTGGGATTTTTTTTGAGCTTTGTTGCGCTCAATTTTTTGATTTGGGAAAAATACACAAAAGAACTTTTAATCGACGGCCCACGCAGCGGCGATTATACCCGGATCGGTTATATTGCCGGATCAAGCTACCCGTCAAAACCCGGGTACGGTTTACAGCGGAAACATCTTGAAAATTATCAATACCAGCACGAGCCCATTGATATTCTAACGATTGGGGATTCATTTTCGAATAGCAACGGCAAGACCGATCAATATTACCAAGACTGGATTGCAACGATTCACAGTAAAACCGTCCTGAATGTTCAGAAGCTTCCCGGAAAACATTTTTTTGATACCCTTGTTATTCTCGCCAACAGCGGCTATCTGGATCAGGTGCATCCCAAAGCCATTATTTTAGAAATCATTGAGCACCACGCCGCTGACTTTCTTTCTAAACCGGTCGATATGGACCAACACCTTCCTCTTGGAGATATTCTGAAGACTTATCAAAAACTGAAATACACCAACCGACCGCCTGAGATTTCTTTTCTGAATATCGGGAATTTAAAATTTCTTCTCTACCATTTTTTATACATGATTAAAGACGACGCTTTCTTTTCGAAAGTTTACACGCGCGAGCTAAGCCGACCTTTTTTTACAGTAAAAAACGGAAGGAAACTCATTTTTGCTTACGAAGATATTGAGCACTTGGCGGGGGAAAGTGAAACCTCAATCCAAAAAGCGAATAGAAACCTGAACGCGTTAGCGGAAAAATTAAATCAAAAGGGGATCCGACTTTATTTTATGCCCGTGGTGGATAAATATAACCTTTACAGCGATTTCATCCTTCATAACCCCTATCCGCACAGTCATTTTTTTGAAACTCTACGCACTTTGAAAAAATCCTACACATTCATCGACACAAAAGAAATTCTTCTTGCCGAGCTAGCCCGCGGGGAAAAGGATATCTATTATGCGGATGACTCCCACTGGTCCTCGAAGGCCCCCCAAAAAATATTTCGAACCGTCATGCTTAAGCCCCTTGATCCGTCATCCTGAATTTATGCCCCGCTCTTTATCGGCACCCTTAAAATTTATTTTTCCGGCATTACTTTTGAGCGTCCTTGCGGTTCAATGCGTCTATTTCGCATGGAACAACGGGCAAACTTCGGATGAACCTTTTTATTACACCACGGGCTACGCAGGAATCCGATATGCGGATTACCGGAGCCGTACAGCCCATCCGCCGCTTATGCCACAGCTCGGGGCATTGCCCCTTTTATGGATTCAGCCCCGTTTTCCCATCCAGAATCCTGTCTATCTTCCAAACTCGAATGAAATCGATGTGTCCAAGACCGGACTTAAATTTCTTTATCTCATGGGAAACGATCCGTACCAGATTCTCTTTCTTTCAAGGATTCCTATTATCCTCGTCACCCTTCTCCTGGCATTCTTTGTTTTCAAATGGTCCAAGGAACTTTTTGGTTGGGGCGGGGGATTGCTCTCACTGACTCTCATCGCCTTTTGCCCCAATATGATCGCCCATGGAAGTCTTTTTACCACAGACCTCGGAATTGCCGCTTTCTTTTTCATCGCCCTCTATTTTACGAACCGATTTTTTATCACATTGCGGATTCCCGATGTGCTCCTTGCGGGTTTCTTCACGGGGCTGACTTTGCTTTCAAAAATGAGCGGCCTTCTGGTTCTTCCTACCCTGCTTTTTCTCTTTATCCTGCAGCCGTTCCATGGAAAACAAGAATCCGATGCCTGCCACCTCTCAAAAAATGCGGAGACGGGTCTGTTGCTTCTTGCGGGAATTCTCTTCGTCCTGTCCTTAGGGCAAAAGTCCATCCTGTGTTTTTTGGTTCCAGTCACTAGTTCTGCCCTGATCCTGTTTTTGCTAAAGAAGAACCTTTCCCGGTGGCTCTTAATCGCTTTGTCTGCCGCAGGTTTTATGGTCTCATTTGTTTCGATCCTTTTGATTGCAAAAAAGGGGATGGGGCTATTGGCTTTGGTGTTTACAGGCTGGAATGTGTTTATCTTTGTCCTTCTCATGGGGCTGATTCTGCGGGCTGGGCCGAAACCGTTATTTTTTGCGCAATGTTTTGCCTTATTGTGTGTCGTGGCTTCTTGGGTCCTCATCTTCTCATACCGTGACTTTCCCTCAACTTTATTGCGGCTTAAGCCTTTCCAACATTACCTTGAATCGCTCCATATTGGAGTCCCCAATACACAAATGAATCACCAAATGTGCGTTTCCGGATCATTCATCACCTGTGATTGGAAATACTTTTTAGGGCTTCTTTTAATTAAGACTCCATGGACAACACTTTTTTGTTTCGGGATGGGAATGTTTTTATTCCTGAAAGAGAAGGGATACTCCTGGAAGGTGAAGCTTATGCTTCTGTGGCCGCCCTTATTTTTCTTAGCGGTCTCAAGCCTTGCCAGTCACGTTAAAATTGGCCTCCGTCACATCCTTCCCATCTACCCCTTTATTTTTGTCATCGCAGGCTATGTCGGGAAATGGGTCGCTTCCCTAAAATCTATCTTTCTCCAGAAAGCAACGGCAGGGGTGGGGGTATTTATACTGATCCACTTTGTCCATCAGTCTCTCAGCAATCTTCCCCATCACCTTTCCTACTTCAATGAAGGAGTCAAAGAGGTCGAGGACGGGGCCAGACTGACTACGGACTCCAATCTGAATTGGGGCCAGGACAACAAGCACCTGGCGCTTTGGGCCTCGGAACATCAGGTGTCCCGGATCAAGATTGCTTCAAAATTTATCAACCCAGAAGCCTATACCTTTCATCACCTTCAGTGGGAGGCAATGGGTGAAGAGGACTGGCTCCAGCCCCAGCCTGGATATTATGCGCTTGATATTGATGCCATGATCGCACAGCGCAACTTTCCCCTTTCACAATTTAAAGAAATGAAATCTATTGCTAAGGCCGGAAAAACCTTTTACATTTTTCATATTGTTTGAACTTGTTTATTTTTAAGAGGCCATTAAGACAACACGGGCGTATTTTGAGATTCTCAGCATTTAGTCTTTTTAAGCCGGGCTAAATAAGCCAGTAGCGGGGTGATCCATTTAGGCGTATGAAGATTGTAGAAGAAAAAAGCGGTGGTGATCAGCATCAGAGGTTCCAATGGAAAACGATACTTCCGGTCCGGATAGATGATTATGTGCTCGGCAAACCAGAACAAAAAACAACTTCCAAGAACAAGCAGGCAATTTTTTGTCAGGGGTGTTAATGTTTGCCATCGACTGATTAAAATACCGATAGCGAAAAGCCAGGAAAAGAAAACGATGTAATAGAAGGCTAACGCATATTCTTCCAGAATTTTCTGAAGCTTGGGTGGCAAAGGGCGTTTGGGATCGAAGGATCCGGGGTAATATTGATGCCATAGGGCCCAGACACCCCCTTGGCGATTGAAATTCATAAAATAAAGCAATCGGCTGACACCCATGACCCAAAACTCTTGTGGGTGTTCCAATATCCAGCGTTTCATCTCACGGTTTGAAATCTTATGGATGAGACCCTCATTGCCTGAGGCGATCGCCTGATCGAGTTCCGGAGAATAACCCGGGTCACCCTTTTCAGGAACATGACCATTCCCTTCGGGTTTGGCTGTTGAATTCACTTGAGCGTAAACACCAGCCCCCGAAGCGATATAAAGAATGGGAACTTTCCAAGCGATGTAATTTCGGACTATCCAAGGCAGATTGATAACCTGCATGACGATAGCCACAAGGATGATCTTTCCGATTATTTCTCTCCACGGACGCTTTAAAAGCCAAAAAGCAATACCAACAACCAGCGGCATAAAGATCGCATGAGTGCGTATCATGGCTGTATAACCGAATATAAGTCCAAGCCAAATCCAGTCCCATCGGACTTTGCGATCATGAAGGATCTCAAAAAGAAGAAAAAGCCCTCCATACCAAAATGGAATGAAAAGATGCTCATCGGTGAGGAGCTTAATGCTGTAGATGGACATGGGGTAGATGGAAAATAAGAAAACCGTGATCAAGGCTACTGAGCCGCCAAAGATCTTCTCCGCCAGCTTGTACAGGAAAAAAAGTGAAATGGAAAAAAGCCCAAGGTTTACTGCCCATGCAACTCCGATATGGACCCCGAAGATCTTATAAAAAACAGCTAAAAAAAGTGGATAACCAATCGGACGGCGTCCCGATGGGCGTCCGTCCGGCTCAAGAAACCAGCGATTCTTTTCCACTAACTCTATGGCATGGACATTGATCCTATCGTTCTCAAGCATGTGCTCAGCGTTCCAATGGCTCATGGGCGTGTGCGCGGAATAAAAGACCCACCCGATCCGAAGCGCAAGCCCCAGCACAAGGATCATGAAAAAAGTCGTTCGAGATGAAAAGGGCCATTTGAATTTCAAGAAATATTTTCCTAATAAGATACTGCTTACAGCCATGAGGAAATAGGTTGTCAAGGGGCCAAACTTGACATACTGGTAAAGATAAAAAAGTATCGTTTTCATTGTTCCCCAATATTTCTAATCATTTTATGGAGAGTGCTCGATACAGATGCAGCATCCAGGCCATGTTCGCGAAGTAACCACTTAAGGGAACCGGATCTACCGTCAAACGGCTTCCTAACGCCAAAGCGCAACAGGCGGCAGACCATTTGTCCCTCAGCGATCACTTCGGCAACCATCGAGCCCAATCCGCCTTGAACAGAATGAGCTTCAATCGTGGCGGCCAGAGGAAATTTTTTCAAGACCTCAAAAAGAGCATTTTGGGGAGTCGGGGATATGTGAGCGACAGCGATAACAGCCGCAGAAATTCCGAGGGCTTCCAGCTGTGCAGCGGCGCTCAAAGCCTCGGCAGCAATACCTCCCATGGTCAGCAAAACAACATCTTTGCCGTTGCGGAGCCATTCAACTTTCCCTGAATGAAATTCGACCGGAGGCAATGTTCCTCCCGCGGATTTCCCGAGACGATAATAGATCGGACCCTGCGAGGCATAAGTCTTGAGCAATGCCTCACGCGCTTGACCGGGCGTGGCCGGCGCAATGATCTCCATACCCGGAAGCGTTCGAAGCACGCCCACATCATCAATGCTCAAATGGGTCGGGCCGGCATGTCCGTAATCAAATCCATCTCCGATTCCAACGATTCGAACCGGTAAACGATGCAATACCGGACCGTTGCGAATAAATTCGTACGGACGAAGCGCTATAAAATTTGCAATCGAATAGACGTAAGGAATCCAACCCGCCTCCGCCAAGCCAGTCGCCAAACCCAAAAGATTTTGTTCAGAAACGCCAACATTAATAAACCTCTCGGGATAACGTTTTTGAAAGGGTTCCAGGACCATGAATCCAAGATCTCCCGTCAGGAGAAGGACGCGTGGTTCCATCTGGGCAATATCCAGTATCGTGCTTGCAAATGCGTTTCTCATGGCTCTACGCCTATGTCACGCAAAGCAACAGCGTACTGTTCGTCATTGAGCGACAAGTAATGCCACGGAATACGGTTTTCCATGAAGGAAACCCCTTTACCGAAGATTGTTTTTGCGATTAATATTGCAGGGGATCCTAACGCAAAGTTGTGTTCTGAAATCGCCCGGGCGATCTCAGTTCGATCGTGTCCATCCAGATCGCGTGCGATCCATCCGAAGGCTTGCCATTTTTTAGAAATTGAGGTGAGATCCAGGACATCCCGGGTATAACCCAATGCTTGCTGGCCATTGAGATCCAATATTGCGACCAGATTAGAAAGACGGTGATGTGCGGCAAAAAGGGCGGCCTCCCAGACCACACCTTCGTTGCATTCAGCATCGCTGAGAAGAACAAAAATCCGCCGTTTGGATCCTGACAGCTTGGCGGCCAGCGCTGCCCCTACCGCGAATGAAAATCCCATGCCAAGGGAACCCGTACAAAAATCCACTCCGTCGAGAGCATGCTCAGGATGAACTCCCAAAAGAGAACCGTCAGCGCAATAAGTATCAAGAATGGATTGATCAAAAACTCCCTTCAGATAGAGTGCCCCATAGAGCGCGAGAGCCGCGTGCCCCTTGGATAACACAAAACGATCTCGATCAGGCTCGCGACGAGGCCCAATGGGACCAAGAACTTCGCTATAAAGTACAGCGATCAAGTCGGCGATTGAAAGGGAGCTGCCAATATGACCCGCATTCGCTCGCTTCGATTGGCGTAATATGATTTCCCTCAACTGGAAGGCAAAATCGTCCGTTTTCTTCATCTGAATATTTTCTCGACTTTCTGGAAAGTGTCCTACGAACCGGCTGACAGATCCGTTTCATGCAACTCTTGCTGGATGGCAGCTAAAAATTTATTCTTTCCTTTTCGATAACAAGCGGTCTGTCTTTGACATGCGTATAGATTGCTCCGACATATTCACCAATGATTCCAATGAAAAAAAGCTGCACGGACGCGAAAAAGAAAACGCCTATTGCCACCGAGGCGATACCCAATTGAAATCTTTCCCACAAAGTTATTTTTAAAATCAAATACGCAATAGCGATTAAAAGACTGAGGGCAGACGCAAGAAATCCAAACAGCGTTGCGCCTCGGATAAGCACCCTGGAATCGCTAATGATTCCATGAATTGCAACGTCATAGAGTCGATAAAGACTACTCGATGAAATGCCTTTTTCCCTTTTTTCCTGTATATATTCAACCGTTGCCTTCTTGAAACCTATTTCAGGGATCAAGCTCTTTAGAAATGGGTAGGGTTCCTTTAACTGCCGGAAGATTTCTATGATGGTCTTATCGTACAGTCCAAAACCCGTACTGTGCCGCACAATCTCATTTTCAGAGAGTTTATTGTAGAGCCCATAGTACAAACTTCTTGCCTTGTAAATCAGGGCGGGTTCTTTACTTTTGGTTTTAACTCCAAGGACTATTTTATAACCCTCTTCCCACTTTTTTATGAATTCGATGATGAGCCCCGGCGGATCTTGCAGATCCGACGCTAATAAAACCACAGCAGCCCCGTGCCCCTGCAGCATTCCATAAAAAGGTGAGCGTACCCATCCGAAATTTTTAGAGTTGATAATGATCTTCAGATTATTATCGGCTTGTGCAAGTCGTTTCAAGATGGTGATGGTCCCATCCGTGGAAGCATTATCAATAAAAATATGCTCGTACTGATATTTGAGGCCCTGAAACACTGCTTTGACTTGAAGATAAAGATCCTCAACATTTTTTTCTTCGTTGTAGCACGGGGTAATCACGCTGATGAGATTCATTGGCCTATGGCCTCCCCGCAAGGACAACTGGATGAAGTGGCAGGCACTCGATGGATGTCTTTTTTCTTTTGAGTGCACTGCTTGAGAAAATCATCAAAAGCGCTAAGGACATAGGAAAGTTGATCGGAATCTAAGCCTGGATAGACGCCTATCCAAAACAAATCGTTCATCACTAAATCCGTATTCTTCAAGCTGCCGGCAATGCGGTATTTAGAATCCTTGTACGCGGGCTGTTTCGTTAAATTTCCGCCAAAAAGCATGCGCGTGGCGATCTTTCGCTGTTCCAAGTAGGAAACAATCTCTCCTCTGGAAAAAGGAGCTGATTTCTTGATTAAGAGGGGGAATCCAAACCAACTCGGCTGCGAATGAGCTGCCGCTTCAACAAAATGGAAAAAACGGCGGTATTTGTCAAGGTGGTCACGGAGGCGTTGAAAGTTTTCGCGTCGCATTTTTATGAACGAGGGAAGCTTATCCATTTGTGCGACACCGATCGAAGCTTGCATGTCGGTCGCCTTGAGGTTATAGCCGATATGCGAATAGACGTATTTGTGATCATATCCGAAGGGTAGCTTGGCGAATTTTTGACCAAATCTCCTTCCGCAGGTATTGTCCTTCCCCGGATCACAAAAACAATCCCGCCCCCAATCCCTGAAAGAAAGCAGGATCCTGCGCAACTGAGGATTGTCGGTCACAACGGCGCCACCTTCCCCCATGGTAATATGATGCGCAGGATAAAAGCTGAACGTGGCAATGTCTCCGAAAGAGCCCGTATGTTTTCCCGAGTATTGAGCGCCCAAAGCGTCACAATTATCCTCAATCACCCACAAATGATATTTTTCCGCCATTTTTTTGATCAGCAGAAGGTTGGCCGGATTGCCGAGTGTATGCGCTAAAAAAATGGCTTTTGTTTTTTTACTTATCGCGCGCTCAATCTTTTTCGCATCAATATTGTAGGTTTTAAGGTCTATATCAACGAAAACCGGGATCAAATTGTTTTGTAGCATTGGATTGAGTGTGGTGGGAAAACCGCACGCGGTGGTAATGACCTCATCCCCGGGTTTCAGCCGTCTCTCTTTTAATAGAGGGGAAGTAAGCGCGGATAGCGCCAAAAGATTTGCTGAGGATCCGGAGTTGGTCAGAAGGCAAAAGCGTACACCGATAAACTTCGCCAGTTTTCGTTCGAATTCTTCGGCGAATCGTCCCGCTGTGAGCCAGAAATCCAATGAAGCGTCGACTAGATTTATCACCTCTTTTTCATCATAAACCCTCCCGGAATAATGGACGGGGGAGGTGCCAGGCACAAACCGCTGTTTAGCAAGTCGGCGCTTGATCAGAGATCTCACTAGTAAGTGAATTTTTTTTCTGATTTCTTTTTCCATAACTATCGAGCGAACTTTCTCAATAAACTGGCGTGGTGGGTTTTGTGGAGAAAATAAAAATTGGTCGATTCAGTGGCATCGGTGATTTTTTCGATCTGTTGGAGCCTGGTTTCAGCGATCTCGCAGCAGGCATAGCCGATGTGGGCAAGAGCGTTGATCACGTCATTGGGATGGTAATTAAACTTAGCAGACCACTTCCGGAGCAATTCTAAAAAAATAATCGGCTTGTTTTCCGCAATGGCTTGTGAGCCACCCTCGATCACGAACTTTTCGGCGCCTTCGACGTCACACTTAATGAAATCGAAATGCTTAATACGGTGTTTTTTTAAAAAATCATCCAGCCTTTCCACGCGGCATTTTACCAAAGCGACATCATTTCCTTGCATAATATCTTTCAGCGAAGTCGCGGTTGGGTAATCGCGATTATAGTAAAAATTGAAAAAACCGGCTTTGTCGGAAAATCCAATCTTATAGGTTTTGATATTGGTCAGACCGTTTAATGCGATATTTTCTGTTAAAAAATCATAAGTTCGCGGAATGGGTTCAAAAGCGAAGATCTTGCCTTGGGGAACTTGCCTTGCAAGATGGATAGAATACCAACCAACATTGGCACCAATATCAAGGATGATGCTGTTTTTCTTCAAAAGGAGTTTCATCATTTTGAGTTCAGCGGCTTCATAGTCATTGAAGTTTAAAATCTCCATGAACATGTGCCGCTTGTCTTGAGGATCGCAGATCAAGCGCACCCCGCTTTTTGTCCTGACGACGATGCGTTGATGGTCCATGATGATGGATTCAATATTTTTATTCTGGAGGAACTCCGAATGCTCCCAAAGAAGAAGATGGCGTTCATGCATCTTTTTAATGTACGTTTTTTTAGGAAGAGACCCCGCTCGGTAGGCACTCTCAATCTGCGACAGTTTATTCACCCGAAAAGCTCCTGATTGTTCGTGCAAAACCTTCTTTTAATGAGTATGAGGGGCTCCACCCTAATGCCCTGATTTTGCAGGTATCAGGAACGCTTACGGAAATTTTGCTCTTGATGTATCCCGGAGAATTCACAGCTTTACTGGGAACAACCTTCAAACGCTTTTCAGGAAAAATACCGATCAGCAACTCGGCAAGTTCCACAATGCTGGTTTTACACAAATCGTTTCCGATATTATAAGCCTGGGCAGGACTTCCTTTTAGAAGAACCATGAAAAAGCCCACAACTGCGTCAGCGAGATAACAAAACGCTCGTACGGCACTTCCATCGCTCGTCATTTGGATATTCCTTCCGTGGACGATATCAGAAACAAAATCGGCAAAAACCCTTCCGTCGTCAAGACTCATACCAGGACCATAAGTATGAAAAGGGCGGATGATTTTCACGGGGAGTCCATATTGCTGGCTCCATGAAATACACATATTTTCTCCGGCCCGCTTACCTTCAGCATAACAGGAACGAATAAGCAGGGGATCCAGAGGACCAAAGCAATCCTCCCGGATGGGCATTCGATCGGAGCTTATATCTCCGTAGACTTCAGCGCTGCTGAAAAATAAAAAAGCCTCACTCTTGTGTTTCTCAGCCAAAGCCAAAAGATTTGCTGTCCCAACGGTGTTGGCCAAAATAGTCCCGACGGGATCAACGCCATAAAACTTGGGACTCGCTAGGCTTGCGGCGTGAATCACAAAATCAAACCTTGTTCCTTCGTCGATGATGGGCAGGCAGACATCTTGAATTAAAAAATTAAGGTCGGGTCTTTTCCCATAATTCTGGAATCGATCAAGAACTTTCATTTTGTTGCGTGCTAATGCAAATATTTGCACTTTTTTTTGAAAAAAATTATCGTTCAGAAATAATAGCAGTTCGATCATATATGCGGGGAGGAAGCCAGTTGCGCCAGTGATAAGTATATTCTTCCCCTCCAAATCTTTCCAGGGGATAGGCGCTTTTGCGATAAACTCCAGGTCCTCGCAAATAATTTGATTTCGCATTGAGAGATTCATCCTATTGCGGTTGGAGTTTTTTATTGTGATAGAACCAGGCGATTGTTTTCTTCAGCCCGCTACGTAAAGTGAATTCGGGTTTCCAACCCAAAACACGTCTGGCTTTTGCCGCGGAAAGATACTGTTCTTTTATCTCATACCTGGCCTTGTTAAGGATTTGACGGTTTAACTTCTGCGAGGAGAAATGAAGCTTATCGATCTCTTCTAATAAATGGACTACCGATAGGGGCTTTTCATAACTGAAGTTGAATGCTTCGCCCGAAAGATTTTTCTTCTTAAGAAGTTCCGCAATCCTCATGTAACCCGCGACGATGTCCTCAACATAAACATAATCACGAACAAAAGTCCCATCGCTTCGTATCTTCAATGTTTTATTTCGTATTAAGCACCTGACGGCATCGGGGACAAGACGGCTAAAATTAAAATCTCCGGGCCCAAATATATTCCCGCAACGGGTGATGGATACCGGAAGCCCATAGGTGTGAAAATACGTGTTCGTCAGCAAATCAGTACAGCTTTTTGAAACATCATAAGGATAACATCCGTTCAGCGAAAAATTTTCTTTGTAGGGTAAGTTTTTGTGTGCCCCATAAGCCTTATCACTTGAGGCAACGATGATCGCTTCCAAGTTCTCCGCGAGACGGCAAGCTTCAAGGACGCTCCAGGTTCCGGCGATATTGGATTTAAATGCTTTTAGGGGAGCATCATAACCTTTGCCCACCAGAGCTTCGGCGGCTAAATGAAAAACAATTTGTATCTTATTTTTTCGGATGATTTTTTTAAGGAGTGGGCTATTAGCCACATCTCCCTTAATGACTTTTATTCTCTTGTAATCATTGGGAGTAAGAATTGTTTCTTTCCGTCTCACTTTTATATCGAGACCCCAAACAGCAGCTCCTAAAGAAATAAGCTTTCCAGTCAAATTCGAACCGAGGAAACCTTCGAAACCAGTGACGAGCACTTTTTTATTCTTCCAGAATTTTTTATCCATAGATACTATTGCCACACTTTCCAGGGAATGTTTCCTGATTGCCAAATTCGCTCAAAATTTATTTTATCGCGCAAAGTATCCATGCAGCCCCAAAATCCGGGGTGTTTATAGGCACGCAATTTACCTTTTTTTGCTAGATTCTCTAAAGGCTCACTTTCCCAAACCACCGTATCATTGTTTTTTATAAAATCAAAAATTTCAGGTTCAAGCACAAAGAAGCCCCCGTTAATCCAGCGGTCACCTCCCGTAGGTTTTTCCAGGAAAGAAGAAACCTTAGAGCCCTGGTCAATGCTTACGATGCCAAATCTCCCCGCAGTCTGTATCGCGGTTAATGTCGCGAGGCCTTTATTTTTTTTGTGAAATTGGACTAACTTTTTAATATTGACATCCGACAAGCCATCGCCATAAGTCAAAAGGAACGGGTGATTTCCGACATACTTCTGTACGCGTTTGATTCGACTTCCTGTCATTGTCTCCAAACCTGTGTCCACGAGCGTGATTTTCCACGGTTCCGAGGTGGTGGTGTGAATTTTCGTTTCATTCCTGGATAAATCGATAGTCACATCACTCATATGCATAAAATAATGAGAAAAATATTCTTTCAGCATGTAACCTCGATATCCCAGGCAGACAATAAATTCATTGTAGCCATAAAAAGAATACAATTTCATGATGTGCCATATCATGGGCTTCCCGCCGATTTCAATCATGGGTTTAGGCAGAACTTCCGTTTCTTCACTGATCCTAGAACCCCGGCCCCCTGCCAATATGACTACTTTCATTTTTCACATCCGTATTTCAAGTTTTTAGACGGGACACAAGCTTTGGATTATTTCCAGATGGATTTCATGAGCCGCTATAAATGCTTTTGGGTCACTGAGTTTTGTGTGGTGTCATCCCTGAATTTTTTTTGCGGGATTTAGAATGCGAATGAACCCGATATTTCCTCATAGGTTCAGCAAGAATATACATAAAAATGCGCCCATGAGCAATCTCAAATTCCGCACAACTTTGACAGGGAAGACTACATTTATGGTTTGGGGAAGTAAAGGGAAATTATGCGTCCATTCTGATAGTCCGCCAGCGTATCCCAATGACCTCAAAAAAGGTCCTGCTTTCAAGCGGATTTGACGGAAAATCACAGTTTTTTCTCTTGAACCCCTCATGGGTATCGTGGCATCCTATGTTATGATCTCATTGATAATGGATATGACAAAAAGTTTTTTAACAATTGTTCCGGTAAAAAAAACTAGTATGTCCGTATGACCGTTCCCCTCAAATCGCAGCACACACTACTTGATTTTTGCCTTTTTTTTGCGGCTCTCATTACTGCATTTTTTCTTCTGACAAATGGCATTCCACTCGTTCAAATGGGGCTGATGCACGAACTTAGAAAAAAGAACGACTATGAAAACCTGATGCGCTACAGCCTCAGTGGCTTTGCGATTTTAATGATCCTACTTCGCTGGAAATTCTCTGAAAGATTTAGGGGGCTGCAAATCGCGCAAATATGGAAAAAGATAAATACCCTTCCGCTAGGCGCGATTCTCGGGACGCTCTTCTTTCTTTACGTGTCTCTTATGAGCTTCAATGGTTTTATCCGTCACGAGGTGATGGCCACAAGAGCTTTTGATTTGGGGATTTTTTCCCAGGCAGTTTGGACGACGATGAAAGGACATTTTCTTTTTTCATCCATCAAAGGTGACATTTGTCTCCTCGGCGATCATGTCAGCCCAATCCTTGCCGCCGTGGTTCCTTTTTATGCCCTCTGGAGCGATCCTAAGTGCCTGCTCCTCCTTCAAGCCATCGCTTCCGGCTCTTGTTTGTTTTTGATTGGATCCTGGGCCTTTGAACGAACCGGGGATAAGACCTTTGCCGTTTTACTTGCCGTCATTTACTTTTTCTTTCTTCCAACACGCTCCGCCCTGCATGAAGACTTTCATCCCGAGGTTCTCATTGAACCTTTTTTGCTCCTGTCCTTTTTTGCCCTCGAAAGGAAAAGAATTTCACAAACCATCCTGTACCTCATTCCCGTCTGGATGGCCAAAGAAAATATGGCGGGAATTACATTGATGATGGGGATTTATGCCTGGGCAGCAAAAAAGGGGAAACGGTTTTCGTTTTTTCTTATCTTTTTTTCTCTCGCATTATTCGCAGTAAGCATCCGGTGGATCGTGCCACATTTTAATCACGGACAATATTTTTATCAGGAAAATTATCGTCAATTCACTTCCAACCCCTTCTCGGGAATCCTTCAAAGCCTTTTACGAGCGGACGCGTGGGAATATGTCCTCAAACTATTGAGTCCGCTTCTTTTTTTGCCGCTTTTCCATTTCCCTACTTTGATGCTTGCTTTTCCGATCCTGTTTCAAAATATACTCAGCCAGAATCCTCTGATGCTTTCGTTAAGTTACCATTACACGATAGGAATGGCGCCCTTTCTGTTTATTTCTGCTACCGAAGGATTTCGCGGGCTTATCCAGCGCCATTCCCATCCGCTTTTTAGACGCTGGCTTTTAGGACTTCTCATCTTCATCGGGCTCATCCGATCCGGTCCTTCCGAATATTTTTTCATCTGGAAAGACCTTGCTCATGCAACGCCGCATACGGAAATGGTCAAAAGAAAACTCCGGGAAATTCCGCAGAACGCTTCCGTATTAACCCATAATAATTTTATCCCTCAACTCGCAAACCGTTTTAAAGTCTACCAATTTGAATATTCCGGTCCACTTACCAAGCTAAAGCAAGTCCATCAACTTCAGCCCGATTATGTTATTCTCGATAAACTCTATTGGGAAAATGAAGGCTTTGAAGCCACTTTGTCCGAGCTCCAGGAAATGGGCTATCGCACCGCATTTCATCAGGAGACTTTCTATCTTTTCAAACGCATGAGGGATAACCCGTGAAGGCTAAAAAGATACTCTTTGTTTTCGGAACGCGTCCCGAAGCCCTTAAATTAGCTCCGCTCATTTTAAGCGCGCAACGAAATCGTGCCTTGAAAGTTTACACCTGCCTCACCGCCCAGCACCGGCAAATGGTCGATCAGGTTTTGGAGCTCTTTAAAATCCGGCCGGATTTTGACTTAAATATCATGACCGAGGGGCAAACGCTCTCATCCTTGACCCAAAAAGTTCTGGAAAGTTTGGACCCGATTCTTAGAAAGTTAAAACCGGGTTTTATTTTAGTCCAGGGGGATACCACCACAGCTTTTGCAGCGGCCCTTCAAGGTTTCTACCATCGCATCCCCGTGGCTCATGTTGAAGCAGGACTCCGAAGCTTCAACAAGCTTCATCCTTATCCGGAGGAAATCAACCGCGTCCTTATTTCCCGAATTGCTGATTACCATTTCGCTCCCACTCAGGAAGCTGCTAAAAATCTTTTAAAGGAAGGCGTTTCTTCGCAGACTATTTTTGTGACGGGAAATACGGTTGTGGATGCGTTAAAATTAATCCGTCCCAAACTTCATCATTTTAATTCCCTGGTTTTTAAGAGAATTGATTTCACAAAGAGAATTATTCTTGTCACGGCTCACCGCCGGGAAAACTTCGGAAAACCTATCCTGGAAATATGCCGTGCCATGAAGGCAATTTCTGAAGGGTATCCAGACACGGAAATTGTTTATCCAGTCCATCTTAATCCGAATATCAAAGACGTGGTCTTTCAAAAACTGGGAAACAACCCCCGCATCCATTTATTGCCGCCGCTTTCTTATACGGAGTTTCTGGTCCTAATGGACCGATCCTATTTGATCCTCACCGATTCGGGCGGCATTCAGGAAGAAGCCCCTTCGTTTGGCAAGCCTGTTTTAGTCATGCGGGAAGTGTCGGAACGTAATGAAGGAATTCATCTCGGAGTCGCTAAACTGGTCGGAACATCCTTTAATAAAATCACTTCCGAATCAAAACGCCTTTTAGACAACCCGAAAGCCTATCAGAAGATGGTCATGTCCAAAAATCCTTACGGAGACGGTCACTCAAGCGAGCGAATCCTGAAAATAATTTTGAAGTACCTCTCATGACGAGTCCGCTTAAAAAGCCCCAGGATTGGCGCATTGCCTTTTACGTCTATCCAACTGCTTTCCAAAATCCAGGCGGGGGAGAAGTCCAGCTGCTTAAAACCAAAGAGTATCTTGAAAAAGAGGGGATTGCGGTCAAACTGTTCGATCCCTGGAAAGATAGACTCAAAGATTTTGATATCCTTCACACGTTTGGATCGGTCAAAGACTGTCTCCCCATGATGGAAGCAGCTTCGAAAGCCGGGATCAAAAATGTACTTTCCACCATTTGCTGGTACAGCTGGAAATCTTCATTGTTCACTTATCCGGATCTTCAATCAAAGGCGCTATCCTCACTTCGTTATGCCGTCAAAGTCTTTGCACCTTTCGTGTCCTCCAAACGAAAACGGATGATGGGAATCTCCGATCTCTTGCTTCCCAATTCACAAAGTGAAGCGGCTCAGTTGAAACGTTTTTTCTGTATTCCAGAATCAAAAATTTTCGTGGTGCCGAATGCCGTTGATGAATCCTTTGCTCAAGCTTCACCAAACGCCTTTGAGGAAAAATACGGATTTAAAAACTTTATCCTCTGCGTGGGCCGAATTGAACCGCGTAAAAACCAGCTCGGAATGGTCCGAGCCCTGAAAGGAATCACTCAAACAGTTCTCTTTATCGGTGATTGCGTTTCCCATTACCAAGGTTATTACGACCAATGCCGCAAGGAGGCCTCCTCCAATATTCATTTTCTTGGGGGACTTCCTCATGGCAGCGATCTTCTTCGGTCGGCGTACGGCGCTTGCAATACGTTTCTTCTGGCAAGCTGGCTGGAAACCCCAGGACTTGCCGCTCTTGAGGCGGGGTTGGCGGGTGCCAAGATTGTGATCACCCAGGAAGGTGCAGCCCGGGAATACTTTTCAAACGATGCCCTTTATGTCGATCCAAAAAATTTAAAAGACATCAAAGATAAAACCCTCGCAGCATTTAGTCAGACCGCGAATCCAAAACTTAAAAATCGTCTCCGGGCTAACTATCTATGGAAGCAGACAGCGCTCAAAACCATCGAAGCTTATCAGCGCGCTCTCAACGCTTAGCTGACTTCGGATAAATCGGTTCTTTCCCAAACGCATCGTTCGCGATTCCTAGCTGAAACTCCTGGTCTGCTGCTTTAATCCAACGGTATATTACGGCCGTCTTTAGGTGGACCCCATCCGTAAATTCATCTTCTTTCCAAAATGACGTTGAATCAGCCTGATTATAAAAATCAACGCCGGATTCTGCCGCAATCAGCCGGATGGCCTGGAGATAGTTCTTGAAATTCGCATACGCTTTTGGATTTTCACGAATCACTGCATAAGCTTGGGGGTGGTAGGGCATTGTCAGAATAAGAACACGGCTTCCTTGATCCTGAATCCGGCGGATTAATTGGCGAAGCAATTCAAATCGCAGACCGCCGCCTTGAACATTCCATTTTTCAAAAACCTGAGCTTCCCCTAAACCATGCGCTACGCCAAGAGGATTGGTCACTTTGGGCGTTCGCTCTTCATAATCTTTCGGATAAAGCATAGAAAAAGACAATGTCCGGGCAGGCAGCGCGAAATCAAAACCTGAGCGCGATACGAGATCCTGAGTCTGCTCTTTAGAATGAGTGAATAAACCCATCAGCGAGGATTGCGTGGTTTGAAGGGAAAGAAGATCTTTGAATTGTGAGGTTTTTTCCGAAAACATCGCCCGCAGCGAAATCCCTTTTTGGGAAAAACGAAGATAATCCTCATAAATGGATAAGTAGCGTTCGTTAAATGATTGGGGATGCAAATTATATTCTGCGAGCACCATGATTGTCATCCGGGGATGAAAATGGTTTTTTTCTGCCAAAGCCCAAATGGCAACAAAATCCTGAATACTTCCGGCCGTTACGCCGGCGTTCAGCAGTCTTTCCGTGAACATCTCCTGCTGAAAATCCATCGCAATACTTCCTCCCAAAACGAGGATCCGGGGAGCGGGTGAAACTTCCATAAACCTCTTGAGAAGAATCCGATCATCGTAAGTACCGGGAACGGTTAAGATTTTGTCGGGAGACTTGGCAAGTTCTTCAAGCCGCTCGGTGGGCACTTTAGACCGATAACGATGATGAGGGTCCTGGAAGAAATTTAAAGCAATAATCAACACAGGGATCACCAAAGTCAGCGCAGTAAACAGCAAGACGAAGGAGCGATCGGCGTTTTTTTTCATCAGAATTGAAAGTACAAAAAGGAACTTTCCCGGTTCAAGTAAAGCAGATCCATTAAAAAAACAATCACTAAAAGAAAACACCACGTTCGTGTCGGTGAGAGTCTTTGACTCCATTTTTGAGCGTTGGGCATAAAGAGTGCCGCAGCCCCAAGGATGGCTAAGACCGCCACCTCATGTTTCCACAAAAAATAGGTTTCTTTCCCAAATCCGTGGAATCCAAGGAGCGCTTTTGACATTTCTACCGCTTCCGAAAAGTGAGACGCCCGGAACCAAACCCAGCCGTAACAAATCATGATAAAAGTGATGACTCTTCCCCCGATGAGTGAGAATTTAATCTTTAAATCGTCCGCCCAATGATTAAGCACCAGAAGAACCCCATGATAAAATCCCCACAAAAGGAATGTCCATCCTGCTCCATGCCAAAACCCGCCGATCAGCATCGTCAATAAAATATTAAAATATTTTCTCGAAACGCCCAGGCGGTTACCGCCCAGAGGAATATAAACATAATCCTTCAAAAATTGTGAAAGACTCATATGCCATCGTTTCCAAAAATCAATGAAAGATACCGCCTGATAAGGGGAATTAAAATTCTGAATGATCTGGATATTAAAGAGCCAACCGAGTCCAATCGCCATATTGGAATATCCGGCAAAATCAAAATAAAGCTGAAAGGAGTAAGCAAACAATCCTCCCCAAGCTTCAAGAACATTCAAGAGATGCGCGTTCATGAAAGCCCGGTCTGCGATCGGACTCAGGAAATCGGCAATCACGAGTTTTTGGAAAAGCCCGATCACAAAAAAGAAAATCCCGAGAAATAAATGACGGTAATTAGCCCGGTAAGTGCGTAAACGGCTGAACTGCGGCATAATTTGTCCATAATGAAGAATGGGTCCCGCAATCAAATGCGGGAAAAAGGTGACACAGAGAGCGTAGTCACCTAATTGAAATCTTTTGATTTTCCCCTGATAGACATCCACTAGGTAAGTAATCTGCTGAAATGTATAAAATGAGATTCCAAGCGGAATCGCCAGCCGAACAGTGGTCAGAGCCGTGGAAAATAAGGGGTTCAGATTTTCGATAAAAAAATTAAAGTACTTGAAATAGCCTAATAGCCCCAAATTCCAGCATAAACTGAGTTTGAGTACGTTTTTTGAGCGATATTTTTCGAGGGTGACGGCGAAAACATAGTTCACTATAATGCTGACCATCATTAACAGAAAATAGGTGAGCTTCCAATAGGCGTAAAAAAAAAGAGATGCCAGAAGTAAAAAGGTTTTAGCCAGCTTTGGCAGGCGATAATGCGTGGCAAGGTAAAAAGCGATCAGGGTTAACGGAAGAAACCCATAAATAAATTCAAGGCTGTTAAATAACATTAACCGGAATTATCTCTACTTTATCCTATTTGTCCATAGGATCTTAACGATCAAGAGTTTCTGAAGCATGATCCGTATTGTCGTTCTTAATTACAATGGTGAGGCACTGCTTCCCCGATGCCTCCCCAGCATTGTTGGCGCGGCACAGTCCTCTAAATATTCTGTTAAAGTGACTCTTTTGGATAATCTCAGCCAAGATGATGGATTGGAATACGTCCGGAGAGAATTTCCCCAGGTTGAAATTGTTCATGCTCCCGAAAATCTTGTTCTCGGTTCTTACAATCGTTATCTTGAGCAAATGCAGGAACCCATTGCCATCCTTCTCAATAATGACATCCGGGTCGATAAGAATTTTGTGGATCCGATAATCCGAAAATTTGAAGAGGACCCAAAAACATTTCTAGTGGCGCCGCGCGTTCTCAGTTTTGACGGAACAACCGTCGAGGCGGGACGAACCCGTTCCTTTCATCGTTTTGGAATGTTCTGGTGTGACGCACGCTATCCGGGCTATGAAAGGGAAGTGATGACTCCGTCGGATACTTATTCCTCCGGATTCGGAGCGTTTTCCCGAGAGTTTTTCTTAAGGCTTGGAGGATATGACCACCGTTTTTTCCCCGGAATTATGGAAGATGTGGACTTGTGTCACCGGGCAAGACAAGCCGGATACTCCCTCTATTATGAACCTCAAAGTATGGTTTATCATATGGGACAGGCCAGTTTTAAAAAAGCTTTTGGTGCTTCGAAAATCCAGCAGATTGCCCAGCGAAATACTTTTTTATTCATGTGGAAAAATTTTCACACCTGGAGATTCTGGCCGTCCCACATTTTTTGGCTGCCTTTCCGGCTCCTTTATGCACTCATCAAAGGCAACTATCCGATGTGGATGGGATTCTGGGCTGCCCTGCAAATGGTGGGCAAAAAAAAATCATGACTCTTTCCGTGGTGATGATTGTCAAAAATGAGGCTCACCGGATTGTTCGTTCACTTGAGTCCGTCCGATGGGCGGAAGAAATTATTGTCGTGGACAGCGCCAGTGAGGATGAAACATCCCGAATCGCAGGAACGTACACATCCCATGTCTTTGATCATCCCTTCCAGGATTTTTCCTCTCAGAAAAATTTCGCAATTTCCAAAGCCTCTCAGCCTTGGATTCTTGTCCTGGACGCCGATGAAGTGATTCCCGAACCATTGGCCCGGGAAATCCAAGCAGTCGTCACTTCCCAGTCACCGGAAAAAGTTTATGCCATCGGGCGCATCAATTATTTTTTCAATCAACCCTTGCGTTTTAGCGGATCCCAAAACGACTACCCCCTCCGTTTATTTCCGCGAGGGAAAGCCTCTTTCACTCAACCCGTTCACGAACAACTTTTGACGGATTTACCTTGTGAAAAACTCATCCATCGGATGGAACATCACACCACTCAAACTCTCCAGGAATATCAAAAAAAAATGAACCGCTATATTCCTCTTGAAATTCAGACAATGACACTGCAGAATCGACCCAGGAGACTGAGCGATCTCATCCTTCGTCCGATCGCTCGATTCCTCCGGTGCTATATTATCGACTTTGGATTCCTTGATAGCTGGGCGGGATTTCTTTTTGCCTTTTTATCAGCTTATTATACGTTTGCTAAATATGAACTTTATCGGAAACAAAATGGTTAAGGCCAGTCAAAATCCCGAGTCCTCAAAACTTTTCTCATTTTTGGACCAAGCCTTTTTAGTCAGCCTCTGTCTGCTCTGGGCCGGGGTTTCTTTTTCACTTGCTCTTGTTTCGATCGGCACAGTCTTGACCCTCCTTTTTTGGGGGGCACGCATGTATTTTCAGAAGCAAGGCTGCTCCGCATTCAAGACGATGCCTCGGGAACTTAAATTTTCACTGGGCATTTTCCTTGCTTTAAGTCTAGCCTCCGTTTTTTGGTCCGAGTTTCCGAAGCAAAGCGTTCAGGGGATTTTCAAAATCATCCGCTGGACACTTATCATGTTTGCCACAGCCGATGGCCTTTCTGACACGAAACACCGCCGGCATTTTTTGATCGTCCTGATCTCCTGGCACACAATCATTATTTTGAATGGTCTTTATCAGTACGGGTTTCATACCGACTTACTTCGCCACATCGCCGCAGAAGATTCCGAATCGGGAATTCGAGTTACTAGTTCGTTTAAAGTGTACGGACTTTTTGCGGCTTACCTTCTTCTAGTCATACCCGTTTTAGTCGGAATATTTATCCGCTTCTTAAAAAAATTCCCCTATAACTTGGTAGCTTTGGTGATCCTGCTTCTTTCTGGATTCATGCTTTATGTCACTCGATGTCGGGGAGCCATGCTTGCATTTCTCCTGGGAACGTTCATCTTTCTCATTCTCAAGCGACAACTCAAGGTTATGGGATTCCTCGTTTTTTTTTCAGCGGTGGGTTTGTTCCTGCTTCCTTCTTCCATGAAGATTCATTATGACAAAGAACGCAAGGAACAATCTCTCGTGGAACGCCATGATCTCTGGGAGAGAGCCCTTGACGTGATTCGTGCCAAGCCGCTCCTAGGAACAGGGATCAATACATACGCGGTGGCTCACCAGAAATACGACCGAAACAAAAGCTGGAGAGTTCAGAACTATTACGCGCATAATGGTTATCTTCAAATGGCCGCTGAAACCGGGATCCCGTGCGCACTCTTTTTTTTAGCTTTTTTATCTTTGCTTCTTAAATACGTGTTGAGAGGCGCTTCTTATTCGACGGATTCGTTTTATGTGGGATGGGGAATTCTTAATTTCATGCTGATGGCCTTGGTGGATACCATTCTTCACAATTCAGTGACGATTGTTGCCTTTTACTTTTTTCTTGGACTGGGACTATCTTTTTTAAATAGCCCCTCCCATACAGATCAGAGAACTTAATGAACATCCTTGGAATTTCAGCTTTTTATCATGACGCGGCTGCGTGTTTGGTCGTGGACGGAAAAATTATTGCGGCGGCGCAGGAAGAACGCTTTACCCGGAAAAAACATGACGCAGCCTTTCCCGAACGCGCGATTGAATACTGCCTGAAGGAAGGGGGGATTCAAGCCAAAGACCTCGACATCGTTGCCTTCTACGAAAAACCTTTTGTTAAATTTGAACGCCTTCTGGAAACTTATCTAAGCTACGCTCCCGCGGGACTTTTCTCTTTCATCAAAGCCATGCCGGTCTGGCTCAAGGAAAAGCTGTGGATCAAGGACATCATCGGAGAAAAACTCGGGTTTGCCGGAAAAATTATTTTCCCCGAACATCATGAGTCTCATGCCGCGTCCGCCTTCTATGCCTCGCCCTATGAAAACGCGGCCTTTATCACCGCAGACGGAGTTGGGGAATGGGCCACGACCAGTTTTGGGATCGGGCAGGGGAATCATATGGAAATCCTGAATGAAATCCGCTTTCCGCATTCGCTCGGGCTTCTTTACTCAGCGTTCACCTACTACGCAGGATTTAGAGTTAATTCCGGAGAATATAAATTAATGGGGCTTGCCCCGTACGGAATTCCAAAATACAAGGATCTCATTTTGAATGAACTGCTGGATTTAAAAGAGGACGGTTCGTTTCATCTGAATTTAAAATATTTCAATTACCCAGCAGGCCTGACCATGACGAATCATCACTTCCACCGTCTCTTTGGCGGACCTCCGCGCAAACCTGAGTCTCTCATCACCCAAAAGGATATGGATATTGCCCGATCCATCCAAGATGTCACCGAAGAAGTAATGCTGTGCATTTCACGCCACATTCACAAAGTAACCGGGATGAAAAATCTCTGTCTTTCCGGCGGAGTCGCCCTGAATTGTGTTGCCAACGGCCGCATTCTCCGCGAAGGCCCTTTTGAGAGTGTCTGGATTCAACCCGCAGCCGGGGACGCCGGAGGAGCCCTTGGTGCAGCTCTTTATGCCTGGCATCAATATCTCGATAAACCGCGGCATCCAGAAAACAAAAAGGATTTTATGCGAGGCTCCTACCTCGGCCCAATTTTTACAGATGACGAGATCAAAATATTTCTGGAAGAAAAAAAAATCCCTTACAAAAAGTGCTCCGCACAAGAACTCCCGAAAACGGTGGCGGATCTTATCGCAGAAGAAAAAGTCATTGGCTGGTTTCATGGACGCATGGAATTTGGGCCGCGCGCATTGGGAGCGCGTTCAATCATCGGTGATGCGCGCTCTCCCAAAATGCAGGAGACGATGAATGTCAAAATCAAATTCCGCGAAAGCTTTCGCCCCTTTGCACCCAGCGTTCTTGAAGAGAACTGCGCGGATTATTTTGAACTGACCCATGAAAGCCCTTACATGCTTCTGGTCGCTCCCATAAAAAAAGATATCCGCCGCGCCATGACAGAAACGGAAGAACAACTTTTTGGAATTCAAAAACTGAACGCCATCCGTTCCACGATTCCTGCCGTCACTCATGTGGATTATTCAGCCCGGGTCCAAACCGTTTCGCATGAAACAAGCCCGGCCTACTACGAAACCATCCGGGAGCTTCGTGACCGCCACGGCTGCGCCACGATCATCAATACGTCTTTTAATGTCCGCGGAGAACCGCTGGTTTGCTCTCCGGAAGATGCGTTCCGATGTTTTATGCGCACGGATATGGATTATCTGGTCTTGGGAAATTATATCCTGGATAAAAAAGAGCAAAAGCCCTTGGACAAAGACACGAACTGGAAAAAAGAATTTGTGCTGGATTAATCATGAAACTACTTGAAGAAATCAAACAGATTAAAAGCGGAGAGAAGGAACTTAAAACCTTCGGCTGGATGGTCGGTGGGATTTTTATGGCGCTTGGAGCCCTGATGCTTTGGCGTGGAAAACCGCATTTTCCCGTCTTCTTTGGCATCGGAGTTCCTTTGGTCTTACTCGGTCTGCTTCTTCCAAAATCTTTAAAACAAATCTATATCGCCTGGATGGCCTTTGGCCTCCTTCTCGGTGCAGTCGTTGCTCCTGCTGTCCTGGGCCTACTTTACTTTTCAGGAATCACACCGATAGCTATGATTGCCCGTTTAACCGGGAAAGAGTTTTTGGATTTTAAATTCAAAAAGCCCACGGATAGTTATTGGATCCCGAAGCCAAAGAAAGATCCTCAAAAAAGCTGCGAAACTCAATATTAACGAAATAGTATTAGTCGTTGCGAGTCCGTCTGCTTTTTGACGGGCGTGGCAATCTCAAACTGTGAGATTGCTTCGGTCGCTTTGTTCCCGCGCAATGACTTGATAAGGAGAAGAGAAAATATGGGCAAACTATCCATCCTGAAAGAATTCTGGGATTTCCTCAAAATCCGTAAAAAGTGGTGGCTCACCCCGATCGTAATCGTTTTCCTGCTCCTAGGGATCCTGATCGTCTTGACCCAAAGCACCCCGGTCGCGCCTTTCATTTATACGCTCTTCTGATAGAATACCTCCTCCAACGAAGGGGGAGAAAGATTCGTGAAATGGTTTTCGCAGTATCGCTACAAGGCGTGGTATCGCCGTCTGGGTGTTTTCCTTTTTGATCTTGCGGGATCTTTGATATACGGACGCCTCTTCTTTCAACCGAGAAGGTTTGATCCAAAAAAAATTAAAAATATCCTCCTGATTCGTAACGATCAGCTGGGAGATCTTCTTCTGACAGCTCCCGCCCTATCCCTGGTCAAAAAATCCTTTCCTGACTCAACGGTTGATTTGCTAGTCGCCGCCGAATGCGCCAGCCTTGGACAAAAGATTACCGGCATTCACCGCACCATTCCCTTTGTCCATCATTGGTTCTCGAAATCAGGTTCCGGGGAGATGTGGCGAGAAGCAAAACAAATCCTAAATCAACTGCGAAGAAACCACTATGATCTTGCCATTGACTTTCGGGGTGACATTCGAAATATCTGGCTCATGAAAGAGGCTCTCATCCCGATCCGCGTCGGTTATGGTCTCACCGGGGGAAGCTTTTGGCTCACACATTCTCCTCGATATGACTTCAAAGCCCATCAAACGGAAGTCAATTTCCAGCTTTTAAAATCCATGGGTATCGAGGCCCCGACAGATCGACATTCTTTTTCTTATGCGTGGGGAGAGAGAAAAGATCTTCTTGGGAAAATCCCTCCAGCTTTTTTTAAGCCCGGAATGAAACGGATTGTGATTCATCCCGGAGCCGGGTATCCTTCAAAACAGTGGCCTCATAAACATTTTTCTTCTCTCATCAAAAAAATCCTGGAGCATCGATTGGGGAAATTAATTTTGATCGGAACGCAGGCGGAAAAATCCTCGGCCGATTTTTCTTCCTTTCCAGCATCAGAAATGATCGACTTGAGGGGAATGACAAACCTGGAAGAACTTCCGGTTTTACTTAATCACGCAGATCTCTTTATCGGTCAGGACTCAGGTCCTTCCCACCTGGCGGCGCTCCAGGGATTACCGCTCGTGATCCTTTTCAGCGGAGCAAACAATCAGGACATTTGGAAACCCTGGTCGAATCACATGACACTCCTCACGCATCCAGTTCCGTGTTCTCCGTGCGAATCAAGGGAGTGTCCTTTGATCCATCATGATTGCATGAACAAAATTGATCCGGAAGAAGTTTACAAAGCCGTTGAGCAAGCGCTCCTCGAACAAAACCAAGGCGCAAAAAAATGAAATGGGATATTGGCATTGATGTTCGCATGATTCAGCACACAGGCATCGGTACTTATGTGCGGCAGATTCTTCCGGGCGTGCTTCAATCAGCCAAAGATCAATCCTTGCAAGTCGCCTTGTATGAATCTCCTGAGCGTCCCTGCACACAAGCCGCTCCTGCGCACCGTCCTTTCCGCGCCCCCATCTATTCTCTGAACGAGCAATGGGAGTACTCAAAAAATGTTTCTGAGTGCCGGCTCTGGCATTCTCCGCATTACAATATTCCATTTTTTAAAGGAAAAACTAAATTAGTGGTAACCATTCATGACATTATCCACTGGGTTTTCCGCAAATCTTTCCTTTCCAAAACTCAGGAATTTTATGCCGGCCTGATGCTTGCACGGGCCGTGAAATATTCGGATCATATTTTAACCGTGTCCGAACATACTCAATCTGATCTTATCCGCTATTTTCAAGCGGACCCTCGAAAGATCACCGTGACCTATGAGGGTGTTGATGAACGATTTTCCGTTTTGGTTGACAATGATCAAAAAATAAATTTGAAAGAAAAATACCGGCTTCCGGATTCTTTTTTTCTTTATGTCGGGTCCTTCAAACTTCACAAAAATCTTCCCTGGCTTCTCCGCACCTTTACAGATCTCCGGGATCAAAAAAAGACCGAGGCAGCTCTGGTTCTTGTCGGGAAGGATGATCTTAAAGACCCGGAGTTGACCCAGCTTCTAAATTCCCTTAAGTCCCGCGGGCTTCTCCATCACATTGAACGTGTGGAGTATTCAGAGCTGCCCATTTTCTACCAAATGGCCAAGGCCCTGATTCATCCGTCACTTTACGAAGGCTTTGGCCTTACGTTACTGGAAGCCATGGCAAGCCAAACTCCGGTGATTGCGTGCCGGAACTCTTCGATCCCGGAGGTTGCGGGAGAGGGGGCTTATCTGATCGAATCCTCCAACTCTGTTCAGCTCCAGAACGCTCTCATGGAAATTGAAGGATCAGAAACTATCCGCCAACAGCTCATCGAAAAGGGGAAAGAGAATGTGCGCCGATTTCATTGGAACAAGACGGCAGAACAAACCTTTGCGGTTTATGAGAAAGTCTTGAGGCGGTCATGAAAATCGCGCTCGTCCACGATTGGCTGTTTCACATGCGCGGCGGTGAAAAAGTTTTGGAAGCCTTCTCCGAGCTTTATCCCGATGCCGTGATTCATACGCTCTTTTATGACCGTGACAAACTAAGCCCGCCGCTCCAGCGCATGAAAATTAAAGCAAGTCCGCTCCAGTGCGTTCCTGGGATTAAACGTTTCTACCGTTGGCTGCTTCCCATTCTCCCGGCCATGATCCAAAAAATTGAAATCGACCCGGACACGGATCTCGTGCTCTCATCCTCTCACTGCGTTGCCAAAGGGATTCGTATTCCACCCAAGGCTTTTCACGTTTCGTATATTCACACGCCGATGCGTTATCTTTGGGGATTTGAAAAGGATTATTTCGGAAATTTTCCCTTTTGGATCAAACCGTTCATCAAACTCCTCCTTAGGCCGCTTCGAATCTGGGATCTGGAATCCAATAAAAAGGTGAGTTTGTTTATTGCAAATTCAGAGAACGTGCGTTCCCGTATTAAGAATTTCTACGGACGGGAAGCCAAGGTCATTCATCCTCCGCTTGATACGAATGCCTATCAAGCAGGTCCTCACGATGGCGATTTCTATTTAGTCGTTTCAGCGTTCGTTCCTTATAAGAAAGTTGATCTTGTTATTGAGACCTTTAATGCCCTTGATCGAAAACTTTTAATCGTGGGTTCCGGCCCGATGGAGAAAAGGTACAAGCAGCTGCGCAAGACCGACCGCATTTCATTTCTTGGCTCGGTCTCTAATCAAGAGCTTTCTAAAATCTATTCGCAGGCTAAGGCGCTTATTTTCCCAACCAATGAGGATTTCGGGATTGTACCGCTTGAGGCCCAGGCCTGCGGCACTCCGGTGATTGCTCTGAAAGAGGGCGGGGCTTTAGAAAGCGTGAAAACCGGTCTTTTTTTCTCCGGTCAAACCAAAGAAGCTTTACGTAAAGCCATCCTGGAATTCGAAGGTGAAAATTTTGATCGAACCCAGATCCCATCTCAGGTAGAATCCTTTAGCAAAGAATTCTTTAAACAACGAATCAAAGAGTGTGTCACAAACGAGATGGCTTCGCGGAGTTTATCCTGAGATCCTTCGCTCTGCCCAGGATGACAGACGAAGGACTCGCAATGACAGTCATTGAGAGCAGTCCAAAGGGATTGGCGACTCCGCCAGAGGCGGGGATCCGTAAGCAATCTCTACCATTCAAATTTTGCTAACGGTCAATTAAACTTATGTTGTCTCATAAACATCGTCTTTTCTCACTTCTCTGTCTCTTGATGGACTCTCTGGCCATTGCCGCCAGCCTTGTGTCGACCTATCATTTCCGGTTTTACCTTGGCATTCTTCCGCTCCACGGAACCCCCCCGGACCTGAAAATCTATCTTCAAGCTCTTGTTGTCATTATTCCCGTCTATTTATGGTTTTTCCGCATCTATGGCCTCTACTCCCAAAAACATCAAAGACGCCGTGTGGAAGAAATTTTTCAAGTCGTGAAGGCAGTCACATTTGCTGTGATTATTTTAATGGCCGTTACTTTTTTTTACCGTGAGCTAACTTACTCCCGAATTTACCTAATCACCTTGTGGGTTTTTTCCATCCTTTATGTGAGTTTGGGCCGCTATCTTCTCATCCAGTATGAATATCAGCGAAAACTCCAACAGAAGGATATCTGCCGCGTCCTGCTGATTGGCTCCAACCGAAATGCCCGCCACATCATTGAGTGGGCACACACGAATAAACACTACGGCCGAAAAGTCATCGGAGTTTTGACTCAGGATGTGGAAGATCTCGGAAAGCATTTGGATGAGATTCCTATTCTTGGAACCATTCCTCATTGCGAAACTTTTATTCAAGATCTCCAGCCTCAAGAAGTTATTTTGCTGGACCATACTCTTTCCCGGGAAAAAATTGCAGATTTGGTCGCTCTTTGCGAAGATCGTTTTATTGATTTTAAAATCGGTGCGGACATTTACGGACTCATGTCACGGAATGTGGATGTGACCTATATGAGTACGGTTCCCTTGCTTGGATTCAATGAATTGCCTCTGGACGACCCCTGGAATCGAGTGATCAAGAGAACTTTTGATCTGCTGGTTTCATCCTTCATGCTCCTCGTCACGTCTCCCATCTGGATCATCACCACGGCGTTGATTAAGCTTCAGGATGGAGGTCCTATTTTTTATTTTCAGGAAAGAATGGGGAGAGATCAAAAAATTTTCAAAGTCATCAAATTTCGCACCATGAAAATGGATGCGGAAAAGGAAACCGGGCCGGTCTGGGCCAAAAAGGATGATACCCGGCGCACTTCGATGGGAACTTTTCTCCGCCGGTGGAATATTGATGAACTGCCGCAACTCTTTAATGTTTTAAACGGCGATATGAGTCTTGTCGGACCACGCCCAGAACGTCCGCATTTTATTGACCAGTTTCGCACCGAAATTCCGCGGTACATGGCCCGTCATAAAATCAAATCAGGACTTACAGGCTGGGCCCAGGTCAATGGCTATCGCGGCAACACCTCCATTGAAGAACGCATTAAGTATGATCTTTATTATATGGAGAACTGGTCGATCGTCCTTGATATCGAAATCCTCTTCATGACACTCTTCGCCTTCAAAAATGCCTATTAAAATCCAGAAAAATCGATTAAACTACGGCACCTAATAAAATCCTGTCATTGCGAGTGAAGCGCGGAAGCAATCCCCGAGATCGTCGCGCCCTGTGGAGCTTGCGATGACCGTTTTGCTAGACGCTCTAAGCCTCTTCAACCAAGGAATTTATGGAAAAAGCACCTGTCTCTGTAGTGATTATTGCCAAGAATGAAGAAAAGCGAATTGAAGACTGTTTGAAGTCTGCAAGTTGGGCCCAGGAAATTGTTGTCCTCGACGATATGAGCACCGATAAGACCCGTGAAATTGCAAACCAGTACGGATGCAAAGTCTTCCAACGCGCGATGGATATCGAAGGCCGCCAGAGAAATTATGCCTATGACCAGGCCACCCAACCCTGGGTTTTGAGTCTCGATGCCGATGAACGTATCACTCCCGAACTTGCCAGGGAAATTACGCAAACCATTACCGGAAGTACCACCCATATTTGCTTCTCTATCCCTATCAGGACTTTCATTGCCGACGAATGGATTCAGGGAGCTGGTTATTATCCGGCAGCCAAAACTCGCCTGTTTCGCAAAGGACAGTTTCGTTACGAAGAAGCCCGCGTCCATCCGCGCGCAATTTATCAAGGAACCTGTGGACATCTCAAAGGGGACATTTTTCACTACTCTTGCCAGAGTTTAGAACACTGGATTTCAAAATTTAACCGGGAAACCACGCTCGAAGCGGACAAGTGGATTCAAGACGGACGCAAGGTGAAACTGGCTAACTCACTCAGAAAAACCGTAGACCGGTTCCTGAAAAACTATTTCCTTAAAAAGGGATGGAAGCATGGCTTCATGGGATTTCTCATGTCGGCCTTTCACGGTCTTTATCAGCTCTTTAGCTACGCAAAGTACCGCGAAATGAAACGGCGTCTCGTCAAATTATAATCCATGATCAAGTCGCTGGCCCTGAATCAATCCTCCACCCAAATTCCTTATTTTGATCTCAAGCGCCAATTCCGTTCTCTTGAAAAAGAGATCCGCCAGGAAATTAATGGTGTGCTTGAATCTGGCCAGTTCGTTCTTGGTTCAAAAGTTCAGACCTTTGAGAAGTCTTTCGCGAAATATCTCGGCGTCAAACATGCGATTGGCGTCGCATCGGGAACCGACGCTCTCATCCTAGCCTTCCGTGCACTCGGCATCGGAAAAGGGGATCAGGTCATTGTTCCTTCTTATACTTACACGGCCTCTGTATTTGGGTTTATGCATCACGGTGCGGAACCTGTTTTTGTGGATATTGATCCGAAAACATTTTGCATCAATCCCGATCTGATCGAAAAGGCTATCACCCCAAAAACTAAGGCTATTCTTCCGGTTCACTTATACGGACAAGCCGCCAACATGACGGCCATTATGAAAATTGCCCGCAAACATAAACTGAAAGTTGTCGAAGACGTCGCTCAGGCTCACGGTGCGTCCTGGAAGGGTAAAAAGGCCGGCACCTTTGGTGATTTTGGATGTTTCAGTTTTTATCCGACAAAAAATCTTGGAGCTTACGGCGACGGAGGAATGGTCGTAACAAACTCCGCGACCCTGGCAAAAAAAATCCTTACTTTGCGTAACTTAGGCCATATTAGTTTTCATGCGGATCATTCAGAACTCGGATGGACCAGTCGACTAGATGAACTCCAAGCTTGCGTTCTAGAGATTAAACTCAAGCATCTGGATGATTTTAACCGCAAGCGTTATGAGCTGGCACAGCATTACCGGAAAAATCTGAAAAATACTCCCGTGATTTTCCCGGAAGAAGTTTCTGATGCCGGGTCAGCTTATCACCTGATGGTCGCAAGAATTCCTCAAGGAAAACGCGAGACGCTCCGAGATTACCTCAGCCGGCAGGGTGTGACCACACTCGTGCACTACAAAACTCCGGTTCATCTTCAACCTTTTTACCGGAAACAAAGCAAAAAATCCTGGGATCTTCCCGCGACCCTTCAAACCACGCGTGAAATCGTTTCTCTGCCTCTTTTTCCGGAAATGACCTTCGAAGAGGTTAATCAGGTCTGTGATCATATTCAAAAATTTTATAAGCCTCACTAAAAAACGAGATCGCCTTGCTCGCAATGACGTCATTGCGATGAGGTCATCCGACGAAGCAATCTCATCAAAGAATATGGAAAAAATTATTTTTGTGGACCGAGACGGTGTTATTAATGTGGATCCAATTGGGGATTACATTAAACGCTGGGAAGATTTTCGCTTTGAAGAGGGTGCTCTGGATGGTCTGAAGAGCCTTTCGGATGCCGGATACGAAATTATTGTGATTTCAAATCAGGCCGGAGTGGGAGACTCGATTTATCCCGCGTCCGAACTCGAAAGAATCGACCGGAACATGATCGAGGTCTTCCGCCAAAATAAGATTCGCTTCCGTTCGTCTCATTACTGCCACCACGGAAAAAGCGCGGGCTGCAAATGCCGCAAGCCAGAAATTGGGCTTTTCCTGGAAGCAACTTCAGGGCTTGAATTTGATAAGACGGAGACTTGTTTTATCGGCGATAAAATTTCTGATATGGATGCGGGAAAACGTTTTGGCATCAAAACTGTTTTTGTTCTTACCGGTCACGGAAAACTAGAACTAGAAAAGCTTAAGAAGGGGACA
>SICL01000059.1 GCA_009691445.1 Candidatus Taenariivivens baikalensis | reverse complement strand
ATTGATCTTGAAACTCAGAAATCCTTCAAACAAGTTGGGGGAAAGGCGAACCTCGAGAAACTCCGCATTTCCGTGGCCGGGGTGTTTGATTATCTCACCGATCAGTTTGTCGCTTATGATGAAAAAGATATGATGAAAGTTGACAAGCGGCTTCAGCAGGTCGATCTGATCATCGGCTTCAATATAAAACGTTTTGATATGCCCGTGCTTGCGCCTTATGTGTTTATGCCGGTGGAAAGTCTTCCGGTGCTGGATTTGATGGAAGTCATTGAGCAGGTCCGCGGGCACCGGGTGAGTCTGGACAGTATTGCGGGTCCGACGCTCAATCAAAGAAAGTCTGGATCCGGCGCGGATGCACTCACGCTTTTTCAGGATGGAAAAATCGACGAGCTCAAGCGGTACTGCCTGGATGACGTACGACTGACCCGGGATATTTATGAATACGGATGCCGGGAAGGAAAAATCCGCTTCACTTCCACCTGGGACTATAAAACCTATGAAGTCCCCGTGAACTGGAAAGAGGAAACCCAAATAATTATGCAGCGCGTCCAGGAAGCTCAGAGCGCCAAATTCCCCTCGAGTCTGTTTTAAAGCGTCTTCAGCCCCGCTCTTAGCTCTTTTCCCAACTATATACTTTGCGATATACTTTGGCTTCTTATGAGAGAAAAGTATATAAGACAGTTTGAGACGGTAATTTTTTCTAAAAGTGGTTTTATTCTCTGTTGCATTCGCTAGCGCGTTCTAACAGGACAAAACATCCGCTCAAAGCTTTGTTTTTTTCGCCCGGCGTCCTTGTAATTCTCTAGGGGGGGGGTACACTTCCCCTAATGTTTCTTCTAAAGGAGAATTTCAAAATGAATAAGTCGCTCAAAAAAATTTGTAAGCAAACTATCGTTGCTTTATTTACCTTTATTTTTTCTGTGACGCATCTTTTGCCCGAAGCCGGAGCTTCTATCCGTACTTTTTACCAAAGCACTCCGGTCGAAGGGAATAATCCTATCTTTGTTCCTGCGACTTCGGTGACTCGCGTAGACCGCAGCGAAGAAGCCAACACTCAAATCAAAAAATTTGCTAGCGGGGAAATCACGTTGGAGCAATTCATGGAGTGGCAGGCCAATGCCAAGGTTCTTTCAAAATCCACTCCTGAAGTGAAACAGGAGCCCGCGCCTGCGATTCCACTTGCGTTGAAACCTGAGACCAAAACTGAACCGATTTCCGAAGTGAAGCCGGAACTCAAACCCGAAATTAAGTCTGAACCAGCTGCAGAAGTAAAATTAGAACCTAAACCTGAATTGAAATCTGAACCCAGTCAATCCGTTATTCCTCAAGAGGCGATCCAGGCCAAAGCCAATCCTAATTTTTATTACACACTCCAGGGCCGCACGCTCGTGCTTTATCAAAAGGCAGGGACGACAGTGACGCAGAAAAGCTTTACGCTAGATTCCAAGCTGGATCTTTCCAGGTTTCAAGCAAATGTCACGCCGGATGGCAAGGTGCTGGTTTACGCAGCTTCCCCTATTACCATTGCTGCGGACGGAACCATTTCCTATAACGGTGACAAAAATAATTCTGCAGACTTCTTTTATGGAATTGCTCTGACGAACGATGCCATCATAAAGATAGGGGAAATCGTGACTGGAGGATCTGTGACGATCAATGGGACACCAGACCGTACACGATTTCTAGCACTGCTCTCTTCTTCTCAAGTGCAGTCTTTATTGGAGGGCACGCAAAATCAAATTTCATTCGAATGGGTTTGGCAGTCAGAAAAAATAAGCGGTCATTTCACCCGCATCTTCTTTGATCAACCCGTTGGAAACATTGACGGATACTTTCGGATTCAACTTGATCAAGGTGATTTGGTGCCTTTTGCCTTGTTTTCCAAAACGACTGGAATTATCCGCTCGGATGTCGGAAAGGTCTCCGATTTCACCGATGAGTTGGCAGTCAAAAATCTAATGTCCCTTTTGAGTCAGTTGAGGATTCAACCGAATCACCCAGATGCGGGGATCTTGATATCGTTGAACAGAGATTACACCTCTCAATTCTCTCCGGAAATCAAACGGATCATTGCCCAATTCGTTTCGCCAGTTTTGAGCAGCTGGGAAACGTATTTTAAGACTTTGCCGCCCGCTAATGATGTTGGGAGAACGACCCATGATGTTATGCGGTTTTTCATATCTTATTTATTCAACGATGATCTTGATGGAGTAGATCCTCAGAAGATGATCCAACAGGCCTTTGATTTTTTAAAAGGGCAGGATCTCTTCTCTTATGATTTTCAGTTTCAATGGAGATCTTATATTGATGCACTTAATGGCGCCATTCAAAAGCAGAATATGCTTTTGCCAAACGATAGCCCCATTAGGTCATGGATTATCCAGAATTGGGCCCGTGTTTTTGATTATCCGGCAGTTTCTAAGTATTTCGCCTCTGTATTCAACTATGGCTTCTTCAGCACTCCATTTTTGAACCGCTCCTATTATGGATTGTTTACCATGGCTGCCATCGCAAGAAAATCTGAGGACGTATCCTTGGCGGCATCGGAACTTCGAATCCCTTTGGATAAACGATGGGATATCTTGAAAGATTTTGGAATTTTCCTCCTATCCGATGCGCAGATTGCTATTTCATCACAAGAGGCGGAGTCCATTTATGGATATTTGTCGCAATATGATAGTAAATTAATTAAGGATTTTGGCGTGATTGTGAAGGTCGGCAACATATCGGGTGAGCCATGGGCGGGAGGAATGGCAGCTTCTGGAGTTATTTATTGTGCTCAATTGAATCCAGGACTATTCCATCATGAAATGTGGCATATTTTAACGCTTTTTCGATCTGGAGATAACTTTCTTACTTCCAAGGGATGGATTGGAAACAGTTTATTTGCTTTAGGGACTGCTGAAGACCGTCCTACTACTTATGCCAATATAAGTGCCAAGGAAGATTTTGCCGAGATTGGAATGACTATCATGCAATCTACCCTTTCTCAACTGAATCGATGGGTTGAACAGGCCCAAAATGGAAGATTTATTGGTCTGCGCAGCTCGCTCCTCTTAATGGAGATACTAGCCTATAATGCTGGAAGAAACCAATTACCCATTTATAGCAACTTTATAAAAAGCGGTGCCATTCCAGTGCAGATGGACGAAAAGCAGAATATCACGATGATTGAGGTGCCTTCCGAAGGGAAAAAGTTTTATTTTACTTATTCTGCGGATAGTCTTCATATTCAAACGATGACGATTGAAAACACGGCGACAGCAGAGCGTAAGGTTTATAAGAATCCATTGAGTCCCTCGGGTTTGCCGGTGCCTCAAGTGTAAATCAGGAGCAGTTGCACAGAATTCATCATTTCACCATTGAATGAAAAGGCGAAGAAATTCCATGGAATATTTTCGAAAACAAAACACGGAAGATGGTCGTATTTCTTATCGGATTATTTGTTGAACGCCGGGTTCCGCTTTAGTCGCACCAAATTTTAAAGGGGCAGACTGCTTTTTTAACCTCTCAATAAAAAAGCAGACTGTCCCCTTTTTTATGCTGGTTGATGATAAGCATAGAAACATATACAATTCTTTCCGGCACTGAACAAAAACGCCGATTATTATGAAAAAATCTTTAAAAGTTCCCAAGTTCAAAAATGAGGATGAGGAGAGAAGTTTTTGGGCCAAGATTGATTTGGCTGACTACTTTGGCTCTGAAGACCTGCAGTCTGTGTCTTTCCCCAACCTGAAACCCACCTCTCGCTCTATTTCCATCCGGCTGCCTGAAATACTGCTCTTGAGATTGAAGGAAGAGGCCAATCAGAAAAATATTCCTTACCAGTCACTTATTAAACAATATTTGACCGAGGGCGTTCGCAGGAACGCCGCCTGAGAGAACCTGTCCCCCTTTTTTGCTGATCCCGGGTATAATAGCCGGCCATGAAAAAGCCTATCTACCTAGACTGTCATTCCACGACACCGATGGATCCGCGAGTCATTCGAGTGATGAGCCAGGCACTGAAAGAAACGTTTGGGAATGCTGCGAGTACGGAGCACCGTTTTGGCCAGGCAGCCGAAGCGCTGGTTGAAAAAAACCGTAAAAGCGTCGCAGATCTCATCCATGCCCATCCCGAAGAAATCATTTTCACAAGCGGAGCCACGGAATCTAATAATTTGGCAATCAAAGGGATCTTTGAGATCTATCACGATAAGGGTTCTCACATCGTGACGCAAGTCACGGAACACAAGTCCGTTCTGGATACCTGCCGTTATTTGGAAACAAAATCGGCGCAGGTGACTTACCTTAAAGTGGATTCCCGGGGATCCATCAATTTGCAGGAGCTTGAAAAAACGATCACCCGGCAAACGATTCTGATTTCGATCATGATGGCGAATAATGAAATTGGAACCCGTCATCCTATTGAAAAAATCGGTGCTCTGGCCAAATCCAGAGGAATTTTCTTTCATGTGGATGCGGCACAAACCGCGGGCAAGATTCCGATCGATGTTCAAAAAATGGGAATTGATCTTCTTTCCTTCTCCGGGCATAAAATGTACGGACCCAAAGGGATTGGCGCGCTTTATGTCCGCCGGCAAAATCCGCGTGTCCGGCTGGCTCCGCTTTTGCACGGAGGAGGACATGAACACGGCCTGCGTTCCGGAACGCTTAATGTGCCCGCGATTGTAGGTTTTGGAAAGGCCTGCGAAATCGCAAAACGTGAAATGAAAGCGGACGCGCTTCGCATTCAAAAACTCAGGGAGGAATTTTACGCCATTTTGAATCACGAATTGGATGGTATATCCCTGAACGGTCATCCCAAAGAACGGCTTCACGGAAATCTGAATCTTAGCTTTGAAGGAACAAGCAGTGCCGAGCTTCTGCGTCTTCTTTCGGATCATCTGGCGGTTTCAACCGGGTCGGCGTGCGCAACGAAGAGTCCGGAGCCGTCGTATGTTCTGAAGGCGGTGGGTATTGCAGAAACGCAGCTCCATTCCTCGATTCGGTTTGGCTTGGGAAGGTTCACCACCCGCGCGGAAATCCACGAGGCCGCCCGCCGGATCATTGAAGCGGTTAAAAAAGTCCGTAAGGCGTCACCGTTTTACCGAGTGCAAAAAGGATAAACGCAATCTATAATTAACGAATCAAGCACCAGTTCCTGGAACTAGTTTCATAAGGCTTCGTAAATTTTTTATTTGTCATTGCGAGCGACCGAAGGGAGCGTGGCAATCTCGCTTTTGCTTGGGAGAGTGCTTCGTCGCAAAAAGCGCTCTTTGCAATGACAGTCTGGAATTAGACTTGGAAGGACTTATGAATCTACTTACGGGTACCTGGTTACCGGTTACATTAAGGGGGGCAGTATGACTATCAATTTAACACCTGAAGCCGCGGAAGAAGTTTCCCGGATGATTCAAAAAGAGAAACGTGAAGGAATTGGCCTTCGCCTGGGCGTGAAGGGCGGGGGATGCTCCGGTCTTTTTTATGCGATGGATTTTGGTGCACCCAAAGAGGGCGACCAGGTTTTTGAATTTGGAACGCTCAAAGTTTTTGTGGATCCCAAAAGCTATCTTTATCTGCAGGGGACGACGCTGGATTATGTGGATACCCTCCAGGATAAGGGATTCAAATTCCGTAATCCCCAAGCGAATAAAACCTGCGGATGCGGGGAATCGTTTTCGGTTTAGGATCCCTGATGCTGAAACCTGATACCCTGGCGCTTGATTTTGGATCCACTTATATCTACGCGGCCGCGAATATCTCCGGCAAGGCGGAAGTTCTCATCAGATATCCGGTATCTTCGTCCCAAGCGCGGCACCTCAAGCGGCAGCCAGCCGCGGACCCTCTTGCGATTCTCTTCAACGAAGCCAAACAACAGGCTGAAAAATTATCCGGCCAGGAATTTTCTGCTGTTGTCTGCGCGCTCCGTCCGGGCATGGATTCATTTAAGCCGATTCTGGAACAGGCGCTTCAAAAATCCGGATTCAAGGCTGTGGATTTTGTGAGCGAGCCCGAATCGGTTTTGAGGGCTTATGGAAGCAAGGACGGATGTTTCGGCGTTTTTCATTTTGGCGGCGGTTTTTTTGATATCTCGATCTTCCGGC
Organism: Candidatus Taenariivivens baikalensis; assembly: GCA_009691445.1. Taxonomy (GTDB): domain Bacteria; phylum Omnitrophota; class Omnitrophia; order Omnitrophales; family Aquincolibacteriaceae; genus Taenariivivens; species Taenariivivens baikalensis. Next base: position 5,389 of record SICL01000059.1, on the reverse strand, counting down.
TCAGCGGCGAAAAAATGGAGCGGCTTGCTTATGAACAGGATGAGACGATCGGCGGCGAAGATTTAACACGGCGCCTTGCGGACCTTTGTTCGGAAGAAATCTCGGAACAGTGGAACGTGGACCTAAAAAAAAATCCTTCATGGGCGGAAAAGATTTTGGATGAATCCGAAAAAGCGAAAATCTCCGTGGCTCACCGCGGGTCTTACGACATCCGTATGCAGGACCCGGCAAAAGGAAAGTACGTGAAAGCGGTTTCCCGCTACGAACTGATGAGTGTGAGTCAGGACCTTTTTGACAAGATGCTGTCCCTGACTCAGAAAGCGCTTCAAGATTCAGGGCTCAAGGCTGCGGCGATTGACGAGATTTTTCTTTCTGGAGGCTCCACCCGCGTTCCTTATGTCCGTGATTTGATTGAGAAGGTTTTTGGGAAGAAGCCCCAAGCCGAACTGAATGTGGATCAGGTGGTTGTCCTTGGGGCTGCACTTGCTTGACCAGCGACAGGTCTCATTGAAGCCGTGGTACTTAATGATATCCGTTAAATCTTTTCAACAAAAGTTGGAAAATATTAATCTGTCTATGAGATCTGCCCCTGATGCCCCAAACCGCTGAAGACCGCCTAAAACCTTTGCATGATGAAGTCCGCTCTCTGGCAGACTTGCTGGGTCAGGTACTGATTGAACAGGAAGGGAAATCCTTTTACGAACTCGTGGAATTTGTCCGCAAGAGCACGATTTCTCTCCGCCGCAGCTATGATGCCTCGCTTGAAAAAAAGCTTCTTGCAAAGATGGCTTCCCTGAAACTTCCGGACATGGTCAAACTGATCCGCGCGTTTACGGTTTATTTTCAGCTTGCGAATCTGGCGGAGGAAAAGCACCGGGTTCGGCGCAAACGGGCTTATGAAAGCGAGGGAATTCTTCAGCTGGGTTCCATGGAACGAACGCTCAAGGAGCTTAAGAAAAAGGGGATTGATTTTGGGAAAATGGAAAAATTCCTGGCTGGATTTTCTATTGAATTGGTGCTGACAGCGCATCCCACGGAAGCTCAGAGACGCTCCATCCTGGAGCGTATTTTTTTCATCGATCATCTTTTGCTGGAAAAGGAATTCCGTAATCTGACTGCCCGAGAAAAAGAAGCCATGGATCAAAAGATCCGAGAACAGATCACGATTCTTTGGCAGACAGACTCCTTGCGCTGGCGCAAACAAACCGTGATGGATGAAGTCGACAATGGTCTTTTCTATCTGGATGAGATTTTATTTGAAGTTCTGCCTAACACGCTGGAACTTTTTCATCAGCTGATTGAGAAAACTTATGGCAAGAAAATCCGGTTTTCTCCCTGCCTGCGTTTCGGGTCCTGGATCGGCGGTGATCGGGACGGAAACCCTTATGTCACTCACGAAATGACTTGGGAGACCATGCGCAAACACAAAGAGCTGGCTCTGCGCCGCTATATTGAAGTGATGAATGAGATGGTCAAGCAATTCAGCCAGTCGATTCGTTTAACCGGAGTCTCCAAAGAACTTCTCGCTTCCATTGAGAAAGATGCCCGGGCCCTTCCCCTTTTTGCGGATTCCATGAAATCAAAAAGCCAGAATGAACCTTACCGTAAAAAAATCTCATTCATTCAGCGGCGTCTAATTAATACCCTCCGTCTCAATGCTCTGGATGCTGAGCGGCGCACTGCTCCGGACAAAACTTTGGAGGGATTTTATGCCAGTCCTGAAGCGTTTCATCAGGACCTGGATCTGATCCGTAACTCTCTTGTGAGAAATAAAGGCCAGCATCTTGTGGCCCAGATTGATCACGTGATTCATGCGCTTGAAGTTTTTGGATTTCATTTTGCTAAGTTGGATGTGCGTAATAATTCCGATGCGATGAATCAGGCGGTTAAAGAGGTTATTGAAAAAGCCAAAGTCCACGTGCTTCCTTACGACAAATTGAATGAGCAGGAAAAAATCATACTCCTTGAAAAATTAATTCACAAGTCACCGCATATACGTTTTGATTCTCTGGGCCTTTCTGAGAAAACCAAGGAGATTTTAAAAACCTTTCAGGTCATTCACCGTATTCGTGAAAAAATTGATCCGCGTTCTATTGACCGTTACGTTCTCAGTATGACCCATCACGTTTCCGATATCCTTGCCGTACTTTGGTTCGCTCGTGAACTGAGGGTCGATCACCTGACGATTGTTCCTCTCTTTGAAACCATTGAAGACTTAAGTCATTGTGAGCGCATTATGGACGCGCTTTATCGCAATAACACCTACCGACAGCATGTCAAAGATCTGGGGCGTTTGCAGGAAGTGATGCTTGGATATTCGGATTCCAATAAAGACGGCGGCTTTCTCACTTCTAACTGGGCGCTTTATTTGGCGCAGAAAAAACTGACAGAAATCTCCAATCATCATCGGATTAAACTGACGCTTTTTCACGGCCGAGGCGGAACCATTGGCCGTGGCGGCGGGCCGACCAATCAAGCTATTTTGGCCCAACCAAGCGGAACGATTCAAGGAAGGATCAAAATTACGGAGCAAGGCGAAGTGGTTTCTTCCAAATACGCGAATCCTATTATTGCTGAACGTAATCTGGAGCTTGTCATTTCTGCAGTGATGCAGGCTTCATTGACAGAAGCCGAGGCGTCTTCCAAGAACAATCGATGGGAAGAAATCATGGTGGAACTGAGCGAGGCGGCGCATCAGTGTTACAAGAAGCTGGTGGACGGTACGGAAGATTTTATCCGTTATTACACGCAGTCCACACCCATTCAGGAGGTTTCGCGGCTCAACCTTGGATCCCGGCCTGCCAACCGTTCGGGGACAGCTAGTCTTTCGACACTTCGGGCTATTCCCTGGGTATTCAGCTGGATGCAATCGCGACAGACCATTCCCGGCTGGTTTGGATTTGCCGCGGCGGTGGAGAAATATTTATCCTTTCACAGTATGCAGGGCCTTTCGACACTCCGCGAGATGTACCAGGAGTGGCCGTTTTTCCGCGCCCTGATTGATTTTATGCAGATGAGCACCCAGAAAGCGGATATGCATATTGCTCGTCATTATGCGAGCTTGGTGGGGGAGGAAGCCCTCCGGAAAAAATATTTTGATTTGATTGTCAAAGAGTACGAGAATACCCAGGATGTTATCTTATCGATCACCCAGCAAAAAGAGATTCTGGACAATGCTTATGCGCTTCAACACTCCATTCGTTTGCGCAATCCCTATGTGGATTCCATCAGTTATGCGCAGGTGATTCTTTTACGGGAGCTTCGCAAGCCGTCCGTCAAAAACCGGGAAGAGTTGGAACGCGCGGTTTTTATGTCCATCAACGGTGTGGCGCACGGGTTAAGGAACACTGGGTAAAAACAATAACCAAGATGCAAGAAACAAGATCCAAATAATAACCAAAGAATAAACAAATTCCAAATGCCAATGTTTCTAATTTATAATTTTGAAATGATTGATTATTGTTTGGTGTTTGTATCTTGTCTCTTGGTTATTTTGGTAACCTTATGACCATTCTTCAGCGTTACGTTCTTCGCGAAATCTGGCTCCCCTTTGTCTTGAGCCTCGCCACTCTGAACTTTATTTTTATGGGGGGATATCTGGTTCGTGTTTCCCGGCAGATCATCGGCCAGGGAATTCCGCTCAGCGATACGCTTTATCTTTTGTTTCTGGCCCTGCCGGAAATGATCAGTTACACGGTTCCCACCAGCCTGCTCGCGGCCGTGCTTTTAGTCGTGGGAGGGCTTTCCCAGAATAATGAGATTCGGGCCATGCGTGCCTCAGGGATTGATCCCATGAAAGTCATGAGGCCCGCATTTTTGATGGGATTAGCCTTAAGCTTTTTTATGTTTGTCTTTAATGACCAGGTTGCTTCCTACACGAGTTTTAAACTTCGGCTGGAGAGCAAACGGATGATTCTTAAAAATCCGATGTCTTTAATTGAACCGGGACGGTTTGTCAAAATCAGTGACTCCGTGACTTTTCATGCCAAACAGGTTCTTGCGAACCATGAGCTGCGCGACATTGTGGCGTATGAAAATCCGGGAGCGGATCAGGCGGTCCGCACCATCATTGCCGAACGCGGAGAGGTTGTTTCTTCCAAATCAGGAAATGAAATCCAGATTCGTCTTTATGACGGAACCATTTCCGACGCGGATGGAAAGAGCGTTCAATCCATTCAATTCAAGACTTATGAATTTCCAACCCTGGGCCAGGAAGATCCCCGTCTGATTAATAAAAAGGTGAGAGAGTGTTCGCTTGCGGAAATTTTTGTAAAACTTGCCAAGAAAGGTTTAAGCGCGCAGGACGTGCGCGAGGCCTGGAGTATTTTTCATCAGAGGATCGCGTTCGCGTTCGGATGTTTTCTTTTTGTCTTTGTGGGAATTCCCGTGGCGATTTTGGTGAACCGGGGAGAAATTGTCTTCAGTTTCGGGATTGCGATGGCCGCGGCAAGCATGTACTACATCCTTTTTGCCGGAGCAAAATCCCTCGCCTTTCAGGGTGTTCTTCCGCCCGTCATTGCCTTCTGGCTTCCCAATATGATACTGCTAGGTCTGGGCGCCCACTTCTCCAAGAAATCCTTTAACCTCTAAACTCTTTATCTTCAACCGGTTAAGCTAGATAGGGTCCTTTAGTAACCTCCGCTTGTTTGTACGCCCTCCTTCGATCAGGTATTCTTTTTATGGTTCCAAAGTTTAACTCAATAGCAATACAACTTCATTGAGGAACTATCGTGTATTTTCAGTCGAGAAAAGCTGTTTCTGTTTTCCTCGTCCTTACGTTAGTTTTGGGAAATGGTTTTATTCCTTCTTCTGTCGCGGCTCCGATTCTTTCCCCCCAAGCGGCTGCGGAAGATTTTCCCCGGGATTTGAATCAGCTCGTGGTCCCTTCTCAAACGGGAAAACTGGAGTCAGCATTTCAGGGAAAGAACGGCAAACTCGTCATTCTGATTCAGGATGCTCACGCAATTCCGGATGCCCAGCTTCATATTCAGAAATTGATCAGCCATTTTCAAAAAATGTATGGTGTCAACCTCATCACCGTTGAGGGTTCCTCCTCCGAACTGGACCCGCAGATCTTCCGTAGTTTTCCGGACAAGAAACGCCTGAAAGAAGTTTTTAAATCCTATCACGACAAAGGCGAGCTTACGGGCGTTGCTGCGGCAGCGGTTTTTAGTGAAGCGTCAAATAAAAAGGGGACGGAGGTTGACTCTGTCCCCTTTTTATTTGAAGGCATTGAAGACCAATCCCTCTATGAACAAGGGATTTATTTTTACTTGCTGGCGATGCAGGAGGAAGAGAGGTTGAGTGAAGAGTTAAGAGTTAAGAGTGAAGAGTTAAGAAAAGAAAAACAAACTGCGTATTCCAAAGCGCTGTTGGCCATCGATGATGT
>SICL01000058.1 GCA_009691445.1 Candidatus Taenariivivens baikalensis | reverse complement strand
CACCCCAACAAAGACAGCCTCTGGACTCCCGTCGAGTGATCTAGTCCCAAAGCAAGATCAAGCATTAAGTCTTGCCACTGCTGAGGATGGAGATTCAACGATTGATACCACGACATCTCATCAGGAAGAAGCTAAGCCTAACGGGGCCGGGTCAGTACCAGGCACCGACCTGGCCCCATTAGATACAAAACCAGATTCCGCGGCTTCTCTTACGGACACGGACCCGCCGGAAGGCGGTATCAGCATTTCTGAAGGGCCGACTCCGGAAGGAGTGACTCTCAATTTTAGCGCTCAGGATACTCAATCCAAAACACTTCGCATGAAAGGGTCTTGGGGGGATAGCTTCGGAGACCCCATGCCATTTCAAGATCAGTTTGTGATTGCCGAGGCCTCGTGGAAAGACGGAGCAATTCAGTTCTCTGTAATTTATATGGATGAGGCCGGTAATGAATCCAGCGTTTATTCCTCCATTTTCCATAAACCGGTGGCAGAGAATCCAAAACAGGAATCTGAGCCGAGGGAAACTCCGGTAGTGACGTCTGTTGATCCTGATACCCATCATTCAGCAGCTGAGATCACGAACAATCCTGAAGGCTGGACTGATTTAAATGTGGGAACAGAAACCGTGGTTCCTCCGAAATCTAACGTGGCAGTGACAGAAACACCGGTTGAATCGTCCGTACAAACTCTGACTGGCAAGACAGACCTCTCAAACGGAACAACCACCACCGAGGAAACTCCAAAAAATACCGAAGTAGATTCTGGTAATCAAGCTAATGGGGCCAGGTTGAGACCTGGTACCGACGCGGCCCCATTAGATCTTCATTTGGCTGATGATACCTCTGAGGTTCAAAGTTCGGTGGGTGAAACCAGTCCTCCGCCACCTCAGACTTTTGTTTCAAATCCTGCGTTGAATAATCTTGATAGTCTTCGCCCAACGCCATTGCCCGAAGCACCGATTCAAGTACCGACTGATGTTCCACCGGCTGAAAACACAGCATCAAACCCTAATCATGTAACGACAAATCCTATTTCGAACGAAGTGAGCAGCGCAAACGTAGCAAGCGGAGCGAGCACAGCGAACACCGGTGGAACATCAGCTCAGGCTTCTGCCAACTCGCCAGCCTCGACGCTTTCAAATGCTTCAAATTCCGTTCCGAACTCCGAAACACAAAGCACAGTGACTCCACCGCCCGCGCCCAATTCTCCGGATGATGTTTTGACAACCCAATCCCAAACTCAGCCCTCCGGCGCTCCCAACCTCCCGGCGGAGGTTTTGGAACCTTCGAGCACATCAGATACCTCGAATAATAATCCAGTACGTAAATCGCTAGACAGACCGCAGACAACGGATCCTGTGCCGGGTATTGATTCCGATCAGCAGAAAAGTGCTCAGGCGTTTGAGACATTGCACACCAGTATGTTGGCCGAAGCCAAAGAGACGATTAATAAAATGGAGCAGAAATTGAAGACGAATGAAGCCTTGCTTTCACAAGCGCAGGCGGCACACAGTGTAGCGGCCGCTCTTGTGGCGGCTGAGGTAGAAAAAGAGAAAGGGATTCAGGCAGGGCTTGCCGCGGAATTAGAAAAGGTGGCGAAGAATGAGGGGTTAAGTAAAGAACTGCGGCAGGCCATCGAGTCGCTTATTAATCATCTCAAGGAGTTTGGAATTGACGAAAAGGTCACGAGTTATTTGACGACGCTGAACATGGCCGGGCCTGGGCAGTATTCGAAAAAAGCAGCGGGGTACCAGAGTGCGGTTGCAGCATGGGATAAATACCGGAGGGAGATCGAAGGTGCCGGAAGTATCGGAGAATTGAATGAGCTTAAGAAAAACGCCCCTGGAACGCCAGTATTTAAGCTGGATACTGAGACTCCTGGAGCCTTGGATCCAAGGCCTGAGTTTAAGAAGTTGGGCAAGCAGGCGGAGGAAATGCTTGAGAAGGCGGATGGACTAATGCCTCGCGAAGACCTTCTCCCGGAGCTAAAAAATCTTCCTCCCAATGCACGGGAAAGAAAAAATCTTCTCCAGGCAGTGTCTCGCTGGCTTGCTATCGAACTTAGATCTTCTGAGCAGCCGACCCTCCATCATCTTTTTGTCCAAAGCGCCCGTGAATTGGCTCCGGAAGAGTTGGCCGTGGTGGTAGACAATTGGTTGGATGCTTTTGCGGCCATACCTCCTGCGCAAAGAAGAGAGGAATCCATTATCAATGCGATGGCATTTTTCGCACAAGACAATCAGGTGGAAAAGGTCATCGCGGCATTCGGTTTGGAAGGAAAACAAGCGGAAATTTTTAGAACTTACCGGATCTTGGTACTGAACATAAGGGATGGAAAGAATACTTTTTCTCAAGTGGAGTTTGAGAAGATATCAAAATTTCTTTCTTACTATCCCCCTAAACTGATCTTTAATTTAGGCCTCATCACAGCAACTCCTAAAAATGTAAACTCCATCGGTACGGCAGGCAGCTTTTATAACCAAGTCGCACACATCATTTTACAGCAGCTCCCAAAAACACTTGCCGATCATGAAATTTGGCATGTTATTGCGGGTGCGATCAATTTCAAAAATTTTCTGCCGGAAAAAAGAGAGATCCATTCCATCTTGTTTGATCGTGAGACCGTCGAAGATAGATCCTCTACTTACGATGACAATTTTTCCGAGACGGATGCTGAATTCGGACGAAATATTATGGCAGATACCTACGTCCAACTGGACCGCTGGGTCACGAAAGCAAAATCAGGAAGATTCCTTGGGCTTCGGCATATGCTTTCTTTGATGGAAATCCTCGCAGAAAATTCGGACAACGGTTTTATGCCCATGTATAAAGGCGGTCCACCCTCCTATATTCCCATCCAAAGAGATGCGGATAAAAATATTACAAGAATTGACCTGATCTCTCAAAAAATAAGCTACTACCTCACTTATACAAAAGACAGCACGCATATTCAAAGCCTGACTATCGAGCATGCCGGAACAGGACAAAGGGAAACTTATCTCAACCCCTTGCTTTTGGAATCTCCAAAAGGGGATCTTGAACGTGGCTTCATAAATCCTGAAACGGGCCGGATGATCCAGAGAGAATATTTTTCAAAGGATGATCAGCCTCTTCGCTCGGAATTCTTCGATGTTGAGGGACGGAGGGTCAGTGAGGAATTTTTTGAAACGCCAGGAAAACCAAGAACTCTTGTGAAATATTTCAATCCAATGACGCAAAAATTGGAGCGCGTAGAACGCATGCAAACTGATGAATTCAATTCCTTCACCGTAGAATCTTATAATGCGGAAGAGAAAAAAAATAGGGCTGAATTTTGGTCGGGCCGAGGCAATTTAATCAGAGTGGAACTCTTTGATCCTGCTTCAGGAAGTCTTCTGCAAAGTGTCGACTATGCTACGGAATTTTTGAAAGTTGATATGGACTGGGTAACCGGAACGGGTTCTTTAATCAATACTGAAGATAACTCTCTAGTGGGTTCATTTCGTAATGCGGTTCCAGGCATAAAAAGAGATTATATTTTTGACGGAACCAATATAACTCTTCCCTTCAAAGCTGATTTAATTCTCCCGTCATCAGCCCCACAGCAATCTACCAGTTCTTCTGCCCTGCCGGAGAATGTTTTGACACCACCTAATAAGCTAGATGATTCTAATGCTAATTCCGGGGAGCAAGCGCCTGGTAAAGAATCTCATTCTTCCGTGTTTCCGGAGACAGGTACAATCTTCTCTGTACCCACGGGCAGTGTAGAGCTCCAGAAGGGGGATAAACCGGGGCAGGTGATATTGAAATTTGATGCCACAGATACAGAGAAAGGCGGCAAGAATTTGATGATGCAGGGCGCTTGGGGTACGGAAAAAGGGGAGATGGGCGAGGCAGGGAAGCCTGAACCGTTTAAAACCAGCGTGACTATCGACATTCCTTGGGACAAAGAAGGCGACTACACCTTTTATGTGCAGTACCTCAATGAAGAGACCGGAAAGAAATCGACTTGGTATAAGTCCACTATCCATTATGTTCCTCCTGTTCCTCACAGCACTTCCATCGTGAATCCAGCGCTTAACCCGGCAACGTTTATTTCAACCACGATGGAAACATGAAAAACCTCGGTACCGTTTCCAAAACCTCGGAAACCCTTGGTATCGTTTCCTACAGGGACAGGTCGGTACTAAGTGAAACCTGGTATTGCGAAAAAAGGGTACCTGGCACTGGGAGAAACGGTACCCAGCGACTTGTTCAAATTTCAAGGCAATGTAACTAGGCTGGAATTTTTAGGCGCTCATATCGGGAGAGAATGATTTCAACGAATTTTGTTTTAAAATCTTGAGGGAGTTGACTCTCTTGGATGAATTGTTTTATGCGTGTAGTTTTCCCCATAAATTTTTCATAGCGGATTTTTTCAGGAATTTTAAAACATTCAGCAAAAGTATTGAGATCGTTACGCGTGAGATCGTTTTTTTTACCATTGATTGTTAAGGCCGAATCCTCTTCTCCAGGAAGCACTAACTTAGAGCAAACAATGTCATACGCGGGCGAAAGACGGACACCATCCTGATAGTAGGAAATAGAATAGTTTTTAAAATGACCATCGCCATTACCAAGAATAAAACTTAAGATAACCCGCTCAAAAAACAGCTGAACATCAAGACCGGGAACCGTTGAAACTTCTTTGAGTTTTTTACCGATCTGTTCTAGCGACCCCGAATACTTATCAGTTTTTTCAAGAATTTGATAAAAGTCTTCCTGATGAATCTTTGTTTCACTCTGGCGGTCAAAACGCTTAACGATATAGGCAAGTGTCCCGTCCTTGAGCATTAGGAGGCAATGCAGTGGCACATGAATATCCAGCGCTCCGGCAATATCCATACAGCAATTCTCATTTTCAGGAATATGCGGCCATTGTTGAATCTGAGGTTTAAAAATATATTCGCCGCCGGTGGGAGCAACCACAAGTTCACCAAGGGTTTTATCCAACTTAAGAGAGAGTTTTGGCTGGACACCTGAAATAGACATTTTGCCAGCCATATCTTGGGCTTTAAACGGGAGATCTTGCAAAGATAAGGCAATTTTAGGGATTTGATTAACCCCAAACATTTCTTTTATAAATTTAGAATCCATTTTTTATTTTTCTTTTTGTATGGTGACCGCACCGATCGTGTCACCGGTCGTTGAGATCAAGAGGCCAAAAGAATCTTTGGCGTCTATTTTTTCTGTTGCGCGAACAATATCTAAATACCAGCCTTCGGGTAAAAGCCCTTCAAAAAAACTAAAGAGTTTCTGAGACTCATACGGCTCTTGGCGCAAAGGTAACGAAACAGAAATAGGATGTCCGTGCTGCAGATATTTTTGATCGTAAATAAACAGGTAGCCATTTTCAGTTTCTGATAAATAGCCGGCTAGTTTGTCTTGATAATTAACTTTTGCTGTCCGGAATATTTTTTCGTTCATGATTTGAAATAATCTCCAGATGATGCCCTAAGAATTCGAGAACTTGGCTGACCTTATCAAGACGAACAGTTGATTTCCCTTGCTCTAGATCGCGAACAAAACGCAAACCAACACCGACTCGTTTCGCGAATTCTTCCTGAGTCAGTTTTGCTTTTTTTCGTAGTTCTTGAATTTGCTTCCCAATGGTTTCCATAAGTATGATTAAACTATACCATAAAGGGTATAGTTTCGACGAATGCTATTTAATTTATACCTGATTAGGTATATAAGCGATACTAATATACCCTAAAGGGTATATATTATTAAATTAGTAATGAATACCCTAGCGGGTGTAATTATATTTTGATGCCCTTGGCAGGCATCTAGACAACCGCGGACAACCGGACGCCGTCCAGCGGGGAAGGGTAAGATTTCAGAATAAATGTCTAAATATTATCGAGGAAAAAAGTTCGCAAATTAATGCGGTACCTGTTCCGGAGGTGCCAGGTTCCTGAGTTGAACCCAGCACTTTTAGAACAGGTGCGGAATTGTATTTTTTTTTGGATTGCGCAATCCGCTTGCTGGCCTAGTCGATATTATCCTTCTCTGGAGCGTTCTTTTGGCGATGACGCGCCTGCCTTGGCATGAAGATAAATCATCAGGATTTCTACTGACGCTTTATTTTTTATGGGTTAGTTTTGCCACCTAACTAAATTTTGCGCTATGGTGGCTGAATCGATGATCCTGAAATAATAATAATTTCATAGAGAAAACAGTTGCGAAACTCGTCCAACCGAGGGAGCCATTTCCATCAAGGCGTTGCGGGAGTAAAATCCCCAACGCCTTTTTTATTGAACCCGGCACTCCCGAAACCGGTACCAAACGTCAAACTTGTAGTTGCCCTGTCCTAAGAGGGTTCTTTCACCGGGGCTTAAATGACCGGTCTGATTTACCCGCCAAGAAATTGCCTCTAAGAAGCTGTTGTGGGTGGATTATTTATAGCAAGAAATAGTTCTTTATAGCATTAAGCAATTCTTTCCAAATGACGGGATAAACTTCATTTGGAGAGTGCTATGCCCATGGATAGTGAAAGATGATAAAGATTTTCAAAAAGTTATTTTTAAAAATGCTGAAAAAAGGGACTGCCCTGTTCATCTGTGCAGCGTTCCTTATGACCTCTGTATCTTTACCGCAAGCAAGCGCAGAGATTTCTTTGGTCCCCACAGCGGGTTATCGCTCCTTAGCAGACGACTTGACTGCGATTGCACTGCCTAAAGAGATCGGGAAGATTCAGGAAATCTATCGCGGAACGAGCGATAAGATTGTAATTTTGATTCAAGACGCTCACTCTATCCCTGACGCGCAACGCAGCATCCGTTCTGCTATTGATCATTTTCAGACCCAATACGGCATCTCTACGGTTGGACTCGAAGGTGCTTCAGAAAAACTAGATCCGCAGATATTCAGAAGTTTCCCGGATAAAGAACTGCTTCGTAAGACATTTGATGCTTATGCTGGGAGAGGCGAACTCACCGGAGGGACAGCCGCGGCATTGTTCAATACATTGCCAAGCTCCTATCAGGGCATCGAGGATTGGCCGCTCTATGAGGAAGGCGTTTCTTATTTCCTCAAGGCGACGGGAATGGAGCCGGAGATCAAGGCACGGCTTGATCCGATGGTGGCCGCGCTAAACCGGGAGAAGGAAACCGTTTACTCCAAGGAGCTTCTTGAGATCGACCATTTGCTTGCTAATTTTGGCGAGAATAAAACAGACCTTGTACAAGTTTTGAATCAGCTCAACAAATATCAACCACCCATTAAAGGTTCCGAACTCGCAATATTGCTCGATGAAATCCAGAGGAATCAAACTACCGATACGCCCAGCGAGATTGAAATCAAAAAAATTGCAGAGCAAGTAGCAGCTGTTCTTAAGAGTCGACCGCTGTCCTCTGAGGTTCGTCAGGAACTTCAGGAGTTCAATGGGCAGTTTCAGGAATTTCAGACTTCCAGATTAACTCCACAGGCCTTTGCCTTACATCTCAAAGGTTTGATGAAAAAACACAAGATCAGAATTAAGGTTTCACACAGTCTCGCCTCTTTAGTAGAAAATCAAAAACGGCTTAAAGATATTGAGGGAACTCGTCTTTTTGAGGAGTTCAAACGCTATGCGGATTCAGTCAAAGGATCTCTTTTACAAAATGAGCAACAAAAAATATTAGATGTCCAAACCCAAGGGCTCGAATTGATGCAACGTCTCACACGCCTTGAGCTCAGTTTCGAGGATTGGGAAAAAGTTCAAAAAATGCTGCTTCAACTCGATCCTTGGACGCTCACCCCTCAGGATGGCGTCATAAGCCGCGATCAAATTTCAGCACTTCTTAAAAAAATGGAGCCTCATTTGGAATTTTATCGTGTCGCAGAGAAGCGTGATCAGATATTTCTAAAGAACATCCAGTCTATGATGGAGAAACAAGACAAATCGAGCTCTATACTTGTTGCGGGAGGATTTCACACCGAAGGACTCACGCAGACATTCAAAGCAAAAGGAATTTCCTACATCCTCGTCATGCCATGGATCGGAGCTATTCCCGAAGAACCGCTTTACCGGGAACATATGCAGGGACAAGTTTCCTGGAGCGATTATTTTGAGGTCAAAGATGGCAAGGTGAATCTCTATGATGCCTTTGTGAGAGCAACAAGAGACAAACTAGTCCATAGACCATGGTCCATAGACCAGAGCAAAAAACAGTCTCGATCAGACCATGGACCATCGACTATGGACTATGGACTAGCGAAGCACTGGCGTGACCAGATCATTCGCGATCTAGCGGCTGAAGGACGGATCACGCAGGCATCTGAGTACACCCGTTTCATCGATGAAACAACTCAGCCCTCTTCACCAAACAATCAGTCCTTACGGGAAAAATGGCTTGCCAATATCGACCGCTTTGGCGAAGGCCTTAAAAAACTTCAAACAGAAGGTAATCTCAGCGAATCAAGTATCGTGCAGCTCATCAAGACCATTACCACAGCGGAGCTTTCCTTAAACGTACTTAGCCCCAACGCAAGAGCCGAGGCTAGATTGATACCTTCGATAAAAATCTTAGTTAAAAATCGGTCTGAGATGCGAAATCAACAGTTGGAATTTCAAGCACAAGCACCGGGGGAAAGGGATATTTTGGAAAACGCCATAGCTATGAATCGGGCCAGATTGACGACGGCGATCCAAGGATTTCGTGAGCTCTCAGGAAATCCAGTCTTGTCAAACAACAGGCCTATCCATCCGTTAAGTCAGGGCAATTTACAAACCTTTTGTGATGCCGCGATGTTTGACTTGAAACAACGGTTAGCTTCTCTGGAAACAGAAGGGGTTCTTTCAATTCGGACCTATGATTCAAATAACCTTTATGAAGAGGGGGTCATCAATGTGCTCTCCCACGCGTTCCTTGTGGTCGAATTCTCCTCGGGGAATCGTTATCTGATCGATACGACCTTCATCCAGTTTTTTGAAGCAAATCGAAAAAGTATTAATGATGCCAGAGGTTGGGAAGTTGAGAGAAATGGGTGGCTGCCTTTAGCCGTAGAATTGTTAAAGAACGGATATATTAAAATTACCGACGATGTGGCCAAAATGCATAGCGTGGCGTTAGGCAAGCCTCCTGCAAAAGCGAGTCAATACACGGCCCGACTTTATGAAAGGCCTTCTACCTACAATGCCACATTAGAACAAAACCCTTTTCTCCAGCGGGCTTTTGAAGCGTTGCTGCCGGAGAATTTGATCACGGCAGAGCTTCTGAGCACTATCCCAAAATTGGTCGCCAGGGCAATGGCTATATCTGGAATCAATGAATCCAATCTCAAAGTCCAAGCAGCGAATATTCCCAGTGCAAATACACGAGTAAAAGTCGGATTGCTTTCTTCAATTCAGGGTGTAGAAACCCATCCGTCTACAAGCTCAGGAAAAGTCCGCTCGGAATCGCGCGCAACCCCTCCCACCGGGACGGCGTCCGGTAGTACACGCACGAAAATAGGGTTTAATGAAGGAGAAATCTTTAATGAGGCAGGTATGGATCGAGCGCTTGTAACGGGTGAGGGCTTGATCTCGCAAACGGAAAAATTTATTGTCTATGGAGATAAAACTTACGTTGTTTGGTATGCGGGCCCTAAAAAGGGAAGGATCTACCTTGTGCTTGAAAAGCCATCCTCTGAATCGCTCAAGTCGGTTTCGTCTTTAGCGCAGATTTTGGATCATATCGATTCCACACTGAAGAAAATGGATGAACGCGGTCATCAGCCGTTGTTTGATGGCGAGCTGATTGAACTCTTGGTTTATCTGCATCAGCTGTACAACGGCGGACAAGAGCGGCTCGGCTTGAAAGATGTCCGTTATTATGATCCCGCCATCAATGAGTTTGTTCAGGCCCTTCAGAAAAAAGGGTTAAAACTCTGGCTCCTGGCGCGGGCCCGTGAGAAAGGATATAAAAACGTGAGTATTATGGAGGGGGCGTTGATCGAACAAAATGAGCTCAACCGTTATTACTACGGCGTGGTGCCCACGAGAAATAACACTTATTTCAATGCTAAGGACCCTGTGGTCTTAATTCACGCGACTTACGACTCAATCCTGACGGATATTGTCAATGAAGGAGCCTTGGTGAGTAACGATGCCCGTGATAAAGAAATAAAGAAAAAGACCGGTGAAGGACAGGGTTCTTACGATGGTCACGTTGTTTCGTTTTGGAGCTTTCCTGATGGAAATGTCGAAATAGAAGGCAGCCAAGGCTCCGATCGCGGGTTAGGTCGACCCATCGTTTTCGGTATCAGCCGCTCAAAGACCCGGGCTTTGGAACAATTAACAGAAACGATAGATGTGCGCGGGCATGTCATACAGGTCAAGAAAATCATGGACGGAACAGTGAGCGGAGAAAAAACGGTCTATGGCCGAGTTTCTCTGGAGGATATCGGTTATGCTTTTGTTCCTTATTTTGCGGTCGAGGACGTTAAAAAGATTCTTACCGCGCATGGTTTTGGTCACATTGAAGTTTTGCCTTTGGGTTTTAATAACAACGAGCCTGTCTGGACGCCAATCCCGCCCGCCCGCTCTGAGATGCGGATGGTGGATGAGAGATCTGGCACAAATGCCAAAGGGCTTGAGGCAACCCCTCCCAGCGGGACGGCGTCCGGTAGTACACTAGCAAAAGTCGGATTGCTTCCTCCGATCCAACATTCAGAGCGATCCAATCGCACCGAAAACGGCCAACAAGTTCGTTCCGAGATGAGGACGCAGTCGTTCGGCGCTTACGGAATTTTTGATCAAAATACAAATGAATTTAGTTTGCATCCCATTGACTCGGTTGCGAGACAAGCCTTGGAAAATGATTTGGGCCCGGTTGCTGAAGTTTTGATCGATGAAAACGGTGAAATTCATTCAAAAGGTCGAGGATGGGAAGTGCCTTTTCAGTACCACGCATTTGTCAAGCAATTAAGACGATGGATTCCGGAAAATCAGACCGTCAAGCTCGCCTTGCATTTAAACGGAATGTCCAAAGCTCAGTACGAAGATCAGAAAAATGAATATGGCGCTTTTGACCTGTTTTTGCCGGAACATAAATCGGTTCAGGGGCGAGTGATAAGCTTTCGGGATTCCCAGGATTATGTCCATCTTCCGTTTGCGGCACTGGATAGCGAACAGAGCATCGCTTCCGTGTTGGCAGTTCAGGCTTTTCTTGCGGCGTTGGGCGAACAACCTGGAAGGAAAAGCAAATTGATGGATCATACGATGCATGAATTGATCAAAGGCCCCTTGTTTGCATTTTCCGGGACCGATATTTTTCATCAGCCAGATGGCGGGACTCAGTGGAAACCCTTGCTATCACTTTGGGATAAATTTCGGCACCTTGGCATGAAAGATCTGAAAAAGGTGTCCACAAAAGAGATCGAGTTGGAGCGTAGAATTTTGATGCTTGAAATAGATAAGCTGGACAGCGATTCTCAGGATGCTTTTTTAAATCGCTACATGGGTCAATGGTTTCCCCCGGCGGTTGCCCAAAATATTCGTTTAGCGTTTAGCAAGGGGCCTGTGGTGGAAGAGCTCGGAGATATTGATAT
>SICL01000057.1 GCA_009691445.1 Candidatus Taenariivivens baikalensis | reverse complement strand
TACGCGTCTTTTAAGGAGAGATTGGGATCAAAATAGGAGCGGAGCGCTCCCTGGGTGAGAAACGAAAGTCCGGCGGTCATGGGAGGTGGGACGCCCAGGTGCAGCGCCATTTCGTTCACGCCCTGAAGGAGCAGTCCTTCCAGGCCGGATTTAAAAAAACTCGATCCCTGTGCGCCTGTCCCGACCATGCCAGCGCTAGCAAATGCACCGCCGAGCCGGGACAAAGACGCATTCAGGCCCATCCCATGAAGCCCTTTGGACACGCTATAATCAAGCCCTGTGGCCAGAAGAAACCGCGCCGTAGTCTGCCCGGCTGTGAACTGCGGTGCGGTGAGGCCCGTGATCGGGTTTTTCCAGAGCGCACCCTGAGGTGAGCGGATGTAAGACCCCAGTTTCATAATCCCGCTGCTCAATTTCTCAAGGCCAGTCCGGAAACCTTCCTTTAAAAATTGAAACCCTTGCTGAAAAAACCGTCCAACGAATTTGACAGGAAGCATGATGAGCTTGCCAATCTGCGAGATCCCGGCCTTGACAATCTCAAGAAGACTGTGACTGCCGATATAAGTTAATCCTGCCTTCAGTCCCTGCCAGGCTAGTTGCCCGATGCTTCCCACGATCGAAATAATGCTCGCGACCATGGCCGCATATCCCAGGATCTTTCCCCATTTGGGGCTGTAGACGGAAACAATCGCACTGGCGATACTGAGAACCACTGCAGTCCAAAATATAATCAACAGAACAAGCGGCCAGCACGCCCCTCGCACTTTAAGCGCCGTTTCCCGGCTCATGGCCTTACCCTGAATCACCTCAGGCTGGTTGACGATCAAATAACCGCCGCCGCCCTTGATTTGCCACGTTTCAAGAAACTGCTCTTTTGCGATCGTGATGATGGATCCTTTGGCGCCGCGGATTGTTTCCAGATAACTCACCTCCGTGTCCGTCACATTCGTAATCACAACAAAATGGTCTTCTCCGATATGCGCGATCACGCGCTTCTGCGATTGTTTCAGGACAGGCCAGATTCTCTGAAAATTTCCGCCGAATGCTCCGCTCATCACGTCCTTGACCGATTCCAGTTCAACGATCAAACGGATTGATGTGGGATCATTCTTGATGTCCTCAGCCCACTTGTTAGTCTTCAGGACCGTGACCACAGAATTCCAGTCCAACCCAGCCTGGAGCACCTTGTCCTTCCGGAGAATCCCGAATCCGCACGACTCGTTCTCTGCGGGGCACGCAGTTTTGTAAAGCGCGCGCAGGTCATCGTAAGTATATTTAACACCGGAAAATTTGTTGCCGTGGATTTCAGCGGCTTTTGTCATCGCGTAGACCGAAAGAAGGAGTTCACCTTCCGCGAAGGGGTTGATAACTCCAGTCAGGATATCGATCAGAATCGCTTCCTGTGCGAGGGATTTAATGTCTACAAAAACGCCTTTGGACGC
Organism: Candidatus Taenariivivens baikalensis; assembly: GCA_009691445.1. Taxonomy (GTDB): domain Bacteria; phylum Omnitrophota; class Omnitrophia; order Omnitrophales; family Aquincolibacteriaceae; genus Taenariivivens; species Taenariivivens baikalensis. Next base: position 10,193 of record SICL01000057.1, on the reverse strand, counting down.
AAGCATGGACTGAAGCGACAAAAACGCGGAGTAACCAAAATGGAGATCCCGGCCCCGAAGCCACTCCAAAATCCGGTCCTTGTCTGTCTGTGTCAACTGGACCGCAAGATCCTGATCCACATGATATTGCGTAAGCAGGGCCTGGCGCTGATCGGGCGTTCCTCTTGTATATGAAGAAAGCCATGCCGCGACATTGTCGATGATCCCGGTAATCTCCGCTCTCCGGTTTTCAGATTGAGTCTTCGCGTTGAGGTCATTGGCAAGCGCCGCGATATCAAGTTTCTTTGAGGTCTTCGCCCTCGCCGCCCACGCATCCAGCTCATCATCTCCCGGATCACGGCCCAAAAGACGCCGGTAAAAATCCATCAGGACCGGCTCGATCTCGCGTTTCAAGACGTCCAGTTCATACTCCTCTTTTTTCTGCTGCAGGAGGTTCTTTTGCCCTTTGACTTCATCTCTGATGGCTTGCCCTTCTTTTACGATCACGCTCGGAAGGTTTGTGATTTGTTCCTGCACGGTAGTAATAATGTTGGACCGTTCGGAGCTAAACTGGTCGATTTTTTCTTTCACACCCGGAGCTTCCACAGTTACTTCACTGCAGCTCTTGAAGAAAGTAAAACTCCGGCAGACTTTCACCTGTTGATACCGGTAGCCTTCCAACTCGGAAATGGCCACATCATAGGCCTTGACTATGTCATCCCGGGTCTGAATCAAATTGAGCCGGGCAGGTTCCTCGGAAATTACGAGTTGTAACAGGGCGTTGGTCTCGGCCTTTTCCATCTGGTCATGCATCTTCCTTGTTTCCGCCTCAAAATCACGACGCGCCTTGATCAGTTCCACCTGAACCAGGGTCATGTCATCGGCCTTGGTGCATTGATTGTTCGGACACGTATAATGGTGCTCGCTGACAAGTTCACCCTGCGCGTTAAAGGTCTCGCGAATTTTTCCGTGTTCATAGAAAGCAACGACCCCGTCCGCGCGTTTTGAAAAAACGATCTCGTCCTTGTCGTTATACACTGTGAGGATCTCAAGGTCTTGACGGAGTTTCAGCGGTGAGTAGAGCCTCATAAAAGTGTTAAAATTGTCGAACGCAAGAGCATTGTTCACGAGCCTGTAGGGAGCAATTTTAAAAAACTGTGAGCTGGCGGTCGGTTGTGATGATGGGTCATAAGAAAAAAACTTATCCACGCCCACGGCTTCTCGAGCCTCACCCGATTTAAGCCCCGGCCGGCTGAAAAGATAATACGGTTGAGCAGGATTATTGCTCTTGGCCACGCCTTCGGCTTTGGCAGCGCCAAAACGCCCGAGCGCAGCCAGGAGTTCTGGTTCGGCCTTGGAAAAATCCTTGTCCCGGATTGCGAATGCCACAGACTGGCCATCTGGGACGCTGTCAAGGATTTGTCTCAGATGAAGCCTGTCACCATTCATGTACATAATCCCGTTAAACGTGTCCCACCGGTCAAATTCGGGTTTATAAACAGAAACCATGAACCCGTTTCCGCTCCAGTTCTCAACACCAGGATCCGGATTATTCGTCTTTTGAAATAACGAAATATTTTGATCATCATCCCGAAAACGGATCCCCGTATTACTGTCGGTGTAAAATTCCACATCTTTGAGTAAGTATGCACCGGCCTGGGTGGAACGCTGACGGATATCAATTTGAGTAATCGAGTTACCGCCGTTGGCCCGGGTGAAAAAATACGTCTCACCCTTATCATTGTCATAGCGGGATAAAAACCCGTCGGACGCATAGGTGTACCACTCATTTCCCTTCTGGAGTTTCCAGCCGCCGAAGCTTCCGTTGGAAGTTTCAAGAACTTGAATCTTGTCGAATTGTTTCAGGTCAGGAAGCTCGGTGGATTGAGTTGTTCCGGTCTTGGGATTTAGAAATTTGACGGCGAGTCCGTTTTTGATCTCCAGGATGCTGCCGTCCCTGAATTGAATTTGCCCGTTAAGGATCTCTGATTGCGTTCCGAACTCCAGATTCACCGCATGATCCCCATTTGGAAGTTTGATCTCACCCAGCCCGTCCTTTTTAAAATCAAAGGTCAACTGGGCCCCCTCCGTGGTTTCAAATCCACCCAGACTCACGGCCTGCAAATTCGTTCCATAGAAAAATGCACGCTTGTAGTCCCCATCAGGCAGAACAAATTTATCGGTCAGCGCAGGTACATTTTTATGGTTGAAATTTAAATTTGTACCATTCGTACTCACTCCCGTCGGAAATTCCTGGACCGACCCGGAATAAACGTAGAGGTATCCGTCGCGTGTCAAATGCCGCAGGAGGTTTCCGTTCTTGTCATACACCCAGGTTGTTCCCCGTTCATCCGTGACAAAAGTCTCGTCATCCCGGTATTCGTAACTAACACTGTCCAGCACCCGATTTTGGTAGACGGTTTCAGCCCCCGTAAGCTCACCGTCGCGGTATTGATACCGGGAGCTGATTTCGGAACCGGACGTGACCCTAAGAATTTGTCCGTTTTCATATCGGCGCGTTTCTCCTGATGCCTCGTCTTTCATGACTGTAATTTCAGCGCCATTCTGGGGGTCAGTCTCATAATCAAAATGGACCTTAGTTCCGTCAGCTTGGAAGATTTCACGGACATTGCCATATTGATACTGAATATTGCCTGTGACTCCGCCATCCGTAGCCGGAGCTTTGATCACGCCGCTGGCCTTCTGGCCCTGAGCAGCATATTGGTATACGGTCTTATCGGCCAGGGTCACGGTACTGACATGCCCGTCCGAAGTAAGGGCGACCTCGGAGCCGTCCACTTTTTTGAATGACTGAAGTTGTAACTGGTTATTTGCGGGGCCCCGGTAAATCAGCCGGGTCGGGATATCCGACATGGATCCAAGCGGCTCATACTGAACGGATTTTTTATTCATAATGCTGGCATTCACACGGGCAAGCTGGTCAGCCTCAACTTTCAGGAACTTCATTTCCTGAGCAGTGACCGTGGTCTGGTCCTGCCAAAATTTATCGCTCACTTTCATGATGGACCAGTAAGACATATCCTTGAGATAGACAGTCCCCGATTTTCCCGATCCATCATGCTCCCGGACCAATTCAAGCGTCACCTCACCTTCTTGGCCGTTCCTGTCATCGATGGAGTACATATAAGTGTGAAAGTTTGGTTCCAAGTCCTTGATCAAAAAAGAATAAAGCGGATTGAAGTTCGTCCCTTTCACAGTGATTAGATAATCCTGCTTCCAGGACATGGAAGGGTCCTCACGCATGGTGATGGATAGAAAATTGTAACTGGAACTTGATGAACCCGTGTTGAAAGAAAAAGGATTGCGCCAGGTTCGATCTTTGTGGTTGATATACATTCCTATAATGCTGTTCTTAAGACTTGATTCTTGATACTTAAAAGTCCCTGTGGCCACGACCGCCTGTCCTGGCGTGTGAGCCACGGAATTACTCTCACCAGACTGAAGATCGGGATAATTAAGCGCGCCGATACTGTACAACCCATTGGTCCCAACACCTGCTAAAGTCAGCACATCCACTTCGGGTTTGGTAAGCACCTCATTTCGCTCAATCTCACAGCCAGGAAGATCTAAAAATTCGGCAAGGGGCATGGTTCGAATTTGGTTGGTTTTAAAGTCCGTGTATGTTGCGACTGCATCCAGAAGTTTCTCATCGGAAGTGAGGCGATATTCAAAGTCTGCTTTCGTATTTTTAGTCCCGGAATTGATCGAGATCGTCTTGATGAATGAACCTTTATATTCCACCGTGATCCCGCCCGTTTTTTTGATCCGGTAGACTCCGGCTTGGAGATCCATTTCAAGGATTTTCCCGTCCAGATAATAAAACTCGGCGATCAGGACATTGCCGTCTGCAGCGTACACCAAATTCTTCCAGGTACCCTTATAGGGCACTTCGATCGTATCAATCTTTCCACTCTTAAAATAGACGATGTATCCCTTAGCCGTGAGTTTGACGAGCTCTCCGGTGTTTGAGAATTCGCGCCTAACATCCTGGGTTTCAAGCACAAACGAACGGATCGTTCCATCAAAGGCCATGTCATAATAAAAATAGCCCCGCGTCATCTGTCCGTTCAAAAGCAAATCAGCATATTGAGCAAGACCGTTTGAATAATAGTAGGCATTTCCATTTTTAAAGATCCATTTACTGAGTTTTCCGCTCTCAAAAAACTGAGTGCTCCCGTCTTTCAGATCCAGAGCGCCACTCACCACACGGCCCTTGGAATCCACCTTAAATCCCTTGAGGACCTCTTCTTCAACCAATACTCCGCCTGTCGGCGATTTCTTGGCCTCAGCCTGAAGCAGTGTCTGGATATCAGCGCTGGTTTTCCCTAAAAGTCCTGCCCAGTCAAAGTCCGAAGCCATTCGTCTTTGAAAGCCGGAAAGAGGACCGATTTCAATCGTGTTTTTAAGAGGCTGTCCGTTAGGACCAATAAGCACAACAGTGATTTGGCGGATAGGGCCGTAATCTTTCAAGATCGGAATTTGAAGATACTGCCAGTCTGCTGTGATTTCTTCGGAATAAGCCGTATCGGTTGTGAATGTGCTCAAGCCGTGTTTGAACTCCACTTTGATTTTTGTGCCTTGCGGCATGGGCAAAGTTGATCGGTAAGGAATTGAGACAAAATCATAACCAGCCAGATCCAATCCAGAACCGGAAAAATCGGCATAGAAACCTGCATATCCAAAATTAGCCCTGAGATCGATTGAAAGCTGACGGACTTCTCCAAAACGATCATCTTGTCGTATCGTGACCGCCAGATTTCCGTCACTATCCTGGAAGAATCGGGATTGGCCGTTTGAGGCGTTTAAGATGTCCTGCTTAAAACCTTTGCAAAGGGCCGTCAGGACGGCATCATGTCCGTTTTGAACCAGATAGTCTTGTAGTGCGATTTTGTGAATCGTTCCGCCGGTCTTTTTGAATTCCAGAATATATTTTGAAATATCTGTTGATGCGGAATAATAGGCGCTTAAATCGGCATCGCCAAGTTCCGGATCTGAAATCTTCTCGAATAGACGGGAGGGATTGGAAGTCTGATTGGAAAAGTAAAGGATCTGGCCGCCCCGAGTGACTTCCCGCGAAAGTTTTCCGTTTTCAAAAAAGTACTGGTTCCCGTCATTCATCACAATCTCGCCGCTCACGATACGTCCGGGGCCTTCGATAATGACATTGCGCATTTCGCCCGATACGAGCCGGAGCCTCGCAACAAAAACCTGTCCGACCGGAAGATTCTTCGGAGCCTCAACCGTCGCAGTGATTTGAGTCTTGAGTTTCTGGACGTAACGAATCGTCTCGCCGTCCTTGAATTCTAACGTGGATCCATCCCCAAACACTTTCGTCTGGAGATCCAATATCCGCTCGGTCTGGCCATTACCCAAGTCCTTGTTCGTGACCCGATATGTCCGGCCGTCATCCATTACTACAAGGTCCGGTTTTTGAGAAGGATCAAACTTGACTTCATTACCGGAAGCATCCTTTTGCTGGGAAGTCTGTCCGCTGGCGTACGTTGTTTCAAACCCATTAACCGTGGTTCGATTCAGATTAGTAAGCTGCGAACCATTCCAGGAAAGCTTATCGACGCGGGTTCCGTCATACAGGATAATGTCACGGATCGTCGTATTGGCGAGTTCCAGTAATGAACCGTCGGCGGCGCGAAAGATCGTGTCTGTGGATGATGCTGCTGCATCGAAAGGGACAAATCCGTTCGCAGTCTGAGCGCCTCGAAGGATGCCCCGGTTGTCATAGACAAAATAATTCAAACTATTGGCGCCGGACGTACCATCCGGCCAGCGCACATGAATTTCAGCCACAATGCCGTTCGTCATCACATAATCAAAGTAACGCATGGCACCCGCTGAATCCTTGTAACTGCTGATCTGGCCATTTGTCAAACTAAAGGAGGTTTCGTCGCGAAGAACGAGAGTCAGTGGATTCCCCTTTGCATCATAATAACCGCTGATCAGATCCTTGGTGTGCTGGGACCATCGTGAATCTCCGGTGTTTGTTGGAAGAATACTTTTGGTGCTGTCGAGTGTTACCCGAGTATTGCCCGAATCAGGATAACTGTTATAAACCAATTTACGCCCGTCCGGATACCTGACTTCTTTTAAAAGTCCACCGGGAGCGTAAATCGTTTCCTTTCCGTCTGCTTCTCGAATATGTGTTTCCAAAATCTGCTGCAGGGAATCCGTGACATAAGAGTATTTGCGGATTCCCGAAGAGGAAATCTCCCTGACCTTTTGCCCGGTCGGAAGAAAATCCGTAATCGTTCCATCAACGGAAATTCTGCGAAGTAAATAGCCGGCTCCAACTTGCTCCCGTAAACCATCCGGATAAGTCAAGACAGCATCTTTCAACGCATTCTGTGCGGCAAAGGTAAAATCAGTGATCCGGATCCCGATCCCGGTTCGCATTTCAATAAGCTGGTTGTTTCGATAATAGGCACGGATCCCGCCCTCAAGGTCTTTCCAGGTCGCCGAAGTCTCATCGAGCGCCTTCACATCCGGAGTCTGGATCCTTTTCTCCAGGGTTTTCGTACTCGTCAGTAAATCGATTCCCTTGGTTCCGTCACTGGTATAAATAATCTCCCGTCCGTCCGGAAATTGAAATCGCGCAATGCTTCCGTCCGGCGCGTAAACGATATTCCCGTCCTTAACCTCCTTGGGAAAGGGAGGAACCGATGGAATAACGGGATCAGGTGGCACCGCGGCGCTGATTGAAAAAACACTGGAAGGGGCCGGTGATGGATCCGCGCGACCGTTCAGAACGGCCTTCACATCCACAACATATTGTCCGGCAGGCAAAGCCACTGAGAATGTTGTACCGGTCACCGGAGTCCATCCCGTATCCAGCGGAGTCCGATCACTTTTCAAAATCTGATACAAATAGGAAGTCACGCCAGGCGTCGGACTGCTGACCGTGATGTTCGCACCGCTTGCCGTTGTCTGAACTGTCACAGGGCCTGTTTGAACCTCAAGCAGTTTGATTCGAGCGCTCACCGGGTTTTGCGTCAAGTTGCCGCGGCTGTCCCTAAAGACTGCGTAAATCACCTTGTCCCCGGATGTGTCTGAAAGTTTGAAGTTGTATGCCGCGCTGTAGGGTTCGGTCACCGTGTATTTATCGTAGCCCTGCTCCCAGATCGTCATCTGACTCACACCGGACGGATCCGAGACGTCAAACGAAAGATCCACAGTCTGAGAATAAGTCTGCGCGCCCTGCGTGATCAGAAACCGGTTGACCATGGGCGCGGTCGTATCCGCAGGCGAAGTCGGATCGCTCACGGTAAACGCAGGAGACTTTATCGGGGTCGGATCAAGGTGGAGTCCGTTGAGAATGGCTCTGGCTTCTACGATATATTGGCCGGCGGACAAAAGAACTCCGGCAAATGATCCTGAAATCAGAGTCCAATCCTTGACTATAGTATTCATATCACTTTTCCAAATCCGATATTGATACGAAGTTACACCGGGCGTGGGACTTGAAAAGCTCAGATTTGCGCCGTTTGATAAAGTCTGAATGATCACAGCTCCTGTATCCACCTCCGGAGACTGCGGATTTGATTGTGTGGTTGAGAATTTTTTCTTGGCGTTGTCGGTCCTTATGCTTTGATCGTTTTTGCTGGTGGTCATAAATAACCAATATTCATATTCCGTGTTTTCTTTTAGGTTTTCCAACGGAATTTCAACGGTGGTTTTCCCAGCATCACCCGGCTTCAACTGGCCCAGGATCATTCCGGAGGTGAGAACCAGCACTTGGCCGATAGGCGCCGTTGCGGTCAGAAAAAGCGTTGCGCTTTTTGATTCTGAATTGGCCACAATACGCTCGGATGTGATCGCAAAAGGCGTAAGCGGGGCGGAAAAGTCTAAACGGATCGAGTCACTGGACCGGGAAATATGGTCCAGCAGGTCTTTTGCCTCCACATAAATCGTATGCTGCCCTGCAGAAAGAGAAAGATTCAGGTCCTGATGGCTCCATGCCTTGTCCCACACACTCCAGCCGTTTTCACGCGTTCCGTCTACCTGATACCGAATCCCGGAAACCCCGCTTCCTAAATCTGAGACCGTGAGATCAAGCGACAAGTCGGATGTTGTCGCGCTCTCCGCACCGTGATTGATTTTGAAATCCGATATTTTCGGATCCTGAGTATCTAGATTAAACCATGCTAAATCCTGAGATGTACTTTGATTACCCTCTATATCTCGGGCACGGACTTGAATAGAACGAAGTCCGTCGTCGGATCCGTCCGCTTTCAAAAAAAGTAGGATCCGAATCTGTTTGTCTGCATTTTTTGCAGGTGCGTCATACCACTTCCCGCATGGCCCAACGCTCGTCGATAAACAAAATTGAAAATACGAAGCTTCGTTCGCCTCTACCAGAAACGAAACCGTAGAATTTGAGGTCGCCAGCGTGTCGCCCCACGCCTTTTTGAGGGATGTAATTACGGGAGGTGTCAGATCGCCGAAATTGATGGTCTTGTGAGTACTTTCAATCGTCGGTCCCTGCGTCGGCGTCACCCTCACCCAATATTCATACCTTGCGGATAAATCCAGATTCTTGAGTACGAATCGCACGGTGCCATTAATATTTTGCTCCGGCAGAATGAAGGTGGGGTTCGAATCTTTAGCTTGCTGGTAATTTAAAATGGCGGTTTTAAACGAGCCTGTGATTGTGGACGTGACCGTCAAATCGGAAGTCCCGGGGTTCCGCGCCACTTCCGAAAGTTGAATCGTCAGGGTCTGACTCGCTGCCCCAGTCTGATCCGGCCTGATTGTTGACAAGGATTTGCGGACCGGCTTGTCCGATACCTGTTCATTTCCGGATGAAACAGATGTCAACTCGTCAGAAGAATTTGCGGTCGGAACGATGGAGGGCTGGTCCTTCATAAAATCAAGTGAGGACTCAGGTACATCTAGCTTCGAAGCCAGGGTTTGCTGCGAAAGGTTCGATACTGTCAGAACTTCAGGTTCTTGATGATTCACCGGAGTTTGAATCGAAAGTGGCTCGGCAAAAACCGCGATCTGATGGAATAGAAAACATTGTAATGTGAAAACTGCTATAAATCTAAGTGGCCGCGTCTGGGCTTTACACGCTTTGAAAAGTTTTCCCGAGGGATTCATTCATCAGTCTCCAAAGAACCAGGCCATCATTATAGTCACTCGATCGTGCGAACACAATGTTGGATCCGCGTTTTTTCCAGAAAATATTCTATGGATAGATATTTAAAGCTCATTAATAGATTTCTCACTAAAAACTTTAGCAACTACTTAAACAAACGCAAAATCATAAAATTTCGATCAATTCATAGCAAGTGAATCCAGCTTCTCGCCGATGAGGCACCGTATGGGAGAGCACACTTTTGTTATTTTTCGGAAGGACTCGACGAAGCGTTGTGGAGAACGTCCAGAGAATTTTGGCGGCGGGGAGCTTGCACCACCCCTATTTCCCGGTTAGGACGTTAATGCATGAAGAATTTTTTCATTATCCCGCACCAGACTGCGAATAATTTGTGCGTGAAGCCTTGGCAGTTCCCTTTTAAAGACGAACACGGATCCCCACCAAAAACGGTGGTGGCCCAGAATCCAAACCCTGTAACCTAAAAAAACTCTACCTAAAACAAAGACAACAAACGGTCGAGACAACCGGGGCTACTATAATTCCCACTGTTATAGATATGATAAATCCCTTGATCCGTTAACTCTCGCGGCTTCCTTGGCACACGGACTGCTCCTTCTCATTTTCAGCAGTCCGCCTGCTTTAAAGTTTGTTTTGTGATTCATTGTCTTGTCTTTCGACTCTTCAACCCGGCACCTGCGGAACAGGTACCGATTTAGGTACCGATTTACCCCCCCCCAAAAAAAAGCAAGTCCTCCTTCTTTATGGCGGAACCAGTGCTGCGGATCAAGATGGTACTCAGGCGTGCCAGTCGGGGTATTGGTCTTGAGAAGGAAAATCATTCAGGCGTTTGATCTTTTCGGGTCGTGTGATCGGGAGTTTGAATCCGCCCCAGATGCTGCGTTTGTAAAGCGAAACGCCACCATTGGCATCCCCTTCAGCGGTGATCACATACTTCCCTTCCGCAACAGTCATTTGACGAATATCTCCAGCGAATAAATCAATATACCGCCATAATTGAGTCTTGAAATTATAAACGCCTAAAGCCGAAGGACTGATCAATTGACCCAAAATACGAAAAGGCCCC
>SICL01000013.1 GCA_009691445.1 Candidatus Taenariivivens baikalensis | reverse complement strand
TCTTGTATCTTGTATCTTGGTAATTGGGTTTTATTCATTTTCCGCAAGCACTTCATCCGGAATATCGCAGTTCGCGTAAACATTCTGGACATCATCTTGATCTTCAAGAGAATCAATCAACTTGAGTATCGTGCGCGCACCCTCCACACTCACCGGCGCCATATTTTTAGGAATCATAGTGAGCTGCCCAGACTCAACGGTGATCTTGGCTTTTTCCAGGGCTTGTCGGACGGCTTCAAAACTCTGCATCGAGGTGATGATTTCAAATTTCTCTCCGTGAGAAGTCAGGTCTTCGGCTCCGGCAGAAAGAACCGCTTCCATCAAGACCTCTTCGGAGGACTTGGATTGATCAACGACGATTAATCCCTTTTTTTCAAAAATCCAGGCCACGGATCCTGCACTCCCCATCGCGCCTCCGTACTTTGCAAAAATCATCCGGATCTCAGGCGCGGTGCGGTTCTTATTATCCGTCAGCACCTGAACAAGCATGGCAACCCCCTGAGGACCGTAACCTTCATAAGTAATTTCTTCGTACGAAACACCTTCAAGATCACCCGTCCCTTTCTTGACGGCACGGTCAATATTTTCACCCGGCATATTTTGCTCGCGCGCTGACTGAATCGCCGTACGAAGACGCGGATTACTTGACGCATCGCCTCCGCCCATTCGCGCTGCCGCGGTAATTTCACGGGTTAACTTGGTGAAAATTTTTCCGCGCTTAGCATCCAGCGCACCTTTTTTGTGTTTAATCGTGGCCCATTTAGAATGACCTGACATAGTTTTCTCCTTTTATCGCTTCCGCAACCCGAACCGCATCGCGCATCGCACCCACCGCGTGCACCCGCACGATATGAACGCCCTTTATGACCGCAATGGCGACCGCAGCAGCCGTTCCAAATTCACGTTCCTCAACCGATCGCCCCGTTACCTTTCCAATAAATGATTTTCTTGAAGGCCCCGCTAAAACTGGAAATCCCAAATCTAAAAAAGATTCCAAATGAGCCATCATCTTAAAACTATCTTCCGGATTTTTGGCAAAACCCAGTCCCGGATCCAGCACAATTTGTTCTTTCAAAACACCTCGTGAGAGCGCCGATTGAATACGGAGCTCAAGTTCACCGCAAATTTCCGGAATTAAATCCTGATAATGCGTCATCGAATTCATCGTCAGCGGTGTTCCGCGCCGATGCATGAGCACCAGGCCTGCTTCAAATTCGCGGATCAGCTCTGCCATCGCCGGCCCCGAATCCATAAGACCGCTGACATCGTTGATGATGTGGGCTCCTTTTTCTAAACAAACTCGCGCCACCTCAGACTTGGTGGTATCAATAGAAATGAGGGTCGACGTATTCTTGAGGAGTCTTTCCAAAACAGGAAGGAGACGGTCCAGTTCTTGGGCGGCACTGACAGGAAAAGCACCCGGACGCGTGGACTCCGCACCGAGATCCAGGATGTCCGCACCTTCGCGGATCATCAGAGCGGCTTGATCCAGCGCTTGGTTGACATCACTAAAACGTCCGCCATCTGAAAAGGAATCAGGAGTTAAATTCAACACACCCATCAGAAGGGTTTTCTCAAGAGGAATGAATTGCTGTCTTACTTTCCAGTGCATGGCTGTATGGCTCACGGCCGGACAGTTATCCGGTAGGATTTAAAACACCTTTTAGCCCCAGCAGCTGCTCAATTTCTTCGGCATCCATCACTTCCTTCTCAAGAAGCTTCTGGGAAAGCTGATTTAACTGGTCCTGGTGCTTTTTTAAAAGATCGTGTGCCTTAATGTGGCACTCATCCACAATTCGTTTCACTTCCTGATCAATCGTCACGGCCGTTTGCTCTGAATAATTTTTATCCTGCATAAAATCACGGCCGAGAAACACCTGATGATCTTTCGCCGCATAGGAGAGATTGCCTATCTTTTTGCTCATTCCAAATTGGCAAACCATACGCTGGGCATAGCCGGTCGCGACTTCAAAATCATTGGCGGCTCCTGAGGTCACGGAATCAAAAATAATTTCTTCCGCAGCACGCCCCCCAAGCAAAACGGTGATTTTGAACAAGAGCTCTTGTTCCGTCACCAAATAGCGGTCTTCCAGCGGAAGATGAAGCGTATAGCCGAGAGCTTGAGTGCCGCGCGGAATAATGGAAACTTTGTGCAGGTGGTCAGTCCCCCCCATAAGAAGCAAGGTCAAAATGGCGTGGCCAGATTCGTGAACCGCCACAATTTCTTTTTCCTTCTTGGAAATCACACGGCTTTTTCTTTCAGGGCCGGCCATCACGCGTTCGATCGATTCTTCGAGTTCACTTTGCGTCACTTCCTCTTTGCCGCGGCGGGCCGCCAAAAGAGCCGCTTCATTTGCAAGATTCGCGAGATCGGCCCCTGAAAATCCTGGCGTTTGCCGCGCGATTTTATGAAGGTCATTCACATCCGCCAGTTTCAATCCTTTGGTGTGGACTCTTAAAATTTCTTCCCGACCCGTAATATCCGGACGATCCACAACGATCTGACGGTCAAACCGGCCGGGGCGAAGCAGCGCGGGATCCAGCACATCCGGACGATTAGTCGCTGCAATGAGAATGACGCCGCTTTGGTTATCGAATCCATCCATTTCCACCAGAAGGGCGTTCAAGGTCTGCTCTCTTTCATCATGACCGCCGCCGACACCGGCAAAACGTTGTCTTCCCACCGCATCGATTTCATCAATAAAGATAATTGCTCCTCGGCCGCTGACTTTACCCGCTTTCTTCCCCTGCTCAAAGAGATCACGAACACGGGCCGCACCGACACCCACGAACATTTCCACAAAATCCGAACCGCTGATGGAAAAGAATGGGACACTCGCTTCCCCTGCAACCGCGCGAGCCAGCAATGTTTTCCCTGTTCCCGGAGGGCCCATTAAAAGGACCCCTTTTGGAATTCGTCCGCCAAGCTTTTGAAAGCGCTTGGGATCTTTTAGATATTCAATGATTTCCTGGAGTTCTTCCTTGGCTTCCTTTACACCGGCCACATCGGCAAATGTGATTTGAGATTTGGTCGCTATTTTGGCCCGGGACTTTCCGAAGGAAAAGATTTTACTCCCCCCTTGGGACACACCACGATAAACAAAAAACCAGAAGAACCCAATTAAAAGGAGTACGGGCATTACAGAATAAATAAGATTTTTCCAAAAAGTTTGCGGAGGGCCGATCGTGTAACTAGGGACGTTTTTTCGAATCAAAGACATCATCTCCGGATCATTTTCAGGCAGAGTTACCTGAAAATAAGATTTATTCGTCAGTTTTCCACGAATCGTGTTTTCAATCAATTCACACGAAACAATTTCCCCGGTCTGAAGATTTCGGAGTACCAGTTGATAAAAGTCTCCGTAATTCATCCGCTTCACGTCCGTGCCCGGAAAGACAAAAAGCTGGAGAACAGCAAAGAAAAGAATAGGGATTAAAATAAGAGCGGCAATGCGCTTGCGGTCAGAATCCGGACCCTGCCCTTTTGGCGGAGCAAAGGGATCCGTGGGACGTTCAGGCAACTGTGTCGGAGGTTGATTCATAGATGGATAACCCTTTTATTTTTTCCTGATTTTGAGGCGTTAGTGTAACACTGCTCCTTGAGGATAGCAAACGTCTTTCTCGGTGAGGAGGAGAAGGCAGGAGGCAGGAGCAGAAAGCAAGAAGTGGAAAATAGGAATGATAGTGCTGTCTGCCGACTGCTTACTGCTCCTCTGCCTTTCAGCGTTTTAAAAGGAGCTGATTCGAAGTAAAAGACAAATCAATGTTTTTAGGCAGACTCCAGCGGCGACCGGATTTCCGGCCGAGGCCTGCCCGGATACGGCTCCAGGCATCATAACTGAGCCCGCTTTGAGGATCCAGTTCACGCAAAGCTTGATTCAAAATCCGAAATTGGATTGCCGGAGGAAAAGAAAAAAACTTTTCCGCCTTCAAGAAAATTTGTGAGACTTTTCGTTTTTTAAAACATCCCTTCCAGGCCTGCGCTTGAAAAAAATCAAGGGCCTTGACCTCTTCCCCCACGGAATCGGGAATCCGGCAAAGCGCGTCCAAAACCCGTGGATTAAATGACGTTTCAAGATAAGGAATCAGCTGGCGGCGGATTTTGTTACGGAGAAATTGAATCGATTGATTGCTGGCATCTTTTCGGAATTTCAGTTTTTGCTGCTTGAGGTAATCCAGGATTTCTATTTTTTTAATCGCAAGCAAGGGCCGGTAAAAAACCACGCCGTCTTTTTGCAGCACTTTACGGATCCCGCAAAGTCCCGAAATCCCCGTTCCCTGAAGCATCCTCATCAAAACGGTTTCGGCCTGATCATTTTGATGATGCGCCAACAGGACCTTGGAATATCCGTAACGTTTTGCGGTGCGGATCAAAAATTCGTACCGAAGTTTTCGCCCAGCTTCTTCCAAAGAAGCCTTCTCTTGTTTCGCGGCTTTTTGAACTTCTCCCCTCCCCAGATAAACGGACACTCGATAATCCTTGCCTAGATTCCGGACAAAAAATTCATCACCCCGGGCCGCTTGTTTTCGAAGTCCGTGATTAAAATACGCAAGACCCAGCCGGAAAGACCAGCCGGTCCTCAGACTTCTGAACAGATGAAACAGTGCGACCGAATCCGGCCCGCCGGAACAGGCAATCAGGATTTTGTCTTTTTTATGAAGGACGTGATCGTTAATTAGGGCTTGTTCGATTTTTTCAGGCAGGGTTTTCATAATGATAATTTCGGAATGCAGATTTCGGATTGCAGAAACTGGCGGGAGGCGGGATCGAACCGCCGACAGCAGGCTTATGAGTCCTGTGCTCTACCAACTGAGCTATCCCGCCATACGATTTTGGCTTGGGGAATGCGGATTGCGGAATCTATGAACTTCGAGAAGTTTTAATCGATGCAACAGCAATAGCGACTAATTGATCCGCTTCCTTATAAAGACATTCCCATTCGTCGTTTTTAATCCGGGCTTTAGGAAGAAGCTCTAACCAATACATTACTTCGTCCGCTTCTTCTTCAACAATTCCCATTTTCGAAATAAAATCCGGCTTTGATTTTGCACGACACGCAGACCGGTAATTGGCACCCACCGATGTTCCGCAACGAACCAGCTGTCTCGCAATAATCCCCATTACAAATTCTTTTGGCAAATCTTCAATGAAATGAATAATGCCTATAGCAAACTTCTTAGTTCTTTCTTTTAAATCTTCCTGATTCATAGCGGCCTCTTAATGGGTTTCGAGGTCCGCCCTCTTCAGGTTTATTATCTGTTCCGAAATCCGCAATCGCCAATCCGAAATGAAACTGAGCCCGGATGGGATCGAACCATCGACACCTTCCTTAAAAGGGAAGTGCTCTACCAACTGAGCTACGGGCTCGCGAGATTGGGGATTTCGGATTGCTGAATAATGTGACGAAGTCACACCAAATTCCGAAATCTGAAATCTAAAACGATTAAATGGTGTGTATCTCTTGTTCTTTCAGCTGCAAAAGCTGTTCAATGTCAGCAATAAAACTATCCGTGAATTTCTGGATCTCTTTTTGAAGCGTCCGTGAATCATCTTCGGAAACAGTTTTTGATTTTTCAAGCTTCTTGATCACTTCAAGCGCTTCGTGACGGGCATTGCGAACCGAGACTCTACCTTCTTCCGCCACTTTTTTGACAATCTTCGAGAGTTCCACTCGGCGTTCATCCGTTAAAGAGGGAATCTGTATGCGGACAACCTTACCGTCATTGAGCGGCGTAAGACCTAGGCCGGATTTTAAAATCCCTTTTTCAATCTCGCCCACGGCGGAAACATCCCAGGGCTGAATCAGAATCGTCTTGGCGTCAGGCGTGGAAATATTGGCCAGACTTTTAATCGGCGTGGGTGTATTGTAATAATCAACTTGAATCCCCTCCACCAGACCAATAGAAGCCCTGCCAGTGCGAAGATTGTGAAATTCTTTTTTGGTCGCCTCAGCAGACTTCGCCATTTTCTTTTTGGTCTCTTCCAGAGTTTTTTTACTTTCTAATGCGTCCACCATATAAAGCCTCCTTTGAAAGCCTGTCAGTTATCAAATCATCCTCGTCATTGCGAAGAACGAAGCGACGAAGCAATCTCGGTCTATGCCCCAGGATTGCCGCGTCTCCGCCCGAGCGCGGGACTCGCAATGACACGCCTTATTATCCGAACAGGCTCTACGAAACAACCGTCCCGATTTTTTCGCCCATAATCACACGGCGGATATTACCGATCTTCATAAGATTGAATACAATAATTGGAAGTTTATTGTCCATACAAAGCGAAATAGCCGTGGAATCCATCACTTTAAGCTGGCGCTTGAGGACTTCAATATATTTCAGCTTAGTAAATTTTTGAGCGTTTTTATTTTTAACAGGATCACTGTCATAGATACCATCCACTTTAGTGGCCTTCAAAATAACTCCGGCGCCGATTTCTACCGCACGAAGCACGGCTGCCGTATCCGTCGTAAAATAAGGGTTTCCGGTTCCAGCCGCAAAAATCACAACGCGTCTTTTTTCAAGATGCCGCATCGCACGGCGGCGGATATAAGGTTCGGCCAATTCCTTCACTTCGATTGCGGAAAGGACGCGGGTGGGTACTCCGATTTTCTCAAGCCCCTCTTGAAGAACCATTGCATTCATAATCGTGGCGAGCATTCCGATATAATCCGCAGTTGCGCGGTCCATCCCCGCTTCCGACGCCTGAATTCCCCGGAAAATATTTCCGCCGCCAATCACACAAGCCAAGTCAATGCCAAGCGCATGAACTTCCTTGATCTGCTCGGCAATCGAAGACGCCACGGTCGGATCTACCCCGTGCCCCAGTCTCCCCTGAAGCGCTTCTCCTGAAATCTTCAGGACAACCCGCTTGTATTTAATTTTCTGTATCATTCGAGGCCCCCTCATAAAGAAAGACCAAGGTCTAAATCAAATAGCGCTTCCCTGTTCTCAGAGAAATCCGCCACTCCTTTAGTCTTTGGTCTTTTTTTAGATTACGTTATGATTGTCCGCCCACTTCAAAACGAATGAAGCGGCGAATCACAATGTTTTCCCCAGTCTTGGCAATAACCTCATTCACATATTCCTGAATGGTCCGGGTATCATCTTTAATAAATTTTTGGTTTAAAAGACAGATTTCCTCAAAACGCTTCGCCAACTTGCCCTGAAGGATTTTCTCTGCCACAGCCTCAGGCTTCCCCTGCAGTTCCTGGATATAAATCAATTTTTCTTTGGCGAGATCCTCGGCAGGGATATTGTCCGAACTCACATAAAGCGGATGCCCGGAGGCAATCTGAAGGGTGAGATCTTTAGCGAACTGCTGAAAACTTTCAGTGCGTGCCACAAAGTCAGTTTCGCAATTGATTTCCAGCAGTACGCCAAGTTTTCCGCCCGTGTGAATATAGGAAAAAATCTGACCTTCCTTGGTTTCACGGCCGCCTTTTTTCTTGGCAATATCAAGACCCTTTGCGCGGATAATATCCTGGGCCTTCGTGATATCCCCCCCAGCCTCCGTCAAAGCCTGCTTGCAATTCAGAATTCCAGCTCCGGTGAGTTCACGAAGCTTTGAAATTAATTGGATCGTGTCTTTTTCTGCAGCCATACCCATGGTAACCCTTTTTTTATTTACGGATGATCTTCTTGGATTTTAATTTGGAAGTCTCATCACCTTGAGCAACGACCACCGGCGCAAATTGCTCCGCCATCACTTCCACCTTGGATTCGACAGGAAGTTCGAGATCTTCATCCACCAGAGAAGCCGCTTCAGCACTCGCTTCCTGATCGCTTATTTCCTTAGCCTTGGCATCGGCAATATCGGCTTTAATTTTCCTGAATTCATCACGGCCTTCTTTCAGGGCCTGCGAAACCACGCCGCAAATAAGCTTAATTGCACGAATTGCATCATCATTTCCTGGGATAGGATAATCAATCGGATCCGGGTTGCAGTTGGTATCAATCACCGACACGACAGGGATTCCCAATTTAACGGCTTCTTTAATTGCGATCTCTTCTTTTTTTGAATCAATCACAAACAAGGCCGCGGGAAGCTTACGCATCTTGCGGACACCTTTCAGGTTCTTGGAAAGTTTGTCGCGTTCACGGGTCAGCATCAAGACTTCTTTCTTTTTCATGAACTGAAAGCTGCCGTCTTTTTCCATTTGATCGATCCGATCCATCTTCGCGATAGATTTACGAACCGTCTCATAATTCGTGAGCATTCCACCCAACCAGCGCTGCTCCACGTACGGCATATCGCAAAGTTCCGCCGCTTCTTTAAGATGGCTCTGCGCCTGCTTCTTGGTTCCGACAAGGAGAACATCCGCACCGGAGAGAGCGGTCTGTTTTAAAAATGCTAAGGCGTTTTTGAGGCACTCGAGTGTGATTTCGAGATTGATAATATAAATACCATTGCGTTCCCCGAAAATATACTTCTTCATCTTGGGGTTCCAACGCTGAGTTTGATGGCCGAAATGGACGCCGGCTTCTAAAAGCTGTTTAATGGTGACTTCAGCCACAGGATTTTTTCTCCTTAAAGTTAAATTGTTAGTTGCTTATTGCAAGTCCCCGAGAAATCATTCATCTCTTTCAACGAGGACTCATCCCGAGTAAGCGGAGCAAGGCGGAGGATGTCACTGACACCTTCTTGACCAGACCCTTCAATTTCTCTCATGCCAACGGGGCCATAACCTTAGACCCGTCACAAATTGAAATTGGGCCGTCATTATAACAAAAAACCTTTGACGGACAAGCAATTTTTGAGTTTTTTCTGAAAAAAGCTACCTTTAAAGCGCCTATCCGGCTATCAACTGACTCTCGTCATTACGATCTGCCACGCTTTTGGGTGGAGAAGTCCGCCAAAAAGCACGTTAGATTTTCGTCCGGACGGATTCGCCGAAGTATTATGGCGAACGTCCGATGAATTGCGGCGGTCAATCGCCGGGTTATGCCCCGAGATTGCCACGCCCGCCTGCCGGCGAGGCAGGTCTCCGCCAAGGCGCGGGACTCGTCCGCCGAAGGACGGATCCGTCCTCTGGCGGACAATGACAAATATCTGCTGTCATTGCGAGCCGCAGCGAAGCAATCTCTCTCGTTCGTCATTGCGAGCAGCGCGAAGCAATCTCGGGTTGTGACCACGGATTGCCGCGTCATTCTGCGGGACTCCCCGCAATGACGCCGCTTGATATCAGGACAAACCTTTCAAGACTTCCAGAACCTGCTCGATATGCCCCGTGACCTTGACCTTAGGAAAAATCTTGACGATCTTCCCCTTCTGATTAATCACAAAGGTTGTACGCTCAATCCCCATATATTTCCTGCCGTACATTGACTTCTCTTTCCAGACCCCATATTTTTGAATGGCATCCTTCCCTTCATCACTCAAAAGTTCAAAAGGAAGCCCGTATTTTTTCTGAAACTTTTGATGAGCCACAAGGCTGTCGGCGCTCACTCCAAACACTTCCGCCTTATAGCGGCTCACCTGTTTCAATGAATCACGAAAATCACAGGCCTCTTGAGTACAGCCCGGCGTATCATCTTTGGGATAAAAATAGAGGACTACATTTTTCTTTTTCTTGAAATCGGAAAGCAGGACGTCTTTACCGGAAGTGGACGGCAGCTTGAAATCGGGTGCAGGTTTTCCTTCAATAAGTGCCATTGGACTCCTTATTCATAACTTGAGTTCTGCAAATTTTTGACCGTCTTTGCGAGGAGACCCGCAGGACGACGCGGCAATCCCGGCGCATAACCTGAGATTGCTTCGCTGCTGGCTCGCAATGACAACCATTGGAGAAAGCTCATTTAACTTCGGTTTGAATGGGCTGACGCGAAGCAAAACCGCTTTCAAGACTATGCCAGTGGGAGACTTTTTCTTCGTCCCATTTCCAGCAAAGACAAACGATTCGCTGATCATAAACCCCGTGAAAATCCACAAGGCCAAGATCCAGATCTTTTAAATGATAACCGGCTTCTGTCATTCGCTCGACTTCATCATAAAAACGGTTCACAAGATCCTGATAGATCTTCATCGCCTCAGCGACCAGCGGCGAATCAGCGCGCCCACCGGCCACGAGCTCAAGGGCGTCCACTTCCGCCTCTTTGGCGATAATCGCATCACGAAAAGAATGAAGACGGGTAATTAAGGCGCGTACTTGGGGAAGGATCTGATTAACTTCTTCAAGAGTAAAGATTTTTGGGGTATTCATAAGATTCTTAATTACCAAGAAACAAGATACAAGATCCAAATAAATTACCAAAACCCAAATA
This sequence comes from Candidatus Taenariivivens baikalensis, assembly GCA_009691445.1. Taxonomy (GTDB): domain Bacteria; phylum Omnitrophota; class Omnitrophia; order Omnitrophales; family Aquincolibacteriaceae; genus Taenariivivens; species Taenariivivens baikalensis. The sequence continues at coordinate 40,498 of SICL01000013.1, read as the reverse complement.
GCCGAATAAGTTCTTGGTCATTTTTGGAAACTTGCATCTTGTCTCTTGGATCTTTTACTTTACTGCTTTCTTAAGATCTGCTCCTGCAGAAAACGTCGCGACCTTCCGGGCCTTGATCTTGATCGTTTCCCCAGTGCGAGGATTACGACCCGTACGGGCCTTGCGTGTCTTGACCTGCCAAGCTCCAAAACCAATCAAAGAAACCTTCTGCCCTTTTTTAAGCGATGCCTTAATCGCATCAAACGTGGCATTCACGATTTCTCCGGCTTTCGCCTTGGAAAGACTTGCCTTCTTTGCAATTTCACTAGCCAATTCTCCCTTATTCATTGTAGTCACCTCCTTTATTTTAGCTTTCAACCTTCAGCCGTCAGCTCACAGCTTCTATCAAAAAATTCCGAGAATGTTTTTGCTGAAAGCTGTAATCTGATAGCTGATTAATACTGTTTCCACTCTTCGTGCGCGTCGCGGTGCAAAAGATCCAGCACCGCCTGCCGCGGTTCTTTGTCCTCAAAGAGAATTTTGTACACTTCACTAATAATAGGAAGCTCAATACCGACTTTCCGGCAAAGTTCCTGCAAGCTGCTGGCCGTATCAACGCCTTCGGCAACCATTTCCATTCCGGCAAGAATATCTTTGATTTTTTTTCCAGATCCAAGTTCCTGCCCGACCTTGAGATTGCGTCCGTGCTCGGAAAAACAGGTCGTCATCAAATCGCCGAGGCCGGAGAGTCCAAAAAAGGTATTGGGATTGGCGCCCATCTTGATTCCAAGACGCGTCATTTCAAGGAGGCCGCGCGAAAGCAGTCCGGATTTAGTATTGGTGCCGAATTTCAGCCCGTCCGAGACGCCGGCTGCAATGGCAATCACATTCTTGAGCGCCCCGCCAAGCTCCACGCCCACAATATCATTTTGAACATAAACGCGAAAATTCGTGTCCATAAAGACTTGCTGAACCCGGGCCGCGCTTGGTTCCGAGGTCGAGGCGGCCACCACCAGCGTCGGGATATTGCGGGCTACTTCTTCGGCGTGCGAAGGACCGGAGAGGATCACAAGCGAGGTCTTCTCCCCTAAAATGGATTTGATAATTTCAGACGGGCGCAGACAGGTTTTCTTTTCAATCCCCTTGGAAACGCTGACAAAAATCTTTCCGGCGGTTGGCAGATCTTTGATTTTATGAAGGACATTTCTCAAGAACTGGGTGGGAATGGCCAAAACAATGATTTCGCCGAATTCCAGGGCTTCCTGAAGATTGGAGGAGATTTGAAGATTGGGAGGAAGCGGAACCCCGGCAAGGAATTTATAGTTTTCGCGCTTTTCTTTGAGTTTTTCCGCGTATTCCGGAAAAGCCGACCACAAAAGAACGTCCTGATTTTTCCGCGCGCACACAAGAGCAAGCGCAGTTCCCCAACCGCCGTCGCCTAAAACGCTGACCCGAGCTTTAGCAGCCATTCAAAAATAATTCCAATAAGTGGGCTAACCGTTTTGATCGGAGCCTTGTCTCCCAAGGCTTCCAGCGAAACGAACTTTATCACGGAAGTCAGAGCGGGTCAAAAGAAAAAAACAGATTTTTTTCATTTTTGTCATCCTGAACGAAGTGTCCACCAGAGGACGGATCCGTCCAACGCTGTTTGGCGGAAAGAATCTCGGAATAGATTCTTCGCTTCGCTCAGAATGACAGGCGAAGTTTAAAAAATGAACAAAAAACTTCTCCCACTTTTAATCCGCCTGTTTTAAAATAGCGGCGTGCCAAACACAACGCTTCCTTCCAAAACGGATTCGCGGCTCGCCTCTTTTTCTTTCCTGACCACACAGCTAAAAAAAGTTTTTGCGGCGGGGCTTGCGCGCGCCCAGTCCGCAGTTGAAGAAGAACGCACACGCACTTATCTGGAAGCCGGGCGCTTGATCGATACTCACATTCTGTTTCACAAAGAGCGGGCGGGTTACGGGGATAAAATTATCGTACAACTTTCAAAGCAGACTGGCGTTAGCGACAGCATTTTATACGACGCTCTTCATTTATACCGCGAAGACCCAATTTCCCCTGCGCAGGGGAAATTGGCTTCTAAGTCTCTAAAAAAACTTACTTGGACAGATCAACGCAATCTTTTGGCCCTCTCAAATAAGGAAGAAAGAAAACAACTTGGCCTTCAGGCGCAGGCTCTGGGCTGGAGCACGCGCGAGCTTGCTCAAGCAATCCGGAAAATAAAAAAGCCTGAGAAATCCCCGAAGAAACTCACCGGACTCCTCGCCCCGAAACGCGGACGCGTCAACACCTACGAAATCTTTGAAGACGACGGACGCCTGGTTTTGGATTATGGATTTAGAAGGTGCAAGGATTTAACCAAGGAACAGGCACAGAGATTTAAAACGGGTGATCTTGTGGAAACCGCGCCCGGAGAAAAAATCCGCAAGCTTTCCAGTGCCAAGGCCTCGGACCTTTACACTTACAGCGTTGCGCTCACAAAAATAATCGACGGCGACACATTCTGGGTAAAAATTTATTTTAACCAAATCGATTGGGCCAAAATCAAACTGAGGCTGCGCGGCGTAGACGCTCCTGAAAGAGACACCCCTGAAGGAAAGGCTGCCAAGAAATTTGTCGAGGAGGAACTAGGCAAGTCCGTTGAAATCACGGTGAAGACCACTCCCCACCCGGATAAATGGGACCGCTACCTTGTGGACGTTTTCCTCAAACAAAAAGACGGCAGCGAAATCTTCCTCAACAATCTTCTGCTTGAAACTGGCCACGCCCGCCGGGTTGATACCTACCGCGATTCAGATTGGGAAAAATAGGCGAGGCTCACCCAAAAACATAAGGTACCAGGCTAGATAATGTAAATTGCAACCGGAGAGATCTGCTCGGCGTCGATTAAATCCAAAAGCGGCTTCGATCCTGAAAGAATCACGGAAGAGATTTTGGAGCCGGTTTCCGGCAATTGATTCACTGCTTTCAATAGTTGATCCTTGATCTGCTTGATCCTCTTCGCGGCGCCTGCCTCTTGAACAAGAGCTTCAATCTTCAGCCGCTTCCGGATATCTGGAATTCCACTTTTTTTCGCTCTGTCTCAATAAGGCTTCGCTTTGCTCCGAGATTGCTTCACTCCCTTTGGTCGTTCGCAATGACGTCATTGTCCGCCACAATTCGCCAGACGGATCCGTCCTCTGGCCGACGAGGAGGGCAGAGGACGACGAAGCAATCTTGGAATGATCAACGAGAATCACCCACGCTTCCCGGTGATTTGGATTTCGGAGGTTCAGCCGCAGTATTTCGATTTCCGCAGCGCTCGGTAATCGATCATTCAACCGGATCACGGCGCCCGCCCCATTTTCCACCGGCAGGATTTTTTCCGTCCGCGCAACAAATTCAGATTCCTGCGTCAAAACCATTTTGATTTCACGGGCCGCAGCCGCCGTCTTCACTAACAATCCTGCGACTCCCCCCCAACCCGTGCCGAGTCACTGACGCCGCGATAGCTCTCCAAACGCTGACGCTGTTCCGGAAGTGCCGGATTGAGACCGTGGAATAGCCGAAGAACCTGGCTCCTGCAGAACAGGCACCGATTTTCTCAAAACCAATCACGCGGACGAAGCAAAGGCTCGAACGAAAAGAGCATTCCACGAAAGACTACGGGCGAGATCACTGAGCCCAAGAAATCCGTCACCACGGCCTGCCAATTCTTGAATCGGCAAAACCAAAGCCCAGGCAAGCAGCCCTCGGTCTTCAACGCTTTCGTATTTAAGTTTCACGAGAGAAGTTTTCTTCCCTTGGTTGCTGGAGTGAACCTGCTCGAGAATCGGCTGATAAAAAGCCTGGCGGTCTGGACTTCCTATTAATAGAAGGCGCCCACCGGTCCACGCACCCTTTAAAACGGCGGCCGTATCACTGAGCAGCTGCCAACGGGCGTCGCCTAATTTATTTTTAAGCTCCGACTCCTGATTAGAAACGGCAGACTCACCGGCCGGAAGTATCCAAAGTTTCAGTTTTGAATTTTGCGCAAAGAGCGTTTCGTATTCCTTCACTTGATCCCTGGAAAGCGCCGCCAGAACCTTTCGATCCACCACGAAAATCGCCTGCGCTTTGGAGAGATCCGCCATTTGATGGAATACTTGTTTGTGAAGCCTCAACTCTGAACGCACCTCGCCACTGAATCCCGTCTCAGCGTGCGGCAAATAAGTTTTTTTAAACGCTCGGACAAAGGCCCCGAGCCCTTCCGCACCCAGCTTTCTCTCCGCCTGCTGCCAAGCTGTTTGAGCACTGATCAATTGAGAATTCAAAAATTGAATAAATTCCTGAATATCCTGATCTGTTTCAAGAGCAGCACTCACGGTCTCCGCGTTTTTCAATGCTTCCCTTGGGTATTTAGCGAGAATATCTGCCGGGACATTCGCCACTGTCGTCTTTTTACTTTTCGCATTCAAAACCACGATAGAATCACGCTTGGGGTGCCCCGCAATAAATTCATAAATCGCGGCGTCACTGACTTTAGCTTCGTAAAAATTAAGCCACCTCAGATTCGTGAGGCCTTTCAAATGCTCGAGCCCGGCGTTGCTGACTTTAGTACCGCTAAGCCAAAGCTTCGTCAGATTCGTGAGGCCTTTCAAATGCTCAAGCCCGGCGTTGCTGACTTGAGTATAGCCAAGATAAAGCCCCGTCAGATTCGTGAGGCCTTTCAAATGCACAAGGTCCTGATCATTGATAGATGATTTGTAGTTGAGATTCAGATCTAAAGTCTCGTTACGCTCATCTACTACAAGCGAAATTTCATTAATCTTTCTATCCTTCAAAAACTTCTTCGCGGCCGCAACCTGCGCCTTAAAATCCATCACCGAATCTGGGGCTGGATACTTGTCTAGGATTTCTTGCGGGACATTCGCCACTGTCGTCCTCACATCTTTCGCATTCCAAACCTCGATAGAATCACGCTTGGGGTGCCCTGCAATAAATTCATAAATCGCGGCGTCGCTGACTTGAGTGCCGATAAAATCAAGGTGCGTCACATTCGTGAGACCTTTCAAATGCACAATCCCGACGTCACTGACTTGAGTGCCGCTAAGCCCAAGCATCGTGAGATTCCTGAGACCTTTCAAATGCTCAAGCCCGGCGTCGCTGACTTGAGTACCGCCAAGATAAAGCCCCGTCAGATTCCTGAGACCTTTCAAATGGACAAGGTCCTGATCATGGATAGATGATTTGCCGCTGAGAGATAGCGTTAAAGTCTCGTTACTCTCATCTGCTTCAAGCAAACTCTCCCTAAGATTTCTATCATTTAAAAACTTCTTCGCGGCCGCAACCTGCGCCTTAAAATCCATCACCGAATCTGGGGCTGAATACTTGGCTAGGATTTCTTTCGGGACATTCGCCACTGTCTTGTTTTCAGACTTCGCATTCCAAACCTGGATAGAATCACGCTTGGGGTGCCCTGCAATAAATTCATAAATCGCGGCGTCACTGACTTGAGTTTCGTAAAAATTAAGCCACGTCAGATTCGTGAGGCCTTTCAGATGAGCTAGCCCAGCGTCGCTGACTTGAGTGTCGTTAAGCCAAAGCACCGTCAGATTCCTGAGACCTTTCAAATGCTCAAGCCCGGCGTTGCTGACTTTAGTACCGCCAAGATAAAGCTCCGTCAGATTCGTGAGACCTTTCAAATGTTCAAGGTCCTGATCACGGATAGATGATTCGTCGTTGAGATTCAGCGATAAAATCTTTTTACCCGTATCTACTACAAGCGAACTTTCATTAATCTTTCTATCCGTCAAAAACTTCTTCGCGGCCGCAACCTGCGCCTTAAAATCCATCACTGCATCTTGATTTTTAATCTTCTTTGGATCGGGTTCAATATCCAGTTTCTTTTTGGCGTGAACCAGCCTCATAATTCCTTCCGGATAGGCCGCTTCCAACTTGAGCTGGACCTCAGAGAGCGCGGCAAGCCAGGGCCTCTTCAGGCCGAGCCCGCGTAAATGCCGCTCCACCGCGGCGCGATCAATCACCGGCTGGTTCTCGCTCGTCTGACTCAATGCGGCTTGAAGCTGTTCAACCGATTGAAGGGCTCGAGTACATTGACTCGGTGTCACTAAAACATAGACGCGGTGACGCTGTTCTAAAAGAAAACGGAATAAATCGATTTGAAGTTCATTCAGTTTGCCGCCGCCTGTAATCACAAGCTCGCGCGAAATTTGTCTAGCCACAGCACCCCGTGTGCGCCTCGCCATTTCAATACTTCCAGTTCTTGCCAGCACCGAAGGTTGAATCACATCGCCGCCCATCACATCTCCTGAATCCGTCAGCCAGTCAAAAAAACTTCGGTAGAGTCGCGTGAAAATCTGAGGATACTCTTTACGGATTTTTTTGAATCGCGGGTTTTCCTTGAGCGGTTCCACCTTCGCCGTGAGCGCCACGACCGACACACCCTCCACCGGAATCTTAACCAAGTCTTCGGGGTTCACTTCCACCCTCTGGGCGCCGCCGCCTTCCACCGTCCAGTCATCTCGTTTAGCGTCGCCGTACTGTACGTCAATAGGCGGTTCATCGCCGCGGTCCGTTTTCCCTTCATTCCGCAAGCCTGAACCCTGCAATTCCGATAAATCCAGCCCTGCTTTTTTAACAGCCTCAAGGAAATCTGCGGCAGCCTTCCTTTGATCTTTAATCTTCTTTTCTGCCTCCGATAACTTTTTAAGCAAATCTTCTATTTTCTGTGAAATGGCTTTTATTTTCTCATCTTGATCTTTTTCGGGCGCAGGAAATTTTTGTTTCAGCTCTTCAAGCCAGCGCTTCACGGCCCCTGGCAGTTTTCGGTTTTTATTTTCAAGTTGATCTTTAATTTCACGAAGCCGCGCTTCGGTCACACGTGCCTTCCAGACTAAGTCTAAATGCTGCTCAATCTTGGACAATTCTTGATCAATGCCTTTCACAGCCTCGTCAAAATTCCGCCTTTTAATTTCACGCAGTTTCTCCTGGATTTGTTCGGCTGTTTGCTTTTGTGCTGATTGAACGGCGGCATCCAGACTGGGCCCCCGTGATTCCTTTCCTCCAGACGGTTCCTGAGCGCTAGGCGAAGCACCGTCCGCCTCCGTCAAAGGCAGGTCTTCATAATCTTTGCGAAAACTTTCGATCCAGACCGCGACTTCCCACTGTGCAAACTGAACCTGGACTTCCGACAGTCTCAGTACATCGCCCGGTCGATTTTGACGGGAATAAGCAGCCTTGAGCCGTTCCCATTCATTCGGCGTCTCGATCCCTTCCGGATGACTTGTCCCCTGAAGATGCCGGATCAGCACAGCAAAAGGATCCGCCTCTAATAAGGAAGCAATTTGGAAATCATTGTTCTGGCTTCCTTTCGTAGCGAGCTCCTTGTGAAACGCCTGAACTTGATCAGCACTGATTGCTCCGTACAAAAAGGCCGACATCGTATAAAAAAAGATCTTGCGCGCGGTCAAAGGATTTTTCTCACTGGTGATCTGTTCATAAAACCCATCGGTGTCTTTGTTTCGGATCATTTCAGCGATGGCCTGGGCTTCGATCGAAGCCTTGGCCGTGGCGCCGCGGTGAAAAGTTTGAGACATTAAATAATCCACCCACGCTGTCTGAACACCGACAACCAGCCGCGTTCCGAATCCTTTTAAGTCCTTGGCTTCTCCAAACAATAACTCCGACAAAGCTTCGTTGGTTCGTTCGCTGGATTTTTGAGTCGATTTAAAAAATTCATCTCGGGTAAATGAAACCATTCCTACAAGGTTCAGCAGTTTTTGAACCCCGCGGCCTTTTGTGATATCCGCAGTACTAATCACGATCATTTTGTTTTTGTGATCAAAATAAGAATCGCGGGTTTTGGGATTCACACTGACACTGACTTTGCCGACAGAAGCAGGCAGCAGCATCTCCGCTATCTTTTGATACTGTTTCAGCAGACTCGGATCCGTGGCTGTCTTGATGTCTTGATCCGTGACCCCGGCTTTGTAAATTTTATTGAAATCTTCGCTTTTTAACTGCCAGCGTTCGTACACCGCGCCGTAAACAACGCGGGCCGCGGCCTGCCATTTCTTTCCTGGATTTTTCGCAAGATAATCAATCGCACGTTTGAGTTCACGGGTCGTGGGTTTGAATTCGTCGTTTTTTACCTTGAGGGCAATCCACATTTGAAAGCGAGCGAGGGATTCCGCCTGATCGGTTTGAAGATTTTTTTCTTTTGCGTAATCCTGAGCAATCTTAAGAAGACTTTCATTCGAGTAAGCCCGCGCGCTAAAGACAAACGAGCGGCTCATCAAAGGCGATGAAATCCGGTTGCGCCCCGTAAAATGGGCGCCATTTAAAGTACCGCAAAAAAAGAAGCCGGAGTTGGCGTGAATCCCTCCTGCCAATAAATCGTTCAGTTCTCCTTCCAAGATTCCGGAGCGAAGAAAATTCATTTCTCGAAGCGCGAGAAGCGCGCCTTCTTTTTTGGCCCGCGCAACGGCTTCCTTGAGGGCCAAGTTATCCATCGAACCGTTGATCAGATAAAATTTCTGCGATCCGGGTTTGGAACTATTCGCAGAATCAAATCCGTCCACAAGACCACGCGATTTAAGCAGCCTCTCAAGCACCGCGTCCTTTCCCCAGCCGGAGGGACCGAGAACAAGCGAAGAAACTTTGCCCGCGCGTAAAAATTTCCCAGCCATTCGGCCTTCCCGGATTTCAAGTAAATCCTCCAAGTGCGCCATGTAGGCCAGCGTTTCGCCGACCAAGCTAATTCCCATAAAATTCGGATCGTTTTGATATTTTGCTTTGATCTTCTCCAGCCGCTCGTACTCCAGCACGGCAACGTCCACGCTAAATTCACTCAAGATCACCTGGCTAAGGGCCTGCTGTTCGATCGCGTCAAAACGATCGCGGTACACGAGCCAGGTCCGAAAAATAATTTGCGCGGTATCCTGAGCGTTCACTTTGAACGCAATCAATCGATTCACCGATTCCTGAACATCGCGGATAGAAAATTCGTACTGAGGTCCGGCGCGGTCAAAAATTTCGTGAAGACGCGTGACCACACGAGCGGTGGCCTCCGCGTCGGTTTCATCTTGAAAGCTTTGATGCTGAAGTGCTGTCTCGGCTTCACTTTGAAGAAAGGCTAGATCAAAAGGATCAAAGGCAATCGTCACGCCTTCCTCAAGGACAAGATTCACGGGCCTGCGGTCTTCGGTGTCTTCATCGTTTCCCGTCATCACGATGGTTCGTATTGGGCTGACGCCCTCTTTAACAAAAAAATGAAAATCAGAATTGTCGGCTGTGTTCGCTTCATCCCAAAGCAAAATGGCGGGTTTGTCGAATTCAAACCACGGCGCAGCGGGATGCCCCTTCCGGCGCAAATCTTCCTGCGTCACGGTTGAGCCGGTCGTAAACGGCCCTAAAACCTGATCGCCTTCATATCCCAATTGACTGGCAAGCTCCGGCAGCATAAAACTCTTTCCCGTTCCGGGCTGGCCTTGAAGCAGAATGATTCCAACGGCCTTGGCTATTTTTGTCGTGAGCGCGAGACGTTCTTTGGCGTTGAAACGATCCAGTTCAAAGGCAGAATCAATATCCGGCGTCTTGGGGTCCACACGATCGCTTCCTTGATCCAGAATTTCCCGAATAAAAGATTCCCGGTGACGTGAGGGGCTTCGGTCTTCCTGAATCGCGCGTTTCAACAAGGCCATCTTGATTATTTCAAAAGGCTTCGAATTTTTCTCTTCGGCATCAACGGATTGAGCACTCAGTTCACGCGAAAGTGAATCCAGGGAAGCAAGTCCCAGCGTGTTCACAATCTGCCAATAAATGGATGGCCAATCGTCCATAGATCGCACGGTGTTTAAAAGCCGGTCGAGACGTTTACCTGCAATCTTTTGATTCTTTTCCCGTCTGGCTTCTTGCTGGCCAAAAGCAATTTTAGCCCGCACTTCCATCCAGCCCCGCAGTTCCGGTTCTTTTCTAAAATGAACCGCCCAGGTGTGAGTGAAAGCCTCAAACGCGTTTCCGTCAAAGGCGCCGAGTAATTTTGAAAAAACGCGCAGCCTCGAAAGTGAAACGGAAAGCTTGGCCGGATACGACTTCCCCGATACCCCTCGTTTCTCCGCGGCGGGAAAATTTTTAAGTCCCTCCAAAAGCCGCCAAAGCTGGTTGTATTTGTCTTCACCGAGCCCGGGAAATTCTTTTTTTAGAATCGTCCAATACTCTGCCTTCGATTTCGAAGATTCCTGCTCCACGAAATGATACTCGGATTGAGACGGCGCAGTATCAGGCGTTGCCGCCGCAACAAGGATCAAACTTCCTTTAAATTGGCTCAACAAAATGGCTTCGCCATTGACAATCAGATAAGGAACTGGCGCCCAAAGCGTCGAAAATTCTTGAAGCAGTTTTGGATTTCGGTGAATGCCTTCTAAGACCACCGTTTTGCCGGCTTCAAGTTCACGAAGCATTCTTTGCTTAACCACTTCAAACGCAAAATCTGTGGAGGACGCAATCCCACTCAGGATCCAGTCATCTGACAGATGATTCTTCCAGGTTCCCGAACTGAGATCATCGAGGACGACGGTTTGATTCGCCCCCATTTTAGCTTTGATTTTTTCCCGGAGCAGGGCCAAGTCTTCCGAGCCTAAAAGCGTCGCCGTTCCGGATTTGAATTCCGGAAGTTCCGAGCTTTCTATTACCGGCATTGCTTCTGCTGTTTCGTGTGCTTCGTCCCACGCCACCCGGTCGGCATATTCATCCGGCACATTCACGCGCAAAGCCACCTCAACCCTTTCAATCTGAGAATTCATAATCGCGTGCCACCAGCCGTCATCATCAAGATCTTCAATAATCCGGATCCGCTTCGCAGTCTCCAGTAGTCCGGGGCGTTCTTCCAGCTGATGCTTATTGGAATTAACCGAAGTCTGACGAAGCAAGTGGGTTGTATTGCCTTTGTGAATCAGCCAAGTGAAGTCTTCTTTCGAAGACAAAGTGCCTGGCGGATAAATTTTTTTCGAGGGATTGATTTTAGAATAATCCTTTTCCTGGAATTCAATGTCAAAATCCGTCGGAATTTCAAAGCGTTCTCCGTTAACCCAAATGACTCGTTTGATGAGGATCTGATCAAGGAAATACCGAAAGTCTGAATCATCACGAGGACCTTGAAGAACCAATCTTTTCTTTCCGGCGCGTACGGCCTTCACCAGGGCGCCTTCTGCGTGATGCCACTTCCCGCCTTGAAGGGAAATTCGCTCAACCAAAACCTCTTCGTAATTCGACATCTTCTTTAAATCTACAACCTCGGTGTCTTTGAGGTTTGCGTCTTCCTTAAGAATCGTGTCCTTTTTATGATCAAAGACGTCCTGCTGCGGCTGAGAAAGCTCGAGTTCTGTTTCGTCGACCACCAGCGAACGCGAGTAAACCGTATTCGCGTAATTTTCAAATTCTTCGGAAGGCACTGCGACAAAGACCTGGAGCTCCAGGTGCGCTCGATTTTTACGGGTACCATAAAAGGGCAGGTCATCAAAAAGAGAATTGAAAGGTTCGAGCTTTTTAGGATCTGCACCCGTAGCGTCCAGAAAAAGCACACCGCCCTGTTTAATCACTTGAAGCAGTAAGCCATCTTCCCGACTTAGGGTTCCTTTCGTGTTATCAATCTTCACTAGATTTTCAAGCGCAACGCGGTCTTCTTCATTTTTTATACGAAAATGGACATAAAGTTTCCCGGCCGAATTTCTTAAAAGTATTCGATCCAGCTTCGAGACGGAATCTTTGGTTTCGATTCGAACAAGCACGCGTGGATCCTTGGGAATCACCCTGAGTTCAGAGCGATGGGCGTCCAGCCCAACCGGCGTATCAAAAACAAGTCCCGCTGCGCGAGGGCCCGCCGCACGGGTCACAACATTTCCGACTTCAGCCCGCGCCTGGTCCAGAGATAAAGGCTGTAGACGCGTATAGATCGAACGCCATCTGGCAAGGGACTGGTCCGTTTTGCTTTTTGGGACCGGTCCCTGATGGATTGAAGCCGTGTCCTGGCTCATCAATTTTTCGTAGAGTTTTTCGTGGACTGAATCTGCGCCGTTCATTGCCGGAGTCATCACATAATAAGCAGTGCCAAGATCACGAAGGATTTGTTTAAGTCGGTTGGTGTGAAAACCGCCAAAGACAAGCGCTGCAGATCCGGACTTGAAATCTTTTTCAAGATTTCCTCTCACCGCTTCGTCCCGGGCAAAGGCGGTTTCATAAAAGCGCACCGCCGCTTGAAGCTCGTCTTCCCACAAGGCCGGAAGAACAACGGTTTTATTTTCAAGTTCTGAGATCAGGAGAGCTGCCTGGCGGGACAAACCTTTCCAGGGTTTATCGCGGAGTTTTTGAAACTCATCGAAGGTAACCTTCAAGGCGTTCAAGCGGGTGAGCATTTCTATTTTCCGATACAGTAAAAATAAATTTTGATTTCCTTTATCCAGCGCTTGCTCGGTCCACGTGTCTTCCAAGGCTTGGATCTCGGCAGAAAATTCACGAGCTGAGAAATCCCCTGATAGCTTGGATTCTTGGGGATTATCCAGACTCCTAAAAACCAATTGGAGGTGCGGGTAATCACCCTTTGTAAGAAGCCTTGAAACGATTTTCGATTTTCGAAGTGATTTCAGATAAGCGGCCGGATCCATTTGTCCCTTAAGATATTGATCTCTTTGGACCAGCCAGTCTTTGATCTCGCCAGGAAATCGTTTGGCAATCAGGTTATTTAAACGAGATAAAATTTCCTGAAGCTGCCCGGCGATCATCGGACGGAAAGACGCGCTGCGGCCGTACCACTGGATATTTTGTTCGTGAAGTTTCTCAGGATCGACTCCCACGAGGCGAAACTGCGCGGGGTCCTGAAGGTGCAAATATTCAGCACCGCCCATTTCAAGATGATCGATTAGGTAATCGCCAACTTTTTTCCGCACCTCAGAGAAAGGAAGGGCTCCAAAATATTTGGGGGTCGGGACCTCGCCGTCAAAGCCTTCTTCGTAGACCGTACGAAGGCCCCGCGTCGTGATTAAATGGTGAAGGATTTTTGCAATGTTTTGCTGAACTTCTAATGAAGCGTGCGCGTCCTGTATCAAATAAATAATCTTGACGGCTGCGGGCGCGGGCTGTGGAAAATAAACTTCGTCGACGTGACCTATTTTCTCGGGAATGATTTCGGATATAGAATTCGCGGCCGCGGCATTGCCAAAACAAAAATCGGGGTTCCCAATCAATAGCAGAAAGACTAGAAATCCAGCAGTCATTCGTTTCAACATTCGAGTCCCTGAGGGTTAAGAAAGCCTTGGCTGATGTTATTTGCCTACTTTAAGAAGATACCCTGCTTATTTCCGTATTATTGGAAATCCTCGGAAATGATCATTCTTGCTATCAATTGATCGATCTAAAGCGGCTATTTAATTAAGCAGACTGGGAGGTGCGCAGTTCGGCGTGAAGCTGGCGGAGGATTCCGGTGTAGAACTCAATTGCGGAAGACCGGACCTTCTGATATTTTCCCGCAAGTTCGAGATATTCCTTGAGCGTAAGTTCAGCGTTGGAAGAAATTCGGTCGGCAACAATTCCAAGGATAAGCTGCTCGGCGAGTCTCGATTCGGAGCTGGAATAAGATCCGGTTTCAATTGCAACCGGAGAGATCTGCTCGGCGTCGATTAAATCCAAAAGCGGCTTCGATCCTGAAAGAATCACGGAAGAAATTTTGGAGCCGGTTTCCGGCAATTGATTCACTGCTTTCAATAGTTGATCCTTGATCTGCACAATCCTCCGCTTTGCTCCTGCGTCCTGCGGAACAAAAACAATCTTCAAACGATCCGAAGCAATCTCAGTCTTCGAATTAACTTTTTCACTTTTCAACCTTTCAACTTTTAAACCAGACTTGGTTAACACCACCCACACTTCCCGGTGATTCGGATTTCTAAAATTCAATTTCAACATTTCAAGTTCTTCAGCCGTCGGCAGCCGGTCACTCAAGCGGATCACCGCTCCCGCCCCGTTTTCGACGGGCAAGATTTTTTTGGTTCGCGCAACAAATTCAGATTCCTGCGTCAAAACATTTTCAACTTCTCTGAGAACCGGCTCGGCTTCCCGCGGTTCAAGATCCGCAATCGATCCCGAAACTGCGGTGATCTGAACCCTACCGCTGGAATTTCCAAAACGCCGGAGCCTCACTGGATATTGATCCGTATAACCCGTCGCGAGCTGCAAGTTAGCAGGTAAGCGAGTGCGCGAGTGAACGGGAACAAAGGCTGGCACGTTTTTTAAATCCGCTGACCAAATCACCGGATTATCTGCCGCCAACTTTACTTCTCTGACCTCTGATCTATTTTTCTTTTCCTTCACCACACTGCTAGAATCTCCAAGGAGCGAGGTCCGCGGCAGCAATTCTTCAGGAACAAGTTTATCGCGGTCATGAAATGCTGCTATGAGTAGTTCTTCTGTTTTTACTAAAGAATCTCTTTCTACAAAATCTTTGGTATTCCATCTTGCCCTATAGGCAGAAGCGCTAAATCTCAGGTGGAACGCTTCCCAAACATCTTCATCCTTAATGCGTTTTTTAAATTCCCGATAAACATCGGTGAGAATCAATGGCTGTTTTCCCAATCCATCGCGCAGGACATCTTCTTGTTGAAGATAAAGATGAACGTAATTCCAAAATTTTTCCTCATTGACACCTGCCCGCAAAGCCGCTTCTCCAGCTTTTTTTCGTGCTTCCGTTAAATACGCTTCTCTCTTTTCCCTTATTTCCTGAGCTCGCAAATTTTTAGGGATTTTCAGTCTTGCCATTTTGAGGTAAGCTTTGATTTCCTGGAGCACTGGAACATCCTTAAATCCAATGACTTCGAGCATTCTGTGGGCAGACTCCACATGAACACTCTCAACTATTCCCTGTTGAATTCCTTCACAACGCTCATTATCCAATATGCGGGCAAGTTCCAACAAAGATTTACCTCGTAATTGCTCTGGAGAAAGATTGGGTGCCATCAACAATTTTTCGGAGGTGGTCCGCGCTAAGAAATCTAAGCTAAGCCCGATTTTCTTTAACCGTTCATCCCAACGGTTTACAACATTCAACAGGATTTCCTGAGACTTGGCAGTCGTTAATTGCTTTGATCCAAAATCGACGCTGTCCAATGCCAATGGAATAGGTAACAAAGAGTGATGTTTGTCCACAGTGGAAAGGTCCGAAGGTTTAGCAGTTGAAGAAGGCCGGAGCTGAAGGGTGTAGCCATCTTCTTTGAATTCCACAAGGCCGGAGAACGCTTTCAGAACCTTTCGAGCAATGGCAGGCCGGCCCGTGTCCCACTGACACTTAATGATGGCGTCAACTCTCTTAAAAAGTTCTGCCCGGGTGAGTTTTTTTCCTTCGAGATCTCTCAAATCCTTGAGAGCCGCTTCCAGAAGAGGCTCGATCGAAGAAAGTTCTCCCGCATAAGAAACCAACAGGATGCTTTGGAGTAAATCCGCGGGCTGATAGTCCATCAGATCTTTATAAAATCCGGAACGCGGGCGGTAACTTCGGAGAAGCGGCGATAAAAAATCCTGAACATCACGATTCCAAAAATTTATTTTTCCTTCAGAGAAGGTCCGCTCCAGATGGGTCCCCGTCATTCTCCTGCCCAAGATCTTGGTAAAATCCCTGACCAGCTGTCCGTGATAAAGATATCGGCAAACTCCGTAAAGGGCCAGGCCAACCACTCCTGCGGCAGCCGCTTCTAGGAGGCGAAGAGTCTCCGGTCCAATGATCAAGGACCCGAATTGCAAATGACCAAGACGAACCTCCGAGCGGGCCGGCGCAGAAGCAAGATAAACCTCCCGGAAAATATCTTCCAGTTGCAAGGAAGGATCCGGGTCAAAATTAATCATTTCAAAATAGGGGGAAAGGGCGGTTGAGATCGCAACAGTCTGCATTTCATTAAATTTCTCACCTGAATGATTTCGGGCGCGGATCTGACCCATCACTCTGTGAACTTGAATAATCTGTTGTGCAATTGTTTTCTTTTCAGAAATAGAGGCGAGCCCCCATCTCTTGTGCAGTGCCCCGAATATCAACGCTCCTAGCTTGCTCCCTCCAAGGGTTTTTAAACGCCTGCCAGACTCACGGGCATAAGCCATCAACTCCGGATCCGTCAGCTCTTCGACTGAGGCGTTTCCAGAATTTTTCGGAGAAACTTTCCCTGATTTTCCCTGAAGGATTTCATCGACTTTGGCATTGGCCACAAAATACTGCACCCATTGCAATACGGGAAAATGGCTAGAACTGTTTGCTGTGGTATTGTTATAAAACCTTTCATAATTGGGAATCCTGGAAATGATCGCGGCGTGAATCCCGTTTAAAAGACCGGCCCGGGGCCTTAAAGTTACCGTTTTTCCCTCCCGGCTTAAGCGCAGAAGCTCTGCGAGAAATACTATTCTTTCCCGGGATAAGTAATCACTCGATTTCGCCAGACTTTCAATCCAATCCCGGACTGCCTCGAAATCACGCGCAAGCGGTTTGTAGGGTTCCACTCCGTGATTGCGTATCGGCGGCATCGCCACTTCGCCAGATTTTCCATTCTGCTTCATCCTGACTTCGGAGCGAGGAGTCACATCTTCGAAGGGAAACGGTACCTGAGTCTTTATGAGCCTCTTTGCGATTTTAGTCCGCAGTTCGGAGCGCTTAACTTGACGAACTGCGTGGAAAGGAAGCGGGGGATGTTCTTCATCTCCTACAGTGACTCCAAGCGGGTAAAAACGGTAAGGATAAAGAGTCCCTTCGTTTTTTTCCCACATCGCGTAGGATTTAATCTGGCGTTTTAAATTGCCGCCCGTATCCGTGACGAGAGGCCGAATACGGTCGAGTTGTATCTTTTGATCATCAACCAAAAGTTCAATGCGATGTTCTTTCAATAATTTCGCAAAAACTCCACGACGGACAAGATCCAAAATACGGCTTAAATTGACTGTAGGAGGACCTCTTCGATCATAAGTCGGCGGCAAAGAAAAAATAAACGGCTGCTCTCCCCGGGAACTTTTGAGGGTTAACCCGTCGATACTAAACCCTCCGATTTCTCCGGGAATAGTTGAAAGGGTAAGAACCTGATTATTTTTTTTGACCGAATCCGTCCAAATCACTTTCCGGACAAGTCCATTATAAGACTGGCCCTTAGGACGCCAACCTTGAATCGTTTCAAACTCTTCAAAATAGACTTCAACAGTTAATCCCGCGAATCCCACACGATTAGATTCCTGATCCGTGCCGTGACGAAACGACTCCATCTCTTTTTGAAGGGAGGCATCAAACCTTCGTATAGAAGCGTCCCGATAAAGGTAAACAAGATTCTTCTTTCCATTATTGGGTTCTAAAATACGGGGAGCGGCGTCTTGCGTGTGCTGGATCCACAATTTTCCCTTTTTCACTTGGAAAACCAAACTATTCTCAAGATCGTTCCGGTCTTGAAACATCATAAATTGAAAGGGAGAAGCTGAAAGATAAACGTCGGCGTCCACTCCAAAGATATAGTCTTCAGGTAAAATGAGTTTAAGATCTGCTGAACTGATATCTTGTTCTTTTTTACTTAAATCTTTTTTAAGTTTCGGATCGCGCAAAACGGCCGCTACCAAGCCTTCCTTAATTTCTTTCAAAGAAAGCGTTGGCTCTTGCCCTTCCTTATCCTTAAATCCCAGCTGAATAAGGCGGGCGTTTAAACTCGGCTGAATCTGCGGATGCTTATTATAAAGCTGATTACCTGTTTGAGCTTTGTAGGCCGCAGACAAAAGTCTTCGGACATTTTCAAGATTAAGGATTTTCTTTTCCGCGGGTAAAATCTGGGCGAGAAGCTCCGTCATCACCTTTTCAAGCTGAGCGTCTTTGACTACGGCTTGAGTCCATAACTTGCTGTCCTCACTCGCGGTGCGAACCTCGGCGCGGCTAGAGGACCTGGCCCCTGTGGATTCATCAGAACGAAGGGCATAGGGCTTATACCCAAGCGCCCTATTAAGAACACGCTGCGCAAGATCGCGAAGGCCTTGCTCATCGTTTTCATTTTTTGATTGCCCATCGCCGCCGTATTCTCTCCCCCTCACCTCTGAGCGGCTCACGACAACACCTGGCTTCGGCGCGGGGAGGGACACGGAACATAAAAAGGAAAGTTTCCTTGCCCGGTGAACGATGTCAGTGACATAACGATAATGAGAAGGTGCACTACGATTGCGATTCACTATTTCCGAAAACTGTTCAAGCTGTTTGACTTGTTTTACCTTCAATTTCCCATCCCGTTCCAGAGTCTTTAACAAGGCCTCCACATCCGCAGGAAGTTTCTCAAGAAAGTTTTTGTCCATTTGCAACACTTGCGTGGCACGACTTCGAACCACTTCCATCTCAGCCTGAGCGAAATCAGCCATTTCCATCAATGAATTTTCAATTTCATTTTGAAGTGGGTTACCGGCCGGCAATTGACTCAGGAGACGTTTTGCTTGGGTCCATTGATGCCACAGCATCTCAAGCTGATCAAGTTTAGGTTTCTCTGGAATGGCTGACAGAATGTCGTGAATTTTTGATTCTTTTTCGGCGTCCGTTAACTCTTTGGGCGCAGAAGGTGCCGGAGAGGTTGTATCCTGGGCAGCGGGCTTTGCCTTATAAATCGCCACTTCCGGGCTCAACCTTTCAGCGGCCTCGTCATCTTTCTCGTACCCATTCAATGACAAGACCTGTCCCCCACGCAACCCGAAAGCAAGTAGGGTACGCGGCCGCATTGAATCAATTTCTTTTTGAAGAGCCGGCAATTCTTTTGCTGAATTTGAAAAAAAGTAAACATCCGTCTTTCCGGCACCGCGCGCAGTGACCGCAAAATCCGCCGAATCAACCTGACGATAAATCAAAGTGCGTTCGGTACCGGCTTTGTCTGTTTCTTCGTGAGCCCATTTAAAGTGAACTTGATAAAGTCCAGCCTCGGGGTCTTTCTCTACGCGGATATCGGTAGCGCCTAAGGCCTCAAGCTCCCAATAAACGATCAGCTTGGCACTGTTAATCCATCGAAGAATCTGGCGATTCATCGGTTTTTGAGATAAATATTCGACTTGAAAAGTTTTTTTCATATCAGCCCACTTGGGGTCAAACGGATCAATATCGGAGGTCTCTTCCCAAGGAAGGAAATCTTCGAATGAAATATTTTCGGGATTCAGCATCATTAATGCTGCTGGGAACTCACTGATCGCTAGGCTCTCCGTATCAATCCAAACCCGGCCCCCGGTTAATCCCCGTGCATTCAGAACATCATAAATCCCTCGTGCTAACTGATAGGCTGACCGGCGCATCCATTGGGCAAGAATCATTCGATGATTTCCCTCAACCCCCGCCACACGAAAATCAGAATCGAATAAGATACCGCTCATCACCGCATCGTAGCTTCCTTTTTGCTTCTCGGCTTCCCGGCGGATCAGTTCTCGTTCAAAAGCATCAAGCTGGGCCGTTAAAAATCCGGCTCTCGCAGACGCATCAGGGCCACCCCAATCAATGATCCTTTTCCCATAGAAAACGGACGGGTTACGCAAATCACGATCCGAGACTTTTTGATCCTTGTAGAAATCTTTAAGCTGAGCAAGCATTTGCGGCGGAAAATCCGGAATTCGTTTAGCGAAGATGTCCGCGGCTTTGCCAAATGGCAGTTTCTCTGACACCGAAAGTTGAAGAAGTGTTCCTTCTGTGTAAACTGTGAGGAGGAGATTTCTTTCCAACTCGCTCATCTCTCCCGATTGAGTCTGAAGCCAATCCCGGAATGCCTTCACCTTTTCTGCGGCAACATCAATGGGCTTTGCCGTTGCTGCTATTGGGAGATCTTCCGCGTTTTTCGGTAACCCAAGATAAAATGCAACTATGGTTTCTGCGGCTTGCAAAAGAATGTCAATTTCCATTTCGCTGAGCGGTTTCGCTGCTGGAGCACCTGATCCTAGGACAGCGAGGGCGGCATCAATTTCACCCAACCGCCGAGCCATCTCATGTTTAAACTCCGCATTTTGAAGGACTTTGTTAAAGGATAAAAGTTGTTGTGCTTGGAACGCCGAACTGATTTTCTCTGCGGAAATCTTGGATCCAGGCCGGATAGCAGTTTGAAAATGCAACGGCTTTGGCATAAGGTTCAGCGGAAATAAGTGCTGCTGAGGAGCAATCGCAGCCGGAGCCTTGAAATGCAGAGCCCACGCCTGATGGATAAGATTGCTGTAAAAAGCGGGGTCTTCAAAAAGCGCAATGAAATTCCTGATAAGCTCTCGGGCCAATGGAATGTCGGCGGGATCCCTAAACAAACTCTCCGAATCAGATCGGGACAAAATGCCGTACGCAATCCTGGACGGGGTTTCATATTTATTTTCACCGTTTCCCCTCACCTCCGAGCGCCCTTCACTTTCTGATTTTGTGAAACGCTGTAAACCGGCTACGATTAAAATTGGATTTTGAAACCCCTCTCCTAAAAGCTGGGCAACAAGAGGCACAGACAAAGAATTCGTAAATACATAAAGCGTTCCTTTCGGAATCAAACGTTCGGCGATCTGTTTGCTGTTTTCCAAAGTCAACTGGGATTGGCGAATGATGGCGGTATGAATCGAGTTTCTTGAAACCCTGGATAGATCTTGAGAAAACAGATCATAATGGGGCAAACGCTCCAGCGGATCTGTCCCAATATCTCCAATCGGGCTTACGCCTGATCCTAAAGTTTTCCATTCCCTATCCGGATTGACAGAGCCATCTAGCACCGAAAAAAGCCCGTAAAGGGCGTAAAGACGTTCCCGGCCATTTTTATGACTGAAATCATTCACAAGGGCACGGAGAGTTTCCCTGCGGTTCTTGTCAGGAATTGAACTCATCATTTTTTGGGCGGCGAGGGTCTCGTTCATTCCCAGCACCAGCTCCTCAAATCTTTGGGCGCTCAATGAGAGGACAAGCTGTTTCATTTCCGGATTCTTGGCAAGCTCTTCTAAAATAATGGACTTTGAAACCTGATACACGCTTACTCCGTAAGGAGGCGCCATTGCGTCCGCTGTGTGGGCCACTTCAAAAAAGGCGTTAAGCTCTCCGGCGATCCCTCCTTCCGGTACGACTTTATCTAAACCTGGAGCTCGAACACGGTAAGGCCGGTCCACATAATAAATAAATTCACTTTGTTCATTGCGGCGGATAAAAGTTTCATTGGCAACAACCCATCTTCGAGTTGACATCGGCTGCGGCTGGTCAAAAATAATTCCGGCAAGCCATCGGTTGACTTTGTTCTGGCTCGAATCCACCCCCAAATGTAAAAAGGAGGCAAGTGTTTGTTCAATGTCCGTGTCGACAATGTCCGCAGCCATATCTTTTCCTTCATTCGCTGGATAAGAATCTTTCAGGATATGTGCAAAATCAGCAATAGCCTCTTCCCTCAGGTCCTGCGAAAGTCGAGTAATTCTCCCCGCTGCCTTAAGGATCACCTTCAAGTGGAATAGCGCATTCTCCTGCCCTCTGGACCGAGCTTCTGAACGAACAAGAGCGGAATCGGCACCTGTTCCGGAAGCGCCAGGTTGAGACCGTGGAATAACTAAACCTGGCACCTGGGAAACAGGTGCCGGCTTTTGATTGCCACTAAGGACGACATCAAGGCCCTTGACCGGCGTATCACCGTCCTCGAAACCTCCGGCTGAATCGTTTCTTATCTCGGAACGCTTTGCTTTTTTTATTCGAAATGATTTTTTTAAAATTTCCTGAAAATCAAGTGCGTAGGCGTATTTCTTACGGAGTTGAAGTTCTTCCTGAATTAATTCCTCTGAAAAATCAAGACGCCGCCCCTGAAAAGGAAAAAAGAATACGCCGCGGATATTCAAACCTGCTTTGTCATAAACGACGAAAAGGATTTGCCGCTCATCGAGAAACCGCAACGCTATCACGGGGTGATGCTTAAACTTTAAAGGAAGCCGATAATCATAATCAGGTAAATGAACCCGGGCTCTCTGATCCGAATCAAGCCCCGTAATCAAGCCCGAATGTTGATTGTAAACATCTCTGCTGATCCTTAGCTTATAAGAATCTACAGGCTTTTCCTTAAAATCCCGAAGGACGATAAACCAATGCTGTTTTCTTGATTTTACTCTGTCCAAAAATCGGGGGACAAGCCGGCCGGGAAGCATCTGGGAAAAATCATAAATAGCTGCCGGCGGAACTTTTTTCCACTCATCGGTCCTGATAATGACTCCGTTTTGAAGCGCCGCGCTCATCCAGATCGGTTTTCCTTCAGGATCAGCGACTGGAATTCCGGAAAGAGGCGCGCCCAAAGAAGCCCTTCCATATTTTCCGTCTGCGAGAAACCGGTTAATCTCTCCGGTGAAATCCCCAATCTGATCATTAAATACTTCGCGAGCCACATCCACCAATTCTCCTTTTTCATTTCGCTTTAAAATGAGTACAAATCTCTTTCTTCTTATTCGAGCCTCAATGGGAAACTCGCCTTCGAATTGGACCATCGCTTTCTTTCCGGCAAAAGCAGGCGGTGCAGCAAGAACACTTCGATGGTGGATACCAATATAAGCGGAATCTGAATGTTCTCCCTCTGAAAGCCCCAAAGAAATTCCCGAGACAACTCCTCTAAAGTCTGGATTAGGAATGGCATAAGATCGTGTTCTTAAAATCAAGACTCCAACCGGTCGACCGCCAAAATCATCATAAACAAAATGAAATACCCTCGATTGATTATGCCCATCGATAATTTGTCCAATTTCAAGTTTTTTCTCCGGATCCCGAACAATTCGAAAACGATTAAACTTATGGTCCCTTTGAAAACCTTCATGCGTCGTCACTTGAAAAAACAAATCCGGAAAATCCGGGTGACGGAATTGATATTTCTCGTCCGTTGTCACCCACAGATATTTTGATCTGCCGGCAGGTCGGGGCAATACCTTTGTTGCCGGATCCGCAGCTTGGGCTTGCGGTGGATACTTGACCTCCGCGCTAAGATCGTTCCAGGCAAGAATGATATCCCTGAATTGTTTGTAGGTTTCCTCAGAAACAGAATTGGCTTTAAGCTTATTCACATCTGTTTCGATTTCTAAAGTTCTCGCGGCCCTCTCCAACCAAAAAATCAGTCCGTCAAGATCCTTGGGTCTGCTCGCAAATTCCATCCATTTAACAAGTTCCTGAAATAGGATTCGAGGTGAATACGTGAGTACCGGTGGAGAAATCGACTTCATCGGTCCTCGGTCGACCAAATCACGAGGATCCTCATAAGCTCCAGGCTGATACGCCCGAACCTCTGACCGGTCGGAATTTTGAGGATTAGCACGGATGATTTGTTGGTTCCATCGACGGAGTTCCGAGCGGCCAGCCATTTGTTTAATGAAGTCGGAAGGCTGCAAGAGGTTGACGGACATAAGGTTAGCGGCTTCAGAAGGAGAACGATCGTGCCTTAAGACCTGTCCCATTCCGCCTTGCAGCATCACAGAACGGTAAACCTGGGAGGCTTCTTTGAAACCGCCGGAGATTTGAGGGGTGATCGTGGCGTAGCTGATTCCGTTTTTTTGAAACACGCGGTCCATTCCGTCGGTGTGAAAACCTCCAGTCACGAGCACGACTTTGGTGAGATGGCGCTTTTGCATTTCTCGGTCAAGGGTTTGATAAAAAACTGTTTCGCGTTTGAGGGAGAGGGTGTAGAAGTTCAATGCCTGGAAATACGCATAGTGCATTGCGCTAAGCGCAGAGGGTTTGTCTTTGGTCCCTTTGTCTTCACTCCGCTCTCTGCTCTCTGCTCTTTGCCCCTTCACACCACTTTCGATTCGCCTCACAATCTTCTCCGGCTCGATCTCTCCCGCTCGCGCCTCTACCCTCTCCCACTCCCTGCGGTTCAGTTCGAGTTTCAGGAGTTTACGGAGCAGTGCTCCGTCCTGATAAAGCCCGAGGATTTCTTTCTGTTCTTCAGTTTGGGCAAGCTGATTCAGAATTTTTTTAAAAAGCGTTTGAACTTCCTCGAAAAGTTTGTCGGTTTCAATTTCACTCAGGAGGATCCGGTAGCCCGCGTAAAGACTGAAGTTCGGGTAATCGTGAAAGTGGAATCCCTTAGGACCTGCGGTGCGAGAAAAATTTTCGAAAAAGGAGCGTAAAGAGGCTTGAGAATCCGGTGAAGTATTCATTTCGATTTTAAAATTTTCAATAAACTGAATGTCATCGCGAGGAGCAGAGCGACGTGGCGATCCCGGAGATTGCTTCGCTTTGCTCGCAATGACAAGCTTAAGGAACTGAATTAATTTTTCCTTTTCTTTCCGCGCTTCTTCAAGCTTAAGACCTTTCTCCATCGACTGGACTCCGAGGACGCGTGCTGCTTGAGGGTATTCGAGCTGGGAATAGAGATCCTGGAGATCGAATTTGAGATGTTTTTTGGAAAGGGCGGCCAGATTTTTGACGTAGGGAATGAAATCGCGATTTCCGTCTTCGAATTTTTGCTGTTCGTGAAGGGCTTCGCGTAAATCCGGTGGCAAGAGACGCGACGCAATTTGATCCAGCCGTGAAAAGTAGTTTTTGATCCAGTCATCGGTCTCGGGACTTGCCTTGAAAACCTCCTGAAGGGCTTGATAAGCTTCGTGATAAAGCTCCGGATTTTCAATACCGTCCGCGCGGACAGCATTCCCCTTTTCCACCAGGTAAAGATCCGCGCCTGTGAGCATTCCGTATTTGGCCAGCGTGTCTGCGATTTTGAGGTTCTTCTCTTTTTCCTTAAAAATTTGAACGGGTTTGGGATCCAGACGCGCTTCGGACGCGGCTCCTTCGACAAAAATCTGGCGGACTCCGTATTGTTTGGAAAGATAATCTAAAATCTTTTTAGTTTGGATCTGAGCGCCGTAATGGCCGTGGGCATCCTGGATGTGAAAAATGACACGCGGGTGATCAGAGTTTTTTGCGTCAAAAACTTTCTCCACACGTGCAAGGTCCTGAGGGATTTCGACGTGAAATCCACGTACCGTTTCCGAATGAAGAATGACTCCGATTTGAATCCCGGGAATCGATCCCCAACAGTCGGTGGACAAAAAGAAAAAGAGAGTCCCGGCAGCGATCAGTCTCTTCATAATATTGTGTGGCTTGAGTATCACGTCTCCCCTTTAAAAATGATATTTGAAAAGTTTTAACCTGTATCTGGATTCATTGCAAATGAGATGATAAGGATGTTCACTTATGTTAGCGATTGCTAGAAAGTACTGGGTGGGAAAACCGAATTTTCGCGGTCATTGTGAACGAACGTAGTGATTGAAGCAATCTCGGGTTGTTCGCCGGGATTGCCGCGTCTCCGCCAAGGCGCAGGACTCGCAATGACAAATATCTGCGGTCATTGCGAGCAGCAGCGAAGCAATCTCTCTCGTTCGTCATTGCGAGCAGCGCGAAGCAATCTCGGGTTGTGACCACGGATTGCCACGTCTCCGCCAAGGCGCGGGACTCGCAATGACAAATATCTGCGGTCATTGCGAGCAGCAGCGAAGCAATCTCGGGTTGTGACCACGGATTGCCGCGCCCGCCTGCCGGCGAGGCAGGTCTCCGCCAAGGCTCGGGACTCGCAATGACTATGTAAGGAGGATGAACGGAGTCACGATTTTTTTGACAACGTCGGGAACGCGCTGGGGTTTCATTTTAGAATCCACAAAAACGTGGGCGGTGAAACCCGAAGCAATCACGTGAATCATTTTGGAATCAAAAACCTGATACTCGAACCGCATTCTGGACCGGCCCAATTCTGCGACACTGGTTCTGACCGTCAGCAAATCATCATACGTGGACGGCCGAAGATATTGGATATTCGCTTCCACCACCGGGAGATAATATCCCTGTTTTTCGCATTCGGTATAAGGCAGACCCAAGGCCCGGAAGAATTCGGTGCGCGCAGCCTCAAACCAAACCAGATAGTTGGCGTAATAGCTGATCCCCATTTTATCAGTGTCGCCGTAGCGGACCCGGTATTTGTAATCGAAATAATTCATAAAATTAAATTTCCAAGAAACAAGATACAAGTGTCCAAACAAATAACCAAAGGACAAACCTCCAAAGGGCTCTTCATTTTGGTTATTGTTTCTTGAATCTTGGTTATTATTTGTTTCTTGTATCTTGTATCTTGGTTATTTTTCCCATAATCAATGCTGCCGCCGCAACTCCCACACTATCCGCAAAAAAATCGAAGATGTCCGGCGATCTCCCCGGCGTATAAAACTGAAGGCATTCGGTCAGGGCTCCGAGAAAGAGGCTATAAAGAATGGCATCGGAAAACCGGTAGCGATGAATTTTTTCTGAGAGGGCTCGCTCAAAGGCGTGGTAAGCGATAAGCATCATCACAAAAAATTCCGCACCGTGAATCAGCTTATCATTGACCTCAAAGAGAAACTGGGGAATGTCCTTGGGAGGCATGACCGCACCCCGCACAATGACAGCCGTCGCGGTCCAAAAAGGGATCCAACCAAAAGCCCATCGCTCAAGCGCTTTATAGATTTCCCTTGATTCGGTCAAAGATGCCTTTCTTTTTCTGAGGGGTTATTTCTCCGCGGAGCTTTGCCAGCTCCTTAAGAAGTTCTTTTTCTTCCGGCGTCATTTTCTTAGGCACTTCAACATCGACACGCACATAAATTTCCCCGCGAATTTTCGGATTTCTCATCATGGGTAATCCCAAGCCGCTGATTTTGAAAATTTTTGCTGAGGGAGTTGAGGGGGGAATTTCCAGAGTTTCTTCCTCCTCCAAGGTAGGGACGGAAATTTTTCCACCTAAAGCCAAGGTGGTAAACGGCGCCAGAACTTCAATGTAAAGGTCTGATTCCCGGCGCTCAAAAAGCGCGTGATCCTTCACCATCACAACCAGGTATAGATCGCCGCGCCCCCCGTCACGCATTCCAGCTTCACCTTCGCCGGTAACCTTAAGACGTGACTGGGATTCCATTCCCGGAGGAATTTGAATTTCCAGTTTGCGTGTCTTGCGAACGCGGCCCTGCCCCTGACATTTCGGGCATTGCTTATCGGTCATCGAACCTTCGCCCTGACACTGAGTGCACGTTTGCCGGAGCGTAAAAAAACCTTGAGAAACTCTCACTTCTCCGCGGCCCGCGCACATCGAACAAGTCTGCTTTTTTGCTCCAGGAGCAGAGCCTCCTCCGTCACAATCAGAACAGGTTTCACGGCGCGGAATCTCAAGAGTCACTTTTTTTCCGTTCAGCACATCTTCAAGCTCAATTTCAACGCCCATTTCCAGGTCGGATCCCCGACGGGAGCGGGAGCCCCCCCGGCTTCCACGGCCGCTGCTGCTACCTCCGAAAAAATCTTCAAAAATATCACCAAACACATCGCCGAATCCTCGGAATGAATCTTCAAATCCCTCAAATCCCTGAAATCCTCGCCCGCCCAAACTGTGGCCAAATTGATCGTACTGGGCCCGCTTTTCCCCGTCACTTAACACGGCGTAAGCTTCCGACGCTTCCTTGAATTTTGTTTCCGCAGTTTTATCTCCTGGATTCCGGTCCGGATGATGCTGCATCGCCAGCCGGCGGTAGGACTTTTTAACTTCCTCTGCGGCTGCGGTTTTTGAAACGCCTAATATTTCGTAATAATCACGCTTGGTCATAGATGAAAATTCCGAGTTCCATATATCAAGCTCCAAACAAATCCCAAATCTAAAACTCCAAGCACCCAACGAGCTGTTTGGAATTTGGGTATTGTAATTTGTTTGGGATTTGGAATTTGGTGCTTTGGGTTTTTCAAGTTTAGTCTTGAGAAGTGGGTGAAATGCGGATGCGGACCTTCGCAACCCGAAGCACACGGTCCTGCAAAAGATAGCCGGGTTCGATCACATCGATGATTTCGTGATCCTTGCCCTCTTCCTCAACCACAGCAACGGCCTCGTGACGGTGGGGATCAAAGGCATCCCCTACTGCGCCAAATTTTTGAAGCCCCTGTTTTTTTAATGTGTCCAGAAATTGCTTAGAAACCATTTCCACACCGAGGACCACCTGCTTGAGTGATGATTCGTCTTTCTTATTATGAGTCAAGGAGCGCTCCAGATTATCAAGAACAGGAAGAAGATCCCGAAGCAAACTGTCCTGTGCATATTTCAAAAACTCTTCCTTATCCCGGGCAAGACGCTTCTTCGCATTTTCAAAATCAGCGGCGGCTAAAAGCAGTTTTTCACGAAGCCCTTCCAGCTCTCTCACACGAGCTGTCAGTGTCTCGTATTCACTCAAAGGAATCGTCTTCATTTGATCCCCAGCGCCGGAGGCATCGTTCTTGGCGGGAACTTCCTCATTGGTTTCCTCAACATTCATCTCTTCATTCTCCTTTGAAACCTTGGCGTCCTTGGAATTACTCACTGGAAAAATTCTCCACTCGTTTTATTTCCAGAAGACGGCTGACGATTTGAGCCATCTCACTCACCAGCGGAACCGCCCGGCCATAACACATTCTTTTGGGCCCCACCAGCGCCAGAACTCCCAGCGCTTCCCCCTCATAAAAAACTTGTGCGGAGATCACGGAGCAGACCTGGAATGCTTCCGCTTCATTTTCCTTACCAATGGAAATCGTAGTTCCAGCATTTTGTTTACGTTCCCCAAGCCACAGCGCCAGTTCCTTACGGTTTTCCAAGCTCTCCAAAAGCAGGCTTAACTTACTCCGGTCGTGAAATTCCGGCTGCTCAGAAATGCGATTTGCCCCGCGAATAGAAATCCGATAATCTCGGGCAGGATTCCTCCGATGTTCCGGAAGAAGCATCAGGCCAAGCTGGCCCGAAAGTTTGGACAGCATCAGCGAAACCCGATCCGCAAAAGTTTCAAGGCGGGTAGTATCCTGGACATCTTCGTGAAGTTGCTGAAAAGTATCCTCCTTCGGTCTTTCCAGTTTCATTCCGTGATCTACATAATAGCGATATCCGGAATCCGTCGGAATACGTCCCGCAGAAGTGTGCGGATGGGTAAGATAACCTTTATCCTCAAGGCGAAGCATCTCATAGCGCACCGTCGCGGAAGAATAAGAGCTCTGATACATCTCGGTGTAAAGTTTCGTAATATGCCGTGAGCCCACGGGCTGGCCCGTTTCGACGTAGGTATCCACGACGCGGTTTAAAATGGACTGTTGTCTCGTTGAAAGCAGTGTCATAGGGGCACGATAGTAGCAAAAAATCCATCAAACCTCAAGGCGCTTATAAGAAAGCCGGGGACGGTTCTCAGACAATTTTATCGCTAGGTCAAATATTAATTGGAAATATTGAGTAAACCTTGGCAAGGATACGATCGTCTATGAGAACCGTCCCCGACTTTCTTATAAGCGCGATGCGGAGGAAAAGAAATCCTTGAGGCCCATCTTGTTCTTGCGGAAAAGCTCGAGGCTATCCTTGGGAATCAACCATTCCACTGGATCCTGGGCCAGTTTGAGGCGCAGAAAATCATACTTATCAAAGCGATAATTCCGAAGCAGATTCACTAACTCGCGCGTAACAAGATTGAGCAAGTAGCTCATATCCTCGTGAAAGACAATGGATTCGTGCGAGTAATTATTGAAGTCGGTCAGCGTTGCCCCAATGTTTAAGGCAAAGCGCGCCGGTTTAAGCGTCTGATCATATTGAAAATCAAGTTTGATTTCACGAAAAGTGTTATTGATCCTCTCATCGGCACCAATCAAGGCCTGAGCCCTGCGAGTGAGTTGCTCCGCCAAAAACTGTCCCAAATTTATGGGCTGAATTTGAAATTCCTCATCCCATTTTTCAAGATTTTCCTCGATCGCAAGTTCCTTGGGGAAAGGTACTTTATGAAATTGGTGCTGGGCATCCAGATATTGAAACGGAATGATTCTTAAAATCCTGACTGAATCTTCCGTGATTCCCATTAGAAAGAGGTACTGGAATTCCTGCGGGTAACCGGGAGGAAGGACCGTTCCCTCAGGTTTTATTTTCGTATAAACCAAGATCTGATTCTTCTGCACCGGCACACTTTTCATTTCAATCACATTCCAGATCACCCCGCTTTTAGCGTCCGGGCTTACCGGAAGAAGATTGAAAAATAGCGAACGGATCGTCTGGGCCGGCAGAGACTCGCCGAAATAAATCTTATGAATTTCCCGCAAGCTCAGGCGGTTTAAATCCTCAAAAAACTGCCGCACCGGCTGGTGCCAACGCGCCGCGCGGTTGGGTTTGAGTTCGTGCACAATGCGTTTCCGGTATTCATCCCGGGAAATATCCCAAGCCCGAAGGCGCCTGATATCATCCACATTACCCGAGAGGACAAGCTGCATCCCTGTTTTCTCAACATCCGCAGCCTGAAGAATATAAAATTCAATCTTGCGGTCCGTACTCAGAAGCACACGGGACATTGATAGCAGAACGTCTTCAACCTTTTCGAGGGCTTCAGGATGAGGTTCAAGCAGAGACTCAAGGTTGCGGACCTTTCCACTCACCATAGCCTCTTTAAAATCCGCAGCAAACAGTTTTTTTACGGGAAGATAAACACCAATCGTGGTATCTGTAATTTTAACATCCACATATTTGATCTTGTACTCCTCCCGGCAGATTTTGGAGAGGGCTTCTTTGAGGTGATCCCCCGGGTAGGTCGAGCTGGAACAGCCAGAAAAAAGAAGGATTAAATAACTTAGCAAGATTGTCATCGTGAGCCCACCGTGATTTTTGGCGGGCGTGGCGATCTGACACGGCGTATCATGACAAGAAAACGTCCGATTGCTTCCTGCCTGCCGGCAGGCGGCCGCTTCATCTGCCCTCAATGGCGGGATTTTTTCAGCAGTCCTTGTCACGGCAAGATCATGGTTCCAAAGAAGGTTTCTCGGAGATTTCTCCCGTCGTCTTGAAAGCATCAGGGCTGAACATGCGGGGATTCACCTTGCCGTACTCCGCAAAAATGGTCTCGATCTGATCATAGTCCAGCTCCTGTTTTTCAAGAAGCTCCTGGGCAAACCGCTCAAAAATCTGGGTTTCCTTGCGAAGAAGCGTTTCCACTTCCTTCAAGCAATCCCGAACGATTTTATTCGTGTCTTCATTGAGTCTGGCTTTAACCTCATCTGAAAGTTGCTCCGGGGGAAGGGATGAATAATCTCCGATATAACCCGACGGCCCCATACCGCACTGCCAAACCATGTGATGCGCAATCACCATCGCTTTTTTGAAATCAGAAGAAACACCGTTGGTGGTTGTTCCGAATTTCACTTTTTCAGCGGCGTACCCAGCCAGACACACCTTGATATCCGCAAACAAGGTTTCGCGGTCCTGACTATGCCATTCTTCAATGGCGGTAGGATAAACCACACCCAGCGTCCCCCTTCTAGGGACAATGGAAGCCTTAAACACATCATCGCGGGGATGAAGCAGGAACGTCGCAATTAAATGACCGGTCTCATGATACGACGTCATCATGCGTTCACGTTCATTCATTGTGATCTTGTTACGCATTCCGAGATCGATACGCTCAATTGCTTCAGAAATTTCCTTGGTTGAAATAGTATCTTTTCCATTTCGAGTCGCAATCAGAGCGGCTTCTTTAATTACATTTTCAATATCGGCAGGACTCTTGCCCACAGCCTTACGGGCAAGGCGCTTAGGATCAATGGACGCTTCATATTTTACCTTACTCAGGTAAAAACGGAAGAGGGCCTCACGACCTTC
Source organism: Candidatus Taenariivivens baikalensis (assembly GCA_009691445.1). Taxonomy (GTDB): domain Bacteria; phylum Omnitrophota; class Omnitrophia; order Omnitrophales; family Aquincolibacteriaceae; genus Taenariivivens; species Taenariivivens baikalensis. The sequence continues at coordinate 8,909 of SICL01000013.1, read as the reverse complement.
TAAACCCGGTTTAGTAATATAGACTTTGCGGTCAAACCGTCCTGGACGAAGCAGTGCAGGATCAAGGATGTCCTCCGAAGCATTCGTGGCGCCGATCACAATAATATTGTCCCCTTTGTTGTTCAGACCGTCCATTTCAACGAGAATCTGGTTCTGGGTATTATTGGATTCCGCACCGCCGAATTGATTGAAGGTCCGCTTGTGCCCAAGAGCATCAAGTTCGTCGATGAAAATAATACAGCCGCCGTAACCGTAGGAAAGCGACCGTGCCTGAGCAAACAGTTTTCTGACGCGGCTTGCACCCACGCCGACAAAGACCTCATTAAATTCACTCGCCGCCATCGCAAGAAACGGGAGCCCGGACTCCGTGGCGATCCCTTTGGCTAAATAAGTTTTCCCGCATCCCGGAGGACCCACCATTAATATACCGCGCAAAATCTTTCCGCCAATTTTCTGAACTCGTGCATGATCCCTAATCAGATTAACCACTTCCCAGCATTCTTCTTTAGCTTCATCAATCCCAACAATGTCCGCGAAATGAACATTCACTTGACTGCCTTTAACGCCCTTCTTATCAACTTTAGAAAACCCGCCGCCCAAAACCATCGAATACATATAAACGAAAACGACAGAGTTGATGATGACCATCAGGATGGAAACCGGCATCTGGGCCAAGGTAATATTACGATAATAGCTTTCCAGGGACATCATCCCATAAACAGAAAGACCCACGAGCAGAACAAATCCGAGCGTAATGAAAATTCTCAGGCGGTAATTCAAGAAATGCATTTTAAAACGGCGGTACATCAACTTATCCATACGATCATACTCCCTCTTTTATGTAGCACCTCTGTATAAGCCCGAGATTGCTTCGCTTCGCTCGCAATGACGTCATTGCGAGGAGTCTCCGAAATAATCTGAATTGCGAGATTATACCACAGACCCGGGTTTTGCTCTCATGACCTACGTCTTTTTTTATCAATTCTTGAATGAATTCTGAGCCGACAGCCCATCACTCTGGGTTTCCGGAGTATCCTCCGTATTCCACCAATCATCCCCGGACTTCTCGTCCTCCCCACCAGACTTCTCTTCGGTATTTTGGTCCTGATCCTGTTCCTGGTCTTGTTCCTGGTCTTGACCTTGGCCTTGCGGCTGAGAAGCCTCCCCTTTCTGGACACTCAAATCCTGAGTCTCACTGGCATCCAAAACATCTTCCGGCACATCCGCACCTAAAAGCGACTGCGTTTCTTCCGATCGATTCTCGGTCTTTTCTTTCTCCAGATTAGAATCAATCATGAATTTTTCTTTTTCAATCAGCTTAAAGGAGGGCTTAGGCGCTTCTTTAGCTCCCTGCTTTATTTCCTCCGTCTTATCTTTATACGCAATGGGATTTGTTTGAGTATCTCCAACTGGGTCCGCTTCCTTATAGATAGCCGCCAGACACATCAAGGCAGAAGATACGAGGATAATCCGAAATGAAATAGAAGTTTTTATCTTTTTAAGCATTCTCTTTCCCCTCACGTAACAGTATTGATAGATTACCCGGAAGCATTCCAAATATCAAATAGACTTAATACTGACATTGCGAGCGGCGCGAAGCAATCTTGGGCTATTCTCCGGGATTGCTTCGTCGTCCGCCAAAAACAGTGGCGGGCTCCCCTTAATGACACAGCTTGTTATTAAACGCTTAGTTTCTCTCCAGATACTGCTTGAGATATTGCCCTGTATACGAAGCTGGACACGCGATCAACCCCTGCACATCCCCGGCATAAACCATCTGCCCTCCCTCATCGCCCCCTTCAGGGCCCAGATCAATCACATAGTCCGCAAGACGAATCAGTTCCATATGATGTTCAATAATCACAAGTGAATGACCGCGCGCAAGCAGCTGATCAAAGGCCTGGATTAAGTAATGGATGTCCTGATAATGAAGACCGGTGGTGGGTTCATCGAAGAGATAAAGAATATGTTTAGAGCTTCGTTCCGTCATCTCGGCTGCTAACTTAAGGCGCTGAGCCTCACCCCCTGAAAGGGTTGTGGATGATTGCCCAAGCCGCAAATATCCAAGGCCGACCTGCCGGAGGATGGAAAGTTTTTGGATAAGCTTCGATTCCGTATGAAAAAACTGGCAGGCATCATCAATGGTCATGCCAAGCACATCATCCACATTTTTTCCCTGGTAATGGATTTCCAAGATCTCCGGCTTGAAACGTTTTCCCTGACAGGCTTCGCAAGGTACAGATACGTCTGCGAGAAAATGCATTTCTACTTTAATTCTTCCCTCGCCTTCGCAGGAAGGACAGCGGCCCCCGTCTACATTAAAGGAAAAATGTCCGGGGCTAAGCCCTCGACGTTTTGATTCAGGAAGGCGGGAAAAGAGATTCCGGATATCATCATACGCTTTAAGATAAGTCACAGGATTCGACCGCGAGCTTCTTCCGATGGGAGACTGATCAATCAAAATCATATCGTCGATCGCCTCAAATCCAGCCACGGATTTGGCCTTGCCAAGATCCTGAACCGGAAGCCCGCGGTGCCGGAGATAATGATGATAAAGCACCTGATACGCGAGCGTACTCTTCCCAGATCCAGAGACTCCGGAAATAACGACCCACTTTCCAAGAGGGATATTCACATCGATCGATTTTAAATTATTTTCAGCAGCCTGTTTGACCTTAATCCACAATTTTGGGACAGGTTGCAACCTGTCTTCAGTGCGGGCGGCCCGTTCAATCTTTAATTTTCCCGATAAATAATTTCCGGTCAAAGATTCCTGAACCTGCTTAAGACCTTCCAGCTGACCCTGAAACACCACGTTTCCACCCCGTTCACCGCCCTGCGGTCCCATATCAATGACTTCATCCGCGGATTCAATCATCGTGCGGTCGTGCTCCACCACCACAACCGTATTCCCCAAATCACGGAGTTTTTTTAGAAGCCGGATCAGAAGCTGGTTGTCCCGTTCATGAAGTCCGATGCTTGGTTCATCCAGAACATAAAGCGTATCCACAAGCGCGGAGCCAAGAGATGTCGCGAGATGAATTCGCTCCACTTCCCCTCCGGAAAGAGTGCGGGAAAGACGCGACAAACTGAGATAGCCCAGGCCGACCCCCTTTAAAAAGGTAAGGCGCTTGCAAATTTCCAGGTAAACAGGTTCCACGCGGCTCATCGCCTCCTCAGAAAGTTTAAACTGCTCAAAAAAACGGTGGAGATTTGTAAGGCTCATTTGCTGAAAATCAAATACGGTTTTCCCGTCAATCTGAACATAGAGCGCTTCGGGACGCAGTCGGGTTTCATGGCAATCCGAACACGAAACAAAGTTGCGGTATTTGCTGAGTAAAATCCTGATATGCATCTTGTAGGTTTTCTTTTCCAGATAATCAAAGAAATCTTTCACACTAAAATATTCATCCTGGGAAATTCCTTCGGCGCCTCTCAGAATAAGTTCGCGGTGCTCTGCGCTTAACTCCCTCCAGGGCTGGCTCACGGAGATCTTTCGTTTCCGACAGAATTTCAGAAGCTGTTTGAATTCCCAGGATGTGCTAGGCTTGCCCCAGGGAGCAATGGCACCTTCCTCCAGCGTCTTTTTGACATCCGGAACCACCAGATCCCAATCAATCGTGATCACTCTCCCAAAACCCTGACACTTGGGACAGGCACCAAGAGGGCTATTAAAGGAAAAAAGATTGGGCGCTGGTTTTCGAAAGTTCATCCCGCAGGAAACGCAGCAAAAATCTTCAGAAAAAGTGAACTCCTGATTTTCTGCTTTTATGCGGATAGAACCCTTGCCGTAGCGGAAGGCCAGTTCAAGCGACTCCACAAGGCGTTTACTCGACTTAAGATTTACGTTGATCTTGTCCGCAACCACCCAAAGTTCTTTAACCTGCTTTTTTTTCTTAAGCAACTCCTCTTTAGAAGTGAGCTGGCCTTCCCAGAGAAAATCCGTAAATCCCTGGCGCTCTATTTCATCTAAAAATTCTTTCCAATAAACACTTCCTTTGCTGCCGAACGGAACGCAAAAAAGAATCCAGACCTGCCTATCTTGAAAATCGTGAAGTAATGTTGCCGCAACAGAATCAGGGTCACTAACCCCAACAGCTTTGTTGCATTTGGGACAGAATGTTTGACCAATCCGGGCAAAGAACACGCGCAGGTAATCGTTGATTTCCGTCTGGGTGCCAACGGTGGATCGGGCATTGGTCACCACGTTTTTAGCTTCAATGGCAATGGAAGGGCGAATGCCCGAAACGGAGTCTACATCCGGTTTTTCCATCCGCTCCAGAAACTGGCGGGCGTAAGCGGAAAGAGATTCTACATACCGGCGCTGGCCCTCGGCATAAAGGGTATCAAATGCGAGTGATGACTTCCCGGAACCCGACACTCCGGTTATGACATAAAATTTGTTATGAAGCAGAGTCAGGTTGAAATTTTTAAGATTATGGGTTTTAACACCGTAGAGAGTAATTGCATCCATAAGAAACTCTTGAAAGGAAAAAGACTTGAAGCGCCCCCGTCATTGCGGGCGAAGCGAAGCAATCTAGAGAGATCACCACGCCCCTGCGGTGGCTCGCGATGACAGTTTTTTTAAAGTGCTTTAATACTCCTGATTAAGAAAAGAGGCCACGCGTTCCATCAGCGCCCCGCCGCCCGGCACATGCTGGTCATCCGGATCAATTCGCACCGAGGTCTGAGTTCGGCTGATGCGGCTAAGAAGAAAGGTGATACTCCGCTTGTCCGAATCCCCAAACTTTCCAAAAGCCAAGTTGTAAACCAGGATCTTTCCTTTTTCCTTTTCCGTCAGACGAAGTTCCCAATCAGGAACCGTTTGCAGGGCTTCCAACGTGCGTAAATAGGTCAGATCAAAAGAAAGATTATAAATAAGAACTTCCGAATGCGCGGGTGAAATGATCTTTTCAACAGTTTTACATCCCCAGCTTCCCAACGCTAAAGACAGAACCATCATTCCGACGATACTATATTTTTTCATGCGAACCTCGTGTGAAAGTGTCATTCTTCTCTCCGCTCAGAATGACAAACGAAGGACTTATGACGACAAGGATTGTCTCAGAGCTCTAAAACTTTCCGGTTAAACGAACAAATGGCCCATGACTGCTCACCTTATTCGACGCGCGTATATCGTCACTAAAATCAGTAAAATTATATCCTACACCAAGCCGGATATACTCATAAAATTCACGATCAATTTCCACCATCGGCCCCTGCCTCAATGTATCGGCATCATGACGCTGCCATAAAGCACGGTATTCCAAAGCAATGTCCCATTTGCGTGTCACATGAAAATTAAAGCGATGTGCCCAAAGCAGGCTTCCCACAATAGCCTGATCGGAAACTGAGGTTTCAAAAAGGGCTGTTTTGTAAGCCAGTTTTTCCACAAGGGTGACGTATTTATTCACATCATACGAAACATCCGTAGCCCAAATGTGGTCAGTCTCATCCGTTTGCATCCCTAAAAAAGTGGGCGTATCAAACTGAATATCATTGCCCAAATTGCGCAGGTACGTGTAACGGCCCAAAATCTGAAGCCTGTCATTTTCAACCGGACGATAGGCTAATCCCGAATTAAATTCCATAAAATCAGCCGGGGTACCTGTGGGATCGGTAAAACGGGATTTTCCGTAGTTGAGTTTGGAACGGACACTTAAATCCTTCGTAAGTTTATAATCAAAATCATTGCGCATCACCACTTGCCAAAGGTCAGGAGATTCCTGATCAAACCTTCCCTCTAAAGATGTTTTAAGTTTCAAGCGGTTATCGGGATGAAAGGTAAACCCTCCGGAAACCGTATTAAAGGAGTTCGTCCGAAGCAAGGACTTGCTTGCTTGCTGATCGAGCCGTTTAAACGTGGAGTTATCCAAATGACGACGTTCAAGCTTAGCTTCTGCATCCCAATGATCATTAATTTTGGTTTGATTGCCAAAAACATCCGCGGCGCTCGCTCCGGTTTGATAACTGGAGTGCTGACGTTCGGAATAAAATCGAGACTTAGGAGAAAGTGAGAAGGAATTTCCAATGGTCGATGTCAGCGCCGGAATACCCCCACCGTTGTCCCAGGCTTTCAAGGTCGCATAGTCCTTCATACCGCTGGGCTGATATTTCTCAAATCCCAACTGCGTGGAATCTCCCACATTTCCGATCAATTGTTCGAAATGGGCGTACATCCCGTTTGTCACACGATAACGCAACCCTCCGCCAAACTGATGATTCGGTTTTTCACCATTAACCGTGGTAGCAACTTTCACATAAGGAAGGAGGCGTTCGTTCAGATGGTAACCTAGTTTTCCTGAAACCTCGCTGGAAAAAGGAGATTCAGACTCAAAGGTCGGCAGAAGATTCGTTTCCGGAGGAGCAACGGCCTGCTTTAAGTATTCAGCCTCTGCAAACCACTGGTCATCGTCATAAACTCCTTGTACCGTATGGGTGCGTTTCCTGTCGAAGGGCACCGTCACATCATTCGCGGAATAAGGCTTTAATAGATCCGCCATTTCATCGTAATCAAAACGATAGCGCGCGAATAAGTGATCGGTGACTTTATATTTGGTCGCGATGCCATATTTTTGCTGACCGGACTGACTCATGGAATGACTGCTGGAAAAATTGGGGCCCTCTCCCTGCAAATAACCCGAGAGCTCTACATTCTTGACCGGTTTGGTTTCTCCCTTGAAAAGATAAGCACCACCGCGAGGACCGGTGTTCTGACCGTGGCTCAGCGCGACATCCGCAAAACTTAATCCGCCGTTATAAGAAACCGATTGCCCGGTCTGTTGAAGATGTGATTCGGCGTACTCCGCAGTAATTTTCGTGTTGCGTCCAAGCTTGAACTGGGCATCCGCGCCGCGCATATCATAATCTTTAGCATCCCTTTTTTCTTCAATCGCGGTGACTCCTACGCGAACATGATCGCCCATATGAACGTACCCGCGAAGACCACGGTTTTGCGAGTCATAAGCGCTAAAACCGGGATCATATTCATAATCCGTCACAAGATACACGGGATTCCCGCTAATAATGTCATTGGAGGCTAAAACGTCCGAAGATGCGTAAGCATCCAACGGTTTGTTCAGCATAATGCGTCCCTGAGAATAATCAATTTCGTAATCCCGGCCGGAAATCAAATCCACACTGTAAACCGGCATATCCTGAACCTTGTCGCGAACCTCCACGCGAATCTTTTCACTTCCCTGAATCACCAGACGATTGCGGAAATAATAAAGAGTACCGCCCGTAGACGCAAATTCATTATGATCCGCCTGATGTTCACTCTTGGCACTGAAAGCCGTAAATCCGCGTTTGGCATCCCCGTAAGCCGTGGCCGACTTGGTTTCGTAGTGAACCTTTAAACCAGAAAGCGTCCGTTCATAGCTCGCAAGCTCAGTATCTGTAAAAGCTGTTTTAAAACTTCCCCACTGGGCAAAAGAACGGTCCATTTCCACGAGCACATAAAAACGCTGCTGACTTTCGGCATCATACGTGCGTTTAGAGGCATCGCCGTAGACCGGATAATAGGCCTCGGGATCAAGATTCGTAAAAAGCGCCTGCTGCTTATCGCCGGTATCATAATGCGATTTGATTAAAAATTTACCCTTAAGTTTTCCTTTCAAATAATAAGAAAGTCTTCCGTCTTCATAAAGGTCCTCTTTGAACGCGGGGCCTCTTCCTGCCGTTTCCTTATTCCCATGAACAAAACCGATCCCCGCTTGGCCTTCGCTCAAACCCGCCATAAAAAAGGTGCTGTCCTTGACTTTGACTTTCTTGTCGTAATTCACACTCTCACCCTGCGGACTGGTGGCGCGGACATGAATTTCTTTTTCTCCAGGGCTGGTATAAATTTCCGTTTCGAATTTTCCTTCAGAAGAAACGCTCACCGGATAGTCATTGGCAAAAACTTTGTAGCCCGGCTTGGTACTTCCATGGATACGGATTGTGGGTTTGGCGACGAGTGGAATGGATTGTTTGCCGTCTTTAAAAAGATTGAAGTCGCCGATCGGCGGAATCTCGGGGATTTTGGACTCCTCAATTTTGGAAACATTGACAGGCAGGACCCGAAAAAAATAAAGCGGACTCCAGTCCTGATGTTTGTCCTTATCTTCCACCTTCAGCTGATAGGAATACATCCCTTCACTAACGAGGATTCCATTTTCTCTTTGACCGCCCCAGACCACTTCACGCGGAGGCGCGCCGATTCCAAACCCAGTCCAGACTTCCTTGCCAAGTTCATCGCGGATTTCCAAATACCATGTCGCGGCAAACTCCGCATAATTCAAAGCAAAACGGAACACGCCGTCCTGCTGAAGCCGCCCTACTCCAAGTTTTAGAACGCTCGGCTCAATCTCAGCGGCCAGAACAGGATGGGACGTATCCAACCCCTGAGTGACCATCACACGAAGTTCGTCGCCAAATTCCTGCGGCATTTCGGATTCCGGAATATAAACCGCGAAACTCACTTTACTTAAAATTCCCGGCGTCGTTTTAACCAGATAAGATTCTTCCGTAATAAATTCTGTGCCGTCAGGAAGACTGTGTGCATCAATCTTCACGATATGACGCCCTTCTTTCACCGCAGGAATGGAATACATTCCATTGTCATCTGTCAGGATCACGATCCCCTGCTCGGTCGCCAGGCGGACTCCGGGGACACCGTCTTCTCCCTTGTCCTGCACCCCGTTTTTGTTTTTATCGTTGAAAACTTTTCCGAGGATCGTTCCTTCATCGAAAAGCGGATCTCCTTCCACTTCAAACGGAAGGACGGTTTTTTCTGACAAATTATTGGTATTGTGAATCTGAATCGTGAAGTTGTAATGTTTACCAACGGTCACGCCGCTTGTGACAATGACTTGATAAGCCGCCGTAATGATCTGCCCGGACGAGATTGTTCCCACAGGAATAATCAT
>SICL01000056.1 GCA_009691445.1 Candidatus Taenariivivens baikalensis | reverse complement strand
AGATATCAAAACCCAAAATGCTATGCAATACACGCCTGCATTTTTAGACGCAAAAGTTTTTCCCATGAAAGATGGGGACACGCTGTCGAATTTGGCTAAAGTAGTTGAGGACACGAAACAGTATCTGAGCCTGGTGATTAAACAATTGGATTCTCTCGACTTGGCATATAAAAATGATGAGAATGCGGAATGGGTCCAGTACCCAAATATTAAGGGTAAATTCAACAGAAACGACAGGGTGAATGGCGTGAATAGAATTATGGACGACAGAGACATGGAGGTCATTTCAGGAGGTTATGAAGCTTTGACTAGTATCGTGACACAACTAGAGAAGGATATCTCCCCTAAAAATTCTCAAACCCCATTATTGCGTGAGATAAAGGAGGGCTGGGGGAAATTGTTCAATGAGCATGTTACATCTGGCGAAGAGACATTCAGAACTCGACTTGATGTTGCACGCGCTGAAGTTGCCCGACTCCTAGCTCTAGTCAAAAAGGTTGAAACTGTTGTGAGAAGAATAAGACCGCGTAGATAGTAAGTGCTTTTTCTGTACTTCACACGGCGGATGTGCTAAAAATCCAATGTGCTGAATTTATCCGATTCCGAAATCAAATTTGCCCTTGAATCCATCCGCGAAGTGATGCCGCTCGCGGAAAAAATCCGCCTAGAACTCGCCGGAAAAAAAATCACCAAAGACGATCTCTCGCCGGTCACCGTTGCAGATTTTTCCATCCAAGCAATTATTCGTCACCGGCTCAGCCTTGCTTTTCCGCAGGATGCATTTTTAGGAGAAGAGTCGTCAGAGCTTCTTACGGATGAACAAGGCGGAGAAAGTTTGAAGCTCGTTACTCATTATGTGAAATCCATTCTTCCCGAAGCGACTCCCCAAAAAGTTTGTGAGTGGATTGATGGAGGAGCTGCTCCAAAATCACACGGACGTTTTTGGACGCTCGATCCCATTGACGGCACCAAGGGTTTTTTGCGTGGCGCGCAGTACGCGATTGCCCTGGCACTTCTCGATCAAGGGAAAGTGAAGCTTGGTGTCTTGGGATGTCCGCACTTAAATGAAAAAGGAATTCCTGAGTTGAAAAAAAAGTCAGGAGCGATTGCGATCGGGGTTCGGAATCAAGGGGCGTGGATTGCGGCGCCCGATTCTATTCAATCTCTGCAACCGCTTGAAGTTTCTAATCAAACGATGCCGGAAGCTGCCATTATTTTAGGTTCTGTGGAACCAACGCATACCGATACGGACCAACTTAAAAGTCTATTAATTTTTTTAGGAAATCAAACACCGCCGCGTCTTTTAGACAGCCAGACAAAATACGCAGCACTCGCAGCGGGATACGGCGATTTTTTTCTTTATTTGCTCCCTCCGAAGAAATTAGATTACCGGATGAAAATTTGGGATGTGGCGCCCGGGTCTATTATTGCTGAAGAGGCCGGAGGAAAAGTAACGGATTTAGAGGGAAACGCCCTTGATTTTTCTTGCGGGGATACTCTCAAAAAAAATCCAGGGCTTTTAATCTCAAATGGGCATCTTCATTCTATATTGTTAGAAGGTGTTATACGAAGGGCTTCTTAAACATGTGTAAAATCTTATTAGCCCTATTGACTTCTTATGGATAGGGAATATAATCCACCAGTTATTAAGATTTTTTCATGTTTTAAATTTGCAAAGATTCATGCACTCAGGTAGAGTTTAGTAACGGTTCTAAAGCTGACTTCTTAAAGCTTTGAAAGAACTAGGAGGATCTTGCAGGTGCCTGCTCAAATCACCGAAAAAATGGTAATGGGCCCATGTTATAAAAAAGAAAAACCATTTTTTGTCCGCGCGCTGAGTGCTTTTCTTATTCTGACTTTTCTTTCCACGCAAACGGATTTTCATCTCGCATTCGCTCATCCGGCAGCGCTGCCTGTTTCCAATCTCCCTTCTCCTGAAAATCTTGGTCTTCAAGATCAAAAAGAAGATGTCCATTATTCGCAGGATCTTTCGCGAATGGATAATCCGCTTTCCCCGGCGCCGTCGCAGACGAATGAAGCTGCCCAAAAAGCGAAAAATGTTTCCACTCCGGAAGTTCCCAAGAACATTCTTTTCAAACAGGATAATCCTCTTGCTCATCCCGACGGGCAAGAGCAGAAGGACGATGTCGTTATTGATGGAAAAGCTGCGACGAAACATTCGTATCAAAACAAAAGTTCATTTACGGTTGGGAAAACGGATCAGAAAATTTATCAGATTCAGGATTTTACGGGACCCAACGGAGAAATTGAAGTCCGTGATTTTATTTATTCTCAGGAAAATGGACTTCCGCCACAGGTTCGAATTCATACCGTTTCAGGAACTACTTCAAATCGTTTAGAGTCCTACCAAACCTTTTTAATGGATAGCAATGGGAATGTGGATAATCTTCTGGAATCAGGCTATGTGGTTCAGGGACAATTGATCCGCCAGAAGGTTTACCATCATGACACTAACCGGCTTGATGTTTATGATCCGCAGACGGGACTGACAAAAGCGGCTTATGAACTGGACCCCACGGGAGAACCTTTGCGGTTGATTTCATATGAATCCAAAGCCCCTTCTTCGCCCTCCAATATTGAAATTCGTTACGATGATACCAAGAATGAAGCAACGGTGATTGACCGCGTCCAGCAAACCTTTGAGGTTCATGCGCTCGTTGATGGAAAGGAACTTGGTGATTTGAAAGCGATGGGGACTCTGAAGAAGGGCGCTCAAGGGGCTGAGGAATTAAAGATCGAACACCTTGTTGAAATTGAGGAGCTTACGCAAGGGAATGAAACTATTCACGCGTATGTGTTTACCGAAAGCCAAAATCCGGATTATCTATTAGTGCGTGAAATGCTTCCCAACGGGGGAATGGGGCGCGTGCTTCGTGTCAGCGGCCTGAATGAAGCCGGAAACAAAATTGACCAGGAATATTTTTACGAGAAAGACGCGGTGAGCGGTCATGACATTCTGACTGTCTTTAATTATGAAGAAGGCACTTTTCTTAAAATCGAACTTTTAAAGAATGATCCCGATCATTCCAAGCCGCAGGAGTTGAACAGCACGGATATCCGTATTTTATCCGGCGGTATAATGACTTCCAAAAAACTGCAGGATCAAAAAGTAACCTTTACGGTTGTGAATGGAAAGGTTAGCGTCTCAGATGTTTCGAAAAATCATTTTTCTACAAACATGAATTCATTACTGAGTTTGGTTTTAGGCCTTGTGCCCCCGCGGGGCCCCCCAGCGGAGAGTCTTAAATTTAATCAACCTTCCGCTCTGTCTCTCCATGATCGGGCGCAGACTCTTCTTAATCTTGAAATTCCTAAAAGCTCAGCCCAAGATCTTCTTCGTTCTCAGAATAAAATCCAGTTTTATGATCTCGCCAATCATCTGCTCAAAGTGATTGATAACACCAACCATACGATTCAAATTTACCAGCTTCAGGATGATGGTAAAACCCCGGGTGCGTTGGTTGACTCCGGCTTCTATAACGACGGGGACCAAACCTATAGTCTCCAGAAAACAGGAGAAACGGAAACCCGCTTTTATAGTTATGGCGTAGACGGACTGATTTTTACTTCGGATGACACCAAGACCGAAGATCCTCGCAAGAAGAACCGGCCAGCATCCCAAGGCTTCGACGGAAAAGGGTTAGGGGGGGGGAATCCGGAGCTGGATGACAAGATCCGCGACCTCAATGCAATGGTGCGTACCTACAGCGAATGCGTTTCCGAAAGAGGGAAGGATGATGTTGATTGCCAAAAAATCGAGAAGAATATTGGTGGACTCATTAGTACCATTGAAGATCTGAGTCAAAAAGGTCTGAGTCTGGGTCGCTTAGATTCCTCAGGTGGCGGTGGGGGAGCGCGGGATTTGAATTATGGTTCACCGGCTCTTGCGCCTGAGCTTTTGCCGGATATCATTGGATTTGGAAGCGCACCGGTTAATGTTCCCGGAGCCAAGGTGACAGAGAATCCAGATCAAAGTGTTTCCATTGAATTAAACGGGGCAAAGCAGATTTGGTGGAAGGGAAGCGACGGAGCGCTTGGAACGGGCGATGATGAACTTTCTCAAATTATTCGTAAGGACGCAAACAATGTAGAAGTTCATTGGATGTATGAGCGCAAGAGCCGCCGTCTTTCGCAAATCATCAAGGGCGGAAAACAGATTGCGTCCTATCAATACGATGATACGTCCCACGTCCTAACCATTGAGCAGTCGAATGGCTCAAAATTTGTATACTCGTATGCCAATCCTTCGCATCCGATTGGTTCCAGAACCTTGAGGCAGAGTTCTTTCACGGATCAGGTAGGAGAAAAATGGACTCAGTCTTATAACGCGTCAGGACGCATCGAATCAGTAAAAAATGAAACTAAGAATGAGATCACGGCCTATCATTACGATGATGCGCTTAATCAAGTCACGCTCACTTTGGCCAATGGAAAGACGCGTATCGAGAATCTTGGCGGAGACCGGACGGCTGGGACCGGTGATGATTTTATTGTGGGAGGAACGGATTCGAATCTTGAGATCCAAAAACAAAATGGAAACATTATCGAAATCCGGGACCTTTCGAAAAGAACCGTCACAAGTTTTGTTGATCAGAATGGGCAAATAACAATTACCTCCCATTTCCTAGACAATGTGGGGATGGTCCAACAGTCAGTTCTGAATCTTGGGGCAGACGGGAAGTTTGGAACCGTGGACGATATTTTTCAGTCCGCCGCAGGATTGGAAAATGGACACGCCTTTGCAGAGATATTTGATGCCCAAGGACATCTTCTTTCCTGGGAAGGCTGGAAAGTTGTCTCCCGGACGGGAAATGATGGATCTTACTTGGATCAAAACGGATCGCCAGTGCTCACCGAAGAAGAAGCCGCTAAGGTCCCTCAGCGTCAGCGGATTACTTACGGTTGGAATAATACTGCGAATCAGGTCACTGTTTCTTCTTATGCTATTAAAGCGGATGGCAATCCTGAAAATGATCCGGCGTCGCGTTTCACCTACGAACTTGGCGGGGACAAACTTTTTCATTCTTCAGATGATCATCTAATCTTTAAAAGTTTTTATGACAACTCCCGCAAAACTTTTTTTGAAGAATCTTATGACAGCCAGTCCCGGGTTATTTTGCACCGGAATGTTTCCAGCGGGAATGAAATTCGCTACAAGTTTGATGATACGGCTCACAAGGTCACCATTTCTTCGAGTATTGAAGATTTTTCCCAGACCTTTGAGTTTGATGACGCGCATCCCAACGATCTTCACTTTGCCCGTCTTCTGGTGGAAAAGCGTGCTCTTGCCACAAGAACCTGGGATAAAAATCAAAAATTAACTTCGGTTACAGACAAGAACGGAATCACTACCCTTTATAAGAACGGACAAATCACCGCCATTGTCGACAAGAATGGAAAAGAGCTTCGCAAGTTTACCCAGTATGTGGATTCCCTGACCGGTCGGATCACAGATGTGGGTTTTGATACCACGGGTGATTCCTTTATTACCATCTCTTTAGGCGACCGGGACGGCAACGGCTACGAGGAATATCAAACCATTTATGCGGGCGGCGTCATTAAACGCTACGAACGTAATGAACGCGGCCAAGTTCTTAATGAGGTCAGTGATACTCAGGGTATGGAGTTTACCTGGAAACTGGATAGCAAAAGCGGCAAACTGACGGTTTCTTTCAATAGCGGTGCTGGACAAATTTACTCCCAAGTTAATGGTCAGTATCAAATCAAAGAATCCACCAGCCTTCTGGGTGAAAAAGAGACTTACTATTATTACGATGAAAAGGGATTGATCGGTCCGAGCAATAAAACTGCCAAAAACGATGCCGATCTTGATTACATTGTCCGCGAAGACGGAACCGTTGTTTATTACCGCAAAGATTCAAACGGCAAAACGGAGATTGATAAGACCACGGAATCAGGATTTGTGGACCGTGTGGTGAGTCCGTTTGGAGATATTACGACCTACGTTTATTCGGATGCGGATTCGGACGGTCACCGGACAATTCGCGAAACAATTGAGAAACGCGGGAATGGAGTTCCGGTCAGCGTGACCCGGTATGACGCGGAGGGGCGGGTGACCGCTTCCTATAATTACACTTTGGATGGAACCAAAATCAATATCCGCAGGGAATACAGTTATTATTCGGATGATAAAGAGAATGATGATTTTCGGATGCTTAAGGAAGTCCGGCAATTCAATGTTTCCGACTTGCAGATTGCTTCGGTCGCTCCGCTCTCTCGCAATGACGTCATTGCGAGGAATCCGCAGGACGACGAAGCAATCTCTAAGCTCAATACAGGCGGATGGCTGCAAAGCATGGTCAAATATCTTCCGCACTCTGACGGCAATCCTAAAACATTTCGAGAAGATAATTATCGCGCAGGACTGATTGACGTTGTCCTTCAATATAAGAAGCCAACTTCGGATGCCAAAGTCCTGGATTCCCTGGTTTATTACGAATACCAAAGCGTCCAGCTTCTTCGAACGGTTACTTACAAACCCGGAGAAGAAAGCGGATCGTGTGAAAATCTTTCAGCCTGCCGCGCGGATTCGATCGACCAATACACCTATCTTGCCGGCACCAATAAAGTCGATTTCATTCAACGATCAAAAGTGATGGATCCTTCCAAGTCACTCAATGGAACTAATCTGAAAATAGTACAGACGTTCCGTCAGGAAGAAATTGATGATTTCACCGGCATCACGCATGATTTTGGGGAGGATGGAGTGGAAGGAGGAACTGACGATAAATTTATTAAAAATATCCGAAAGATTGCCGGCGATGATGTGGACGGCGATCCTGAAACAGTGGATTACGGAACAGAGACGCAGATTTATGATGACGCGAATGTCGTCAAATATGCAAACGGCTTATTTAAATACGCCAATTTTTCGCACCTTCTTTCTCATAACTTTCAATTTGATGTGAACGGTGACGGCGCCCGGGTCAAAAGCAAGAATATCCGCATCCGTGACGGCAAGGATACGGATGATGCGACGTATTCGGAGCAAGTGCAAAAGAGCCGCACCGACACCGGATTTGATGGAAAGACATCTCTTGAAAACATTTTGTTGGGGACCTTGAAAGATGATCTGAATTGGAAATATGAACCGATCACTCTTTCGCGGACTTTCCGAGGTGGTTTTGATCATCCGCAGGATCAGTTTTTGCTCTCCGAAGGTTATCAGATTAATTCCCGGGATGAAATTTATACGCATTCCTCCAACCGCAATCCCCAGACCGGAAAAGTGACCTTCCAAGAACAGCGTAAAACTCACAAGGATGAAAAGGACGTACTCCTTGATCCAAGCAAAACCATCCGTCAGCGAATTATTGGCGACAAGTTAAATGATCCAAACTGGAAGGATGAAAGTATCTTTCAGGTTACGACGTATGCCGAAGATTTTAGCGCGCCTCGCATTGCGGAGGACGTGACCTACCAGATTACATCCAAAGATCAGGATTTTACACGCTCAGCATCGATGAATCTGAAGACCAAAAAGTTTTCTTTCACGGAAATCCAACACCTTCCCAAAAATCTACAAAGTTTTACCGCAGGGAATATTGTGAATGGCATCGATCAGCGCATGGAGGGTAAGCCCAAATTGAAAAAGGCCTTGCTTGGGGATCTGGCTTCGGACGCGAATTGGATTGATGAATCAATAGAACTTGCCGTGGAATCCGAAGATGCCTTTGATGAAGCGATCAGGGATACGAATGAACGATATCAAATCACATCGAGAGATCAGAAGGAAACTTATAGCGCTTCCTATGATAAGAACGCCCAGCGGTTTGTTTTCTCGCTAAGAAGGCAAGTGAATCCCGAGACGAAGGATCCTCAGTTTAACAGCGTGGCAACACCTGAGCCGGATGAGATTGGCGCTCTCATACAGACTGGTTTGACTCAACAGGGATTGAACTACAAGGACCCAGTTTGGAAAAATCAGGATATTTATTATTCAGAGTCTTCTCTGGATGCCATCAATCAAGCTAGCCGAGTTGTCTCAAATTCGGGTTATCAAATTTCATCCAAAGATGGAGAGAGTTCGCTAAGTCTTAATCGAACGCCCTTAGGTGAAGTGATCTGGAATTTCCAAACCAAGGCAGATCTCTCGGCGGCAAGTATTGTCAGTGACAAGGCGGTGGGGGCCTTGTGGAACGAAGTTAAAGCCGCAACCGGCATTGTGCCTGATGACCGCAATTGGCAAAACCGAGATATCCTTTATGTGAGGACCACTGCCAATGCACTTGAGGCCGCGACCAATCAATACCTTAGTTCTCAGGGTTATCAGATCGCTTCTAAAAATGGACTTCAGGTTTATAGCATTTCTCAAAATCATAAAGGGACTCTCAGCATTACTGAACGAATTGACAGCAGCCGTGATCATGCCTACAACAAAACCTTCCTTCTAAATAGCCAAATGAATGGTATTAATGGCCAAGGTCTTCTTGAATCCTACCAAGAACAAATTGTTCGCTCTCAGAATTCCACGGACATTATTACTTACGCACTTTCAGCGAATGCAAAAGACCGCAATGCGAACGGCATCATTCTGGGTTATATGAATCAGCTTCAGGTGAGCAAAGATCTTTCCGAGATCCGGACTTATCAATTGAATAAGATTTCCACGAGCCGGTTGGATGAAAAGACATTGCTGAGTTTTCGGACTGCGACCCGACAGGATGCAGATACAACCATCAGCCGGAATTTGCTTCTCAATGAAACAAAAACGGCGCCCGCAACCAATGGCCAGCTTTTAAGCTATAGCGTTGAACGGCAAATTGACCGTGATACAACAGAAATCAAAACCTACCAGCTGAATGAAGCCATGACAGATATTCTACCGACCAACGAGCTTTTGGCCTATGAACGGCAGATCCGTTTGAGTGCGGAGATTACGGAAATTCGGTCCTATCTAATGAACGTAGCCAAAACAGATAAAGATCCGGCGGGAAAATATTTTTCTATTCAACAGAGAGTCCGTGTGGATGGACAAAAAACAGAAGTTAAAATCTTTGCGTTGAATGCCGCTGAGACCGCCGTTGCTTCAAGCGGTGAACTTTTGGGCCATGAAATTATGAATCAATTCAATGGGTTCGTTACAGAGATTGAAAATTTAATCACTAAAACCAAAACAACCAACACTCAGGAATCTGCCACGGTTTCGAGTCAGGTTGTGTGGGACGGCGCTGGTACCATCAGCCGGCAACGGGAAGAACTTGTAAATGCGCGACTCACCCAGGCGACAGATACGGCAACAGGAAAAGTGACGGACCGGATTCAGATCGATGCTAACACCACGCAAAGCGTGACCCGGACACCTCAGGGGATGATCACTGAAAATCAGAAGGTGGTGAGAAAAAGCAGCCATGTTACCGAGATAACGGATCAGATTTTCAACACCAAATCAGTGATCACACAGATCAACGCTTCGACCACCGAGCGTGTGACCAGTGATAGTGCGGGTGTCATTCAGCGGGATAGGATCAATCAAATCAATGGGAGAAAAAGCGAGATTGAAAATCTGGAAACACATCTTGTGAGTGTGAATGAGATTATCGATCAAAACACGACACATGTTCAGCAATATGGAATTAATCAGGCTCCGCTGGGAGATCAAACGATTCGTCAGATCGATGCGGTCACGAGCGAAAGTACGGATAACACGAACGGTTTAATTACGAGGACCGTCCAGGAAAGCGCGACATCGAGCCGCCGGACAACGCGGGACGCGGCGGGAATAATCAGGGATGAACACGTGGAGCAAATAAACGCGCGCCAGACAAAGATTACCAACCTTTCGGTTGTCGGGGGATGGACTCTAAATACGATCGTGGATTCGACGCATACGAACATCGAGCAATTTGGGACCGATGCCCGTGGAGTGGTTCGTAAGATTGGAAATGAAACCGTGCATCAGATTGATTCGATGACCAGTGAAAGTGCGGACAATATTTCAAATACAACGACCCAGACAGTTCAGGAATCCGCAACCGTAAGTCACCGGACAACTCGGGATGAAAAGGGAATTATTCGGGATGAACGAGTGGAGCAGGTAAGCGGGCGTGGGACGAAAATCACAAATATTGCCACAGGCGGTTGGACGATCAGCACGATTACGGACGCGACGCATACGCAAATGAAACAGTACGGGGTGGGCGCGGGAGGTTTGGCGGTTCCGATCGGAGACGAGATCGTGCATCAGATTGATTCCCTCACTAGTGAGAGTTCTGATAATAATCTCAAGAGCACCACACGAACGGTTCAGCTTTCGGCCTCCTCCAGTCGGCGAACTGTTACAGATAAAGATGGTGTGATTCGTACGGAACAAATTGATCAACTTGGAGCTCGTCAAACCAACATCACCAATCTTGCCACGGGCGGGTGGACCGTTAATTCCACTGTGGATTTGACGCATACCGGCACCCAACAGTTTGGAATCAATGATAAAGGACGAACCGTCAAGATAGGTGATGAAAGCATTCACCAAATCGATTCCATGACCACAGAATCAATCGACAATAATCTTCATTCCACTACGAGAACCGTTCAGGAATCGGCGACAAGCAGTCATCGCACGGTTACCGATAAAGCTGGAAATATTCGCAACGAGCGTATTGAACAACTGAGCGCTCGGCAGACGAAGAGTGCAAATCTCAGCACCGGCGGTTGGACGATCAATTCTATTATTGATCTGACTCACACGCATATTGAACAGTACGGAAAAACGGCCAGTGGGATTATTTTTAAGACAGCGGATGAAACGCTCCACCAGATTAATTCTCTGGTGACCGAAACCATTGATAATCTGCACATTTCGACGGTTCCGCTGGCGCAGCCATCTGGGGCGGCTGCCTCTGCTCCGAGTGGAAATTCTAACGGAATGGTTTTTCTGGCTCCAGCGGGGAGCGAATATGCGGGTAATTTTAGGCAAACCGTCACCTGGACGAATCAGGAATCGGCAGTGTCCAGCATGAGAATTATTCGCGACAGCAACGGTGTTGTCACTCAGGAACGTGTGGAACAGTTAGACGCGCGCCGGACCAAGGTCACGGATCTGGCCAGCGGGAACTGGACGATTCAAAATATTCTTAGTTTGACCGACATGCAGATGCAATCTTATACGCTGAATGCCTCGGGACAGGGGATTATGTCGGGAAGCTCGGTGACGAGCCAAATTAATTCAGCGATTACAGAAACAACGGATGAAATCAAACACACCACAATTCGTCGTGAAAGGATTGCCTCTTCGGATCTTGAACAAGAACTCGCGAATATTTCAGATCCCAAAAAACGCAGCGCAGCACAGGCCGCATTCCAAACATCGAAAGACGGCGGGGAATTTTTTAAGGTTACGGAAACTGCCGCGGATTTAACGCAAACGCCTTCTTATTTCTGGACTTTGGGTGACCTCACTTATTACCTCAAGGTGGATGAGGATCATTTGGGTAAGTGGAATTATGTTTGGCAAAATCAAGTTGCGCTCAGCACGCTAACGCAATTTGCAAGCACCCTTGAAAAGGCAGAGCGAGAAAAGTTTGAAGAACAGTTGCCTAAGAACGCATCGACTCAGGTAACGGCGATTCATGATGGCGAAGATATTACTTATCGCTGGGAGACAACGGTTCATGACGGAGTCAAATGGACGCACGTATTAAGGAAGGATCCAGAGTCCGAGACCAAAATGGTTTTTACCTCTGAAACGCAAATCTTGCTTTCAAGTCTCAATTCCCCAGCGATGCTCAACCGACTTCCGGAGGATCAAAAGAGTGCCCTTCTTGCAGAAATTCAGGCGCATGGCAGTGAACTGATTTCCGAAGTTCATCAGGGGGGGCAGACGTATTACCAATGGGAAAGCACTTAC
>SICL01000055.1 GCA_009691445.1 Candidatus Taenariivivens baikalensis | reverse complement strand
ATGCCCTGCTCTTGCAGGCGGTTCCAGGTTTTTCCGAAAACCGACTTCTGAATTGGGGGATAGTGTAACGGTAGCACGACAGATTCTGGATCTGTCTAGGTTCTGCGCCGGAGGCGCACCCGTCCTTCGGCGGGGAATCTCAGCCGAAGGACTGACACGTCCTCTGGTGTGCTGGGCAATGAGAACTGGAATGGGATATTTCGTATATATTCTTCGCAGTAAAACTCATGGGACTCGTTATATTGGCAAGTGCAGCCAATGTGCAGATTCGGTTAAGTGAGCATAATGCTGGCCGTTGCCGCTATACTTCTGGAAGACGTCCGTGGGAATTAATTTTTCATGAGCAATTTAATTCTCGTGCCGAAGCCGTTCGACGAGAAAATTTTTTAAAAACTGGGCAAGGCCGCAAAGAGCTCGATAGAATTCTCAAACTATAATGGGGGATGGTGTAACGGTAGCACGGCAGATTCTGGATCTGTCTGTCTAGGTTCGAATCCTAGTCCCCCAGCCACTTTCACTCCGGCAGATTCTGGATCTGTCTGTCTAGGTTCTGCGCCAGAGGCGCACCCGTCCTTTGGCGGGGAATCCTAGTCCCCCAGCCATTTGGTTGTATCTCTGGGTGGTAGAGATACCTTTTAACCCCCAAATTGGTCATGCCCGGTTTGTGGGGTTCTTCATATCCGCGTGTTCTCAAGACTTACGCTAATCTGCAAAATGTCATTTCTCTGAATGCTTTAGCTGGGAATTGTCGCGTGCGTCCCTCTCCACAGCTAATGCACCTACCCCTTATTCGTCGCTGTCTCCCGCTGTTGTTTCAATAGCCCCAACGAGCGAATCTTGAAGTTTTGTGTCAGGATCGCTGTCGACAACAGCCGAGCTGACAACCACATCGGTGGCTTGTTTTTGGGCGGGTTGAGAAGCCTCGATTTCTTCTTTCTTCACAAAAGGAATATCTTGAGTCTTCATGTGGGCTTTTCCATGCTCCTGAAGGGAAGCCTTAATCATAGAAATCTTTTCATCATCATCCATGACGCGTGCCCATGCCTGGAGGGATTTACCATATTCTTCCGTTCCACCCGTGGCAACAATGAGATTGGTTTTGGCATCTTCCATAGATTTTTCCAGAGCTTCCTTTTCTGTGCTCTCCATCTTATGGGGTTTGCTTTGGTCTGCTTTGTCAGAATGAAGCGGGTCATGATTCACATCCAGAGCCTCTTCTGCATTCACGACAGAATATTTTTCAGCGCTAATTCTTTTTTCCGCATCCACATAGGGAAGGACTTGAACTGTTCCGTTTAGCACCGAGGTCTTTTCCGTTTGGTTCGCGGGGTCATAGCCCAGAGAAAAACGGGTGCCGCGTACTGAAGCAACCGCTTTGGGGGTGCTGATCTCGTAAGCGCTGCCTTTAGGAATGCCGCCCAGCATATTAAACAGATTTCCTTCCATCATGTTAATGCTCGTGGGTTCAATCGAGTCAAAGGAGGCGAAGGTGCCAGCATCGATTCGGGCATGATTCAGATGAAACTTATCGTAATAAAGTTCCACCAGGGAATCTTTCCCTGTTTTAATCTGATCTCCCTCAGAAATTATGTCGCCGATACTGAGTTTTGCCCAGACGGTAGCATCTTTCTTTAAAATTTGTACTGTCCCACGAACCAGATAGACCAAGGCCTTATGGTCGATCATGGAAAGCTCCACCTCGTTCAGGGTGATTTTTCCATTGGGATCAGCAACCATCGGATCGCTTGCCGGCTGGCTGATATAGGAATCACTAAAAGCAAAAGATTGCGGATAACTTACGAACATAACCGCGGCTAAAACTAGCATTAGTTTTTTCATTTTATTCTCCCCCTGTGAATTTACTTCGCTCTATTTAAAAGCTACCTGTGGATAAAGAAGATTGCAAATGAATTGAAAAGAATCATGAAGAATAAAAATGCTTCCTAAAGAGAGTTCTAAAGGGTGGTTTACGAGGGGATTGAGGGGGCTATTCTGATAGAAATTCCGTCATTGCAAGGAGCCCCGTCACTGCTCTTTGGCGGGCGATACATGGGACAATCCCGGGGGCACTACCCCGAGAATTACTTCGCTCTGCCCGCAATGCGTGCCAGGGTTTTGTTAGATACTTTTAGTACCGTTTGAACCAGGCAGAGAAAGCTGAGCATTATGGCCGGATTCAAACGAGGTAATAGCCGTCTCATATTGAAGGGAAATCCCGATATCATCCAGCCCTTCCAGGAGGCGTTTTTTAACGGCGGGAGCGATTTCAAAGGAGAATGAGATTTCCGGAGCCGTGTGCAGGATTATCTTCTGAGTCTCAAGATCAATGGTTGCAGCCAGCCCCTTATGTGCCTGGACTTCACGAAAAATTTGATCCACTTCCTTTTCTAAAAGTTCAATGGTAAGGAGCGAGTTTTTCGCGCTGTTATTACGAAAGATATCTGCAAAAGCCGGAATGTTCACATCACCATTTTGCTTGCAGGGAGCAATCACCACGTCAAAACCATATTGTTTGATGGCCCAAACAGCGTGTTCACGGCTGGATCCGCAGCCGAAGTTGTTTCGTGTAATAAGAATTGAAGCGCCCTTGAAAGCGGGATCATTCAAAGTGAATTGGGGATCCGGGCTTCCGTCTGCCAAATAACGCCAGTCAAAGAAAAGGCTTTCCCCAAATCCCGTACGCTTAATGGATTTCAAAAATTGTTTGGGAATGACTTGATCAGTGTCGACGTTGGACGAGTCGAGGGGAGCAATGATGCCAGTTATTTTTTTGAAAGGAGTCATCTGTTTAAAATTCAAGTATCCAAGATACAAGAAACAATAACCAAATAAATTTCAAAGTTTCAAGATTCAAAAATTGAAAATTTAGTTTTTGGGATTTGTTTGGTGTTTGTATCTTGTTTCTTGGTTATTCCTCATTGTTATTTCCATGTTCTTATATCCACAAAATGCCCTGCGATGGCCGCGGCGGATGCCATTTGAGGACTCACAAGATGTGTGCGTCCGCCTTTTCCTTGGCGGCCTTCAAAATTACGGTTTGAGGTTGATGCACAGCGCTGTCCGGGAGTTAGCTGATCCGGATTCATGGCAAGGCACATACTGCAGCCAGACTGGCGCCACTCGCAGCCCGCCTCGATAAAGAGCTTATCCAGACCTTCGGCCTCAGCCTGATGGCGTATCTGTTGGGAGCCTGGGACAATCATAACTTGCACGCCGCTCGCGACTTTTCGTCCTTTGAAAATAGCGGCGCTGGCACGCAGATCCTCGATCCGTGCATTGGTACAGCTGCCTATAAAGACAACATCCACTTTGAGATCTGTCAGAAGCGTTCCGGGTTTCAGCCCCATATAATGAAGGGCTTGCTCCACATCTTTTCGGCTGTAACCGGGAACTTGATCGAGATCCGGTACGCGCCCCGTGACATCCATCACCATACCGGGGTTTGTTCCCCAAGTGACTTGAGGGGCGACCTTTGAGGCATCAATGGAAATGGTTTTATCAAACGAGGCATCCAAATCACTGGGAAGTGTTTTCCAATAAGCGATTGCTTTATCAAGATCCTTTCCTTTCGGGGCATAGGAACGATTTCCCGAAGAGAGATACTGGAAAGTTGTTTCGTCCGGGGCAATGAGTCCTGCCCGCGCACCGGCTTCAATGCTCATATTGCAGACCGTCATGCGTGCTTCCATTGAGAGAGAGCGGATGGCCTCTCCGGTGTATTCAAGAACGTAGCCGGTTCCTCCCGCAGTACCGATGGTGCCAATTAGTTTAAGAATGAGGTCCTTAGCGGTTACAGGGTAAGTGAGTTTCCCTGTAAACTCCACTTTCATGGTTTTGGGTTTGGTTTGTGGCAGGCATTGTGTGGCCAGAACGTGTTCGACCTCGGATGTTCCAATTCCAAAAGCCAAAGCCCCAAAGGCTCCGTGAGTAGATGTGTGAGAATCTCCGCAGACAATCGTTGTTCCGGGAAGAGTCAACCCCATTTCAGGTCCGATGATATGGACAATGCCTTGTCGTTCATCATTCAAATCAAAGAGGGTAATGCCAAAGTCTTTACAGTTTTGACGAAGTTGATCGATCTGTGCTTTGGAGATGGGATCCTTGATATTCATCCGGTCCACAGTGGGGACATTGTGATCCATCGTCGCGAAGGTAAGGGTGGGCCGGCGAACCTTGCGGCCAGTAAGGCGTAATCCTTCAAAGGCTTGGGGGCTTGTCACTTCGTGGACAAGATGGCGGTCAATGTAGATTAGAGAAACGCCTTCAGAAAGGTGTGTGACCTGATGCGACTCCCAAATTTTTTCAAACAAAGTCTTTTTCATAAGAGGGCCTATTATATTCAGAGGAGTTTCTCATGCAAGGACGATAAAATCGAGATTACTTTGCCCGCCCGCAATGACGTCATTGCGGGGAGTCCGGAGGACGACGAAGCAATCTCCGGAGTTTGTGCGCCTTGAGAAAGGGGGGTGAAAAAGATAAGATAAGCGTGATGACACATTCGCTCCGGTTTGCCCTGATGATGATTTTAATCCTGATCGAAGCTCCCATAACTTTTCCGGCTGTTGTGATGGAAGAAGATCTTCGCCGGACAGATCTAAAAATTGCTGTCGAAAAACAGCGAGGCATCATGGAGCAGGAAGAATCCAGGGCAAACCAGCTTCGTTTTGAAGTGGAAACAGCGGAAGAGGTCTATCAACTCGCCGAAAAAAAAATCAAAGAAATGGAATCTGGTAATGAGAAAACGCGAGGTCTTTTTTATCAGGATGTCCAGGGGAAGCCTCTTTCCCGCAGCGGTCATTTTTATGAACAAGCACTTTATCAGAAAAAAGAAGCGGAAGAATCACTGAAGAAAATCAGAAAAGATTATCGCGGCTCTCTCCGGAAGTTAAAAAACGAAAGACGTCTTTTTCTTGAACAGGTTCAGCGGCTTAAAGATTATGATGAGGAAAAATAAATAGGGCTAATTCGTAGACATTTCGGACAGGGATCTTTATACTTAGGACCATGAAAAGAGTTATTTTTATTTGCAGTTTTTTTATTTTGGGCGCTCCCTTATACGGTGAGACTTCAGGAGACTTGCTCTTTTTCCATAGTGCGGCCATCCAGTCCGGGACGGAAGTGAAACCTGGATTTTCCCGAGAGGCAGACTTAGGGACATCTAAAAAATCCAGTCAACCGATCATGGATGTCTATGCGGAAGGACTCCTTTCTCAAGGGAAAAAACAGGCGGGTGTTGAGACCACGGAACTGGAAGAATTGGGAGTGGCATCGTCTGATATCCTTGTCTCTTCCCAGCCTGACGGGGTATTTGCTGTTGAGATGGTCTTGAGTTTTCAGCACTGGGGAGGTAAAAAAACGGACGCGCGTCAGAAGTTTTTTACCGTCAAAAATTCGGCAGCGAAATTTCTGGCTCGTCCGGAGATTAAAATATTCCATCAAACATTTACTGAATTGGTGATGCGCGAAATGGCAGCCAATCCCCGCACATCCGCCCCTGATTTTTTAGGACAGTTCCCAGGCTATTTCAGGAGATTCCTTCAAGAACTTGCACTCAAACAGCAAACTGGATTTCTCTCGGCGGTTCAGGACTATGCCAGGAAAGAGAAAGCTTATTATGTGAAAGAAAAGGTAAAAATAAACAAAGTTCATCCGCCGATTCTTTCTTTGGAAGAAGAAGAGAAGTCGGTGGCTTCCAGCACTCAATCTGTTTCAGACACGGAGCCGACTGAGGAAGCATCAGAGGAAAGCATTTGGAGCCAGTTGCATGAGGATGCAGGACCGCCCCCGGAATATGAAACCCCCGTTCGTGCCGAACAAAAATCTGCTGAAGAAATAAAGCCTGTTCCACCGATGTTGGAAAAACGCCAAACAAAAAGAGAAGACAAGCCCGTTGTGGAATCTGCCAGGCTTCCTGAGGCTATCCCGGCCGATCGATTGCGGGAAAAGGAGAAGACATCCACATTACTACAGGAAAAAGAACATCTTCGTGATGAAAATGCTGAAATTCCACCGGATGTTTTAAGAGAACCTGATAAGCCGCTGCCATTGCGAGGAGCCCGAAAGACCGTCGAAGCAATTTCCAAGGGAAAACCGGGATTGGTTCCGGCCTACCGGCAGGTAGTCACGCCCCTTCGCTCGCTCGCAATGTCAGATAAAAAAAATACGGCAACTTATAAAACAGCTTCTGCTCTTCCGCCTTCTTTTCAATCCCGAACGCCGTATCATTCACTGCTGGCCTCTTATCAAATGCTGAAAGGGCAGAGAGAAAAGGTCGGCGGACGATCGCAGGAGTATATTGAACTTTCAAAGATGATGGCCGGGATTAAAAACAATCTTCAGACACTGGGTTATTATCGTCAAAAATCCAGTAAACGCAACGCGATGGAGCGGGATGTGGCCATTCAATTGGTGAGTGATATGCTGGTTCCCGCATGAGGGTGGAAGGTTGAGTTTCGTTGCATAAGATTCAAAAGTCCCGCAATAAGGCCTTTCTGGTGATTCTTCGAACTTCGCAGCGCGAAGCCGACTTTCTCGAAGAAAGCTGCCGAGAGATGCAAGAGCTTGCCGGCTCGGCGCTGGTTCAAGTGGTTGGTTCCATTTTGGCGCGTGTGAATCATCCCAGCCCCAGTCACTTTATCCGTGAGGGAAAACTTCAGGAAGTGATGATCGAGGCTCAAAAGGCTGGCGCAAATTGCCTGCTTTTTAACGTTGACCTTTCTCCTGTTCAATCCCGTAATATTGAAAAGAGCGTCAAGATCCCAGCGCTTGACCGGACAGGTTTGATTCTTGATATTTTTGGACGCCGCGCAAAATCGAATGAAGGTCAACTGCAAGTGGAGCTGGCGCGTCTGAATTATATGCTTCCGCGCATTGGGGGGCTCGGAGGCGTGATGTCGCGTTTGGGAGGCGGTATCGGAACCCGCGGTCCCGGAGAACAGGAGCTGGAGCACGATCGCCGGAAGATCCGCGGAAGGATTGAGCGTGTCAAAGAAGAACTGAAAAAGGTTCACAAACACCGTGAGCTTTTGCGTGCCGGCCGCAAACGGAAAAATTTTCTGAGTGTTGCTATCGTCGGTTATACCAATGCCGGAAAATCCACCTTGCTCAATGCCTTGACTGGCGCTGAAACTTACGTGGAAGATAAAATGTTTGCGACGCTGGATCCCAAGACCCGGGTTCGAAATCTGGCTGGCCGGAGGGATGTACTCTTTATTGATACGGTCGGATTTTTACGCGATCTTCCTCATGGCCTGGTGGAATCTTTTCACGCGACGCTGGAAGAAGTGACGGAAGCGGATCTTTTGATTCATGTGATGGATATTTCTCACCCGCGAGCGGGTGAATTTTATAGGACGGTGCAGGAAGTTCTGAAGGAAATAGGCAGTCTTGAAAAGCCATCGATCCTGGCGCTGAATAAAGCGGACCTGTTGGATGATCTTGCTCGTTCCCTGATTCATCACCAGTGGCCGCAATCCATAGTTATTTCTGCCAAGGACGGTTTTGGTATGAAGCCGCTTCTGGAAAAAATTGACGCAATGCTTCCCACGAGAAATTATTTTCATCATGAACAAAAATATCCCTCCTAAAATTTTTTTCGAAGACCCGCATCTTCTTGTTTTATCCAAACCGGCAGGAATGCTGAGCCAAGGGGATGAGTCCGGAGACGAAAACCTTGTGGATTGGCTCCGTCAGTATTTGGGAAGAAATTATGTGGGCCTCGTTCACCGGCTTGACCGGAATACTTCCGGGATTATGGTCGTGGCCAAGAGAACCAAAGCCGCGGGCCGCCTGACCGAAGCGCTTCAAAAGGGGGCGATTCGGAGGATTTATTTGGCCTGGCTGGAAGGGAAACTTGAAAAACCTCAAACTTGGAAACACTGGCTGGTAAAAAATTCTCAAACGAATGAAGTGAGAGCAGTCAAGGCTGGGCATCCGGAAGCAAAGGAAGCGATCTTGAGCGTTACTCCTGTGGAACAGTGTATCTTTAAAGAAGAGCCGCTTACGTTGGCAGAGTTTGTTCTGGAGACAGGAAGATCCCATCAAATTCGTGTGCAGTCCGCGGCCGCAGGATTTCCGGTTGTGGGTGATCCTAAATATGGAAAGCCGAATCGAAATCTTTCTTCTCTTTTTAAGCGTCCGGCGCTCCATTCCTGCCGAATTATTTTTCCTCATCCGATGTCACAAGAAATCATGAGTTATGAAGCAGAACTTCCCCAGGATTTCCGGCAAGCGGCCGAGGTGTTTCAAAAAGTGAACAAACCTCATGTTTGAACATATTCAGCAAGTCATTCTTCCCTGGATCCAGCCGGTAAAATTTTTTCTTCAGGGGCATCCGTGGATCTTGGGTGTTCTTGGGATTTTTGGGATGCTGATATCTTTCCGGTTCCTTAAAGCCTTCCTTAAAGTAGTTTTCTTTTTAAGTTTATTTATGGCCATGATTCTGGGGATCATTTGGTTTCAGAAAAACCAGGAACAAGGAAAGGAGTCTCATGGGGAAAAAATATTGGCTCATGAAAAGCGAGCCTGAGGTTTATTCGATCGATCATTTGAAGCGGGATAAGAAGACTTACTGGGATGGCGTACGCAATTACCAGGCGCGTAATTTTTTGCGGGATCAGGTTAAAGCGGGCGATCAGGTTTTTTTCTATCATAGCAATGCCGATCCGAGCGGGATTGCGGGCATTGCGGAAGTTGTCCGAGAAGGATATTCGGATCCTTCGCAGTTTGATTCCAAGGATGTTCATTACGATTCCGCGAGTACCCAAGAAAAACCAATCTGGTATGTCGTCGAACTGGCCTTTGTGGAAAAGTTCAAAGAAATTATTTCCCTGGATCAGCTTCGAAAAATAAAGGGGTTGGAGAAGATGCTGCTTTTACGCCGTGGTCAGCGGCTTTCGGTGATGCCAGTCAGTCAAGAGGAATGGAACATCATCGTAAAATAGAGAGAAGAGGGGAGAACAAAGAATAAAAAAAACTTTCCTCTTCCCCTTTTTTCTTCCTTCTGATTTCTAGGAGGAAGAAATTTTACAGGCACTCACACAGCGAAGGGTGGGATTGTTGTCGGCCGTGATGACCGTGCCTGTATCTTTATCCAGCGCGACATCAGAAAACGAAATTGAACTGAGCTCGAATTTCCCGATGGGATCTGAAAATGCCAGGTAGTTAAGCGGAGTTTCCAGATCCATAGGAATCTTGATTTCGTAGGTGTACCACTGGTTGTTTGCCGCAAGTTTGATGGGATACTTCTTTCCCAAGATCTGATTGTCTTCATTTTTTAGTTCTATGTTAAAACAATTGCAGACGCCGGACATATTCCGCACCTTGATATGGAGAAAACGGAATTTATCCAGAGAAATATAAGGCAGATAGCCGCCCTTCCAGCCCTTTCCACCCGGGAACTGATAAACGTTTCTTGGTTCGTCTTTGGTGACAGTAAGATCTCCGTGGCTGGTCCGCCAGTACTGAATAGCTTCAACATCGCCAATCGCCGACGCTACGGCTTCATCGCTGCTTTCTTCGGGATCTTCTTTTGACTCTTTCTGGAACGGATGATGACGGCTTAAATAAACCTCGCGCAAAGTAATGTCTCCCTCCCGGCCATACCGGGCATATTCTCCGAAAAGATAACTGGGATCGTGGATGGTCACGGAAAAATAATTCATGGGTTTGTAGTCCGCCTCCGGAATTATGTTCACTTTTTCAACATACGTTTTCCATAGGCCGTCTTCCGAAGGATAGGCAGGCGTCATGGTCTCAATCGTGGCATGACCCAGGGTAATGTCGTCGCTTTTGACTTCAAGATCAAATTTTAGAGGCGTGATGTTGGCGGGGATGGATACGACAAGATATTTCATGCCGGCAACTCCGATGACGCGGTCCATATAAGTTCCGCGAAAGGCCCATTGATCAAAATAGGGCAGGTGGGCTGGAATATCAAAACTAAATTTAAAGTCACGGCCCGGACGCACGTCATCTTCCAGGGTGGGCTGATTAATGGAGCGCACATTTTTTCCATGAAGGTGTCCGGCCTGAAAATGATTGGTGATCCTGTATTTTTCTCCGCTCCGGGGAATTCCTTTCACATGCACCTCAATTTGTTTCTGCGCCGGAACGGGATAGGGTTTGGTCGGCATGTGGATCGGTTCCTGGTGCCTTTTTTTCATCATCTGATAATACTTCGATTGCAAAAGTTCAATCAGTTTGGCGTACATGGAAATATTTGTGCCCGGGACGTCATGTGTTTTTAGATAAGCTTCCACTTCGTTGACGACGCCTCCGCTTGCCGACATGACCGTCAGTCCCTTTCCATCCGCGGTCATAATGTCGGCGTAACCGTCGTGGGCCGCAGATTCTACGGTGCCGTAGGGAGTCATGATGCCGCGAAACGTGAGCATGTTTTTTAGCCATTTAGCGCCGACTTGAGGGGAAATCATCATGGCGAGAGCGGTCGCAAAGACCACTGAGACATCGCTCCGGTCTACGGGCTGGGAAGCAATATCCGGAACTCCCATCTGGCGATAATTTCCATTGGCATCGTAAGACGTACTGAGAAAACCCGGGAGCCCATGTGCCCTTGCGTAATCTGCCTGGGTATATAAATAATTTTGATAAAGAGGAGCCAGCGCAGATTTCATGAGTGGAAGATAAATGAGCCCCCAATGTTCATGAAAGGAGGCTCGGTAGCCTTTCAGCGTGGTAATGACTTCGCCTGCGGAAGTAATGTATTCCGCGGTCGGGACTTCCAGATTATCCCAAGCTTCCTGCGGGACATGACGGTTGAGGACGGCCCACAAAACAGCGAGCGTTCCCTCATACATATCATTCAGATAATAAGTTTTGTCGCCGGTCCAGACTTTTTGTATCGGATCAAACTGAATCGTACCGTGCATTAATTTTTTCTGAGGGTCATAAAATTTAATGTAATTTTGCGAATCAAGAAAACGTTGCGCCATGGCGCCCATTTGCTGGTGCTTGGGGTTGTTCGATTGGGAAAGAGACGCCGAGACCGCAGCGAGCGCCCAGCTCATTTGACCGTTATCCAGGGAAGGAACCTTGGCCCAGGCTGGAGCGATGGTGCCATTGGCGCGGATATCGGACCAGGCCAGAAAGCTGTCATAATCTGGATTTTCCTTCGCATATCGGAGCAGGGATTTAAGCGCTCGTTCCAAGAGGTCTTCCGCTTCTTCGGCGGTGAGTTTTGCTTTTTCAAAAATCGGCTTTCGTGTCACGACTCCGAGCAGATACGGAATGGACAAAGATATTTTGGAGGCCGCCGTGTAGTTTCCTTTTTCTCCCAGTTTTCCTTTCGCCATCCGGATTCGTACATGGTCGTAGGGCATTCCTGATTTTGCATCCAGTCCAATACCCGGCTGAAAATAAATGGTTTCATTCGGGATGACGACATCGCTGATAAATTTCCCATAGGGATAAAACAGATCGGGGATGGAAGTGATTTCAAGGAGAGATTTTGGGATCTGCCTGAAGGGAGGATCCACTTGATCGCGAGCCGGGTCTACACGGGAAATTTCAGCGGATGGTTTTAATGAACTATCGCTCCACGCCTTAGGACTTGGAACGCCCAAATTCAAAAGAACTAAAAAGCAGCACAGGCAAGCCGTGCTTCTGAGTCCCCATGTTTTTAAGAAAAAAATAGTCATGTTGTTTTTTTATCGTAAAGCGCCTCTTGGAATTTCAGAAAGGAACTTGAGAGTAACATCTGATGGAAAGGAGGTCTTCTGAGAATTGTACCTGTTTAGATAAAGATTTGTAAGGGAGAATCGGCGATTAACATAGATTTTATCGGGTGTTCTTATCCGAAGTATGATTTGTGGCTTTTTAAAGGCATTCATTTTTTGTGATAAAGAAGATCGGTTTATTTGATTGTTAGTGCCTGATCTTGGAATTGAGTTATTCCGTCTTTTTAATGGTTACCCGACATTGACTATCAACGAACCTGACTATAAATTCATTACATCTCAGCATCGATGGGGGCAACACCTACTCAATTTAGGAAAATGGGATCGGGCCTCAAAAGTGGATTTTTGTTATTCTGAACGAAGTGTCCACCAGAGGACGGATCCATCCAACGCTGTTTGGCGGAAAGAATCTCGGAATAGATCCTTTGCTTCGATCAGGATGACACAACTGTAGTCCCAAAAAAAGTTCAGTTAGAACGCTCTGCCTAATTCTGTTACAATCCGCCTATGCAGAAGCCTCCAAATGGTTTCTGCATAGGCTCGATGTGTTGTGTAGGACGGACCTCGC
>SICL01000054.1 GCA_009691445.1 Candidatus Taenariivivens baikalensis | reverse complement strand
AGACAGACAGATCCAGAATCTGCCGTGCTACCGTTACACCATCCCCCATTATAGTTTGAGAATTCTATCGAGCTCTTTGCGGCCTTGCCCAGTTTTCAAAAAATTTTCTCGTCGAACGACTTCGACACGAGAATTAAATTGCTCATGAAAAATTAATTCCCACGGACGTCATCCAGAAGTATAGCGGCAACGGCCAGCATTATGCTCACTTAACCGAATCTGCACATTGGCTGCACTGGCCAATATAACAAGCCCCATGAGTTTTACTGCGAAGAATATAAACGAAATATCCCATTCCAGTTCTCATTGCCCAGCACACCAGAGGACGTGTCAGTCCTTCGGCTGAGATTCCCCACCTAAGGACGGGTGCGACTCTGGCGCAGAACCTAGACAGATCCAGAATCTGTCGTGCTACCGTTACACTATCCCCCAATTCAGAAGTCGGTTTTCGGAAAAACCTGGAACCGCCTGCAAGAGCAGGGCATTATAACGGCTTCAGAGTCCTTCCTCAAGATGGAAAAAGAAGTGGGGAAAAAACATTTAGACGATTTGGTCTTCAAGTTTTTGGATCAGGGCGCCCACTTGCTTGGACAGATACTCCGGTAAAAGATCGTCCTCTTCAAGATCCCGAACTCCGGCCCTAAGCAGAACGATCAGACGCTTGATTTTGCTTTGACGCTTGGTTTGGCGCTCGTCGGCGCCGTCCTCGGGCTTGCGTTCCTCAAGGATACGTTTGACCTGGGCCTTGACTTCCTTTGGCTCCTTGGCATCTTCAAGCACGCACTCCCGAAGCTCAGAGAAATCCTTGGGCGTGAAAAACTTATTCTCCTTGGCCAGGCGCAGTAAATTGACCGATTCGTAATGAGGGATTTCTTTCGCCGTTTCTTCGGAAGTGTCCGAAGCAAGCGCGGCCAAGCGGGGCTCTTCCTTCTCAAGAAAGGCGTATGATTTTAAAAGCTTGGCTGCCATCGTCTGTTTAATGGACAGATCTTTGATACAGTACGCTTCAAAACTTAAGAATCCCCAGGTTTTGAAAAGCTTGTCATTATGAACGGTAAAAAGATACTGTCCCAGCTGGATCCACGAGGCCTTGTGGGCCCGGGCCGCCTCGACGATTTTCTGCCTCAATAAATCCGTAGTTTCACTAAGCGCTTGTTTCATCATATAAGGACTCCGTATTAAAGGTGTAGGGTTAAGGGGTGACATTTTATGCAAACCACGCAGATTCGCAAGAGAAGTCTTTAAACGGAGGGGTCGACGGCAATCCCGAGAATCTCATGAATGCATTTGAGCATTTTGCTGCTATGAAAGGGCTTGCCGAGAAACACCGAGATGCCAGCCTTCATGACAGCTTCTCGATTTTCCATATTAGAAAGAGAAGTAATCGCAATAATGGGAATATCGCTTGTCTGAGGATCGCTTTTAAGTTTCTTGCAAACATCAAACCCATTCGTGTCCGGCATCACAAAATCCAGCAAAATCACATCCGGATGCCACCGGGCAATCGCAAGTGCTGCTCCAAATCCCGTACTCTCGCCTTCGACCTCCAGCTTAGGATCGTCCCGGAGAAGATCGATCACAATTTCCAAAAGATCAATTTCATCTTCCACCAAAAGCACCTTGAATTTCTCGAGTGTTTCGCCCCAATGAGGTGGGTAGGGATACCCTTTGCTTTGCAAAAAAAATTCCAGATCTGACAAGAGGACACGGCGGTGTTTCCCGGGGACTTCAAACGTGGGCAGCTCTCCACCATCGATCCATCCCTGGACAAGGGGAATGGGAACTTGGCAAAGCTGGCTAATATCGTACGGTGAGAAGATTTCTTTTCGCCCTACTAGCATGTCTTTTGTCATCACCCTGTTAAAGGTTGGAAAAATGTTCTCTTGGTTAAAAGATAACCGATACGGAAAGCATTAGCAAACGCAGAAATTCAGGGACGGTTCTCATAAACAATGGTATCCTGGCCAAGTTGTATTGAGTATTTTCAATCAATATTTGACAGGGCAATAAAAGCACCTGAGAACCGTCCCTGCCTTTCTGCGTTATCCCGGAGGCCAATCCATTTTCCGGCCGCTCAAAAGATGAAGATGGATGTGAAAGACCGTCTGCCCCGCTTCAAGACCACTATTAAAAACAAGCCTGTAATCTTTCCAGCTATTCTTTTTAGCAATCTGTTTGGCACGGAGAATTAATCGTCCAATCAGTGTCTCGTCAACATCCTGAAGATCCCCGATCTGCTCAATATGTTTTTTGGGAATGATGAGCAGATGGGACGGCGCCTGGGGGTGAATATCATAAAAAGCGAGAAACTCCGGATCTTCATATTCGATTTTAGCAGGAATTTTCTTTTCGATGATTTTGCAGAAGAGACAATCAGACATAACTTCTCCTCACAAAGCAGTTGTCATTCTGAGCAAAGCGAGGAATCGCTGAGATCCTTCGTCGCTAAGCTCCTCAGGATGACAAAGATTTTATAAAATACTGGACCCTTTTAAGACAGGTTTCTTTTCCTAAAACGCACATCAGTTCAAAAAGTCCGGGACTCACAGTTGTTCCCGTGAGTGCATACCGAAGCGGATGAATCAAAATTGAAGCGCTCACGCTTGATTTCTCAGAGACCAAACGCGTCATATTTTCTAGATCTTTGAATGAATCAAAGGAAGGCTGCGCTTTCGCAGATTCAAGCCATGCCTGAAGGTAAAGGCCGAGGTCCGGTTGATCGGTGAAAAACTTTTGCGTGCTTTCCTGACTCAAAACTGGTTCCGAAAAACAGTAACCCGCCTGCGCCTTTAAATCCTTCAGCGTCTTGATACGGTTGCGGTACAAAAGGCAAAGCCCGCGCCAGCCCTGAGGGCCCCATTGAGCGCTCTCCTCAGGAAAGTAAACCCGCAAACGTTCCAGATAGTCCTCGTCCGATATTTTTTTTAGGTGTTGGCCATTCAACCACTCAAGTTTCTCCGGATTAAATTTGGCACTGGCCTTGTTAATTCGTTTCAGGGAGAATTTTTTAATCAGGGCCTGAAGTGTGAAAAATTCCTCATTGCCTGAAGTGCCCCAACCCAGAAGCGACAAATAATTCAAAAGGCCTTCGGGGATAAACCCTTGTTCCTTAAAAGCTGTCAGCGAGACTGCTCCATGACGCTTGGAAAGCGGTGTTCCGTCCTCACCGAGAATCAAGGGGAGATGACCGTATTGGGGAGGTTTCCATCCCATCGCTTCAAAAAGCTGAATCTGGCGGGGCGTATTGGAAATATGATCGTCGCCGCGAATTACGTGAGAAATTTCCATATCATGATCATCCACCACGCAAGCCCAATGATAACTTGGATAACCATCTGATTTGATGAGAACCATATCATCAAAAAGGGCTGTGTCTGATTCAATCGGCCCGTGGACCAAATCATGAAACACGGTCTTCGTGGCAGGCATTTTAAACTTGATGGCGGTCTTTCCCTCTTTCACTTCTTCATAGGCAAGCCCGCGGGACATCAGATCATGAGCCAGAGTTTGATAATGGTCTAACCGTTTACTTTGGTGAACAAGTTCGCCATCCCAGGTAAGTCCAAGCCACGTCATGGAGCTGAGGATTTCTTGCTCAAATTCAGGGCGGGAACGTTCCCGATCCGTATCTTCAATACGAAGAAAAAATTTTCCCTGCTGGCCACGCGCGTAAAGATAATTAAAGAGAGCTGTCCGGACGCCTCCGATATGAAGGTACCCTGTAGGAGAAGGTGCGAATCGGACGCGGATGGTCACTGCTATTTGCTCGAAACGAGACGAATAATGTCCCGGACACGATCAAGGTCCAAGGGTTTTCTAAGACAGCTCATGGCACCCATTTGAAGAATATCGGCTTCTTTATTTGCAGGGATATATCCGGACATAATCACGATGGGAACGGTGTCACGGATTTTTTTCATAGCCTCAAACACTTCACGCCCTTCCATGCGCGGCATTAGCACATCCAGAAAAACAACGGCATAAGTTTGTTGCGCATACAGCTCGAGAGCCGTCAGTCCGCTCATCGCAATGTCCACCTGGTGACCTTCATCCGTTAGCAAATCCCGGAATTCTTCGCAAATCATTTTTTCATCGTCAACAATCAGAACTCTTGCCATAACGTTTCCTTGAATGTTTTTGTCATCCGGAATCTTTCGCTTGTCATTCTGAGCGCCCTGCTTCGCAGAGGCGAGAAGCGAAAAATCTCAGGATAAACTCCGTGAAAAATCTAACGCCAGATCCTTCGTTCGTCTTATAGACTCCCTCAAGATGACACACTGAAGTGTTACACCGGGAATTTAAAAATTTCACTCAGCGTCGCAAAATAACTCCGCTTCGAACTCTTGATCAGCTTTACATGCGACGGACAACGCGTGATAGTAACGGTGTAGCTATCGTCGATTTCAAGATTTTCTTGACCGTCGGCCGTCAGAAGCGCCTTACGGGATTCGCCCTTGGTCTGGATCTTGACGGAGATTTTTTCATCGGCTGAAACAACAATCGAGCGCAGCGCGGAAGCATGGGGACAAATCGGCGTAATGATCATGGCCTCAAGTTTCGGATGCACCACCGATCCCCCGGCCGAAAGCGAATATGCCGTTGATCCGGTGGGAGTGGCCAGAATCACACCATCTCCAGAAAAACTCGTCAGTTTTTCTCCATTGACCCTGACTTCAATATAAACCAGGCGGGATAATCCTTCTCGACTGATAACCATATCATTCAAAGACACGTAATGAGCTTCTTTGGCTGATTTTCTCGAACTCTTAGCATGACAGGAAAGCATCAAACGCTCTTCGATCTGATAACGCCCCTCAAGATAAGCTTCCAGCTCTTCAAAAACCTCTTCCTGTTTTACTTCTGTCAAGAAACCAAGCTCTCCCAGATTAACGCCCAAAATCGGAACCGAATTTTCTCTCATTTGGGAAGCCACCGAAAGAAGTGTCCCATCCCCTCCCAGGCAAATAATCATAGAAGATTGACGGATGACTTGTTCTCGTTCTGTCGTAAGGGAATCCAGCACAGGGACGTTTCTCTTTTCAAGCCACGTACGAAGTTTAGGGAGTAATTCAGCAGCAGAAGGTTTGCGTGCGTTAACGATAATTCCGACAGGCCTTGGTTTGGATAATCGCGAAGACGCCATAAATTTTTTGGAGCTCAGGAAGAATGGAAAACGGATTCTATTTTTTGGGAACGAAGGTCGTGGGCAATCCGGTCCGCAATTTTTTCCGGAGAAAGACCCAGCTGATCCAAAATAATTTCACGGGTTCCATGCTCAATAAACTGATCCGGAAGAGCAAACCGGTGCGCTTT
This sequence comes from Candidatus Taenariivivens baikalensis, assembly GCA_009691445.1. Lineage (GTDB taxonomy): Bacteria > Omnitrophota > Omnitrophia > Omnitrophales > Aquincolibacteriaceae > Taenariivivens > Taenariivivens baikalensis. The sequence continues at coordinate 7,491 of SICL01000054.1, read as the reverse complement.
CACTTCAGAAAGAGACTGGGACTCCAGAAACTCAAGCACTTTGGACCCAAATCCTCCCGTTAGCACATGCTCTTCGATCGTGTAAAGGTTCCGTGATTTTTGGAGAGAATCCAGAATCATCTTTTCATCCAGCGGTTTAGCAAAACGCATATTGGCCACACGCACCTCAAAATTAAACTCCTTGGCAAGAATTTCTGAGGCACGCCAAGCCGTTTCTACCATATTGCCCAGAGCAAGAATGACTGCATCCCGGCCCTCACGGATAATCTCTCCCTGCCCAATTTTAAACGGCTGTTGAGGGAAATCCGCGTAAAGCTTGGGCACATTCCCGCGCGGATAGCGCATCGCAAAAATATGCGGATAAGCCACGGCAAGCCGCATCATCTGATCCATTTCAAATTCATCAATCGGAGCACCGATCACCATATCCGGGATATGCCCGAGATAGCTGATATCAAATACCCCGTTATGTGTGGCGCCGTCAGCACCGACCAGCCCGGCACGGTCCAAACCCAACACGGCTGACTGACGCTGCAAGGCAACGTCATGAAGAAGAGAATCCTGAGATCTTTGGAGAAACGTCGAATAAATCGCACAGACAGGCTTTAAGCCTCCCTTGGAAAGCGCTCCCGCGAATGTCACAGCATGTTGCTCCGCAATTCCAACATCAAAAAGACGGTCCGGGAATCTTTTTTGAAATTCATTGAGGCCGGTGCCGGTGGGCATCGCCGCAGTAATAGCCACAACTCGGGCATCTTTCTCAGCAACCTTAATCAAGGCATTCGCAAAGGCCTGTGTGTAGGAAATCCCTTCTGATTTTGCTTTTTCAATATCTTTTGGATTTTTTATTTTTTCTCCCGTTTGAATATCAAACGGAGTGACACCATGAAGTTTTTCAGCGTCCATGGAAGCAAACTCACAGCCGTGACCTTTTTCCGTAATAATGTGAAGCAGACTGCAATCCTTCATAGATAGCACACTGCGGAGCGTCTTGACCAACTCGACCACATTGTGGCCGTCCACGGGACCAAAATAACGAAAGCCCAATTCCTCGAAAAGAATTCCCGGTACAAAAAGATGCTTCATCCCCTCAAGACTCGCCGCAGAAAGTTTTCGAAGCCTTGGGAATTTTTGAAGCTGTTTCTCTACCTCAGTACGGACCCTATTGTAAAGGGGATTTGTGATGACCTTGTTCAAGTATTTGCTGATCGCTCCCACATTTTCTGCAATCGACATTTTGTTGTCATTAAGCACAATCAGCATATCGCGCTTGAGGGTGCCTGCATTGTTGAGCGCCTCATAGGCAAGCCCAGCTGTTATTGCGCCGTCACCGACCACGGCCACAACTTTTTCATCCCGCTTCTGATGATCACGCGCTACGGCAAGCCCCAGTGCTTGGGAAATTGCGGTTCCCGCGTGCCCAACGATAAAGGGATCGTGAGGGCTTTCAAAGGGAGAGGGAAAACCACTAAGCCCGTGATGTTTCCGGAGCGTGAGCATCCGGTCGCGGCGGCCCGTGATCATTTTGTGGACATAAGCCTGATGACCGACATCCCAGCAAATTTTATCCTTGGGAGATTCCAGGACATAATGAAGGGCAATATTGAGTTCAAGGGCGCCAAGGCTGGCTCCCAAATGACCACCAGTTTGGGCCACGCATTCGATCAAATATTTACGGTATTCTGCGGCAACTTCCGGCAGCTGTTCCAGCGGGATCTTTTTCAGATCCTCCGGCGAGTTAATCTTATCGATCCAGCGCATGGGTTTGAGGCATCCTTTGAAGTAAGTAATCCGCGATCGCATGAAGTTTGTCCGCTTTGGCACCAAAGCCCCGTATTTCCTGTTTAGCCTTGGCAATCAAGTCCCTGACTTTCTGAATTATATCCACCGATCCCATCAGCTTCAGATACCCATCATGATCATGAAGATCATCGACTAACTGAAAGGCAAGCCCGATATATTCCCCGTATTTCAGAATATGCTCTTGGGATTCAGGCGATGCCTCGGCGGCAATGGCCCCGCACACAGCGGCCGCCGTAATCAACTTACCAGTCTTGTGCACGCTAATGTAGTCCAGCATCGGCACGGTGAGGTCATTTGTCGCCACCGTCAAATCCGCAACTTGGCCGCCGATCATACCATAAGTCCCAGCAGCCGTCGATATTTCCGACAGCAGTTTCAGAGCCTTATCCGAAGGAGAAACCTTCTGGATCACCTGAAATGCCAGCGTCAAAAGCCCATCCCCGGCTAAAATAGCCAGAGCCTCCCCAAACTGTTTGTGTGAAGTCAGCTTTCCGCGGCGAAGATCATCATTATCCAACGAAGGAAGATCATCATGAACTAAGGAATAGCAGTGAATCAGCTCAAGCGACACAGACGGAATCATCGCCTGCTCGGGTTTTCCACCGCAGGCTTCGCAGGACGCCAGCGTAAGAACCGGACGAAACCGTTTACCCCCGGGAAAAACACTGTAACGCATCGCCTGATGGATTATCACCGGATGCTGAGTTTCCGCGGGAAGAATGGTTTCCAGAGTTTTTTCAATTTCCTTAAGATAGTCTTCAAAATAAATTTCGTACTTCATTAGAATAAAATATCCTCATCATTTCCGACGGGTTTTGTTTTCGCTTTTTTTGAAGATCCTTTTTTGGAGGAATCGGCCTCTCCCCGGGATTCGGATTCTTCAAAAGGCGTCCGGCTCAAAGAGCCGTCAAGTGATTTGCTTAAAACTTCAATTTTTTTCTCAGCCTTGGCGAGCTGATCCTGACAAGCCTTGGAAAGACGCACTCCTTCCTCGTATTTCTTAATCGCATCTTCCAGGGACACCTCGCCGGATTCCAGCTCTTCCACAATCCTGGAAAGCTGATCCATCGCTTTTTCGAATTTAATTTCTTCAGGCATAAAAACTCCATTTCCCTTTGCCATTCCCGCATGCTTTAGGCGGGAATTCAGATTTACGATACACGAATGGATCCCGATCCGCTAGGACGAATCCGTCCAACGATTTGTGGCGGACGGGGATGACAACCTATCCTGCTATTCCACTTTCCTGACTTCAGAATGCACGATGCCTTCCGCAAGCCGGGTCCGAATTCGCTGCCCTATTTTAAGCGAAGAGGCCCTCCGAATCAAAGCGCCATCTTCATCCATCGTCGTAATCGAATAGCCGCGCCTCAAAATGGCCAAAGGGCTGAGCGCTTCAAGCTTTCCCATCTCAGTGTCAAGCCGCTGGCCCCTTGAGGCAATCCATGTTTTGGTGTAATTTTGAAGCTGGCGGAAAAGTTCATCAAGCTGCTGCGAAAAGTTCTCAATCAAAACCTGCGGCTGCTTGAATGCGTAGCTGGTGCTGAGACGCTCAAGGGTTTCCTGATACCGTGCTAACTTTTGATCCATTGCCCGCTTGAGCCGCTGGCTGCTTTCCTGAAACCAAATCAGTATCTCCTCGCCGTTTTGTACCACAAGTTCCGCAGCTGCCGAAGGCGTGGGCGCGCGCAAATCCGCCACAAAATCACAGATGGTCCAATCAATTTCATGCCCCACGGCGGAAATCACGGGAATTCTGGAAGCATAAACTGCCCGGGCCACGACCTCTTCATTAAAAGCCCAGAGATCTTCGAGGCTTCCGCCGCCGCGTCCGACAATCATCACATCCACCCCTCCGAGTTGGTTGAGATCATGAATCGCCTGAGCAATTTGCTTGGCGGAACCCTCTCCCTGCACTTGGACAGGCGCCAAAAGAATATTCGTTCCGTGAAATCTCCGGTGAATCACATTCAGGATATCACGAATGGCAGCTCCGGTCGGAGAAGTCACAACCGCAATCGTTTTTGGAAACCGGGGAATCGGTTTTTTATGAGCTGGATCAAAAAGCCCTTCCTTCTCAAGCCGTTCCCGGAGCTGGAGAAAAGCCAGCTGAAGCTCTCCCATCCCTTTTGGCAGAACTTGCTCCACATAAATTTGATACTGACCCCGCGGTTCATAGACAGAGATTCTTCCGCGGATCAGGACTTTCATTCCGTCCTTAAGATCAAACTTTAAGGACTGATTCTGCCGGCTGAAAAAAACTGCGCCGATCTGGGACTGATCATCCTTCAGAGAAAAATACATGTGGCCTGAAGTATGATGTTTGAAATTGGAAATCTCTCCTTCAATCCAAAGAGAAGGAAATTCCTTATCCAGTTTCATCCGGATGGAATGATTGAGCTCGCTGACCGAATAGATTTTTTCCGGCTCCGCGGTCTCAGGCGCCTGAGATGCTCCGTATCTCCATGCTTCCATTACCGGCCTCCCGCAATCACACGGTCCACATGGACATCATGATCTTCAATCGGAATTTGAGGAAGCATCTGAACGCGATAGGCCAAACCCCATTTGCGGGCCTTGGGAAGCTTTTCAAAAAAACGGTCAAAATAACCCGCTCCCCGGCCCAGCCTTCGCCCCTGAAGATCAAACGCTATTCCGGGGATAATCCATAAATCCACTTCGTCCGGATGCGCTTGCCGGCAGCGCACGGGATCCGGTTCTAAAATGTCAAAACTTCCTGATTTTAAATCACGGGACAGATTTCTGACTTCGAAAATATCGAGCGACCTGGTTTTGGATTGCACACGGGGAAGAAAAAGTTTTCTATTCGAACGAATCACTGATTTCATCAACATCCTAGTTTGAACCTCTGAAGGAAGTGCACTGTAAACACAAACGGCTTTGGCTTTTCTGAAATCCGGATCCCGGATAATCTGACGGCAAACCGCATCGCTTTGTTTTTTTTGGTCATGCGGAGTCAGGCGTAACAGCACTGTTCTTATTTTCTTCCGGTATAAGCGTTTATAAACAGCAGCCACGTTTGAAGTCACGATAAAACCCGGGTTGGAATAATCAGATCAAGACTGAGCCGAAACGCGTTGATCCGGCACTTGAGCGTAACGGCGGGAGCCGTCAACATCTGTCTGGGCTTTACGCAGCGCCGCCCATTCGGCCTGGACCTGTTCACGCAAAGTTTTGAGTTCATTCTCACGGGAGGACAACGAGCCAAAATTACGTTCCAGTTCTTTCTGACTGTGTTCAATCGCCAAATGCCGGTTATCCTGCTCCAGCTGCCAGCGCTTCATGTCTTGCTCAAGTCGATTCTTTTCTACTTCCAAAGATTGTTTCTGCTGAAGCACCTGCTGACGCTGATTATTCTTTTCTGATTCCCACTGAGTTTTATCGCGTTCCACCGTTGCGGCATCCTGCTCCAGTTTGGTGCGGCGCTCCTCAAGCCCCTTCATCTGCTGATTCAGGCCTTCCCGGTCACGCAAGAAATCCCGCTCGCGCTGTTCAAATTGATTCCGGTCTATTTGCAAGCGGGTGGTCTGAGCTTCCAGATTTTTTTGCTGCTGATCAAGTTCCACGGCGCTTTGCTTGATAAAGGCCTCCGCCTGGGATAATTTGAATTTACTTTTCTCCACATCACTCAGCTGTTTTGATTTCTCAGCTTCCCAGGCTTGCTTTTCACTCCGGAGCGCGTTCAGCTTGGGTTCATACTGAAGCCACTCCTGCTTCTTGGCCTCCAGCACCGCTTCCTCATGATGAATTTTTTCCATTTGAGACTTAAGCTGGGTTTCCTGCTGATCCAATTCACGCTGTCTGGATTCCAATGAAGCCTGTTCTTGATCCAGTTTTTCCGCACGCGCTTTGATGACGGCCAGCTTGCTTGTTTCTTGCGCTATCTGATTACGCTGGGACGTCAATTGCTCCCCTTGCTGTTTCAGGGAAATTTCCCGAAGATTAATTTCGTTCGTCTTGTCGTTCATTTCCTCGCGCGAACGGGCAATATTTTTATTTTCTTCAGTGATTGATTTTTGAATCGCAGAAATCTCTTTTTCTTTTTGCGCCAGAATCTGGGATTCACGATCGATCGTCTCAGCCCGATGACGGACTGCGGAAAGTTCTTCCATCCCGCGATCCGCTTTTGCTTGTAGCTGGAGGAGATTCTTCTGATCCGCAGACAACCTAACCTGAAGATCCAGAAGTCCTTTTTTCTCCGCCGTAGCCGCGGTTTTTTCATACGCAAGAGTCTGTTCTCGAACCACAAGTTCTGTTCTTTGCTCCGTGCCCTCTTTTTCGCGTCGGCTCAGGTTTTCTTCAAGACTCGCGGTCTTATCTTCCCGCTGTTTTAAAGAAGATTCCACCCGGACTTTTAATTCTGAGAGATTTTTCTCCCCTTGAGACAGCCGGGCTTCCCGTGTTTCAGCCTCTTGCTGTTTGGTATGAAACGCCTGATGCATTCTTGCAATCGTGACGTTCTTTTGCTCGGTTTCAGACTTTGCGCTCTGTATCTCACTTTCACGAAGCTTCAGCTCTTCTTCCTTTTGGCGGGCGGCCTGCTGCTTTTGGCTCAAATCTTCCCGAGAGGTTCCTAGGAATTTTTCTTTTTTCAAAAGCTCCGACTCCCAGATCACCAGCTTTTCACGGCGGGCCTTGAAATCCACGGTCTCTGTTTCCAATTGCTTTTGCTTTTCCTCCCAAATCCGTTTCATGGACGCAAGTTCTTTATCCGTAATTTCAAAGGCCTCTTTTTGTTTGGACATCTTTTCCTGCTGAAAATCCAGGGCGGTCTTCAGTTCAGTCAGATGTTTTTCCTCTTCGGAAAGCTGGATCTGATCGCGCTGGACTTGCTGTCGGGAGGCTTCCGCTTCGATCTGGGCGGCATGAATCTTATCTCCTTCAAGATTGAGCCGGGATTGGTCGTGCGATAACTCAAGCTGCTTCTTTTGGAGGTCCGCTTCAAGCGTAAGGAGATCCCGTTTGCGCTGCTGGAACTTGTCGGTTTCCTCCTGCACGGCCTTTTCCCTTTCCGTCAAGGAGGCTTCCCGGGCAGCCAGTTCGGAAGATTTTTGCTCTACGGAGAATTTCTCGGAAGCCATCACGGTCTGTTCAGATCTTAATTTCCGATCCAGTAATTGGAGAGACTCATTTTTGGCTTCAAGTGCCTTACGGTCTGCCCCGTACTGAACCCAGCGTTCATTTAGTTCCATATCCTGACGTTTAAAATCTGCAATTTGCGTTTCCAGCTGGGTCCGCGCATTTTCCAAAGATTTCTGCTGACTTTGAAGCTGTCCGCGGAGGATTCTCAGATTTTCCGCCTCCTGCTGATTCATCGAAGCGTCCGAGGTAAGACGCTTTTCTTTGCGCTCCAGTTCCGATTGCCGCGCATCAAGTTCTTTTTGTTTCATCTGATAAGACTCTTTGAGTCCCAAGGCTGTTTTCGCAGCGAGATCCAATTCCTTTGTCTTGGCTTCAAGGTCGAATTGTTCGGCAGCCATTTCTTTTCTCTGCGCTTTGAGCTTGTCGATGCCGTCCTGATATTGCAATGCCTGATCGCTTATTTTCCTGGATTGGGCTTCCAGGGATTTCCGATTTGTCTCAAGGGATTCACGATCCTGAGCAAGTTTCCGTTTTTCATCCGCAACCGCTTGTAACTGCGGATCGAAATTCTTTTGAATCTGTTTG
>SICL01000053.1 GCA_009691445.1 Candidatus Taenariivivens baikalensis | reverse complement strand
GAAATCCTCATGATGGAAAAGTAAGGCTGCTTGAACCTGCGGATATCCCTCATTCATCTTCAGGAAGGCCTCACCCAAGGCTCTATTTCCGATAAAATCTTCCAGTTCCGAAATCTCTCCGTATTCAAGTTCAATCAAGCCCAACGGCTGTTCGCCGAGAGAATCTGCGACTTTCCGTGCCGTCTCGTGAAGGCGTTCAGCCGAAAGTCCTTTCACCGCTAGTCTTTTCGTGGGCAATTTCAGAGGCGCTGCAATCGCTTGTTGATCGGGATGAGTCAAACCATCAATCCATCGCTGAGATATTTTCGGTTCTGTCCGTATTTCAGAACGTAAACCTTTTTGGGCCAAGTTATTTATTTTTTGGACATCCTTTTGCTTTGGATATTTTCGGGCAAGCTCATGAAGCCACTCTTTCAATTGAGAATTGTCCGGATTCAATCGTAAGGCATTGGCATAAGCCGTGGCCGCCGGGAGAGGTTTTTTAAGTCGGTCATAAATATGGCCTAAAATAACCCATCCAAACTTTTCACTGGGTTTTGCCCGAGTATACTTCCTAGCCCACGGCAAAGCCCGAGCCGGTTGATTTAACCGATAATAAGAAAACATAAGGTCCTGAAAACCCTGGATTTCATCACCCCGGGTGACGTAGTGCTGCAAATACCGGAAAGCGACATGGGCGTCTTGATCATAACCCGCAGCCTCTAAGACATTCGCCAGGTCCAAAACATAATCAACATGAATAAGCGGATCGAATTTTTCTTTGACCGATCCTTGATCTTGAAGACGCTTCCGCCAAGCTCGGTTCTCTTGGGCTTGTTCCCGAAAAATACGGGCAAAGATTGACACAATTTCACCGCGCATTTTAACCGGCTTCATTCTTTCGAGCGTACCGACTCCGCCCACCGCGCTGGTGTTCGCTTCCAGCCGATAAAAATCCTTGTCCTGATCATAAATAAAATCGAGTCCCACCATCGACGGCCGATGAGCCGCGTAACGGCGTCCTGCTTTTGACTCCATGATTTGCGAGGCCTCATTCATGGCCATCATAGTTTGTTTCACTTCCCGGGCCAGCTTAAAAATAAAAGATTTTCTTTGAGAATCACTCCATCTTTGCTGGATAAAAAAGTCCTGAAGGCTTATGGCCCGGGCTCCGGTTTCAAGATTCACCGGATTTTGAGACCACGGGGCATACCGAATATAAATCAGCCGCTCATCAAAGACGGGCGAGCCATGTTCCCAACTGGCAAGAACCCGTAAATTCCAATCAAGTCTTTCCCCTTCACGATCCGCTGCAAAATAAGCGGGAATCCTCTCCTCAATGACAATTTTAGAACATTTTTTCAAAAGGGATTCACAAAAGCCCTCAAACGATTTGATATTACTCGGGTTTGACAAGTCAAACATTTGGATATCTTCCCCCATTGAACCATCTGAGGGCTTGACCACTAATTCAGAGGAACGGGTCTTTGAACTCATTAATTCCGTACGGATTTTCTTCAGTCTGGCTTTTAAATTTTTACCCGCCGGATCTTTATCCCTGGATGCCGTCACAGCCTTTTGTTTCGGCATTTTTAATCCGGCTTGCTGCATCAGTTTTGAAAAAAAGGTCTTGTCCTCACCCATCCATAAAATGGATAAGGGGTGATGAAAGGGAAGCGCGTGTCTGGCAGAATAGTCAGCAAACTTTCTGGAATATCCAAACTGGGAGTTAATCAATAAGTCAATTTCAAGCGGTGTTTCCCATTTTGCTATGCGTAATGTCCCGCGGCGGTCAAAGAAAACCGCATACCGGATAAACGTACGGCCTCCGGAACTCATTTCAATGTGCGACGACGGAAGAAAATACAGGAAGTTAACCCCTTCGATCTTTTCCCGTACTCCCACAAGCCCCAAGGCTTCAAATCCATCATGAACACGCAGACTCACTCCCACATTAACGCCCTCGGGATAAGGAAGATCTTTTCTTTGCAGGGATTTAATAGGAATAGAGTGGCGTTTCTCAGGTAAAGCCCCGGCCGGCCGGCCAAACTCAGCTAGCTTTTGATCCAGGTAATTATAAGTTGCCCGGATATTATTCTCCTCGTGGGATAGCGCCTCTTGAAGTTTTTGCTTTGTCGGTAGGGGAGGAAGTTTGTAACCTTTCTTCGCCGGGACTCTGGAGCTTAACCGTACTTCGGAACGCGCCTGGACTTCGGAGCGTTTCCGGACTTCTTCGATGGGAGGAATTCTTTGAATCTGCTTGGCTAAAAACTCCAGAACGCTTTTCGGTAACTTCGTTGACTGCGCACCCGTGACACCTAAAATATTCAAATGAGGCAGAAGAAAATCTGCTTTTTCTCCGACGATCCAGGTATTTCCCGAAAGGCCCAGACCAGGCGCGGAAGGAGAAACCTGAGCGCCATTTCGATCCCATACTCTAAATCCATCGCCCATGGTCACTTGAAGAGTTCTTTTTCCCTGATTCAAATTCAACGCTTTAATTTTTCCTGCTACATAAAATGCTTTGGCGGGATCACCGTTTTGAACCACAATAGCCCCGGGCAGTTCTGAATCTAAAAATGGCTTTAACCGATCAAAGGCCTGCCACGCCTCGGTTTCCGTACGCTGATAAAAACCCGGCTGAATTTCCTGCATCAGCCCCGGCTTCATCCATCGATCTTGAATCATTCCAAAAAATTTTGTGAGCATTTCGGGGTTCGCATCTTCGAGTAAAAAAATCCCCCCGGGTTTTAAAGCGGCATAAAGATTATCCGCGCTTTTTCTCAAAGAAGCTTCATCCGTGACATAACGCCCAAGAACCCGGTTCGCAATCACCACATCGCAATCGGCTTTAGAGGTCGATGGATCACGGATATCTCCCTGCATTAGCCTGACAGGCGCCTTTTGCCTGACACTTTCCTTGAGTGAAAGGACTGCCATTTGATCGCCTGGAGCGCGGTAGCGGTCATCAAAATATTTTGAAAGATGTCCATTCAGAAATGCGGGAACGCGTTTAGCCGGAAACCAATTAAGTTGTTCCGGATTGGGCGCGATAAAATCCTTTCCGATAATTTCAACATGGAAGTCCGGATAAAGCTCCTTGAGCGCAATCCAAACCGAATAAGCCTCCTCCCCATTCCAGGCAGCGTGCACAAGTATTTTTAAATGCTTGTCCCGTTTTTTCCGCTTCTTTTCCATATAGTCTCGGAAATTGGAATTGTTTTTGAAAAAGGCCGCATTGAGAAACCATATGGTTCCGGTTTTCTGAATACCAAAATAATGTTCAATCTCTTCCACTCTGTCACTATCCATAGGAAGGACAGCAATAATGCTTAAGTCCATTGCAAGCTGTTGTAAAAAGGCTCCCGGGGTTTTTGCTTCCGGATACTGCTGGACGGCAATGCGATGAATGTTTTCAGCCGTTAGAGGCCGAACCGGCATCGCCCCGCTCTGAAGCTGAAGATGCTTTCCATTCACAATGATTGGGCGCGGTAACGGGTATTCGTGGAATGCAAGAAGCGTTCGGAAATAGTAAACAATCTGGTCCTGGTCGTTGGGCTCGCCCCAAGACAAGGTTTCCATCGGACGGAGGCTTTTGCCCGATTCCGTCAACAACGAAGTCAGGTCGGCATTGGCGTTTTTTCCAAAAAGCGTACGAATCCCTAACCTGTCCGATTCTTTGACCCGCATCTCAGATCGGGCATCTTTACGTCCCATATGAGCACCGCTGGATTCGGAATCTGCAAGCTGTGGGGCAAGAGCCGCTTCCTTTTGGATTTGGCGGCGCACAAGTTCTTCGGCCTTCTCACGTATTACAGATGTGGCAAGCAACCACTCGCCGCGCCGGATTCTCTTCAAAGTATAAACAGAAATACCCAGCTCAGACGAAAAACGCGTTTTCGGCAATCCCGCACCCGTGAACAAAGATTCCCAGAGTTTTGTGATGGCATCCGAAACCCGCTGGAAAAGCGCGAGATCGATATCGTCCTGTCCTGAGATCAGACGATCCAGGGCGGGTTTTTGAACTCCGATCTCTCCGGCAAACGCCTCTCTTGTCATTCCGGAATGATGCAAGGCGATCATTAAGCTTACCCGACTTTTTGCACGACTGACCTCTTGGGCCTTAAGCATATAGTGAAGCGAAACAGGACTTCGCCCGGTTTCCCAAGACAATAACGTCACAGGTGATACAGGCTTCTGCGGATCAAGTGAAAATCCAAACTGGTCCAGGGTCTCCCGGGTCAGCTGACGAAATCCAGCCAGTCTCAAGCCGGCAAGCCCTGGAACTTTCTTGTAAAGGGCTTCCATGGTTTTTACGGGAAGTTCATCGTTAAGGATCTGCTGAGCAAGAACTTCGGCCGCGACCGGCTGATCCTGATTAACAATCTGGCCGATCCCAGAAAGATCCACTCCGAGTAAACTCTGAATAACGTGTAGATTCTTTACCGCTTGACGAGCCGCTGCTTTTTCAGCCTCTTCAATAATGGTAGATGAAACCAGGCGTTCGCCCTTTTCCCAATAATAATGTAGCGTCTTAGAAATACGCGGTTTCAGATCGAGCAATTTAAAAAAATCAACCAAAATTAAGTCCGCTAATTTCCGGGCATTGGCCATTCTCTGACTGCCGTATTCAATGGCCGACGAATAAAGGAACTCACGCATCTCGGGAGGATCCGAACCCTCGGAACTCCGATAAGCATGAATTTGATCGCTTTTTTTTCCGGTGATCCGCGCTAACTCTTGTTCATTAAGCCCACTAATCCTCATTAATTCGTCAAATGAATGTTTTCTCTGGGTGACTACAAAATTTCTCAGCTCCGAACGTTTAAAATAATTCCGGAGAAGGACCAGCGTCGATTGGGACGTCGAAGGAATCATGAGAATATTCCCTAGTGCATCTTCTTTCAAAAACCAGCCCAGAGCCTTGAGTTGACCCTCAGCTCTTTCACCTCGTCCATTTTCGACAACGAGAGAATGATTCGGTTCGATTTGTTTGAGCGTAAAAAAGCCTCGACTTGCTCCCTTGAAATGAAGATGTCCAATCCAATGCGTCTGGAAAACCTCAAAGTGAATCGGAAGAAACGCGCGCGGTATTTTCTGAACGAGCAAACTTCTGCGATATTGATCCTCGTCGACAATATTCTGATGCCGCGCCCAAAGCAGGATTCCTTGCGCTATAAATTCTTGACTAAATACGGGATCAAATTCTAAGGGGCTTACGGAAGGCTGAGATTCCATCTCATCACGATGAACCATGAAAAAATAGCCCATCCACATCACGGGGATAATAAAAAAACGCAACAGATAAAGAATGACCGGAAGCACCGCAAAAAATATATGCCCCACTAAAAAGATACCGGCACCCCCTAAAGTATAAAGAAGGGCAGCGTAAGAAAATGCTCCCAGCCAGGGATGACGGTAGAAATTTCTCTTCCACTGATTTTCTATCGGAGAAATCATTTCTTTCATCCAAACCGGGAGGACGGAAGGATATTCAACAGGGAAAAGAGAGTAAGTTCCTTCAAGGATTTCTTTTTCAAGGGCTTCAACAAATGCGCTTAATTTCTGCTCCGGTACACCGAGCCAGAAGAATATCTGCTTCGCTTCATGCAGACTCCCCATTTCCTCAAGGGTTCGCGCAGCATCATTCTGACGCATATTTCCGCGTTTGGGAAGTAGGCTGGAGAAAAGGGCCTGACATAAATAGCCGTACCCCATAAACCCCACGGCAAGATTCCGGATATAAATGTGAAGCACCGTAAAAGCATCTTCCGTTGAAGAAGCTGCCACAAGCCCCAAAGCGGTGAAAACAGTATAGGCTGTGACAGTTTTAAACTGCTGTTCCGAGCTCAAGAGAAGCAAAGTCTTCTGGAGACGTTCATAATTCACGATATAACGAGTCACGTAGTCTTTGAGTTTTGTATTTTGGGAAGGGTCTTTTCGAAAGCCCTCAATCTCCATCTGTGCTTTTTTAAATAAACGCACGACTTGAATTAATCCAAGCGGAAAAATTAGACCGTATAAAAACAAGGGGAGCTCCTCAGAGAATTTGATCACAGCGGTCCCCATTTTTAGGTCTAGATTCGAATTGGGATTTTTAGCAGCATCTCGCACTTCAGAACGGGGATTAAAAAAATGACGCCAATGTCCCGGCGCAACATACAAAACACGCTGCCGTATCGATACGCCGTCTACCGTTAAAATTCCGACACCCAAAAGATTTTTGACAATCCGTCTTTCTTCCTCCGGCCAAGTCTGGATTTTTTGCAGTTCGATAGGATTTTCAAACCGTCCCAAAACCCGAACCGGCAAAGCTGAGTCATCTAAAGAATAAAAAAAGTCTTGAATGCTTTCCATAAAATCGCCGTATAGGTTGTGCGACCCGTTCCATTCAAAAAGCTCTTTCAATAAATCCTGCGGCGAGTGAATCAAGGATAAAACCCGATCCAACTCAGTCTCCACATCCTCCCCCTGGCGGGTAGCTGCTGAAATGACCCCGTGATAATCCGTGAACAGTTCCAAAAAATGTTTTGTGACTCCCAGATGACCGCCGGAAGCCGCGTAAAAATAATCGGATAAGCTAAAAATCTTCGCGGTTATACGATCCCAATCGGTTGGGATTGAATACTTGTCACGAACCGCAAACTCTATACAAAAATTGACCTCTTTTTGAATCATCCCTTCTAAAATGATTCGATAGTCCGAATGGGCCGGAGGTAAAAGAGGAACTGTCTGGATCTCGAACCCCAATATTCGGCTCAAGCCCTTGGGAACAATTTCAAATACATAGTAATATTTACTTGGCATTAAAAAGATAATTGGAATTTTTTCTACAAGAATTAATTCTTTTAAAAAACTCTCATAACCCCGGAGCAAGTTCCCCATTTCGTCGATGACAAGCGCGCGGTCGCCCAGTTTTAATTTTAGATCCCGTGCAAAAGATTGATTGTCTTCGTATGTTTTTTGGGGCAGAGCAAGCTCGGATGCCATGCTTGATCGTATCGCTTGAACGCCCGCTCCTCCCCCGCTATCCAGATAAGCTGAGTAAAACATCACGGGCGCCTGATCCTGGCTGCTTTCCCGCCGCATCCAGCCAGACTTCCCGGCTTGACTTAATGCGTGCGCAAAAACAGCCCCATCTTTTTTTGCAATCTCGATTAATTTTTTTAAGGTCTGTTTTGAATAAACATGATGAGAATTCTCCGCAAAATCGTTCACTTGATTTTCCGTGCGCATCTCGGATCGGTTCAGCAATGCCGCGATATTTTGCTTCAAATACGGATTGGGAGTTGTCTGGGCTATAGACCGTAATTGGCTTTCGTATTTTTCCCAAGTTACCAGTGAAATTTTTTCGGGAAAAACAGGTTCAAAGGATTTATTCATTCGATCTATTCTTTGATTAAACTCAAGATATAAAGGTTCACCGTAGTAGCCGCTTGCGCGGAGCTGATAAGTCATTTTAATCATCCGCTCCAAGAGCCTCAAGTTATGCAAAGAAAACCTGTTTTTTAAAACAATTTCTAAAAATGCTGTGAGATCCATAAAGTAAGACCCATCGGATCTTCTGAAATCATCCAGCGAATGAAGCAAGGATAAAACTTTATCTCCATAAGGTCCCAAGGCATGTTCGAGATATCGTTCGTCACGGGTAAAATAAGAAATGGTAAGCGGTTCAAATCCTGTGACTTTTATGACTTGCTCCACAGCCTCACGTTCTTGAGTGTAGTGCCAGCGAGGATGGTATATCCGGCTTTTATACTTCCCGCCTCTGATCACGCCGGACACAAGAATATTGGTATACCCTTCACTGAAAATAAGGGACTCAAAATCCCCAAGGCTGTGAATTCCCTCCTCATAAACCGCCCAAAGATTTTTAACCAATTGATGGTGAATCACAATCGTATTGTTAAGAGGATATAAAAACGCTTTTTCACCTCTTCCCAGGATACCTTTCTTCCCAACGCGGTATCTATCAAAAATCCATTCGCCAAACATATTTTTCAAAACCTGACTCGCAATATTCATGATCTGCTTTTCACTCATCGTCCTGTTTTTTTGCATCCAGGCGGCTTTTGACAGAGAACTGCCGCGGAAAGGATTCCTTACTTGCCGCACCCCGGAAGGTTTTCTTGTGTCTTTCTGAATCGCTTGATAGAGCTCTCGTAAATAGCTCAGTTCTTGATCATCTTCCCGGAGATTGAGCCGCCATTGAATGCGTGCTGCCCTCCGGGCCTTACTTTGCTGCGCAGGGTCAGATGGATCAATGCCGGGGATAATGGACTGCACCTGACGGATCAAGCCAGGTATCGATCGTTCCATTCTGCTCTTCGACACGAAGGGTTGATAATGAATTTTTGAAGCCACTTGAAGCGCTCTCGAAGCATCTTCCTTGGAACGCACAAGTTTTGATACTTTGTCTTCTTCTATTCCCCTCGTCTTCCGTTGAGTTCTCACTTCAGAACGAATGGCTGCCGGAAATACTCTATCCAGAAAGGCTTCAGTTTCCGCCTGAACATCCGGCAGCCAGTGTTTGCTTAGTTCCTTGAGCGAAGGCAAATCAACTTCCTGGTCTTGAAACGCTTTTCGCACTTGCTGTTCCAAAGCCACCTGACCCGCTGAATCGCTTCCCAGATATTTCCACAAATACGCTAAAACATAAAAAATAGGTACTGTGCCCTGGTCCATAAATTCCCCACTGATCTGTGCATGGTGAATGAGCGCGGACATAAAAAATGCATCCTTTGAAAATGCCTCCGGATTAAGCGCGATCCAGCGAGTAAAGGTATGTTTTGGAAAACTAAGCGAAATCATGCTTTCATCGGTTTCCTTTGCCAGTAGGTGGTACAACCCGGTGGTAAAAAATCTGGCATTATTTTGAGCAGGTCTATTGTGAAATGCTTTTAAGAAATCCGGAATCCAAGCTTTCAATTTTGGATGCCATCTATCCTGAGCTTCAGGACGCAGCATCCATCCTAATTGATAAGCAAATTCAGAATCGTAAAAATTATTTCCCTTGCGAAAGTTGACTTGCCAAGCTTCGAACAATGCTTTCTGCCATTTCTCGTCATCCAATAAAGCAGCTTTCCACGTTCCATTACGATAGAAATACATGGTAACGTTGAGAATATCTTCGTCGACCAAATCAATATCTTTGCCGGTGATTTCTAAACTGGATTTAGTTCGAAGCCAGTCCATCAGAATTTTTTTCACGGCGAAAATTAGCTCGTTGCGGACGCTCTCATGTGCTTTTGAATAAGGAACAATGAGTGTCTCCATGAGTGGCCCATAATACGAAGCCCAAGTGGCCAGATGCTTTTCGCATTCTCTCGAATGCCTGCGGACAAATTCCGGATCAAGCAGCTGTTTGATGATGCCGACTGCCCGATCGGTTTCCATAGCGTTAATGTCCGCCAAACTTGGCCGTTGAACCGCCTTTAAAAAATCGCTCACTGCTTCTTCCTCGCTGCGCAGCTCGGAACGAATGGATAAGGGAAGTTCCTGAGCTGCATTCTCGGGATTTTTCATTTGGAATTTGAGAGCTTCAATAAAATCCGTCTGGCTTGAATTTAGCGTCATCCCCTCTCGCATTTCAGAGCGAAAAGGGTTTGTTTGCGATAACGAAGGATGCTTCTCGATACGCTGATCCTGGAATGTCTGCCATTGCTTGGCGTACCTCCAACGGGGCTCCGATCGGACTGAATTTGTTATATAATTAGCAATTATAATATTCAATAAATACATATTGACAAGATCTCTGAGTCCTGATACATTACCGCTCCCCTGAGAGAAAAAGGAATCATCGAAATGGATTACAAGAATAAAAAAAATGGCGGTGGCGACTTCTCCCGCGAACGCGAGTTCAAGGTCATCCTTGAAGACATTTACAGCCAGTTCCGTATTTTTGGCGAAGGCATGAATGACCTCCGAAATAAATTCTCCAATCTTGAAACTAGATTTGATAGGCTCGAAATGAGATTTGATCGCCTTGAGATGAGGTTTGATGGGCTTGAGAGAAAAGTGGATGGCCTTGATCAAAAAATGGAAGGGCTTGAAAATTTCATCAAAGCTGTCATCCCAACGATTTCCACCAAAGATGATTTGAGACTTCTTGAAAAAACCTTCGACCGCCGGATTACTGCGCTCGAAAACTCCCGCTAAATCTTCCCGCACTTCAGAACGAGTGTGTGTGTCCCCTGGTTTGGTGACTGGCACCCAAAGATCACGAGGCTTCGGCTGCCCACTCGCCCGCATTTCAGAATGAACTTCGGGCAGACGGTCAAGGATTTCTCCTAATTCTTTTCGGGCGGAGGTGTAAAGATCACGTATCGTCTCAATCCAGACACGGTGTTCCGAGAGAATTTCATCTAACTCTGGGCCCTTTTGGAGTGCGTATTCTTTCAACACACGAGGAGCACGCGAATATCCTTTGTATTTCACAAGATCATCAAGAAATTCATATTCACGGGATCTCGGGATCTTGAGGAATTGATCTAATACGTCAGTGACAAAATCCAATTCGCCGATCACTTCAGTCAATGCCTCTCTCAGAGCTGGCCATCCTGGTTCCTCGCCTGTTTGTTCAATTCTCATCAACTCCAAAGTAATGGGAGTTAACGAAGTACTCATACCAGCACCTAACTCACGATAAAGCACGGTTTGATCAAACCCAGGATCACGGATAACTCGTTTCAACTCCAACGCCTCATGTAAACTCTCAAGATAACTTTTATCTTTCTCGGACAAGCTGCGCACCTCAGAACGCTTGGAAAATACCCGTCGGTTAACTTGCGTTCTCATTTCTGAGCGCCGTAAGCGGGCTTTGAGATTGTCCAAGGTATAAATAAACACTTGGGGAGAAATCGATTTTTTTTCATTCGTTGATACGATTTGAACTTCTGAAGCAAGACCGCGCTCAACACGAATTGGTTCGATCATCAGCCCATCAATCTGCAAAGCAATTTGGTAGGGTTTTTGGGACTCAAGCATGCGTTCAACCAGAAACTGCAAAACGATGGGCAAATAAGTCAGTACAAGCTTGAGGGATTTCCGAACATCAGGATTCGTCACGACACCGCGTGAAAAATAAATTTTATCCAGTTCAAAATGATCCAGGGTTTCTCGCAAAGCACCTGGGATATCCGACCTTCCCAAGGTACGGGCATATTTTTTTCCCTGACGAAGTTCGGTGTAATGCATCAAATCATCTCCATAGGCTGAGACGTAGGCGTTCTCCACGTGGGAATTTTGCCACTTTTCTAATAACCTGCGATCCTGCTCATTCACCGAATTCAGAAGACCTAAAATCCTTTGCACTTCTTGGTTGAACAATGTTTGAATGGGTGGCACGAAATCGAAACCCTGTAAAGGATGGGCGGCAGAATTTGATTCCAAATCCGAACCTGGTTTTTCATTCAATTCAATTTCTATGATTTGAGGACGCACGGCGATAATCTTGATCTCCATATCTCGATCACGGCTGGTCAGCACAAGATCATCTCCTGCCTCAATCAAGATGGGACGAGTGGCTTTCTCTTGTTGCCCCGTATCAGAAACAGCGCTTTCATGGACTGCTCCAACCGATGATGGTGCTGCGGTTTGACCGCGATGGAAAATTTTAAAACCATACGCATTCACGAGTAAATAGGCTGTTTGCTTACCCGGTGATTGAGCTGGAGGATCAGGATATCGAGCCTTTAAAGAAGCTTCGATGCCCACATGTGTAAGGGAAATATCATGCCCAATATTAAGCGCTTTACCTAAAGACAAATGAATTTTTCGCACGGAATGATTACGCAGCTCAGATCGACTCCTCATTTCTGAGCGGTGGGCAGGATCCGCTGAGCTTTTCTGCTTGGCCGACTTTGTCTGAGTCTCTCCTGTTCCCGCGGAAGCTGGCAATGGTGAAGGAAAAGGTCCGTGACGGTTTGGCTGTCCTTCGGGTAGTGGATCAACCAAGAGCAGATCATTAGGAACTATTCTTCCGTTCTTGAATCTCGCATTCGAAGCCACATTCCCAAAAGGGCTTCTCACTTCCGAGCGCTCGGGCAAAGATCCAGACGGCGGCAGCGGCGTTCTACTCTTCCGTCCTGATCCCACGACTTTAATCCGCAATCGATGCCCCGTCTGAGGATTCAATGCGGCCCGCATTCGATCAGGATCAAGTTCAGGAATAATTTGCGTCTCTTTGGTCACATCCACCATCAAATCAATCACCACTTCAACTGCTGCCTTGACCGTTGCGCGGCTGACGGGATTTCC
Organism: Candidatus Taenariivivens baikalensis; assembly: GCA_009691445.1. GTDB lineage: Bacteria > Omnitrophota > Omnitrophia > Omnitrophales > Aquincolibacteriaceae > Taenariivivens > Taenariivivens baikalensis. The sequence continues at coordinate 690 of SICL01000053.1, read as the reverse complement.
GTCCCGCCATGACTGCTTGCCTAATTCCACTCCCCATTCGGAATAGGCCCGATTTTTTGGCTCCCGAAGAATTTTATGAAGTAAAAATATCCTGTCCTTGATCAGCCGCTCTCCGGTTTTTTCTGAAATCGAGGCTGCGTCGTTGACCTGCTTCCTAATTTGATATTCAAACTTTGCGATGAGCTCTGTCATCGCTTGCAAGTCGATCGTCGTACGCTTTGCCACTTCCGGATTAAAAACGCGTTCAAGAAGCCGCGTATATTCTGCAGGCTTCTGATCAATAAGCTGGGTCACAGACATTTCTCTCCTATGCCGGTTCCTTGCTTTTCTTCCAAGCTGGGAAAGACTATTGCGGATGCCTCTTACGGCAAAGGTGGCAAAGCGTGTCCGTTTCCAAGGATGATATTTGGGAAGAGTCACTGTCATGACGTCATAGGCAATGTTGTTCATTAAATCAGAAACATCTTGAGTGCCGTCGGTGTAGTAAAGGGAATCAAATGCCTTACTCATAATGAACGGCAGCATGGATTCGACCAGTTTACCGCCGGTGTCTTCTCCGAGGTGATAAAGCGACGTCATGACATTTTGCCCCAGAGGTGTGAGCATCGTATGACCAAGCGCCGCGATATCCTGGGCATAAGTGTGCAGAACCAATGGTTCACTGACTCCGTTTGTATGCACATCATCAGG
>SICL01000012.1 GCA_009691445.1 Candidatus Taenariivivens baikalensis | reverse complement strand
CTTCCATCTTCCCTCTTCTTTCATCACGCCAATTCCCACTTCTGCGAACCCTTGGAAAGAAACACGGAAAACTCCTTGATCTCCTCCACCTTAATCCCATCCCCCAGGAAATCACCTTTTCGAACAATTCGGGCGCCTTCTTGTTTCGTGGAATCAAGCTCAATCATCGCCACATACTCATGATCATCCCAGGAAACTCCTACGAGCTTAAAAGTTGAAGGCACGATCGCGGCTGCCTGAGATGCCTTCTCCAGGTCTTGGACTTTTGACGCCAATTTCTCCTGCGCTGTTTTTTCAGGCGGCGGAGGTAAAACAAAAACATTCCTTTTCTCCGCTTTGTCCGTGTACCGGCTCAGTTCTGTTTTAACCAGGGCTGGAGCATTCAGGGTCAGCATGGAATTGCTGCTAGGATTGAGTGCCCCGATCCAGGAGACGCGAAAAAAAACAAAATCAAAAACGAGGTAGAGGGTCATAAGAATCACAAGCACCATCAGAACACGGTTAATCGACTTAATCTGAATTAGATCTGAAAAGGAATGGACCTGGACATTTGATTTTTTCGAGAAACCCTGGAGTCTCGTTTCAAAATGCTTGAGAATTTGAGACGCGCCTGAACCGAATATTTCTCGGGACTGAGAAATCCAGGTTTCAAGACGGGTGAGGAAACTGATTTCGATCAGATCATCCTGAGAACCGTCCTGATCATCGGGGCCAAGATCAAAATTGCGCCCCCCCGTGATAACCCGGAAAAGTTTTTCTTCAGGCGTCATTGAATCTTGATCTTTTGGATCCTTATTTTTATCTTTATCCGCCATGTTTCACAAATCCCAGTGGAAACATCATTCCGTTATCTTCTTCAGGAGACACGCAGATTGTTTTGTTGTCATTCTGAGCAAAGCGAAGAATCTCTGTATTTTTAGATCCTTCGGCGGAGGCAAAAAGCGCCTCAGAATGACATTGCGGAAAGGACAGTCCCTTCATCTCATCATCCACACGACTGACGGCATAAATCACCTGCTCATCCACCTGCGTCAACCCCATCATCACCAGATATTCCAGGGCATCATGACAAAGCACATTAACGCGCCGAGGATACCCTTGAGATTTTTGATAAATCATCTTTAGAGCCCCTTCGCTAAACAAAGGATATCCCACAGGGTATTGCGCTTGGTGAAGGCGATAATGAATCATCTCAAGCGTCTCCTGTTCATCTAAAGGAGGTATCAAGAGCTTTAAACTAATCCGGTCCCAAAAATTAGGAACTTCCTGAAGCCGGGGGATCAGTTCCAGCTGCCCATTCAGGATCAACTGCAGGAGCTTGAACTCATTGGTCTCATAATTAAGGAGCGCCCTTAAAATTTCAAGCGACTGATGGGAAAGCAGCTGGGCTTCATCAATGAGAAGCACTACGGTCTTTTTTTCTTTGAGCCCCTTTTGAAATAAATATTTCTCGATCGCATGAAGACAATTCACTGGACCACCGGAAAGCTCATCCATCGGAATATGAAACGTGTTGAGAAGCGTGCGTAAAAATTGATCATTTTGCTGATCCATAGGATTTAAGATCGCATGAAAATCAATCCGGGGATCATGACTGAAAATCTGGCTCAGTTTACGGGCCATCGTGGTTTTTCCGGTTCCGATATCCCCCGCCACGACACTTAAGCCCCGGCGCAGCTCAATCGCAATGCGTGTGCGGAAAAGCGCGGCTCGATGAACCCGTGAAAGATAAAAAAAATGGGGATCCGGACTCGTTGAAAAAGGTTCGCACTGAAGATTAAGCAAACGGTAGTAACTCATGCGTGCACCGTTTTTTGGACATCCCTTCCATTCTGAGCCGTTTGTTTTTCGGAAAGAATATTCTGTTTGACAGCTTGAAGGGTGTAGCCCTGATCCAGAAGTTGTTTGGCGACTTTGAGGAAACTTAAATCCTCTTCGGTATAACGGCGAAAGCGGCGCATCCCAAAGGTTTCATACCGGGGACAAATCAGCCCAATGAGTTCCCAGTAATACAGCTGGCGCACGCTGAGCCCGCTTTCTTTAGAGACCGTACAGGTACTGTGAAGAATTTCCATCTATCAATCCTGATGATAAATCAGTAGGCAGTCTGCAGACGGCAGGAGGCAGGAAAATTTTTCTTTCTGCGTTCTGCTTACTGCATGCTGCCTACTGCTTACTGGCTTCGGTTAATTATGCGACATAAGACAAGTTTGTCTGACCTTAGAAGATCGGCGATTGGAGGAATTTCTTGAGATTGCTTCTCTGCGGCTTGCAATGACAACGGAAGGTGCCCAATAACGCGCGTGGATTTTTCGTCATTACGAATCCCGCGCTTTGGCGGAGACGCGGCAATCTCTCTTCATTCGTGGAAAATCCGGGGCAGAATTTGCTTTTCAAACTGGGAAAGATTAAAGGGTTTGGTGATGTAATCGTAGGCTCCGCGCCGAATGGCCTCGGTCGCAATATTCTCATCCTGAACACCGCTCAGGACCACCACAACGACATCAGGAAGGGTTTGTTTCAACCGCCGAAGGCATTCCAGGCCGCCCACCTTAGGAAGAAGAATATCCAGAAGAATTAAATCCGGCTTTTCTTTTTGCGCAAGAGCGATACCCTCCTCCGCATTGGGCGCAATAAAAACCTCAAGATCTTTGAAAGACAAGCAGTCCCGGATCAGTTCTCCAATATCGGGTTCATCATCAATGACAAGAATTTTTTTAACCATAGGGCTGCTCGATGAAATAACCAAGATACAAGAAACAAGCTTCCAAATAATAACCAAAATATAAATTCCAAAGAATTTTTGATTATTGTTTCTTGATATTTATTTGGTGATTGTCTCTTGTATCTTGATCATTTAATTAATAGGGTCCGGTGGTTTCCCAATTCGCAATGTCGTCTTCACTATTTTCCTGTTTGTCCGGCCCCTTGGAAAATAAATCGTAACCGGAAGGATTATGCGTTCCCGGATAACGATAAGTGTACTCATTCCCCCAAGGATCTTTGGACAATCCTTTTTTTAAATAAGGACCGCGCCAATTCTCTGAATCGGATCCCTTTGTCACAAGATCCTGAAGCACTGTGGGAAAACGTCCGTTATCTACCTCATAGAGATCCAACGCCAAAGAAATCCCTCCATCAATATCCGCTTTAGCCGCCTGCACGCGAGCCTCCTCGGAACGGCCCGCAAGCTTAGGAGCAACGAGCGACACAAGAATACCGATAATAATCACAACGAGAAGAATTTCAATGAGGGTAAAACCACGAGCATTAAGTTTCATAAGTATCCTTTTTTCATGGAGCGTAGGGCAGAGAGCATAGCGCAAAGCCGTTTTTTATCTATGCCCTATGCTCTTTGCTCTTTGCTCTATGCTATCTATTTAACCACCACGCGCGTAACCACTAAAAAAGTCTTCAGCGTCGCGGCGCCTTCTTCTTTTGGAACCATTTCAACCCGTTCCACTTTCAACATCTGCGGAGAATACTGAAGGCTGTAAACAAATTGAATCAATTCTTTAATGCCTGATTCTGCGGTCAGTTCTACGACATACCGTTTGGAAACTTTATCCCCGCTCACCTGCTGCGGCTTCACATCCGAAAGATTAACCGAAGAACCACGGGCTTCCTGTTCAATGAAATTAAGCAGGCTGGCGATTTCCTCTTCATCCTTGCGCGCGTCCAGCTGCTGGAGATTGGGATAGCGTTTAGCCTCTTCATTCACCTCATCTTTCTGACGCAAAAAAATCTTGGCTTTTCGAAGTTTCATCTGCATCCCGAAAATCTCGTCATTCAAAGAGGCGAATTTACTGGACATCGGACGCCAAACGCCATGATAGATCACCAGGATCATAAGAAGAGCGATCACCGCGTAGCCGATCTTCTTTTCCCTTGCCGAGAGTTTATTTAACATCATTCATCCTTATGTCAGAAGCCCCTTCGCCTCGTGTCATTCTGAGCGAAGCGAAGACTCTTAAAGCGGAGATCCGTCACGGAGTTTATCCTGAGATCCTTCACTTCGTTCAGGATGACAAACTCATGATTTTCCCAGTTACGCCGGCTTGGGCATTTCAGGTTTTGCATTATCTTTTGTTTTAGGCTTCGACGAATCAGCCTCGGCATGAACCACATTGCCTGAGACTTCGAACTCAACCATTTCCTTCTCTTTGACTTTCCGTTTGGTCACATTTCTGGTTTTAACAAGTTCAAGATGCGGCGTTCCTTCCAGGGTTGTTAATAATTTAAATACCGCTGACATTTCCCCGGAAATCCCCTTGACCACTAAAGAGTTTTCCGCCGAATTATATTGAAAAGACGTGAAATAAATATCCGATGGAAGCACCTCGGTAATGTCATACATCACATCCAGGAAATTGGCCCCAAGATTAAGCTGTTCAGCCGCAAGTTTCATTTTGGCCACCTGGCGCTGTATCTCTTCCGACTCATTTTTGATGGCGCCATAATCCTTTTTCAGTGTCTTGAGATATTGATGCTTTTTATAAATTTTCTCGAAGCTGACAGCGGAAGCCAGCGTCATAAGTGCCAAAAGCATGGTCCCTAAAATAGCCAGATCTTTGGCGCGATCTTCCAGCCCTTTCTTGGTCTCAATTTGAGCCGGAATGAGGTTGATTTCTGCCGGTTTAGGATTAAATCCAAAACCCACCAAAGCCGCAAAGGAACAAGCCATCGTCGACACGCTTTCCCGAGTCTTGGAAGGAATGCCCACCTGAAATGGCTGTAAACTGAAAATGACTTCGCTGGGAAGATTCATCTCCCGAGAAATAAGAGCGCCCAGATCTTTGATTTTGGGATGCATGCCCGTAATCAGAACTTTTGTGACGGGTTCTTCTTTGATCTCAGCCTGTCCTCCATCCAGAGATCTTTGGACTTCGCGCAAAAATTCCTGCTCCGCTTGAATGCCTTGCTCTTCGAAATGTTTGATCCCCATGCTAATGGTCCGGTTGAAAATTAGCTTGTCCTGGGAAAATAACATGAATTCAGCCGTTGCCCAGTCAACATCGATCAACACCACCGGTTTTTGAAACTCCTTGGGCTTTTGAGTCCGCACAGCTTCATACCAACCCCGGATTCCCTCAAGGGTAATATTAATTTGATTGGCACTCAGCCCCGCAATCTCGGCCGTACGAAAATATCCGGATGAAACATCGCGGTGTGAAATCGCAAGAAGAACCCGGGAGTATCCCGTGGCGTCCGAATCGATCACCCTGAACCCCGATGTAATTTCTTCCTTACCATAGGGGGTTTGTTTCACCGCCTGCAGTTCAATCATGTCTTTAATTTCGTAGAGATCCAAAGAAGGGAGTGAAAGAATACGAGAGGTGAGGTTATACGAAGGGTGCAAGATATAAACATGAGTCGGCTTCCAGGCATTCTCTTTAAGGAATTGGCCTATTTTAAAGCCGAGGTCCAGATCCGAAAGCCCTTGGGTGGGTATAGCATTCATGCCGACAAGAGTTCGCAGACCGCTTGGAGCCGCATTCCATCCTGCAATCTTGAGCCACCCGTCTCCAAACTCAATGACCATCACTTTGGTCTTGGCGGTAAAAGAAAATAAACGGTCTTTTATCTCATCCCATGAAACTCCCGGAATGCCCAGTTTTAAATCCGGCACTTTAAATTTCGGAAGTTTGATTTCAGGTAATTTAGTCTTCATTCATAACCTTCATGCCAATACAAAACCATTCCATTCCTTTTAGTGACACAAGTCACCCTTGTCTGGATGTCTTGACCACTTCTATTTAAACGGCCAATCGACTGAATTCTGAAGACTTGCGACTTGACCCCGACCATTTGTTTACCCACGGCGTGCGTAATCTGTGCGAAATCTTCGCCCGAAAAGGCGCTCCCCGCACTCAGCGCGGGTGTAATCCCCTCTACCATTTGAAAGGCTGGATCATCTTCATTGCCCAAAATTCCATCCGTACCTTTTCGAAATTCCACCAGGCGTTTGGCCAAATCCGGAGAAAGACCCAGTGCCTGCAGAGCCGTCTGAGAAGCCGTATTAAAATTCACCTTCCCATCGGTATACACCGTCACATCATTTTTAATCTGATTATAAATTTCCCGCGTTACGCCGCGTATCATCAAAAGTTCCTCAACAGATTCAAAAGAAGCATTGCGCGCTTTATAGGGCGTGGGAAGGAAACCGTAAAAACTGGACTCGGCGCCGGCCTGCTGGGCCGCGTCATCGGCATCTCTCCAATCAATGATCGATTGGGCAATCTTGGTGGCGTCCAAAGCGACTATTTTTTTTACTGACGCCAGCAGAAGATTGGTCAAAATCTCTTCATCAGCAAAATTGATATTAATTCGGGCAGCTTCATCACAAAGGCCGTAGCGTTTTGTCTCCGCTTTTTCTAATTCAACAGCTTTCAACTCGCTTGCTTTGGAATCTTCGGTTTCTGGATCTTCTGTTTTAATTTCCTTTTTCTCCGTATCCTCTTCCGCTTCTATTAAGGGTTGATCGCAAGAAACTGTGAAAGTCCCCTGTTGAAGCCGGATCTCTTTAAAGGCCTCCTCATTACTGCCCCAGGATTCGTTAAAAGCATCAAAGGTGAGAAATTTATCCAATTGAAGTTCTAAAAGCGCCCGCTCAATCCCCGCCTTAGCCAGAACACGCGTCGTGACTTGATCTCTCACCCAACGGCCAAAGATAAGTTCCTGTGAAGCCCGATGAGAGACTGACAGCGAAAAGATGGAAAGCATCAGAAGAATCCAGACCGTCATGATCAGGACACTTCCCTTAGAATTAAGAGGGAAGAGAGAAGAGGGAAGAGAGAAGAAAAAAAATCTTTCTTTTCGCTTCCCTCTTCCCTCTTCCTTCTTCCTTCTTCCCTCTGCTCTCATGGATTACCCGCCTGCAGCGCCGGTGGTTGTGGTCGTGATTACCTTCGCATCATCCTGATCCTTGATCAAACCACCCACGGGAACAGAAAGAGTCCGCTTGAAAATTTTTGTCGTAGGAGATCTTTCTCCCTTGAGCTGAGAAACCAGTTTCAAGGTCACCTCAACAGCAATCGGAGCTTCCTCTTTTACTTCCCACTCGTCGTACCAGGAATAGCTTTCTCCAAGTCCCTCATAGATCAAATACCGCAGCTTAAAGGAATCCACGGATGCGGCAATCGCACGGCAGGGACTCTCTGTCACAGCGTCAAGGCCTAGGCCTGTCATTTCTGAGCGGCAAAGCTGGCGTTTTGAGGAATCCCACAGGTAATGAACAAACCCCGATTGAATCATATCCACTTTTTCTGATTTCACGGAAATAAGTGACGGAATAAAAATCTCTCGGGAGTTGCCTTTACCCTTTCCCTCTTTTTTATCCTGAACGGCGTCCTTTTTATCCTGAACACGTACCGACATTCTCAAATCCCGGGCAAGGGCTTCCAAGGCAAATGTCGCTTTCCGTTCAACGACCGAACGGCCCTGGGAACGTCTCCAAATCATCGTGCCCATACTGAAAATTCCGTAACTGGAAGAAATGACAATGGAAAAAAGTGTCACCGCCAAAAGGACTTCAAGAAGAGTAAAACCTTTGCAGGAACGGAAGCACTGAAAAGCGCTTCGCTCACTGCGTTCACCCTCAATGACACGCGGGCTAATGAAGATTTGAAAAATCCGAGGGCTCATTTACTGACTTTTTCCCGATTTAGGATAAGGGACTCAAGCGCGAATCCACCGTCACTCCGCCCGCCTTCTTTCCATGTAAACTCGACACTAACCCGGTTAAGCTTGGTTTCATCCTTAATGCTTTTATGGTGAAAGGGCTCGATCCGCTTTTGCCATTGAAATTCTCTGCCGGGGATTTTCACTGTTCCGCTTTCGGAAGAACTTGAAATCTTCGCAAATTGTCTGGCTTGAATATCCGTTTGGGCTAATTGCTCTTCGGCAAGCTGACTCGAAAGGACCATATTTTCAGCGGTGCGGATTGCCGTTTGGCTGCGACCCATCCCTTCAATGATCAGCAAAAGACCTGTCGACATGATCACCGAGGCAATGAGGACTTCGATGAGTGTAATTCCGCGAGAAGAAGAGAGAAGATGGAAGAAGGAAGAGGGAAGAAGGAAGTTTTTTTTTCTTCTCTCTTCCCTCTTCTCTCTTCCCTCTTTCATGCTTTTCTCATTTCGCGTTTGCGGAAATTTCAAAAATCGGAAGCAGCATCGCAATCACAATAAATCCGATCATCCCGCCAATAAAAAGAATCATAAAAGGTTCAATCAGCGCCGTCGCTAATTTGACGGTTTGATTGGCTTCCTGCTCATAAAAAGATGCCGTTTCCTGCACCGCTTCTGTCAACTTGCCGGATTCCTCTCCCACGGAAATCATATTAATCACAAAATCGGAAATATAAGATACCGACTGCATACTTTGGGTCAAGGTAGCTCCGCCTTGCAGCTTTTCCCGCAGAGTTTCAAGCTGTACCTGGATCGCAATATTGTCAACGGTGCGGGCCGCCACTTCGACCGCCTTATATAAAGAGATTCCATTTTCATAAAGCAGTTCCAGGGACCGTAAAAACTTGGTGGTCTCCGTTTTTTTGATCAAATCTCCGAACACGGGAATTTTGAGCAAAAATGGGTCAATGATCTTTCTTTGTGCCTTGGAAATCCCCTGCGTTTTGAAGAGTACGGCCAAGCCAACCACGGTACCCACAATCACCATCCAGTGATCCTGGCAAAAATGACTTGCGGTAATAACGGATTTGGTAATCTCCGGCAGTTCGGTTCCCAAGTCTTCAAAGACTTTCATCAAGCGCGGCAAAATAAATGTCAAAAGCAAAAATACAGTGGCAATCCCCATCACAAAAAGAAAAATGGGATAGATCATCGCTGACTGAATCTTGGATCGGATCTCTGCCTCTTTTTGGGAAAAATCAGAAAGACGCCTCAAAACCACATCCAGCGTACCGCTGATTTCTCCGGATTCAATCATGTTCACGTACAGGGCGTTAAAAATACGCGGATAATTCCGGAGCGCGTCTGAAAGACTGTTTCCTGCCCGAATCTGGTCCTGAATATCCGTGAGTAAAAGTTTAAACGCCGGATGATCAGCCTGTTTTTGCAAAACACCAAAGATGCGAAGCAGCGGCACATTGGCCTTGAGAAGAATCGCAAATTGGCGAGTGAAAATTTCAAAGTCCCGCCGCTTGATCTGAAGTTTTGCCTTTTCCGCCAGATCAAGCGCTTTGACCGGTCCGCTTGACGGGGTTGGAGCCTCTTTTTTCCGGGGAGCTGCCGAGGGAGCCGGGGCCGCCTGCTTGGACAAAGATTCCAACTTAAGCGGGATCAAACCCTGGGCAGCGATTTTCCCTAACGCGGCATCTTCCGATTCCGCGTCAATTTCGCCCTGAACAATCTCCGTCGGACCTTTTTTCGCTTTATAATTAAATTTTGGCATAGAGCAGAGAGCAGAGAGCAGAGAGCAAAAAATAAATCATTACAGAACCCTCTGAAATTGAGTGATGCGCCGGCATAAGATGTCCAACGCTTCAATGATTTGATTGCAAGTATCTTTATCAATTAATCCTCGAGAAGTAAAAAAGAGAATCATGTTGGCATTTTCGTAAGTACTTCTTCTTGAAATATTAAGAAAATTGCTAAAGTCTCGTTTTGAAGACGATCCACTTCCTTCGGCAATATTATTATTAATGCTTAATGCGGCACCTCGTAATTGTTCCGCGAAACGGAATTTTTTATTTTCTTCCAAGCGATCTGCAAAATCACATAACTGATGAGCGATTTTTATAGCTTCCTGCCAAATCTCTAAATCTTGAAATCTAAATTTCCCCACCAGAGACAACTCCTCTTTTTGACGCTCTGCCCTATGCCCTCTGCTCTATGCTTCAGTTGTCTTCCCCCGCAGCGACCTGAGTCACACGAAGAATCTCATCAATGCTCGTTTTTCCGGCGAGCACTTTATCCCATCCATCATTACGAAGAGTAATCATTCCGTTTTTAATGGCCTGCTCTTTAAGATCATCCGCGGAAGACTTTTTAATCACAAGTTTTTTGATCGCGCTATTCAGCACCAGGAATTCATGAATACCGGTACGACCTTTATAACCGCTGAAATTGCAATCCTCACAGCCTTCCCCAATATAGAGCTTGATCTCCTTTTGCCCGGCAGGAAGACGATCGGTCAACTCCTGTTTCAAGCCCGGCTCCAATGCCCGTTTGTCTTCCTGATGGCATTTGGTACAAATCAAGCGCACCAAGCGCTGGGCAATAAAACACTCCACCGAAGAGACGATCAAAAATGAATCCACGCCCATGTCCAGAAGCCGCGTGACGGCGCTCGCTGCATCATTCGTATGAAGCGTTGAAAAAACCAAGTGTCCTGTGAGCGCGATCCGGATGGCCAATTCGGCAGTTTCAAAATCCCGGACTTCCCCCACCATCATCACATCCGGGTCATGACGCAGCATACTGCGCAATCCTTGCGCAAACGTCAGTCCAATCTGAGGCATGACCTGAATCTGGGTAATGCCTTCGATTTCATACTCGATCGGATCCTCGATTGTGATAATTTTATTCTTAGGCGTATTCAGCTGAGAAAGACTGGTGTAAAGCGTTGTTGATTTACCGGCTCCCGTAGGACCCGTGACAAAGATAATGCCGTAAGGACGCTTAAGCAGTTCTTCTAAAATAGCACGATGAGGCGCGCTAAGCCCCAGCTCTTCAAAAGAAAATAACATCGATGTCGGCAAAATGCGGATGACAACGCTTTCTCCGTGCGGCGTAGGAAGCACCGAAATACGAAGATCCATTTTCCGTTCGCCGACTTTAATGGAAGCACGCCCATCCTGCGGAAGCCGGCGCTCCACAATATTAAGATTGGACATGATTTTAATACGGGAAATAATGGCGGGAAGAAATCGCCGGATTTGAGGCGGCATTTCGGCCGGATAAAGCATCCCGTCAACGCGGTAACGAAGCTGGAGTTTGGAACGATACGGCTCAATATGAATATCCGTAGCGCGGTTGCCCCAGGCTTCCAGCAGTACCTGGTTCACGAGTTTAACGACCGAAGCGTCTCCCGCCTGTTTTTCAATATCGTCGACCAAAGAATCCACATCCACCGCGTCAGCCAGATTCTGTTTCCCCTCAGCGGATTCCATGATGCCTTCCACCGTCTCGGCGCCCAAACCATAATATTTCTTGATCGCATTCACAATATCGGTTTCGCTGGCAATGACTGCTTCAATCCGGTATCGGGCCTTGAGCGCAACCCGGATGTCATCCAGCACACGGATATCCTGGGGATTTGAAATCGCGACGGTGAGAATATCCTTACTCAACTTAATGGGCACCATTTTGTAGTGCATGGCCAGTTTGGGCGGGACTTTTTCAATCACTTCATGCTGAATCAGAAACTTGCCGAAGCGGATAAACGGGAGCTTATATTGTTCAGCCAGCGCGCGTGAAAGATCTTCCTCACGCACAAACCCTTTACGGACAAGGATACTGCCTAGGGGTTCACCGGTCTTTTTCTGCTCAACCCGAGCTTCGTCAAGATGACCGGCTGTGATCATTTGATTCTTGAGAAGTGTCTCTTCTACGCGTTCTGACATAAATTACAGCACTCCCTTCTTAACGGAAATCTTTGTCATTGCGAATCCTTCGTCTGTCATCCTGAGCGCCCTGCTCCGCCGTAGCGAAGCCGAAGCTTCGCAGAGACGCGAGAAGCGAAAGGATCCGAAGCCGTCTAGAGAGACCGCCACGCCCTTCGGGGCTCGCGATGACAGTTCGATCAACTGTAGTATTTGTTAATATGTCCCATAATGTCATTTTTCGTTGCAAGGACAAACTGCACTTCATCAAGATTAAGTTTTTCCTGAAGCACACTCGTCGGCCAAATATCTAACGGATTAGACATAGCAATCAGCATGAGTCCGGACCGCATTTCAATGGGAATAAGCTTGTATTCCATCACAATATTGCGCGGAACCATATTGATCACCACCGGATTAATCCGGACATCTTTAAGCTCCACAAACCGGGTATTGAACTGTTCCGCCAGAACTCTCAGCAAATCCTCTTCTTTGACATACCCCATCCGAATCAGGATCTCGCCTAAAAACTCGCCTGTATGAACCTGATCCTGAAGCGCCGCTTCCAACTGTTCATGCGTCACGATTTTTTTTCTTAAAAAAATTTCCCCTACCCGTTCCATAATGACTCCTTCTTTTAAATATTATCCAACGATCCCTTCATGTAAAATTTATCTTCCGGAATTCGGTCAAAACGGCCGTCCAAAATCCTTTCGCAGCCATCCAGACTCTGTTTAAGCGTCACGTATTCCCCCTTCATCCCGGAATAAGACTCAGCGACGAAAAAGGGCTGCGTGAAAAAAAATTGAAGTTTGCGGGCCCGGTCAAAGAGTGTGCGGTCTGCGCGGGAGAGTTCATCGACACCGACCACCGCCACAATGCGGCGTAGTTCTTCATACTTATTAAAAATACGGATCACTTCTTGTGAGATGTCAAAATGCCGCTGCCCTACGATCAAGGAATCCAGATTTCCCGAAGAAGAAAGCAAGGGATCAATCGCGGGATAAAGACCCAGCTGAATGCGCTCACGTGAAAGCACCATCACATTATCAAGAAAACTGAAAATCGCCACCACCGAAGGGTCCGTAAGATCGTCGGCAGGAACATAAACGGCTTCCACGGCGGTAATGGATCCGCGGCCCGGAATCGAACGGATACGTTCCTGAAATTCCGCGACTTCCATCGCCAGCGTCGGCTGATATCCAGTTTCAGAAGGGATGCGGCCAAGGAGTGTCGAAATCTCGGCGCCGGCCTGAACAAAACGGAATACATTATCCACAAAGAAAAGCACATCTTTATTCTGGCGCTGAATATCTTCCGCAATCGTGATACCGGTATTGACCACCCCAAAACGCGCTCCCGGCGGCTCATTCATCTGACCGAAAATCATAACCACTTTCTCTAAAAGATTGGCGTGTTTAACTTCATAGTAAAATTCATTCCCTTCACGGATACGTTCTCCCACACCGGTAAAAATACAAGCGCCCTGATGCTTTGTCACAATATTATGAATGAGTTCAAGGGTGAGCACGCTCTTTCCCATTCCCGCGCCTCCGAGCACGCCGGATTTACTGCCTTTCAACATTGGAAACAGAAGGTCAATAATTTTGATGCCCGTTTCCAGCACCTCGAACTGATTTTCCACCGAATCCGGATTCAGATAAATCCCCTGCTTCGGCTGGCGGATAGGAAGCCTTCGGTCTGACTCCACGGGTGGTTTTTTATCGTAGGGTTCACCGAGCACATTAAGAATCCGGCCGAAAGTCGCATTCCCTACCGGAACTTCCACCGCGGCGCCCAGAGGCCGCGCCAAAGCGAACCGCTGCAAATTATTGGTGGAGACAAGCGAAATGGAACGCGCGATATTTCCCGGAAGATGCTCCGCCACTTCCATCACAATTCGCCCGCCGTCAATGGTAAAGGTTTCCATCACATGATTAATGGGCGGCACTGCATCCCCGGATTCAAAAAGCACGTCGATGACCGGTCCCTGAACGGCGATGATCTTGCCCAGTTTTTGATTCTTCTTTTTTTCATCCGCCATTAAATCACTCATGGTTTCCCTGTAACATGAGCTGTGCCGTGGCTGTCTCTCTCAAACTTTGATCGATTTTTTCGCGGCGGAGTTTAAAAAATTCCAGTTTCATCTGTTTATCAATCTTGCTCAGTGTCTGAAAGCTGTCTTCCAGATGCAGCATACGCGCCCCGTATTCCGAAAGCTTGGCGCTTTCAAAAATCTCCACGAGGCGATGACGCAGCCAGCACTCCGTCATGGATTCGATCAATTCCTCGGCCATGGACTCCACAATCAAAAGTTTTTCTTGCTCTGCCTCCGTCAAGACTTGATCCGGTTTATTCTTGAAAAAAATCGGACAGGGAATCAGGTTGAGAACCTGGATTTTTTGAGAACTGATGGATGCCGCGTGCGGAAAGACAAGGATGACCTGCCCATAATTATTTTTGACGGCCATCCGAAAGATTTCTTTTTGGACTTTCGCGGCTAATTCAAATCGTGTGTCATCCGGATTAACGCCGGGAAACGGTGTATAAGCCAACCCGTATTCACGCATATAAGTCACGCCGCGTTCTCCGATCACCAGATAATGCGCACCCGGCACATGATGCTTGATTCCGGCTTGAACTACTTTCATATTTAAACCACCCAAGAACCCGAAATCCGTCGTGACCAGGCAGATTAACTTTTTGGCATCCTTGGCAGTCCGTATAAAAGAATGCGGCACCAGCCGAAAATCATAAACGGAAAAAAGTTCATCCAGCGATTTTTTATAGTGGGTGAGATCCGTCCGTTTGCGTTCCATGATGTGATACTGTGTTCCTGCAATGCTTTTCATGACATCCACAAGATACGTCAGGTCCTTATTAAAGGTCCATTCCGATTTGAGCTTGGCTAAAGTTTTTGTTGCCATGAAATTTCCTGATCTACTCCTCGGAACCCTTTTGAGCTTTGAAATAATTCTGAAAACCCATCTCGAGATCTTTTTTAATCGGAGCGGTCAATGTCCAGTGCTTCGTGAATTCTGTCATCGTCTCCGGCAATTCTTTCCACGCATAGGCGTGAATTTCTTTTTTGAACCTTTTGAGCCCCTGACTTGAAAGCGAATCAAGTAATCCGAGCTTTAAGGCATAAAGATGCAATACCTGTTCATCAATCGGAGAAGGTTCCTGGCGATTCTGCTTTAAAAGTTCAGTCATCACTTCTCCGCGGCGCAGGCGGGCCGCTGCTTCCTGGGAAAGTGAGGTTTTAAGCTGAGTCATACGAACCAGTTCCTTATACTGTAAATATTCCAGACGAAGTTTACCGGAAAGTTCCTTCATGGCAGGACACTGCGCTTTGCTACCGATACGGGATACGGAAAGTCCAAAATCAATCGCGGGTTTAATGCCTTGATTAAAAAGCGCGGAACTGATCACCGTCTGACCATCCGTCATGGAAATCAAATTCGTTTGAATGTAGCCGGTAATATCTCCCTGCAGCGTATCGCAGATCGGGAAAAAAGTCATGGACCCGCCGCCGTTTTCATCACTCATTTGTCCGGCCCGCTCCACAAGCTGAGAATGAATATAGAAAATATCTCCCGGATAAGCTTCACGGCCAGGCGGACGATTCAAAAGAAGAGAGAGCTGGCGGTAAACCCATGAATGTTTGGTCAAATCATCAAAGACCACAAAAACATGTTTGCCCAGACTCATGAAATACTCACCGAGCGTACAAGCGGTATAAGGGGCAAGGAACTGCTCCCCCACGGGCGTGGATGCGGATCCGGCAACAATCACCGTATAAGGAAGCGCATCAAATTCTTTAAAAATCTGAACCGCCTTCAAAAGGCTG
Organism: Candidatus Taenariivivens baikalensis; assembly: GCA_009691445.1. Taxonomy (GTDB): domain Bacteria; phylum Omnitrophota; class Omnitrophia; order Omnitrophales; family Aquincolibacteriaceae; genus Taenariivivens; species Taenariivivens baikalensis. The sequence goes on along the minus strand of SICL01000012.1, from coordinate 38,966 downwards.
GAATAGCTCCGACCCACACTGCAATAGATGCAAATGACATCCTTGCCCTTTTGATTAATGATCGTATCGATCGCGATGGTCGTCTTTCCGGTCATGCGATCGCCAATAATAAGCTGCCTCTGCCCCTTCGCCACCGGAATAATGGCATCCAAGATTTTTACCCCCGTATCCAGAGGGGAGGAAACAGGCTTGCGCTCCATCACTCCGGGAGCCACTTTAAAAGCCGGATAGTATTCGTCCGGAACAACCGGCGGTTTTCCATCACAAGGCTCGCACAGCGGATTAACCACCCGTCCAATATACCCTTTCCCCACAGGAAGCAGGAACGGCTCACCCCGGCTCCAGCATTCATCCCCGCCCTTGATCCGCTCCTTACCGCCGAACATAAGAACGAGCACTTCCTTTTGAGTAAACCCCATGACCATGCCCCGGCCGTCATGCCCAAAATTCACGATCTGCCCATTGACGACCGATGGAAGTCCTTCCACCCGTGCAATGGATTCACGGATTTCTTTGACAATCCCGACTTCGCGAATTTCAATTTTTGGTTTTAATGAAGCAGCCATAAGTCCAAGTCCTGCAGGGTAGCCCCTGAATTTATTGCGTCACGCTCTGATATTTTCGGTGCGCTTCCTTTTTCATCCTCGCCGCCGCATCTTTTAAAAGATTGCTCATGCTTCCATCAATCACCAGACTCCCGAACTGAAGAACAGCCCCGCCCACCAGGGACAGGTCCACTTCCTCCTTCAGCTTGATCTCGTGGCCTATTTTTGTTTTCAGAGTCTTCTGAATTTTCGTCCTCAGCTCCGGCGTTAAACTCTCCGCCAATTTGAATTCCGCCGTATCGGTCTTAATCTGGAAACGCTCAACCTGGAAGGATTCCACCGCTTCAATTAATTGATTCATAAGAATATCGTGAAGTAACTTTTTTAACTCTCCGGTAAAAAACTCGCCCAACACTTGCTTGGAATATTCAATGGCCGTGTTTTCCATTTCCGCCATAATCTCATGACGAATCTTTTCGCGCGTGGAGATCGCTTCTCCGATAATTTTTTCGCGTTCTTTAAGGGCCTGCTCCCTGTTATCTTCAAGCGTCTTGGTAACTTCTTGCTTTGCCTGCAGATAGCGGGTGCTGATTTCCTGTTCTGCTTTGCTCATCCGGATCGTGTACTCCTGTTCCGCTGCGGTAATTCTGCGTTTTAATTCTCCATCACGCTTTAAAAGCTCATCGTTAAGGCGGTCCAAATGGCCCAGTTCTCCCTTCACATTACCCTTCATGAAATGACGCAGGAGAAAGATCAACCCGACAAAAATCATTCCCTGAAAGAAAAATACTGAGACGATGGTCCAAACCATAAAGACTCCTCACTCTTTGTTAGGCGGGTGTAAAAACCTGAAAGACGACCAGAAGAGCAATCACCGCAATTGCCTCTGCAAAAATTAAAGCAATAATCATGGCAAGCATAATCTTAGGCGCTGAAGAGGGATTTCGTCCAAGCGCCATAATGCTTGCAAATCCTACGGCCGCAATCACGATCGACGGCCCAATCGTCCCAAGCGCCATGATCAAAACAACAATAAGATTTTTCACGATTCGATCTTTACCCCGTCTTTTCTTTTTCGCGTTTAAGATCCACCAGGGCCACCAGACTTTGGAACTGCATCTTGGCAATCCCCCCCTGGATGAGCACTTCCCTGGAGTTATCGACTACAATGGTTCCGTTTTTCAGTTTGCTGATAATAGGCTTATGAAAATCAAGAATTTCAAATTCACCTTCCGTACCGGGAAGAATAACGCTGGAGGAGTTGCCTTCGTAGATGGGCTTTTGTGAGAGCTCCGGACGGGTATCCAAAATTAAAACATGGAACATGGAAATGCGCTCTCTGTTATTTGTTTACAGGTTGAGGGGTCACACCTTAGAACCTTTACTAATAATAATCTGCGTCATTGCGAGGGCGCGTAGCGACCGCGGCAATCTCAGCACAAAGATTGCTTCGCTTTGCCCGCAATGATGCGTCATAAGACCTGCCCCCTTTTGAAGTTCAGTTTAGTATCGTTAAACCTTGCCATTTCCTTCATAACTATTAACCGGGGGTACTTGTTTCCTGTCGATTAATCAATTCGTCAGCTGACTCAGGAACTTCCTCATCGATCCGTCCTCCTGCAACTACCGGACTGCGCTGCGGCTTTACCAGAACAAACCAGCGGACATAGAACCCAAGGCCCAGAAGGCCAAGGAATCCGATAATCGAAAAGATAAGCGTCCAAGCCGTCACCTTGTCGAGACTCTTCTTACTCTCAAAAATTGTGTCTTTCAAAAATTCAATGGAGGGAGGCGCCCCGACAAATTGCAGCATCTTTTCAAGGGATTTGATATCTTCCTTTACGCCATCCATTACCTTGAGATTCGTCCGGTACATCCCAATATGCTCATCACGCGACACCGACTGATCCGCCTGTTTGACGGTGATCTCATCCAACCGATGATGAATGGATTCAATAAGGACTTTCGCTTCCGTATAGTATTCGCTTTTCTCCAGATGATGAAGAGCGCGACCCATCTGCTGTTTCAATTTCTCCATTTCAGTGGTGGGAACCTGCCACACATCTTCAAGATGGACTTCAAAGATACGGGTTTCAAGGGGTTTGAGTTCCACTTTATCATTGAAGGCATAGTAGAGACTCTTCGAAGAATCATAATCCACCTTCAAATCTTTCATTTCGATAATGTCATCGGGAATCACTTCCTGAGGCAGATAAATCTTGATCGGAACAATTTGAGTCTTCTCTTTAGACGGGTTGACTGCCACCACTCTTAATTTCACGCTTCCGATTTCATAAAAACTTTGGACAATCGGTTCGTCGCGTTTACCGACCTTGCGTTCAACAATGTCCTTGATGATCTCACTGGTCGCCAAGTTACGATCCACCTTATTGCGCACACCTTTCATGCCTTCTCCGATTTCCTCTTTCAAAAGGGATCGCATATCAATCCCTTCCTTGCTCACAAGAGATTGCAATTTGTGCGACATTTCATCGAGGATCGATTGGATTCCGCTAATGTTGCCTGATGACTGCTTACTGACCGCCGAAGGCAAACGATTGATGCTCTGTTGTAAATTTTCAATCGCTGCGGATACATTTCCGCTCCCTGCCAAAGCTTTGGCAACACCGTCGATCGCGGCCTTGGCTTCCTGGGCAGCCTTTTCAGCATTAAGCCCGGCCGACGCCAAGCCTTGAATCGTATCAAGATCCGTCGAAGTCAGGAAAATACTGCCGACCGCGGTCACCGGGAAAGACACAGGGTTTTTCTCATCCTTGCTTTTCACAGTCGCATTTGCAATGATCGTCACGGCCTTTGCAATCGCGCACTTAAACCGGTTGGTGCTGAAGGTCACATCGACTGAGTAAATTCCATCCGTATCCGTCGCCTTTAACGGCAGGGCTTGAACAATCGGAGTTCCGTCCGGACACATCAGATCAACGGTCGGCGTCACTCCAACCTCCGTGGCCACACGCAGTGTCTCTTTCGTACCAATTTTGGTCGTCTGAGGAAGAATCAGACGAATCGCCGACTTGGTAATTTCATCCTGCATCTTGGCGAGAGCCGAGTCAGATTTATCTGAAAAATCAGTGATCGCTGTTTTAATCGTGTTTGTTTGGGAATTCATTTTCCCCATCAACGTTGTCTCTGTTGTATCCGTCGTGCTCCCAATCTTTCCAAGAACGTCATTTTTGACTTCATTCAGTTTGCTGGCGATCGTTTCGCTTCCCGTGACTCCCAAAGCCGCTTTAATATCCGATATCTTCAGATCCAGGTTCGTATTAATAATCGGAGTGATGAGCGCTACATTTGCATTGGTCGCTTGGCTATCCGCGGGGCCGGTGATATTCAAAACTTTATAGCCTTGCAAATCACTGTTGCTGGCCAAACGGACGGTGGAACGTAACTGATAATCTTTGCTTGTCACTAAATTCGAGGGCGTTATTATGAAACTGAAAACACCGGAACCAACTGGATTCTGAGCGGTGGTGACCAAATCACGTAAAACGGTCGCACCATCATAAAGCAGGAAGTTCGCGCGAACTGAAGTCACCACGTTCAGACCATCACGTGAGTACCAAATACTGCAAGCAAGAGAATCCGTTGATTTCGTATAAGAACATTCCTGATTGACCACATCATTGTGGGCAACGATATCACTCAAGAACACCACGGAAACTTCGTCCGTCATAGGATGAACCGCTGCAATATCTGCAGCCAGGTCAGGATACAACGTCCGGAAGTTGTTATATTCCGAACGAGAAGGATCCATCAAGTCAGTGTTCGCTGAAGTTTGAGCCGCATCAAAGTAATCGGTAAATCCGACTTTAGAAAACGCGATCGTGTAATTAACAGCCGCCGGAGACCAAATCACATAAGGAGAAACAATACCTGGTTGATTCTGCCCATTAAAAGCACGCTGTTTGTGAACCGAGTTCTCATACATCGTGATCGAGTCAAGTCCCGCGCCCGTAACCGCATTTCTCAGGTACCAGCGTTTGCCCAGATAACGAGCGGTGAAATTTGAATTCGAACCATCCATCACCACTGAATCTCCGGCATCATGCACCCGCACTTGAACGGTTTGTACTTTGCAAGGATGGTTGGTGTCATAGGGATCGGCATCGGGCATGCTGTTGCAATTCCACGGTACCAAGCGTCCATCATCCGCAATTTTCCAAGGACCATTCGTCGGCCCTTCGGCACCAAGGCCGTTATAAGATCCGTCGTTGGCAATCGGGTTGCAGTTCGGGTAGGTGCCCCCGGCCATACAAAGGATACGATCCAAGAATCCGTCTTCATCGGTATCTTCTCCGGCATCCATCAATCCATTATTGCTGACATCTTCATGCCGCCAGTTGTCTCCGGAATATTCCAGAACAACCGTGGAAACTGTACCTGTATTGGTCCAGGTCACGGGATAAGTGATATTTCCTACAAGGAGATTCTCTCCACCATTGGGGGCGACTAAATTCATCTTCGATTTAATTTTGAATCCATTTCCAGCTCCACTGGGGAATATATTATTCGTGTTTGGATCAAGGGCATCACGGATGCGCATAAAATAGGGTTTGCTGCCGCGGGAAATCGTGTTGGGAATTTGCCAATCAAAATGAAAGTTTCCGCTGGAACCAGCACCATTGGACATCGCAGGGCAAGCTCCTGAAGGAGTCGTCCCATCTAAGCATTTGATTCCGGAGCTAAAATCAGAAGAGGTTGCATAATCAATAATCACATTATCCATCGTTCCACCCCATGTCCAATTGATCGACGCGAGATCTGGATTGAGAGATGCGTGATAAACTTCAAACTCGGTTCCAGCACCCACCGACTGACCACGATAGGAGAAAGGATTGATGGTGAAAAATCCCCGAATGCTAAAGCTGGCCGCATTATTATCAGACATACCATAAACATCCTCAGGATCTGTAGGATCATAAGCCATCATCCTCACCTTATTATTGGTGGCCGTATCCGCAACATTCCAAGTAAACTTCGCATTGGTTCCAGTCTTGGTGTAATTGGTGCCGTCAAGGGTAAGCGGTACTGCCTGCGTGAAAATTTCATAAGGAGTTCCGGCCCGGAAATCTCCCTGCGCTGTCGTGCAAGGAGTAGAGCCCGTAGCGCAATCAACCCGGTAGCGAATGGCGATTGATGGAACCACGCCATGAATGTCCCACTTGATGTCAAAATTCTGCGCGATCAAAAGCACATCGCTCGTCACAGGAGCTGTGACCACAATCTTCGGCATAATCTTGCGGCTATCCACAAAGTCAAATCCATCGGTGGTGCCGTCTGCCGGTTTCACGCGAACTTCCATATCCGTAGAATTAAATGTTTCCGGAATCGTCCAGGATTTGGTTCCCCGATTCGCGCTTGTATTATTGTGATTCATTTCAATCGTCTGCCAAGCTCCGGCCAAATAAGTGCCGGATCCATCACGATACTGAATATCCACTAAGTTGAGACTATCCCCCGTCGTATTCCAAATAATCGTCGCCGCGTCAGAGGCTTTATGTTTGAGCGTTCCATTTGGAGAAGTCAGGACAACCGTATCAATGAAGCCATAAATTTTAAAAGTCCCGCTATCACGATTCAGACCCCCCGTCACAACTCCGGAAGTACTGGATGCGGAAGTATTCGTACTCAACTTGAAAGCCGACGCATCCGGAGTCAAGTTGTTCCCCCGGTCCACCACCCGAAGCTTATAATTCGCAGTCAGCGGTAAGGAAGCAGGGAGTGTCAACGAACAGCTTGTGTTCGCGCTGGCCGTATTGGTTCCCTGATTATTTGTCACCGGAGAAGCGCAAGTTCCCAAATTAATCAACACTTCATCGCCGTTAAACGTTCCATCCGCGACATAGAAAAGATCCACGGCCGGAATTTTTCCCCAAGTCGTCCAGGTAAGGGTTTCAGGACTTAACACGGCGGCCTTCTCGCCGGCCTGAGGAGCGGAGCTTCCTTCTACCATCGAGATTTTCCCGACAATTTTATGCGCCTTGGCATTGGTAACCGAAGCAGCACCGTGCGTCGCGCTTCCTCCCTCTCCCGCAGCATCCGCAACTCTCAAATAAAGTTTCTTGTAATAAAGCGGACGGCTGTCCAGATCCGCAAAGTTGGTGGTATTAACAGCAAAATTCAGAGTCGTTTGTGTATTGGCAGTGCTGGCAAAGGGACCGCCCTGAATCGTGCTCGTGACAATGAATTGGTCGTTATTGTCATAAACGTCGTAGTAAATATTGACGCTGGTCACGGATCCTTGCGTGGTCCAGGTGACAGGGACCGATTCGCCGACGACCCAACGTTCCGTTCCATTGGTGGGGTTATCGAGGGTGATGGTTCCCTTTAATTTAACAGAAGTTCCAGTGACGCCGTTGGTGGTATTGGATGCGCCGTTGTCCTGAAACCCAGCGGCTCCGTCCAGAATCCGGAATTGAATGCGCGAGGTATCAGCTCCTCCCGCCAAAAGATCCGGAAAAGTATATTGAAACTGCCCGACTCCTGCGCTCGGAGGAATAGGCTGCGTCAGCCCGGAAGAAATCGTAACAGGATTATCAAAGGTCGAAGAATTCACGTCTTGATCCAGAGTGTACTGGACTTCGATCGAATTGACGGTTCCACTATAAGCATAGTCAACCTTGATGTTCTGGCCTACGGAAAAGGTCTGACCCCCAACAACAACACCGGACGGATTTAACTTGATTTGATTCGGATCAAATTTCGCCAGGAACTTTGAGCCCGCATTCGTAAGGTCATCAGACGGGGGATGCCCACCGGCTAAATCCGTAACCCGGTAATAAACATTGGCAGTCGTTGATGAGCCGCTGTTGATCGTCCACCCTACCGTTCCTGGATTTCCTCCAAGCGTCCCTCCGGAATGCATCTTGATCCAGGTACCACCCGCTCCGCCGGTGGAATTTGTTGAATATTCCACAATGACATCGCTCACACTGCCGGCCGTATTCCAAGTCACTGTACACGTATCGCCAATCAAGCATCGATCGGACGAAAGATTATGCGAGGAAACAAAGAAACCTGATTTAATATCCATAAATCCGGAGGTCACTTCTTCAGCCGGTGTATTGGGGGTGATGTTTTTAATTTTGATCTGCCAGTTAGATCCAATCGGTGTCGTGGGAGATGCCGTATCACTGATATTCCAATTATAAGAATTCGCTCCCACAATGTTGGTGAGACCGCCTGCAATCAAAACATTGGATGTGCCAAACCCGTTATTCGATGCCCTGATTTCAACTTGATTCATATCAGAACCCGTAGAATGCCACCGAATAACCTGCGTCGTGGCTAAAACGGCAGGAGTTGCCTTGTAAATGGCCCAAGCTTCGGCTCCAAGAGGTGCATCCGCAGGAGAATTGCCACCGTCCATTTGAAGGTCCCCGGCAATACTGAACTGAACATCCGATTCATCTTTGGCCTCAACATCCTGGGCGTCGACAACACGAATCCACACATTATCAGACACATCATCGGGAATAGCATTCCAATTGTATTGTTTAGGATTCAGGTTACTTACATTATCAGCAGTGACTCCAAGTTTTTTCACGAAATTGCCGTCAAAAGTTCCGTTCAATCCGTCAATTGAATAATAAATATCCACCTGGTTGGCGCCCGGCAACGTTGCCGGAGATGTGGACCACGTGATCAACTTATCTGTGTTCCCTACTCTCCAGAGAGGATTATTTTCAGCATTCGGACCTATGACCGTAATTTTAGCGACCAGTTTAAATTGTTTATTAGAAGCAAAATCATAGGAAGACGATGCCGTCGTCGTCTCATTGGAATCTAAAACACGCAGATATTGAACTTTCGTATTTGTAATTTTGGATCCATAGGTTGCCGCGTCCGGAGTCCATTGATAGGTGCAAGAAGTACCACCACTGCACTGCGCACCCGCAAAAGTCAGCGTCGCAATATCCACCGTATTAGCTCCAGCCGCAAAGTTCGACAAGGTCGACATCTGCAAAGTAAATCCATCAAAGTAGGTCGTCGTAAGCGTGCCGGTACGCGTCCAGCTGATCGTAATCGGGGTATCCATTTTATAAATCCGGGTGCCCGGTAAGGCATCAAGAGATATCACACCGCGCACGGTAAAGCCGGCGGAAGACTTGGAAACCGTTGAGTCGTTTGCGTCATAGATACGTACTTTGAAAGTATTGGGTGCTGAGATCGCATCCGGAACTACAACGGTATAAGACGTATTGCCACCGCCGTTGACATTCCCTGTATTAGCAATGGGATCCGGCGGTGTGGTCAGCACTTTTCCGGAATCGTAAACTAAATTACCCGTGACATCCGTGAAGAACTTTTCATCTGAAAAAGTTCCGTTAGTCGAGAAGGAGACATAGACATTAGGAACCACACCGACGGTATCCCAGCTGAAAGTCCGGTTCGCACCCACCGGCCACTCACCCGCTTGCGGGGTCAGAGCGGCAAAATCTGCAATCAATTTAAAGGTCTGAGTTGGTTTGTCATTGGAGCGAATCATGGAATCCGTATTATTCGGATCAATGACCCGCAAATAATAGTTCCCCGATGCTGTGGTTGCGCCAATATTCCAGGTATAACTGCAGTTGCCACCCACATCACAGGTACTGCTCGGCGTTGGGTTAATGCCCAGCGAGGCAATGGGATCCGGTGTCATCGGTGAGCTGAAATCCGCATTGTTATCAAACTGAAGGCTCATATTCTGAAACACTGAACCATTATTCAAACCATTCTTGGTCCAGGTAATGACCTTACCCCGGCCGTCAGAAACATTTCCGACTTTCCAGGTCTCTGCTGAAGTAAACATCCCGCTCCAAGCGAGGTAGCCAGCTAACTCAAACTGAGGATTGGTAAACCCGACCGAGGTCGATGCGGTGTCTGGATCGTCCGGATCCAGGACACGAAGATAATAATTCTTAACACTTCCCACCACATCATTGGTCTCATCCGGAGTCCACGTCACTTGGCAGGAATTTTGGTCGTTGCATGCCGCTTCCGTGAAACTGAATGACGAGTCTCCGGCCACATCAATATCAATCGGCGCTGCAAAATTACTGGTCGTTGCATATTGAACTTTAAAATTGTCAAAGAGCGCTCCAGGATTGCTGTCATTCCCGGTACGCGTCCACCGGATCACCATACTCTCACCCATGTAATAAAGCTCACTGCCTGAAGCGGGCCCAAGCGGCAAGATATTCATCACGATCTTGCCCGCAAGCTTAAATTGCTGGGCGCCTGTGGAGTCCGTGAGAGCTATCGAGTTATCCAGATTTTTTTCCGTGTCTTCAACGACACGCAAATAATAATCTTTGCTCAAAATAATTTTTGACGTGTACGCGGCGGCGCTAGGAGTCCAGGTATAAGTGCAGTTCACGTCCGCCCCCGTGCAGTAGGCGCCGGTGCCGGGTGTGTCTGAAAAATCCAGAGTCACAATGTCATTACGCCCGGAAGCAAAGGTGCTGGATGTTGAAAATTGAAGAACAAAATTGTCAAAAAAGGTCGCGGTCTGAGCTCCGGACCGCGTCCAGGTAAAGGTGATGGGATCGCCAATCTTATAAATCTGATTGCCCGGAAGCGCCGCCAATGTCAGAGCCCCGTGAACTGTGAAACCGGCGGAATCCTTGCTGACGGTATTATCATTAACATCATAGATACGAATGGTAAATGTCGACGCAACAACTTCATCGGGAACCACAATGGTGTAGTTCGTTGACCCATTGGGTGTATTGGTGATATTTTGAGCGTTTCCAAACGCCGATGCCACCGCGTCATAAACCAGTTTCCCGGTGTTTACTTTCAAGAATTTTTCATCCGTAAAATTCCCGAGGCGGGAGTAAGACATCTTGACGTTGGAAATCGAACCTGCGGTGGTCCAGCTCAAGGTCGGCTCGGTTCCAACGCCCCAGTTTGTTCCGGCATTAACATTCAAGCCAGAGAATTTCCCGCTCAATTTAAATTTGTAATCAGATTTATCTGCGCTATAGGTATAACCCGTAACATCGGAATTCTGCGGATCAAAAATACGGAGCCGGTAATTAGCTCCCGTGGCGCTCGTGGACAAAACAACCGTGTTTGGCACTGTCCATCCCGAAGTGCAGTGACCTGTGATGGGGCCCGCTCCATCCGGATCCGGACAATTGCTTGAAGCCGCCGTAATCAAAAATGTGGCATCAATACCGCCTGATAAGATCGCCCGGGTGTCGCCGCCAAAATCATTATTCGAATACTGAATCTTGACGTCATCAAACACGGAGCCGTTTTCGTTTCCATATTTATCAAACAAAATGCTAACAGAATCTCCAACCTGATAAATCTGGTCAGATGCATCCAACATATTCAAAATCAGTTTTCCAGCCAGGCGGAATTTTTTCACTGAAGGGCTCACTGAAACCGTATTATCCGGATCAATCACACGCAAGCTGTAGTCCGCAGTCGCCGTCACAGTTTGACTCGCAGGGATGGTCCAGGCATTCGAGCACACATTCCCGGCGCACTTAGCGGATAAGAGAAGATTGGCCAGAAGACGATTGTCACTGCTGAACCCATCATTGGAATATTCCAGATTGATATCATCAAAAAGATCGGGATTCGGAACCGTGTTCGGCTGCCCTACCTTGGTCCAGTCGATTGTCCACGTATCCCCAATCTGATACGTCTCATCACTGGCGCCGCTCAGTTCATTCAGTTTTAAATATCCAGCAATCTGGAATGTATTCACTGAAACGCTCTTGGTGGTTACAGCGCTGTCTGTCGGCTCGGCCACACGAAAATAATATGCCGCGGTGCTAATAATCTTCGCTACCGTGTCATCCGGAATCTGCCACGTGTGCGAACAATTATCTGACGAGCATTTATCCACCAGGTTATAGGTTCCAATGTCGCTCTTGCTTGCGAAACTTGAATCCGTCGAATAAGAAATCAACACATTATCAAACAAGGTGTTACCGACGGTGGGATCTCCCTTCTTGGTCCAGTTAATGGTGATCGTGTTCCCTTCCGCCGCGACATACGGATTGTAGAGAGCTGTTGAAGTCGGCGTTGAGATGGACAAATCGCCGCGCACCCGAAATTTATTGGTAGAAATCTTGAAGGTATCGGAAGAATCATTCGGTTCGCGGACGCGAATATAATAGATGGCACTCTGAGACACCTTGGCGGTCATGCTCGAATCGCTGGCAATGTTCCAGTTGTACGTACAATTATTTCCAGAACAGATGGTTGAGAGACTAATGGGACTTGCTGCTGAATTTCCAATCACGACCGCATTCGTATCAAAGGTCGTCGGATCAGAGCCATCATAACTATCTGAAAATTCAATCACGACATCATCAAAGGCTGGCGATTGCGTCGTGCCGGCTTTCGTGAAAGTAATCGGAACACTCACTTGACCCAGCTTGAAAATATCATTCACGCCCGGAGACGTCATCGTGAAACCACCGCGCAGTTTGAATTTCTTCACGGATTTCGCCGCGCTGTAGGTGTAGCCTGTAATATCACTATTGTCCGGATCAAAGATTCGAAGATTGTAGACTTTGGACACCGTTAAAGTGGCATTTGTCGGCACCGTCCACACCGAAGTGCAACGGCCGGTAATCGGTCCCGCTCCGTCCGGATCCGGACAATTGCTTGAAGCCGCCGTAATCAAAAAGGTGTCATCAATACCGCCGGCTAATGTCGCCCGTGTATCACTGGCAAAATTATCATTTGAATATTGAATCTTGACGTCATTAAACACAGAGCCATTTTCGTTTCCATATTTATCAAATACAATACTCACCGGATCTCCGACTTTATAAGTTTGATCTGCCGTATCCAGGATATTCAACACCAGTTTTCCGGCCAGACGGAATTTCTTCACTGAAGAACTGGTAGAAGCCGGGTTGTCCGGATCAATCACACGCATCGTATAATCCGCTGCTGACGATACCGTCTGATTCGCAGGAATGGTCCAGGCTTGCGAGCACGTATTTCCAGCACACTTTGCGGAAAGTAGTAGATTGGCAATCGAACGCACATCCGTTCCAAATCCATTTTTTGTATATTCCAGATTCACATCATCAAAAAGATCAGGATTCGGAACCGTGTTCGGCTGCCCCACCTTCGTCCAGTCAATCGTCCAGGTGTCACCGATCTGATAGGTTTCATCCGTCGCCCCGCCCAGCTCATTCAATTTTAAATACCCGGCAATCTGAAATGTATTTACAGAAACACTCTTCGTATCGACTGCGCTGTCTGTCGGCTCAGCCACACGGAAATAATATCCAGCAGTACTGATAATCTTTGCGACGGTATCATCCGGAATCTGCCAGGTATGTGAACAGCTATCTCCCGAACATTTGGAGGAAAGCGTATAGGTTCCGATATCGTTCTTGCTCGCAAAGCTTGAATCCGTGGAATACGAAATCAGGACATTATCAAACAAGGTGTTGCCCACCGTGGGATCGCCTTTCTTGGTCCAGTTGATCGTAATCGCATTGCTTTCAGCTGCTACATACGGATTGTAAAGTTCATCGGAAGTGGCGGGCGTTGAAATCGATAAATCACCGCGCAACCGGAACTTGTTAGTGGAAACCTTGAAGGTATCGGAATCATCCGGTTCACGAACACGAATATAATAAACTGCGGTCTGAGTGACCTTGGCAGTCATACCCGCATCGCTGGCAATGTTCCAGCTATAAGTACAATTATTTCCCGAGCAAATCCCGGATAAACTAATCGGGCTTGCCACGGAATTGCCAATCACTACTGCATTCGTATCAAAGGTTGAAGAATCAGAGCCGTCATAACTATCCGAAAATTCAATCACCACATTATCAAAGGCCGGAGACTGCGTCGTGCCGGCTTTCGTGAAGGTAATCGGAACACTCGCTTGACCCAGCTTGTAAATATCACTCACACCCGGAGACGTCATCGTGAATCCGCCGCGCAGTTTGAAATGTTTCACGGATTTCGCGGCGCTGTAGGTATAGCCTGTAATATCAGAATTCTGGGGGTCAAAAAGGCGCAGGTTGTAAACCTTGGACGCCGCCAACGCTGCTCCGGCAGGCACTGTCCACTGATAAGTGCAGCGGCCGGTAATCGGTCCTCCCGCATCCGGATCCGGACAATTGCTCGAAGCCGAAGTAATCAAAAATGTATCATCCACACCGCCCGGTAATATGGCCCGCGTATCACCGGCGAAATCATTATTCGAGTATTGAACCTTGACATCATTAAACACAGAGCCATTTTCATTTCCGTATTTATCAAACACGATATCCACCACATCTCCCACTTTATAAGTCTGATCTGCAGTATCCAGCATATTCAAAACTAGTTTTCCAGCCAAACGGAACTTCTTCACGGCAGCACTCACCGATGCCGCATTGTCTGGATCAATCACACGCAGACTGTAATCTGCATTTGCCGTCACCGTTTGATTCGCAGGAATCGTCCAAGCATTGGAACATACATTTCCTGCGCATTTAGCAGATAAGAGAAGATTGGAAAGAAGACGGTTGTCGCTGCTAAATCCGTCATTGGAATATTCTAAATTCACATCATCAAAGAGATCCGGATTCGGTACTGTGTTGGGCTGCCCTACCTTGGTCCAGTCGATTGTCCACGTATCCCCAATCTGATACGTCTCATCACTGGCGCCGCTCAGTTCATTCAGTTTTAAATATCCGGCAATCTGGAACGTATTCACTGAAACACTCTTAGTGGTTACGACACTGTCCGTCGGCTCGACCACACGGAAATAATATCCGGCTGCGCTGGTAATCTTTGCCACCGTGTCATCCGGAATCTGCCACGTGTGCGAGCAGTTATCGGACGAGCATTTATCCACCAAATTATAGGTTCCAATATCATTCCTGGTGGCAAAAGTTGCATCCGTGGAATAAGAAATCAGAACATTATCAAATAAAGTGTTGCCCGCGGTTGGATCACCCTTCTTGGTCCAGTTGATCGTGATTGCATTGCTCTCAGCCGCAACATACGGATTGTAGAGAGCTGTTGAAGTCGGTGTTGAGATGGACAAATCACCGCGCACCCGAAATTTATTGGTAGAAATCTTGAAGGTATCGGAAGAATCATTCGGTTCGCGGACGCGAATATAATAGATGGCACTCTGAGACACCTTGGCGGTCATGCTCGAATCGCTGGGAATGTTCCAGTTATAAGTACAGCTATCCCCTGAGCAGGATGACAAATTAATTGGAACCGCCACTGAATTTCCAATCACGACTGCGTTCGCATCAAAGGTCGTCGGATCAGAGCCATCATAACTATCCGAAAATTCAATCACGACATTATCAAAGGCAGGAGACTGCGTCGTGCCGGCTTTCGTGAAAGTAATCGGAACACTCGCCTGACCCAATTTGTAAATATCACTCACTCCCGGAGACGTCATCGTGAAACCACCACGGAGTTTGAAATGCATTGCTGATTTCACAGCGCTGTAGGTATAACCCGAAATATCTGAATTCTGGGGATCAAAAATACGCAGATTGTAAACTTTGGTGGCCGTCAAGGCCGCGCCCGCGGGAATAGTCCACTGATAGGTGCAGCGACCCGTAATCGGTCCCGCTCCGTCCGGATCCGGACAATTAGCCGAAGCCGCAGTAATCAAAAAGGTGTCATTAATACCCCCGGGCAAAATCGCCCGCGTATCACTGGCAAAATCATTATTCGAGTATTGAATCTTGACATCGTCAAACACAGAGCCATTTTCATTTCCGTATTTATCAAACACGATATCCACCACATCTCCCACTTTATAAGTCTGATCTGCAGTATCCAGCATATTCAAAACTAGTTTTCCAGCCAAACGGAACTTCTTCACGGAAGCACTCACCGAAGGTGCATTGTCCGGATCAATCACACGCAAGCTGTAGTCCGCAGTCGCCGTCACAGTTTGACTCGCAGGGATGGTCCAGGCATTCGAGCACACATTTCCTGCGCATTTAGCAGATAAGAGAAGATTGGAAAGAAGACGGTTGTCGCTGCTAAATCCGTCATTGGAATATTCTAAATTCACATCATCAAAGAGATCCGGATTCGGTACTGTGTTGGGCTGCCCCACCTTGGTCCAGTCGATTGTCCACGTATCCCCAATCTGATACGTCTCATCACTGGCGCCGCTCAGTTCATTCAGTTTTAAATATCCGGCAATCTGGAACGTATTCACTGAAACACTCTTAGTGGCTGCACTGCCATCCGTCGGTTCGGCCACGCGGAAGTAATAATCCGCGGTGCTGGTAATCTTTGCCACCGTGTCATCGGGAATCTGCCACGTGTGCGAGCAGACGTCCCCTGAACATTTGGAAGTAAGTGTATAGGTCCCAATATCAATCTTGGTTGCAAAAGTCGCATCCGTGGAATAGGAAATCAAGACATTGTCAAACAAGGTATTACCGGCCCCAGCATCACCCTTCTTAGTCCAGTTGATCGCCACAGAATTATTGACGCCGGATTCATAGGTCTTAAAAATTTCATTGGCAGTGCTCGGTGTTGAAATACTCAGATCGCCCCGTAAACGAAATTTATTGGGAGAAATACTGAAGACGACAGAATCATCCGGTTCCCGAACACGGAAATAATAGACCGCACCGGAAGTGATTTTCTGCGTAAAAGACGTATCATTGGGGACATTCCAGTTATAAGTGCAGTCATCGTTCGTACAAATACCTGAGAGATTGACCGGCGAAGAAACAGTGTTGTCAATCACGACGGCGTTCGCATTAAACGTTGAAGGCGTTATACCGTCATAACTATCCGAAAACTCGATGACGACATTATTGAATTGAGGCGCTTGAATACTGCCAGCTTTCGTGAAAGTAATTGGAACATTCGTTTGCCCCAGTTTATAGATATTCGACGGAGAAGCAGATAGCGGTGTGTTTGAACTCATCACAAATCCGCCTTTAAGCTTGAAGAGGCCGGCAGATTTTTCAGCGCTATACGTGTAGCTGGCCACATCCGAATTGTCTGGATCGTACACCCGGACCTTGTAGATCTCGGTTCCAGTCAGGACGGCGTCGGCCGGAATAGACCACGTATAGGTGCAGCTTGTGGCATTACAAATCATGGGACCTGAGCTGCTCGTGAGACTCTGATTCAAGGCAATGGTTCGAACATCCGGTGTGCCTGTACCAAAATCATTATTGGAATATTCAATATTCACATCGTTAAACAACGTGCTGACCGCAGTTCCCGCCTTGTCAAAAGTAATCGCAACGGGCTGACCAACCGAATACGTTTCACTCGACGCCTGGGTATTAAGTTTCAGGTAACCGGCCAAACGGAAGAGATCGGTGGAAGTGCTGATCGTATCGCTGGCATTATCATTATCAATGACCCGTAATTTATAAAGAGCGGTTGCGGTAATCACGGCAGAAACGCCGTCGCTTGGAATCGTCCAGGCATAGGTGCAATTTTCAGCGACACAGCTGAAGGGCGAAACCGGTGTTCCTAGATTTTGATTGAGAGCAACATTGCGCGTATCCCCTCCAAAACTGTTATTGGAATAAAGCATATCAACCACATCAAAAACAGTTCCGTTTGCCACGCCCGCCTTCGTAAAATTGAGATTAGTGGCGATGGGATTTCCCACTTCATAGGTTTTATTTCCCGATCCCATAAGTGTGGTCAAAGTGACTTTACCCGTCACCTTGAAGCTGCGCGTAGTAATATGATACGAATCATTATTGTTGGCGTCGCGAACTCTTAATTCGTACTCCTGGGCCGTATTCACCATATCCGCATCATCAAGGCTCCATGAGATGGAGCAAGATTCATTCGGGAAGGTGCCGCTACAAACCGTACCCGCTCCATTGATCACCCGGGTATCAATCCCATAAACAGGTTCTGCCTGTGACAGATTGACAGGTACTTCAAAGACTTTGGAATATTCAAGCACGACATCATCGAACAGGGTGCTATTATTCACGCCGCGTTTCTTCCACTGGACACTGATCGAGTCTCCGATCTTGTAAGTGGCATTCGCTGAAGTCAGTGTCGGATTAATTTCGAGGTAACCAGCCAACTCAAAGGGAGTTGTGCCCACATCGGTTGAGTCGCTGTTGCCCGGATCAATAACGCGAATATAATATTCCTGGTTTTGGCTGATCGCATGGGAATCATCAATCACCCAAGTTTTTGTGCAGGTTCCACCGGGGCAAGAGGTCCCATCCATCACAAACGCAGAATCAATGTCTACAACCCCGGAACTGAAATTACTTTGTTTGGAATACTGGATTTTGACATCATCAAAAAGATCGGGCGTGGGAGCAGTATTCACGTTTCCTTTCTTCGACCATACGATGCCAACGCTTTCTCCAATCGTGCAAAGGTTATCTCCACCGCAGGGATGTTCCGCTGAAAGGTCAATGTCTCCCGCAAGTTCAAACGCCGTTGTTCCGATATCGAAGGTATCAGGATTCCCGGTCTGAAGATTATCGGGATCAACCACGCGAAGATAATAAACCTTGTCGGAAACAAGCGTGTTAGCAGCGGCGGTAATGGACCACGGATAGGTGCAAGTCCCCGAAGGACAGTTCGTAGCATCCAGGGCCCAGTTCGATTCAATGGTCTTGATATTGCCGGGAACACTGAAATCACTGTCCGTTGAATATTCAATGTGGACATCATTAAAGTAAGTTCCATTGGCAGTTCCTGTTTTAGAGAAACCGATATTAATACTCGGCTCCTCAATGTAGCAAAGGTTGTCTCCACCGCAAGGATGCTCGGCCGACAGAACCAAATCTCCACGGAGTTTGAACTTATTGGAACTTGTATCCGCTCCCTGAACCTGAGTTGGATCAACAATCTGAATATAATAAACCCTGCCTGAAGTAATCTGGTGCGAGGCATCAATATCCCATAACTTGGTACAAATCCTTGGCGTAGCCACCGGGCAGTTATCCGTATTCAGAAGAAAGTTAGAATCAATATGATTGAAAGTTGCAAACGTTTGATCTGTGGAATAACGAATTTCAACGTTATCAAACATGCTTCCAGCTTGAGGCGACCCTTCCATATCAAAGAGAATGGGCACGTCCTGCTGGCCAATTTTCCAGGTCACGCTTCCCGTATCCAAAGTCGTAAGACTTATTTTACCGACAACCTTGAAATTGGGGTTGGATTCATCGCCCGTAGCCGGGGTTTCATGCTTGATTACACGCACCCTTACCGTATCCGAAATGGTATCCGGGATTTTCCAGGAAAATTCAAAGTATCCGCTCGTTTCATTGTAATAAGCGCTTCCGTCCGGAGTGGTCGGTTCTGAGACAGGATCAGGAGCAGTCCGTTGGTCGTTATCCAAATCTTCCGCAGGAGTTCCCGCCCCATTCAGCACCTGGCAGGTCCCGGCTCCCGTAGTAGAATTGCAAGCTCCAGAAAATCCATTGGTCGAATATTCAAGATCCACGTACCCAACCCGGGCACCGGCTGAATCATTATTGATCCATTGAATGACAAGCGTATTACCCACTTGATAAAGTTGTGATGCCCCTCCATTGGGAGTCATGACACCCAGTTTTCCGATAATTTCAAACACATCATCGGAAAGTTCCGAGGTATTAGGCGACACGGTTTCTTTCACCCGGACCTTCAGATCCGTTCGCAGGTCATTAGTAACAGCCCACCGGTAGCAGCCCCCAACGCCTCCCTGAGTTGGACTTGGCGGATCACAGACAGTTCCATTAGCCGTATTATAATCCGCATTGAGTAAAATATTGGTCGGATCTCCTGACATATCCGCATCTGTTCCATACTCTAAATCAAGGGTATCCACGGCAAAAGACCCGTAGGTTTCCCATGTAATATCATAAGTGGTCCCGTTCGTAAGCTTCTGGCCACCGCCGCCGTTGGGCGTCAAAAGTTTAATGGATTTGATAATATGAAAAGTTGCCGACTGTCCGTTTCCTGAGAAGAGTGTGGAATCAACGACGCCATCGGCATCGACAACCCTAAATTTGGCGGATGTTGAAATGGCATCCTTGTGAACTTTATAGACATAGCATCCTCCGGCCTCGCCCCCTCCTACAGTCGGAAGTGCACAGCCACTATTTACACCGTGATCAATATTGCTGGCAAAAGTCACAGCGTCACTGAAAGTTCCATTCACAGAATATTGGAGATTAACTTTGGCAGGCTTGGCCGTGGTTCCAATGGATTTCCACTGAACATTGAAATTGTGTCCGGCCTTAACGGCATTCGCACCGGTCATCGAACCATCAGGACTCAACATCGCAAGATTTGCCACCGTCTTGAATACCGCAGATTCATCTTTCACCGAACGAAGGGTATGAGAATCATCACCGTCATAAATTTTGACCTGCGTCTCATCGGAAATCATTCCGGTCGTATCGGGAACAACCCAGTTAAAGGTCGTCAGGTAAGTGCGTTCACCATTAGCGTCTGTCGTGTCTCCGGTTGATTGGACGATAGGCGAATAAGATCCCCGGTCGATGGTGAAAAATTCATAACGCGCGTTAACCAGAGATCCCTTCTTGGTTGAAACAATCGGCACCGTTTGTCCGATCCTCACAACCGAGCTGCTGCCCGGACTTGAAATATTGAACTTGCCCACGACCTTCACCGTTTTGTCCGAAACCGCATCAGAATAATTGGAAATGTCAGGGTCCCGGACACGAATAATATATTGACGTCCCCCGGCAACATCGGTAATCAACTGCGGACTTATCCACTGCGCATCTGAGGTATTTAAAGTGGCTGATCCGGCTATGGATGTGTTGGAATCTGTCGCTGAAATCGTTTGCGCAGTAAATGTGGATCCATTATTGTTGGAAAGAAGAATTTCAACCGTGCTGACTCCCGTCCCTTGAGAATTCCATTTAATATCATAGAGCGACTGATTACCGGCCGAGGTGGCATCGATTTCATCGCTGCCGGAACCAATAGGCGCCGGGTTTGTCGTCGCACCATTCAAGTTCAGTTTGATTTTGAATGTCGCGGCGGAACCAAATGCTTCATTCAAGGTCATCTTGGGACGAGCGGTCTGGCAGGCATCCGGAGCGCAAGACGTTTCATCATCTTTCACAAAAACTTTAAGCTGGATGCCGCGAGCATTGGAAACACCGTTTCCGGCATTGCTATCAACCCACTTGAAACAGCCGCCGGCCCAGTCTCCGGAATCACCCGGTGACGTGCATCCCGTGCTGTAATTGGCGGCAATGGCTGAAGTCGTGATTTGTGTGGGTGAGCCGCAGGTCACAGTTCCGTCCGTACAATAATAGAGCCGTACATTCATGCCGGAAGTCGGGCCCAAAAATCTCCACTGAATATTTTTAGTCGTATCGCCAATGGCCCAAATTTCTCCTCCGTCCGGCGCCAACATTTCAAATTTAGCCATCACGGGAAAAATAGTTGTGGCGTTCGCTGAATCTTTGAACGTATCAAGGACATCATAAACACGGAGCGAGATTTTGTCAGAAACAATGGATTGCGGAATTTTCCAAGGGCCTTG
Organism: Candidatus Taenariivivens baikalensis; assembly: GCA_009691445.1. GTDB lineage: Bacteria > Omnitrophota > Omnitrophia > Omnitrophales > Aquincolibacteriaceae > Taenariivivens > Taenariivivens baikalensis. Next base: position 17,945 of record SICL01000012.1, on the reverse strand, counting down.
GGGAGTGAGGTCTCCGGAATTATAATCTCCATCATTCGCAACACTGGTCATGCTGTTGACCTTAAACCAGTCGGTCCCGTTCCGGGAATATTCCAACACCACATTGGGAATGGTTCCGGCGGTCCCGAAGGTTGTACTCCAGGAAAGATCCGTGCCCGCGTCCTGCTGTTCGGAAAAACATTCTGTTGAAGTGCAGCTTGGAAGACCGAGTGAAAAAGCGCCATGAATTCTGGAATCCGTACCCGTCACAGAATTAATATTCGCAGCATCAAGACTTGATTCTGCCAGAAACTTCACAGCAACCGAGGGCGTATTGGGAACACTTGCCAGATTGCACTTCATCTCTGACACGTTCCAGACATCGGAACACACAGAACATTTTCCGGCTCCGGTCGCTGGAACGCAACTCCCCGAAAAATTATTCGTGGAAGAATACACATTCACACTCCCCGCGCCGGTTCCATTCCAGGTCCATTCCAGATTCCTGGCTTCTGCAATCCGGAAACTTAAATCAGAAGGCACGGTCATATTCAACCGTGGCTTGATCGTAAAGTAATTGGAGTCGTCTGTAATCGATCCCGCATTTTTGATCACCCGAACCTTCACCTTGTCGCATCCGATCGAAAGTGTCCCGGTCGTGCAAGTGTTCGGGGCATCAATGACCGAACTCCATATCACGGAGTGCGTCCCGTCTCCATCCGCCTGGTTTGTGAACGCTGTATCTCCGATCTCATTGGCGCTCACCGCTACCCACGAGGATCCGTTCGTGATCGAATACTGCAGGTCCACATTTCCCACATTTCCATGCGTCTCCCAAGCGATTGTTTTTGTATCTGTGTCTCCCGTAAACCACGGTGTTGAAGCAGGCTCCGTCATCACATACCAGCCCTTCATTTCAAAGGCCGGTGTACTTCCTGATGCGGACTGCACATCCGGGTTGGGCGTCGTCGCATTGACTCTGAATTTTGCCGCCGCTCCGCTGGAAAGTCTTGAAGGCACTGGCGCGCTCCACACATAGCAGCCTGATCCCGTGTATCCGCTCGAAGAAGGAGGTGTGCAGCCCGATGCCGCATTCGAGGCAATCGCACCACTCGTAATATTCGTCAACTCTCCTGTGAAATTTCCGTCTTCATCATAATCAATCGTCACGGTTCCAATCGTGCCGTGATATTTCCATCCGATTGTAATCGGACTATCGCTATAATCTGTTGAGCTCTCCACCTTCCAAACCTGTCCCGCCGTGGGATTGATCAAATCAACCTGACCACGGATTTCAATGTCCGTCGAAGCCGCATTTTTCGCATTCGTAGTTCCATCAATAACCTTGATTCGTAAATGTCTCGTGGAAGAGTCCGTTAACGCGTTCGGCGCTGCGATCCGGTAGCAACCGCCCCTTTGCGGAGCCGGTGGCGACGGAGGAGTACAATCGGTGTTGTTATTGCTCCCGTTGCCTGAAGTCTGAGTCAAGCTTGAATAATCCGTATTTCCAGGAGAGCTAAAGTTTCCGCTCTCATAATCCGTATCAAATTTAATCATGGTGTCTGACGCCGCATCCATCGAGCCAAAGGAGACCCAGGCAACGTTAACGTCCCCATTCACGATGTAGAAAGAATCCAGACTCTGTAGTTCTACCTTCCCTACCAAACTCTTGTTCCCGCTCAACTGGAAGATGGCCGCGTCACTGGTGTCCACCACCTTGATCTGATAAGTCGCAGAAATTGAATCCGTCGGTTTGACTCTCGCGCATCCTGTATAAGGTTGATTCGGCCCTACATTCAGCGCGCAGCTTCCCGTCGCCGAATCCGCATCATAGGTCGTACCTATCTGCGTGAATGAGCTCCCGTTTACCGTCCACCAAATTTCTACAGTCCGTCCCGATGCCAGTAAATCTCCCGTCGCAATCCACTTCACGTCCATGTCTTTATCCACCACAAGGGTGGTCTCGGGTGAAACCACTTCCACATCCGTGACCGTAACCGCCTCAATCAGATCAATGCCGATCGAGGAAGAAACTCCATTGCCGGCTATTTGCGTTGAGTCAGGATGTTGCCCGCCATCTGCGTCACTCACACGGATATAAACCGTACCATCCGGAAAATCAGCATTATTGGGAATTGCCCACGCGTAACATCCCGTTGTTTCCCCAGAAATCGCTGTAGTCTTTGTACAAGTATCAGGACCCGTCACATCATCTCCGTTCGGTGTGCTCCCAATAATTGTCACAGCAGCATTATCATCAACGGCTTCAAACGGCGTTCCGTCTCCATCTGAGTCCGTTGAATATTCAACCTTCACATTCGTTACTGTCGCCAAATCTCCAATCATCTTCCAACGAATAGTTTGTGTCTGTGTCTCACGCCAGTGCACCCCTCCTCCAAGCGGAGGCGTCGTCATGACAATGTTCGGGACTACATTGAATGCTGCGGACGGTAAAGGATCCGTCCTCGGCACGTGGTTCGTGTCCATATCGATCACCCGAATCTTGTCGTCGTTTCCAATCATTCCTGACGCGTTGTTTACCGTCCAACTGTAGGTCCCGGCATTCGCAATCGTTCCGCTTGCGTCAGCCCATCCGGCTCCCCCATCCAACGAATACTGCACCTTCACATTCGCAATATCACTTGGGTGACTATCCCACTTCACCGTACACGTCCCCATCACTTTACAATAAGAGGAACTGCCCAAAGCAATGTCTCCGCCATCCCGTAAATTATTGAACCACGCCACTAAATTAAGCGTTCCCGACTCGGAGAAAGAGTACGCGTCAAAACCGCCTCCGGTATCATCATCCCGCACCCGAACCTTATATTGCTTGGATGGCGTTGTGAGAGTAATATCCGCTGCCGTTGCGGGCGTTGTCCAGGCGGTGTGCGTGTTATTCGTAGCGGATCCAGCTGCCGTCGAGTTAGCTTTATTGATAATCAAATTTCCGTAAGTACTTCCATTATTGGTTGAAAAATGCAGATCAACATTATCCGGTTCCGTGGATCCTTGAGAGGTCCATTTGATTAAATAATCCCTGTCCGCATCAATCTGGCCGGCCGCCGGATAGGGGCTTACAGGAAGCTTGCTGCCGCCGCTTGTGCGCGGATCAACCGCCGTCAAAATAATATTGGGCGTGATAACATTGTTGCTGCTTGAACCAATAAAGGAATTCGTGTTTGCGATAATCGGACGATTATCCGGAGCGCAGGCAATGGGACTGCAGGCATTCGGAGATGTCGGTGTTCCGGCATCCACCACAAAGATTCGTATTTCTTTATCACGAATGTTCGCCACACCCGAGGTTGTTCCATCCACCCATACGTAACAGGCTCCGGTTTCATTGGCCTGCAGCGAACCACCTGAAGGGGCCGTACAGCCGGATGCCGCATTAACAGCTACTGTGGCAATTGTCACTGGGCTTCCGCAGGTAATCGTTCCATCATCGCAATATTTAACGGCCACATTCGGAGTCAAGTCTTCATGCTCGCCCCGGAACGCCCATTCAATCACTCGCGTAGTTTCTCCAACTTTCCATGTCACGGGACCAAGCGGTGTAATCAAGCGCGGCTTCAAAACGGATTTGAAGGCCACGGTTCCAACCGAGTAAAAACTACCGGAATCAAGAGCATCAGTAACACGGATCTGAACATTGTTGTGAATCACTAATGCAGGAATGGTCCACGGACCATCATCATTACTTCCGGTTCCGTTATACGCTCCATCATTGGCAGTTCCCAAAGTATCGCCCGCAAGAGTCAACTTATTCCAAGTGGCACCCTCAACCCTCCACCAAATGTGTACCTTCGCCGGATTCGCGGGAGTATTTTCACTCCAGGTAATGGTCAGGACCTCTTCAGGAAATTTTTCGCTGGCCGCGGTTGGAGCCGTCATCGTGAATTTTCCATGAATCACATTCGTGGCCCCCGTATCAATTGCTGTATTCGAGGCATCAACGCTTGATTCTGCGCGAAATCTTAAATTGGTGTTGAGGACGGTATCCGGAACTTCTCCCCAGCCACACTTCATCCCTGACACATTCCAGGCAGCTTGGCAGAGATAGGTCCCACTTGGACATCTGCCAGCTCCGGTAGACGCTGTGCAGCCATTACCCCAATTTCCGTCGGTCGAATAGTAAATATTAACACTGCCTGCACCGGTTCCGTCCCAGGTCCAGGCAATCTCACGCGCCGTATCTCCAATCTGGAAATTAGGAGGACTCGGCGCAGTAATATTGAGTTTAGGTTTAATCGTAAACAGGTTGGTTTCATCAAGAATAGCTCCGGCGCCGGTTTGTTTAATACGCACCTTGACCTTGTCGCATCCCAGACTCAAGGTTCCTCCACTGCACGGAACCGCGTCAATCACCGAGCTCCACGTTGCAGAATGAGAACCGTCCGTATCTGCCTTGTTTGTATAATCACCGCCGGTCTGAGCATTCACCACCGTCCAACTTCCTCCCGTAGTTCCTGAATACCACTCTAAATCTACGTTGCCCATTCCCGTTCCGTGAGTTTCCCATCCGAGTACGCGCGTGTTGACTTCGCCGGTAAGCCACGGCGTTCCGGTCGGCTCAGTCAGCACATACCAGCCTTTCATTTCAAACGCAGGCTCTGCAGCTGAATCCACCACGGGCACGGCACTCGCAGCATGAATCCGAAATTTGGCTGCGGAGCCTGAAGACAATCGTGTCGGCACAGGAGCTGTCCACACAAAACAACCTGATCCCGTATAACCTGTGGCCGAAGGTGCTACGCAACCCGATGCCGCGGTCGCCGCAATCGCTCCACTCGTGATATCTTGCAATGCTCCTGAAAAATTGCCGTCTTCATCATAATCAATCGTGATGGTGCCAAGATTAGCCGACGCTCCCTTGAATTTCCACCCAATCGCAATCTGAGTATCTGCGTAATTCTTATCCGTCTCAACTTTCCAAACCGTACCCGCAAGAACAGCCCCCGTTGACGCATTGATCGGATCCAGCACATCAATTTTTCCCTTGGTCGTAAACGTCCCGGATGCCGCATTCTTTGCATTCGTCGTTCCATCCGTCACTCGGATTCCAGCTAAATTATTTGAGAACCGGTCCGGAATGGTGACCTTCAAGCATCCGGCATATTGACCGGCTGCTGTCGTCGAAGGCGGCGTGCAAGTTCCATCCCCGTTATTATCATTGGTCTTCCCCGACAACGTCGTCACACTTGCCCCGGCCGCATAACTATTTCCCACTGCATTCGTATCCAAATCAATTTTCGTATCCGCAGCCCCGTCGATGGTTCCGTACGAAATCCATTTCACATCAAATGTTTCCGTCACCACCAGACTTTGGCCATCCGGTAAATTAGATAATTCCACTTTTCCAATCACGGTCTTGGTCGCGCTTAAAAGATTAATGGCTGCATCACTGGGATCGGCCACTCGTACCTGAAACGCCTGAGCAATGGTATTGTCCGGCATAATCATGCGCGCGCAGCCGGAAAATCCGGTCGCGTCACATACACCGGTTGCCGCATCGGCATCATAAGTCGTAGCCCCAAGCGCCGAGAAACTGCTGCCATTGATGGTCCAATATAAATCGACGTTCTTTCCGACCGTCAGCAAATCTCCGGTCACAGTCCACTTTACATCTACGTTTTTACCGGGAATAATTCCAGCCCCATCGGTTGCAACGACACTCACGACAGTCACCGCTTCAATGGGATCAATCGCAATCGCTGAAGAAACGCCGTTGCCAGGAATCAGGGAAGAATCGGGATGCCCTGAATCCACATCCTTGACGCGGAGGTAAACCGTCGCAGCTGGGAAATCCGCATTATCCGGAATCGTCCAGGGATAACATCCTGTTGTTTCACCGGCCACCGGAGAATCGGCGGTACACACATATGCACTCACCTCATTCTCACTGTTATCAATATTGCTGGCGATGACCTGCGGACTTGAAAAATCTGAACTCAGGGAATATTCCAGAGTCACTTGGCTCACCGTGGCCAGATCTCCGATCATTTTCCACTGGATCACTCGGCGGGTTTGCGTTTCGCGCCACTTGACTCCTCCGCCAAGCGGCGGGGTTGTCACCACAATATTCGCTACGGTATTCAATGCTGCTGAGGGAAGCGGACTCGTTCGAGTCGGCGTATGCCCGCTCACCGTATCCACCACCCGAACCTTGATATCGTTTCCGATGATATTGGCCTCATTGGGAACCGTCCAGCCGTAGCTTCCGCCATTTGCAATTGAGGAGCTGGCATCAAACCAATTTGAACCACCATCACTCGTATACTGAACTTTGATATTGGCAATGTTGGAGGGATGACTATCCCATTTCACGGTGCACGTCCCCTGAACTTTACAATAAGTAGAACTGCCGAGCGCCGCATCCGCTCCATCCCGTAAATTATCAAACCAGGCCACGAGATAATAAGTTCCTGTCTCATTTTTGCTCAATAAGTCGTACCCGCCGCCCGTATCAGGATCACGAACTCGAAATTTGAATTTGATCGTCGAGGTACTGATATTCGCCGAGGTAGACGGGCTCGTCCATGCTGTATAGGTGTTATTCGGAGACGAAGGCGGTGTCGCGGCCGTAGTATTGGATGTGCCTGCTGCAATACTAAAAGAATAATTACTTCCATTATCCTTGGAATAATGCAGATCAACTGTAGACAAGGGCGTTCCCTGCGAATCCCACTTGAGTAAATAATCACGGTCGGCATCAAGCTGATCAGAAGCGGGGTAAGGCGTTAAAGGAATTTTTGTGCCGCCGCTCGTTCGGGGCGCAATCGTCGTAAAAACTACTCTTGGCACAATCACGACATCACTCGAGGATCCTGCCGCAGCGTTATTATTGACATTGATCACCGGACGATTATTGGGAGAGCAGGCCATCGGACCGCATCCCTGAGAGCTATCCCCTGTCGAAAAAACACGAAGCGTTTTATTCCGAACATCTGCCACACCGGTCGTCGTGGCATCGGCCCAAACATAACACCCTGAAGATTCAGGCGCCGAAACCGTAGGACGGGTGCAGCCTGATCCCGCATGCGCATTCACAGTCGCGATCGCCACCGGAGAACCGCAGGTAATCGTTCCATCTGTACAATATTTCAGAAGAATATTTGCGGTCGGAGAAGTATCGCTATCCCCTTTATAGCCCCACTCAATCACACGGGCCCCGCCTCCCACTCCCGTTTTTTCTCCCGCCATCCACGTTTGCCCTCCCGAAGGATTAATCAAACGCGTCTTCATCACACTCTTGAAACTGACCGTACCGGCAGAATAGAAACTTCCGGAATCGAGTGCGTCCGTCACGCGAATCTGAAGGTTGTTATGAATCGCTGTGGAAGGAATCGTCCACGGTCCGTTGTCGTTCGTCCCCACTCCATCAAGGGCTCCGTCATCCGTGGTTCCCGAAGCATCCCCCGTCGTTGTAATTTTATTCCAAGTATCATTTTCTGTTCTCCACCAAACGTGAACTTTCGAAGGATTCGCCGCGGTAATTTCACTCCAGGTAATCGCCACGGTTTCTTCCGAGAAATTTTCAGATCCGGCTGCAGGAGCTGTTACAGAATATTTTCCGTGAACGACCTTATTCGCTGCCGTGTCTGCAAGAATGTCAGTTACATCGAGACTCGATTCCGCCCTAAATCTTAAAACAGAGGAATACGTGGTGTCAGGAACGGCTCCCCAGTTGCACTTCATTCCGGAAACGTTCCATGCTGCCTGACAAATAAAAGTACCGCTCGGACATTTCCCGGCTCCGGTCGCCGTTGTACAAGCATTTCCCCAATTTCCATCCGTCGAATAATAAACATTCACATTGCCTGCACCCGTTCCGTTCCAGGTCCAAGCGAGGTCGCGGGCATCATCGATCTGAAAATTAGCGGGATTAGGATCGGTGAAGTTAAGCTTCGGTTTGATCTTGAAGTTCGCGGACTGCATCTCGATACTTCCGCCATTCTTGACCACTCGGATCTTCACTTTATCGCATCCGATCGCAAGACCGGTATTAGTACACGGCGAGGCATCCGTCACAGAAGACCAAGTCGCGGTATGCGTTCCATCCGCATCTGTCTGATTCGTAAAAGCCGAGCCGCCGAGTTCATTGGCATTCACTGCTAACCAACCGGCTCCGTCAATATTGTACTGAACATCCACATTTCCGATTCCAGTTCCGTGAGTTTCCCACTGAACTTGGCGTGTGTTTGCTTCTCCGGTAAACCACTTGCTTGAAGATGTCGGTGCTGTTAGGTCATACCATCCGCGCATTTCAAACGCGGGCTCAGAGGCGGAGTTCACCACGGGCGTCGCACTCGCGGCATGAATTCGGAACTTCGCAGCGGCCCCCGAAGATAACCGCAATGTTGCATTGCTTGAAGTCCACACAAAACATCCTGATCCCGTATAACCTGTGGCCGAAGGTGCTACGCAACCCGATGCCGCGGTCACCGCAATCGCTCCACTCGTGATATCTTGCAATTCTCCTGAAAAATTACCGTCTTCATCATAATCAATCGTGATGGTGCCAAGATTAGCCGACGCTCCCTTGAATTTCCACCCAATCGCAATCTGAGTATCTGCGTAATTCTTGTCGGTCTCGACCTTCCACACGGTACTGCTAAGCGTCGCTCCCGTTGAAGCATTGATCGGATCTGTGACATCAATCCTTCCCTTCGTACTAAATGTCCCCGATGCCTTGCTCTTCGAATTCGTTGTTCCATCCGTCACCCGGATCCCAGCAAAATTATTTGAGAACCGGTCCGGTAACGTGATCTGCAGACAACCCGCATACTGCCCTGCGGCGGTTGTCGAGGGCGGTGCACAAGCACCATTCCCGTTATTATCATTCGTTTTCCCGCTCCATGTGGTCACACTTGCCCCGGCAGCATAATGATTTGCCGTCTCATTCGTATCCAAATCGACGACCGTATCCGCAGCTCCGTCGATGGTTCCATACGAGATCCATTTCACATCAAATGTTTCCGTCACCACCAGACTTTGGCCATCCGGTAAATTAGATAATTCCACTTTTCCAATCACGGTCTTGGTCGCGCTTAAAAGTTTGATAGTCCCATCATTGAAGTCGGCCACTCGCGCCTGAAATGGCTGAGCGATCGTATTGTTCGGCATCGTCATACGCGCGCAGCCCGAATATCCGGTCTTGTCACAGGCACTCCCGTTTACCGTATCTGAAACGTAAGGCGTTGTACCAAGCGGTGAGAAGGCGGCGCCATCGATCGTCCAATGAACGGCTACACTCTTGCCTCCGAGCAAATCTCCAGTTACGGTCCACTTCACATCCACGTCTTTTCCAGGAATAATCCCGTCAGCATCGGTAGCCACCACATCCACCACCGTCACCTCTTCGATGGGGACCACGGCGAAATCACCCGAGACGCCATTCCCTGTAATCAGCGTCGAATTCGGATGTCCGCCGTCCGCGTCTTTCACACGGATAAAAACATGAGTGCTCAACTCTGAAAAATCGGCGTTGTCAGGGATAGACCACGCAAAGCAACCCGTCGTTTCGCCAGCGTTGGCTGTGCTCTTGGTGCAAAGATCCGGCCCGGTAATATCACTGCCATTGGGTGTGGATGTCACGATCGTTTTTGCATCGATAAATGTATATGGACTCGTATTATCATATTCAATCTTCACGTTCGTCACCGTTGCTAAATCCCCAATCATCTTCCAACGTATGGTTGGAATCTGCGTTTCACGCCACTTAACACCGTTGCCCAGCGGCGTTCCGCTCGTATCGGGCATCACCATCACAATGTTCGGAACAATATTAATTGCCGCAGAGGGAATAGGATTGGTCCTCTGCATATTCCCGTCAACCATGTCCATCACACGAAGTTTATTGTCACTATCAATCATCCCCGCCGCATTAGGCACCGTCCAGTTGTAAGTTCCAGCATTCGTGATAGTTCCACCGGATGTATCAAGCCAGTTTGTTCCTCCATCCTTGGAATATTGCACCTTAATCGAATCAATGCCGCTTGAAGGATGACTGTCCCACTTCACCGTGCAAGTTCCCTGCACCTTACAATAAGTGGAACTGCTGAGTGCCGTATCCGATCCATCTCTCAAATTATTGAACCAAGCCACGAGATCGTAATTACTCGACTCGCTATTCACAATAGTGGTATAAGCTCCCGCTGGATCTTCGATGCGAATTTTGTATTTTTGCGATGAAGTACTGATGTCTGTCGAATTTGCCGGCGTGTGCCAATAATCAACGGCGTTATTCGGTGTCGACGGAGGCGTAACAGCCGTCGTATTGCTCTGCGGGTTGGTTCCAATAGCATTAGGAAAAGTGGAGCCTCCATTAGCAGAATAAAGTAAATTGATTTGGGTCAGATTTCCGGAAGATCCTTGAGAATCCCAGTTCACATGATAATCAGTGTCCACATCCAATTGTGTCGCGGCAGGTGCCGGAGTCGGTGCTGAAGGTCCAGGAGTCAAAGAAACAAACTGCAGACGCGGCAGCAACATCATAGTATTCGCTGTGCCGATAAATGAATTTCCAGTACTTACCACGGGCATATTATCCGGAGCACAAGCCGTAGGACTGCAACCCTGGGAGGCATCTCCAGTCACAAAAATCTTCACCGTCTTATTTTTTTCATCACCGACTCCGGTCGTTGCTCCCGGGGTCCCCGCCCAAACATAGCAACCGGAAGATTTTGGAGCTGAAACTCCTGGTGGCGTACAATTTGAATTTGCATGCGCATTCACGGTCGCGATCGTCACTGGAGAACCGCAGGTAAAAGTACTATCCGTACAATATTTCAAAAGAACATTCGCTGTGGGAATTGTGTCACTATCACCCTTGTACGACCATTCAATGATCCGGTCGCCGCCACCCACGTTAACCTTTTCTCCAACATACCACTTTAATCCGGAGGTGCTGGGATTAACCAGCTCGGTCTTGAGCTCACTCTTGAATGAAACCGTTCCGCCGGAATAATAATTCGGTCCGGTTGTATCGAGCGCATCCGTGACCAAAAGTTGAACATCATTATGAAGATAGCTCGACGGAATCGTCCAGGGTCCGGTATCATTGATTCCAGCCACGCCATCAAAAATTCCATCATCCGTGGTTCCGCTTTGATCCCCTTGATCCGTGATCTTGGTCCAGGTTCCGTCCGTAGTCACGCGCTGATAAATATGAACTTTGACGGGTGCAGCGGGTGTTCCTTCCGTCCAACTAACGGACACCCCTTCTTCTGAAAATTTTTCAGCGGCGGCTGTAGGTGCCGTAATCGTATATTTGGCGTGGAAGACCGCGTTTGTGGGTGAGTCAGCACTGACCACATTGGTTGTATCATTGACCGCTTCCGCGCGGAATTTAACAGTCTTGGAAAAAACAATGGTCGGAACCGTGAAAGCACTGCTGCAAGTAGTTGCTGGAGCCGTGGCTTGACAAAGATGAGTCGCGTCCGGACATTTTCCGGTTCCTGTCGCGGGATCGCAAGCATCGCCCCAATTTGAATTGGTGGAATAATAAATCTTGATGACCCCTGCTGCAGTCCCGTCATAAGACCAGGTAATATTTCGTGAAGCTCCGATTTGTAGATTGATCGGAGAGGGATCGTTCATAATAAGCCGCGGTTTAATTGTAAAGTTAGCAGAAGCCCCCTCACGCGTTCCCCCACCTGTCTGTTTCACGCGTATTCTTACTTTATCGCATCCAATGGATAATGTTCCTCCCGTGCAAGGATTCGCATCCGTCACCGAGGACCAAACTTTATTGTGAGCGCCGTTACCATCTGCTTTATTTGAGTAAGAGCCATCGGTTTGAACAGTCACCGTCGCCCAGGAAGATCCGGAAAGTCCCGAGTACCACTCTAAATCCACATTGCCAAGTCCGGCACCATGAGTGTACCAGCTGATCGTGTGTGTATTTGTGATTCCGGTCTTCCACAAATCTGATCCTGTCGGAGCCGTTATCTCAAACCACGGATCGACTGCAAAAGCGTTGGTATCATTGGTGACAACCGCCGCGGACGGAGGTGAAATGGTGCCGCGAATTTTAGCCGTCGCGGTTCCTAATCCTGTGACTCGAATAGCCTCGGGACCTGTAAACGAGGCTCCGTTTTCGGTCGTCCAGACAAAACATCCCGAACCTGTCTCTTTGGTAGCTGGCGTTGTATCCGCTGTTGGAGGATCACAAATTCCTGTCGCACCTGCAATCGGAACCGTCACAATCGTAAAATCATTATTCGGTGAACCATCTGTTCCATTAAAATTTCCATCCATATCAAATTTGAGTGTAATACTTCCATTACCCAAAGTGGTATCGTTCATGTCTCCGTTGTAGGTCCACTTAATGGGCAGTGTAGTGCCATTAATATCTTTTTCAGTTTCGACTTTCCAGGTATCAGATCCTGTCGGACCCTTCATCGTAATTTTTCCGTTCACAGTAAATCCGGCAGTGTCCATGGTGCAATCGGCCCCGACTGTGGAAGTACAATTACCATCGGTAATGCGGAATGATCCTACCGCTCCATTGGTCAGTGTGGCAGGATCTGTCGTATCAGCACCGGCTTCATTTCTCGCAATGATCCAGCGAATACAACCGGAATAAACATCCCCGTTAACACTGCCGGTACAAGAGGTCGCTCCATTAATCCCTGAGTTGGCTCCCGAATTAGATGCGGCTGAGGTTAAGGTAATCGTATTCGAACCAAAGCTTCCATCCTTACTATATTTAATGACTGTATTAGTGTTCGCGCCCATTGCACCTTTGGCCGTCCAATCGATTTCGACTTGCCGATCTACCGTGTATGTCTGACCTCCTGAAGGAGTGGTGATCACGATATTATTGTTTACGGTGTTAGCCGTGCTGGTGACATCGGCCGCAAGGACTGCCACATCATGAATGCGGATCTTAAAATTAGTGGAAGGAGCGTCCGGGACGGTGAAACGGTGGCATCCTGAATGTCCGTTCAAACTGCAGCCTGTTCCTCCGGCTCCGGTCGCGGACCGGCTGCCCGTGATGGAATAGGGTGTTGAGAAATTATCCGTTGAATAGTCAATGGTGACATTGCTGACACTGAGCACATCCCAAATGACATCCGTGGTAGACGTCGAGGCATTACCCACGGTCATCGTTTCATTGGACGGTTGAATATACGTGATCGAGTTATAGATGGTATCTGTCGTAAGATCGATTTTGTCGAGTTTGACTTGCTGCTCTCCACTTCCATGAAGGACGGCCTGCCAAAAAAGATTTCCGGTACCCATCTGCGTACGAAAAGCACTGAAATAAGTATTCACGGTTGATTCTGTATTTGCCTGCGCATAAGAGCTGTCTGAATTAGTCCAGTTTGAACCATTGTGATAACACCAGTTTCCTACGGTGCAACCGTTTGCTGTTGAGCAGCTAGTACATTTGAGTTGATATTTGATGTTGCCGCTGTTGGGATATTCTGTTGCGTCAAAAACATCAAGACCGACTGTATAAGCCAATCCTGTGTCATTGCTAATCACAGGATCTGACTTCGAATAGGTTGTGGTTTTGATGCTTACACTTTGAATCAGCGGATTAACGAAGGGATCGAGCGTATTATAAAAAATCTTATAGCGAAAATACTGGGCATCCGCCGGAGTTGGATCCTGGTCAGTCGGATCCAAAATAAAGTTGTAAGGATCTCCGGCATTATAAAGAGCCGAGATGAGAGGATTTGAACTGCTATTATTCAAAACCGCATTCCAGATTCCCAGCATATCCATCTTGCCTTTGAAGGAAGGCCGATTGTTCGTCGTGGCATCTCTTCCTATAAGAAGTCTGCCCGAACCCCCGGTATCATATTGAACGTTTTTAGCCAGGCTGACACCGGTTCCCTGCGATGCGCCGTTGACATAAAAATCGACATTGGTTTCATCAAAAGAAGCAGTCACAAACACCCATTCTCCAATCGGAACAGCTCCGGCATTTGTGGAGACTGCCGTTCCTTCTGCTCCGGCTTCTGTAGCTCTCATTCTTAAGGTTTGATTAGCCATCAATTCCAGGGCGTAAGAAGCGGTAGTGGCCGTGTTAAATTTGCTAACGATCGTCGCGCCGTCAGCGGGGACTTCTTCTAATTTAATCCAGGCGGCAATGGTCAAGCCCGACGCGGGCTCCAAACTGGAAGCCTCCGGAACTGAAATATATTCTGTAGACCCATTAAAAACAGCGGAACGTCCTCCCTGAAAAAGCGTGTCTTGAGCGGTGTTGACTCCGCCCATACCTTGCCCATAATTACCACTCGTTACAAGATCATCGGTATCCGTATCCGCTCCGATAAAATTCGCCTCGTCAAAAGTCCAGAGTGCGGCAGCCGTCCCCGCCGTGGGGGTCACATTGTTGGCCGCTGCTCTCACAGGACCGATCCAGGCATCGGAACCACCGCAGGTTGAACCGCAAGATTGAGTGAGGATTTTTGTCGAGGCAATTCCTAACTTGTAGTGATTTGCCAGCATCGTTGCCGTGTTTCCATCGACATCATCATAAAAAGCCACCTCATCGATCATTCCCGTGAAGCTGTCGCCTTGCGATCCGTCATCTCCCAAATACATGACAGCAGCGGTGTTGGGTCCTGCTGTAGCCGCTCCCTGACCATCCTGGATGCCATCAACATAAAGAGTAATATTGGTCGCATCCGAGGTCATGGCAACATGATGCCAGCGCGTGTCCTGAATAATCTTCGTACCGGTCACGGTCGTTCCATTTGCAATGGCCTTCATTTTTCCTGTGGATGAATCGCGAAGGATGGAAGGATCATTCGTTCCAATCCTGATCACATAATCACCGGCGCCGGGTGCCGCAGATTTAAACTGGACCCAGGCTTCCGCTGCAAACTTATTGGATGACGCCGCCGCGATGTTGGAGTTCGTCACGATATAACCGGAGCCGCTGGACAAATACTGGGCATTGCCCATTCTGCCGAAAGTGCTATAAGCGCTGTGGCTGAGATCAAGTGTATTGGAGCCGGATTTGGATTCCGTGCCGTCACTCATATGATACAAATTTTTGAGAAATGATTCCGTGGTTGGAATTCCTTTTCCATAAGGCAGCGTCTCACCCCAGGTAAAATGATTCCACGGAAGAGTGGCTTGTGCATTTATGTCAGTACGGGACATAAAGGTGCCAAACCGGGGCAATCCACCTGCCATTTGAAGAATTTCATCCGGACTCGCAGCCCGGGCATAAGCGACAACGTCATCGACACTCGCTGTAACTTCCGAACCGCCGCCTGTTTTAGCCCCAATGGTAAGTCCCATCGTTCCCGTAGAATTAAGGGTGAGCGTGTAAGTGGCCTGAGTATCCAAATGGCCGTCCACATAAAGAGAAACCGTTCCTTTATTCCAAACCGCCGCCAAATGATGCCATCCGCTCGAAGAAACTGCTTTGGTTCCAGTGATGGTCGTGGTGGTCGGTGTTGTGTTTGTAAAAGTAACCTGAGGTTTAAACATAGATCCGTCTCCGGTCACTTGAAGCGCAAAGATATCGGTGGCATTGCTGTCGATGATGTACTTCGCTGCCGAGGGAAACGAGGCGAAGTTCACGCGCGCGGCAAGTGTCGCTTCGGTGGTGAAATTGAGGGAAGTATTCCCGGACGGAGTGGCCGTAAGACGTTTGCCGCCAGCATCAAAAATAGCGTAGTTTGAAGCGATGTTGACCGTTCCGACATTGGTGAGCGTATTTCCCATCGGTCCGCTGTCCGTGAGTGCATTATCCAAAAGCCAAAGGCTGCGCAGGCGGCGTGGATTATTATAATGTTCCTTGATTTGTTCCAGAGTTAATACGGAGGTATAAATGGCAACTTCATCAATTTGTCCTTCGAATTCATTGGTCGTGGTTACCTGAGTACCAATGAACGAATTATTCGTTGTCGGCACAACATTTCCACTTTGAGCAGCCGAGGTGGTCTCTAAAAGTCCGTTCACATATATTTGGACATCGGAGGCATCGGTATAAGTCCCTACCAGGTGATACCAGGTAGCAGCCGCGAATGTAGTCGTTCCGGTAGCGGTGACATAAGCCCCTCCGCAGGCTGCTCCTGTGGCGACCGAAAATATTGGATGAAAAGTAGCCCCCGTTCCTGAAGTGCCAAGGCGCCAGGATCTGCAGGGTGAGGTCCCGTTATCGCGTCCTTTCGTCACAATACCCGACGCTGTAGCATTCACAGGTGCTGTGTCCAGGGGTCTGGCCCAGGCCTCAACAGAGATGGCGGCACCGGAAATATTTCCAGCCGAACCGCAATCCAGATACTGAGACGTGCCGGTAAAAACACGGTCTTCACTAAAATTTGCTTGTCCAGTCCCTGAAGTGGCGGCGGTATTAGTGCAAGTAACTCCTCCGATGGAATCAATTGTCGTCGTGATGGCACCATCCAAATGCCATAAATTGCTCGGCACTGGATTGGTTCCCGGAATCGGTTCTTTGGCATTCAAAAATGAGGGCGACGCATAACTCGGTGCGGTAAGTTTTAAATCGGTGGCATAGGTGGTTTGATCCTTACTATTACCGGTACCATTGAACATGTTGGTTCCGCCATTATCCACGTAGGCCGCTAAAGCGGATAGCCGGGCGACATCGGCATCCGGATTTGGTTCAGTGTCCGTGGCAAGTTCGATGGAGCCGGTGATGTCGTAAGTTGATTCGGTTCCGGCGGTAAATGGGTAAGAAGTATTTACAACGGCTTTTAAGACGCCAATGCCCAGAAGGAGACTGCCAAGAAGAATGCCGGAATAAACTGTTCCTTTGATGAATTTTGGATTGGAAAGAAACTGGAAAGAAATTTTCAAGCCCGCACCCCCTCAGACAAGGGGTCGACATAATTGAGAGAACGGGTATGGACAGTCAATGGAACAAGAAAGGCGCAATCAGACGTATTAAAGAAAGGCAAAGATGGAATAAACAAAAATCGAGCGGCTGAATGGTGCGATGTCAGTTGGGACTTTTCTTCGCTGTTTCGGTAATCTTGCGTTCTTGTCATTCTCTCTCCTCAGAGGAATCTTTTTACTTCGTATCAAGCCATCAGCAACATTACAGTCGGATATACGGCCATAAAACTATTCACAGATTTACTCCCAAAAAGATAACGGACTAATTGAGTTAATGCAAGAGTCAATAACTAGCAATTTATAGCATAAAATATAACTTTATATTAAATACATCCCCAAACGATCAAAATACATCAATTTCATATAACCCAAAGTTGATTATTATTAACAAATATTAATTATTAGGCTCGTCCCCCTTCTATTAATGGAAGTCGCTTCTGCTTTCTCCGCTGGTGGTGGCAGGCACCAATGGCACTAGAAGACTATTGATTGTATGTATTGTGTGTATTGTATCTATTGTACTAATTATAGACATAAGGAGGATTCGACTATGAGAGAGCTTAATGCCCTGGATCTAAGAAAGAAGTTCGGACAGATTATGGATGAAGTCCGTTATCAAAAGGAGCCCCCGGAATCACTCCGGTCATTCCATCAATTCCTTAACACGGCCAGGATTCAAGTCGTTCCGGTTCCGGAAGAAAAGCCGTTTGAGATTTATTCGGATTTCATCCCCCCCAAGGATCTGCCCGTCCTGAACGCAGCCCGTTCTAGCAAGGCTCGAGACGTTCATTCCAAAGGGCTTTCAGGATTGGATTATTATTGATGAAATCCAGAGAGTCCTGGAACTTTTGCAGGAAGTGCACTAGGAAGGGTTAGCCCGAAACCTTTCAGCCTTTGCCCGATTCTTAGAGTCGGCAAGTTTCTCGCAAGGATCCATGCTGAATATTTCTTCGGTGGCACGCGAAGGTCGCATTGAGCGAAAATTAGCAGAAAATTATTTTTCAATTCTTGAGGATTTAATGATCGCTTACCAGCTCCCCGTTTCTAGCAAGAAATCAAAACGCAGGCTTCGGACTATCCTTCCGCTAAAGCTTATTTGATTGATGGGGGAGAGCGGAAAATGAATTTCG
>SICL01000052.1 GCA_009691445.1 Candidatus Taenariivivens baikalensis | reverse complement strand
ACGTGGCTTGCGGCGGTGGCGAGTGGAAGCGGTGCCGTTAATCTCAGAGGTTTGACTGCGGCTTCGAATTATGAATACCGCATCCGTGTGCTTGAGGGAAGTGTGGTGAAGGCAGAGAAGACAGGTGCCTTCCGGACTCTTGTTCCTGCAACGCCTGCGACTCCGCCGACTCCAGTAGCTCCCGTAACTCCGGTAGCTCCCGTAACTCCCGTAACGCCCGTAACTCCGGTAGCTCCCGTAGCTCCCGTAGCTCCGGTAACGCCCGTAGTAACTCCGGTAGCGCCCGTAGTTTCCGCCATCAATAGTCAAAGTATGGAACAAAACGGGGAATTGGTTGTGAATTTCACGGTCAACAATTCGGGTACGGTTACTGTCAAATCCAACAATCCAGACTTGGTTCCGAGTTCTTCGTTGACACTTCAGGGAAGTGGGGCGAATCGGAGTGTGAAAATTCGTCCCTTGGCGAATGCAAATGGCGCCGCCGAGATTACGGTTACGGTTACGGTTACGGACGGAGTGACGGCCCCCGTCATCCAAAAGTTTATCGTCACGGTCAATTTTGTGAATCATGCGCCGGAAGCGAATGCTGCGGAATTTAGCGGATTTCTGAACACGAACTTACCGGCGGTGCTTCCTGCAGGACGAGATATTGACGGCGGTGGCTTGAGTTATATTTTAAAAACAAACGCTTCTCATGGAAGCGTGAGCCTTCAGTCAAGCGGAAATTTTGTTTATGCGCCGACATCGGGCTATACGGGTGACGATCAGTTTACGTACGTGGTGAATGACGGAAGTTTGGACTCATCTTCGGCAACAGTGAAACTGCATATTTCCGCACCGACTCCACCGCCTGCTACTGCGGTAAGTTTGGGTGAAGTCACGGGGCTTCAGCTTGCAGTAACGAGCGCGACGTTTAATTTTAGTATCGCTAATCTTGCGGCCGGTCAGTCGGTGGCTGTGGAATACCGCAATACGGGAGCAGCGACGTGGCTTGCGGCATCGGTGAGTGGAAGCGCGGGCAGCCGATCCGTTACTATCAGTGGTTTGACTGCGGATTTGAATTATGAATACCGCATCCGTGCGCTTGAGGGAAGTGTGGTGAAGGCAGAGAAGGTTGGAAATTTTCGGACACTTGCGCTTAACACACCCCCGTTGAGCGTTCCGGCTGATGCGGTTCGCACGGCTTCTAATTCCGCATTTTATTACCAACGTTCAGGCGCAATCCTGAAACTTTATCAAGTGAATGGTTCCCAGGTAACCGAGCGGCAGCTTTATAGCGTGGGGTCTTCTCCGGTAAGCAATTTCAAGGCGGATGTTTCTCCGGATGGAAGCATCGTCGTGTTTGGAATGACTCTTTCTGGAATCAATTATTTGCAGATTAAGAACTTGTCTTCAGGTAAAAATTCGACATCGCTGATTTCCGGATTTTTATCCTCCGTCAATTGGAGCAGCAGTTCAGACGTCGTGGTCACGATCTCGACGGGGGCATTGATTCACTTGAACCCGGCTATCGTGCAGTAATTCCAGCCAGTGACTTCTCTTGATCAACGGTGAGCGCGCAATGCCGCGCGTAGGTTTTGTCGGATGGAGATTGCTTCGCTGCGGCTCGCAATGACAGTGAAAGGTTCGCAATGCTGCGTGCAGGTTTTTGTCATTGTCCGCCAGAGGACTGATCCGTCCTTCGGCGGAGCTCTCTTTGGTCGCTCGCAATGACGACAAAAGCCCCCCCCAATGACAACAGAATTCAGGTTTTGCCTGTTCTTGACGTAGATTAGGCAGTCTTATGAATACACCTGATGCTTCTAACGGTCCTCCCAAATCATCCTGGTATTATCATCCCATCCTTGTCATCTTTCTTTTGTTTTTTGTTCTTGGTCCTTTTGGTCTTCCGCTTCTCTATAAAAGCCCGCGCTTTAATCGCACCTGGAAAATCATCTGGACGGTGATCATGATTGCTTATACCTGGGCCATGATTGACGGCACAATCGCGCTCGTGAAACTCGCGCTCTCATCCCTCGGCGGCATCCAGAGTCTTACGGGTTCATCTTAGAGAAAATAAAACCCCTTTATCTTAATCAATCTATCAGGTAATCTTTTTTAGAGGGTCATCATGTCAGAAATGAAAAGCTCGATGCCGGAATTTTGGAAGCGCTGTAACATCTGCAAAAAAGAAATTCCTTTTAACGAAACTTATTATGTCTGCTCTGTGAGTACTTGCCGGAACAAAGTGACGGGATTTGTTTTTTGTTCCACGATCTGCTGGGACGGCCATCTCGGTTTTGCCCACCACCGCTCTTCCTACTGCGAGGAAATGACAGCGCCTTCGGCGTAATCACCAAGAAACAAGATACAAGATCCAATGAATCACCAAGTATTCAAGATACAAGAAACAAATGTTGGATACTTGCAACTTGTTTCCTGGTGATTAATCTCGGTTATTTATTTGTATCTTGTATCTTGTTTCTTGGTTATTATGGTACATGTCTTCCATCCGTTGCCTTCTAAAACCTGGAAAAGAAAAGCCCGTACTCGCCCATCATCCTTGGATTTTTTCAGGGGCGCTTGATCAAATCGATGACGGGTATAAGCCTGGGGATTTGGTCCAGGTCTACTCATCTTCCGAGGAAATGCTCGGCCTTGGCTTTCTGAATCCCGATTCTCAGATTGCTGTTCGTATGCTTACCTTTGGAGCCGCCGAGATTGATGAATCCTTTTTTCGTGCCCGTATTCGTAAGTCCCTGGAGCTTCGTAAGCAATTTGTGCCAGCTGGCACGAATTCATATCGCCTTATTCACTCCGAAAGCGATTTCCTTCCGGGGCTGACCGTGGATCTTTATGGGGATTATCTGTCCGTGCAGATTCACGCGATTGGAATGGAGAGATGGAAAGACGTGATCCTTAAAATTCTTCAGGAAGAAATCCCCCTCAAGGGCATTTATGAAAAAATGGATGCGGAGTGGCGCAAGATTGAAGGATTGAAAGGGAAACCTGGACTGCTTTGGGGGGCTGAACCGCCGGATGAACTGGAAATCCTCGAAAATGGCCTGAAATTTTTAGTGGATATCAAACACGGACAGAAAACCGGTTTTTTTCTGGATCAACGTGAAAATCGAAAGCTTGTTGGCGAGCATTCACGCGGTAAAAAACTGCTGAATTGTTTTTCCTACAGCGCTGGATTTTCGGTTTATGGTGCCCGTGGAGGTGCGCTTAGTACGGTTTCCGTGGACTCTTCGGATACGGCCCTGAACCTTGCCAGCAAAAATCTGACCTTGAACGGATTTTCCGAGAAAGATCACCGCTGTCTTCATACGGATGTCTTTCAATACCTGCGTCAAGGCAATGAACCCTTTGATTTTATTGTCCTGGACCCTCCCGCTTTTTGTCAAAGCAAAGCCCATGTCGATAACGCTTCGCGGGCCTATAAAGATGTCAACATGATTGCTATGAAACGACTTTCCGAGGGAGGCCTTCTTTTCACCGCTTCGTGCTCGTCGTTTATTTCAGTCGATCTTTTCCAGAAAATTTTGTTCGGGGCCGCTAAAGACACGGGTAAAAACATCCGCATTCTTGCCAAGACCGGCCACCCCTTTGATCATCCGGTCAATATCTACTTTCCCGAAGGCGAGTACCTTAAAGGTTTTCTTTGCCGGGTGGAGTAAGAACCTATTTTCCAAGGCATCGTGTAATAAGACGGGGTTTTTGTCATTGTCCGCCAGAGGACGGATCCGTCCTTCGGCGGACGAGTCCCGCGCCTTGGCGGAGACGCGGCAATCTAGAGCGAATAACCCGAGATTGCTTCGTCGAAAAATACCCTCCTCGCAATGACAGCCAAAGGACCGCAATAACGGGCAAGAGTTTGTCGTGTTTTTGTCATTGCGAGTCCCGCGCTTGGGCGGAGACGCGGCAATCTAAGGGCATAACCCGAGATTACTTCGTTCTGCCCGCAATGACAGAGTCAGTTGATAACCCGATAAGTTGCAAGTTCAACGTTGCTTTTTTATAAAGGCTGCCGATATTTAGTCAGCGATACTTTCAATCGATAACGTGAGGATTTTATGGATATCCTGGATGAAAAAAAAATCGGCAAAGAAAAATTCAAGGCCCTCGAATTAGCGGAGGATTCACGCGAGAAGGAATGGTCGCAGCCTAGTTTCGTGGCGGAACTGTTTAAAGGCAATGTTCGCTGGGATCTCATCCTGCCTTATCCTAAACAATCGGTCGAAGAAAAGAAAATCGGCGATGACTACCTAAAAAAAATCGAAGCCGTGCTCAAAGAGCAGATTGATCCGGATAAGGTCGATGAAACGGGCGATGTTCCCAAAGCTGCGCTGGACGCTTTGGCCAAGCTCGGTGCCTTCGCAATGAAGATCCCTAAAGAGTATGACGGACAAGGGCTTTCGCAGGTTAATTACAACCGAGTCCTTCATCTGGTTTCCAGTTACTGCGCTTCAACCGCTGTCTGGCTTTCCGCGCATCAATCCATCGGAGTTCCCCAGCCGCTAAAACTTTTCGGAACCGAAGAACAGAAAAAGAAATATTTACCCCGGTTTGCCAAAGGTGCGATTTCCGCGTTTGCTTTAACGGAGCCGGATGTAGGAAGCGATCCCGCGAAAATGAAAACGACAGCAACGCCCATTGAAGACGGAAAATATTACCTGATTAATGGTGAGAAACTTTGGTGTACGAACGGAACCGTGGCCGACATTATGGTTGTCATGGCTCAAACTCCTGCCAAGATGGTGAAGGGCCGCGAGAAAAAACAAATCACGGCATTTATTGTCGAGAACACGATGCCGGGGTTCGAAGTGGTTCACCGGTGCATGTTCATGGGGCTCAAGGGAATTCAAAACGGACTTCTCCGCTTTACCAATGTCAAAGTTCCGCGTGAAAATATTATTCTTGGAGAAGGCCAGGGGTTGAAGCTTGCTCTGACTACGCTGAACACCGGACGCTTGACCATGCCCGCGGCTGTGACCGGCGCTTCCAAGGTTGCGATTAATATTACGCGTAAATGGGCCAAGGAACGCGTTCAGTGGGGTGCTCCGGTTGGTGAACACGAAGCTATTTCCATTAAAATTGCGTCGATGGTTTCAACGGTGTTTGCCATGGACGCCGTCAATCATATTTGCGCCACGATGGCGGATAAGCAAAAAGTGGATATTCGTCTTGAAGCAGCGATGGCCAAACTTTGCTGTACCGAAGCAAGCTGGAAAATTGTGGACGGCGCGGTTCAAATTCGCGGCGGCCGCGGTTATGAAACCAGCCCTTCCCTAAAAGCTCGGGGTGAAAAAGGTTATCCGCTTGAACGCATGATGCGGGATATGCGCATTAACACCATCATCGAAGGAACCAGTCAGATCATGCGGCTTTTTATCGCGCGCGAGGCCATGGATTTTCATATGAGCCGCATTCTTCCTATCCTGTCGCCCAAGACACCGCTTGGAAAAAGACTGGCTGCGATTGCAGCTTCCATTAAAACCTATAGCGTTTGGTATCCTTCCCAGTTTCTTCCGGGCGATCAGCTTCCTTCCGGAACACCCATCCCGGTTCAACTGGAAGGGCACATGCGTTATATCGGAAAAACCTCCAAGCGTTTGGCGCGAACACTCTTTCACGCCATGACGCTTTATCAGCAGGGACTGGAAAAGAAACAGCATTTAATGTCGCGCCTTGTAAATGCCGGAACCGATCTTTTTTCCATGGCCGCGTCCTGCGCGAAGGCGATCCGGGAAATTCAGGAAAATCCCGCGGATGCGGGGCCGGTCGAACTCGCGGATCTTTTTTGCCGCCAGGCCCGCGGGAGAATCCATAAACAAATGAGCGGACTTTTTTTCAACAGCGACGCCTTTGCCAACAAAGTAGCGAAGAATACTTTGGACGGAAAATACGCGTGGCTGGAAAACGATATCATTGAACCATAGAAAGCGGTAAGGGATAAGGGGTAAGTGATAAGAAAAAAGTCAAAAAAGATTTCCTTAACACTTATCACTTACCCTTTACGACTCGCATGATTTCCAAACTCGCTTCCCTGATCGGTGCTTTCATGATCCTCGTCGGCTATTTTTGTCTGCAGCGGGGATGGATGAAAGATAAGTCAGTCCATTATCTTCTGCTTAATTTTTTTGGCGGAATGCTTCTCGCCTACACGGCCATTCTCAGCGGTAACTGGGGATTTATTATTCTGGAAACTTCCTGGACCCTGATTTCTCTGGTAAGTCTTATGCAAACCTTTCGGCATTCTCCGCAGTAAAAAATCAGGAGCAGATTCTAAGTAATCCTTAGTAATTTTTGAATGGATCGTCCTTTTATTTTTCGGATCAAGAAAACCCCAAAACAGCTTATAGCACTTTCTAGCATTCCCGATTAATTTCCCGCAATCTCAAAGTCCTCTATCAGCCGGTTTGTCCTCGTACGTACTATCAAGTATCCTTTCATAACTTTTATGACTCTTTTCCATTCCAAACCCCAATTCAGATTGAAGGTTACAGCATTTTTTTTACTCCTTTCTTTCAGCCTTTCTCAAAACATTTCCTATGCGTCTCCTTCATTAATTATTGCCGTCCCTCGTGAGCTTGGGAAAGTGGATGAGTATGTACAAAGTACGGGTGATAAAAAAATTATCTACATCCAGGACGCACATGACTCGCTTGAAGCCCAGGAGAGCATCGCCAAACTGATTCGTCATTTTGTAGAGAAAGAGGGCGTCAAAACAGTCTTCGAGGAAGGCTACGAAGGCCCGGTTCCTACGGATAAATATTTCGGTGAAATCAAGGATCCGAAGATCCGCGAAAAAGTTGCGTATTTTTTGATGGATCATTTGAGATTGGGCGGGGCAGAGTATGCGCACATCACCCGGAAGCAAGAGGGAAGAAGGGAGAAGGAAGAAGGAAGAAAAAACAAAACGCTTCCATCTTCTCTCTCCCCTCTTCCTTCTAATTTTAGGTTGATTGGAGCTGACTCCTTCAAGCTCCACCGCGAGAACATCGAAGCGTACCGGAAATCCACAAAACTTTCTCCTGCGATTCAAAAGGATTTGGATGAGATTCAAAGCATTTATTTTCGGATTGCTGCAGAAAAATTTCCCAAAAAATTTCGCGAGTGGATGAGGGCCCAGGAGCTTTATGAAAACGGCAAGCTGGATTTGCCGGGTTATCTCAGGCAGGTCCCTATTGATTTAGCGAGGAGTTCATTAAGTTTGGATGGTAATTCGAGATTGCTTCACGGAGTTTATCCCGAGATTTTTCGCTCCGCTCAGAATGACAGACGCAGGACTCGCAATGACGTCATTGCGAGGAGTCCGGAGGACAACGAAGCAATCTTCCCTGACGATCTTAAAAAGATAACCCAGGAGCTAGAGTTGCTGGAGCAGGAAATCGTCCTCGTGTTTTTTCGTGATCAAAAAGATCTTCTGAGAATTTATTCTGTTTTAAAAACCCTGAAACTTTTCCAAAAACTGTGCACCATTGAACTCGATTCCCAGAGCTATGAAAAAGTGGTGAAAGAACTGAGGGATTTCAAGACGCAGGATCTCGCGGATTTTTCGGCGCAAATGCTGCGCGAGCCGGTTCTGATTTCAAAACGCTGGAAGCAAAGTATTCAGGTGGCCATTCAGTTTTATGAAATGGCGGGGAAGCGCGATCAAGTCATTCGGGATTCTTTGGAAAAATTCTTGAAGGATCCGGATGAGAAAATCGCAGTGCTCGTGTTTGGCGGATTTCATAAGGCCGGAATTCTTGAAATGCTTGCCAAGAAAGACGTGACTTGTGAGACCGTGCTTCCGATGATTACGCATTTGAGTGAGAGACATCAGAAGATGTATCGAGACCTGATGGCGAGAAACCAGATGCTAGATATGAGAAGCCGGAGATTAGAAAACCCCGCGCTTTATTCTTCGCCCCTTGAAAAGAGGAGAGGAAGTCGTTTTGATTTCCCATCTCCTCTTGGGAGAGGACAGGGTGAGGGGGGCATCTCCAACAAAGCGGCGAAGGCGTCTCGTGCCTATCCTGAACTTCGCATTCTATCGGAAGAACCTTTTGAACTTGCCCGGTCTCAAATGCTTGCTTGGGCTCGAGTCGCTGCAGAATATCCAGGAAAATATGATTCCCTGCTCGCAAAAAAAATGGAACAAGTTCTCCGATCAGAATTAAGGGTCGAACAAGCACGGAAAGCGAAGACGCTGCTTGGAGCCTGGAAAAACGCGAAGAATTTTGCTGTGGGGCAGCGGTTTACTCTGAAAGAATTCCAGCGGAGAAATAGAATCGTTAATTTTAGAACGGTGGTCACTCAGATCTCAAAGCTTCACGATCTGAATTTACTTCAAAAACACTCTGGGAGATCAACCCGTAAATTAACCTACTCGCGCATTTTAATCCGTCCAGAGCTTGAGGACGTCTTAGATTTTGTTTTATCGGAATGTTTTTACAAGGAAGATCTGGACTATGCCAGGGACCAAATTGAGCGGTTGATTTTGGGGGAGGAAGTATTTGCGCTTCCCAGAGAGCCTTTCCTTATGGACTCTCAAAGTAAAGCACTGCGGGAAAAAGATTCGACGCTGATTAACCTCGATCTTTATCTGACTTACGATTTCTTACAGAGATATTTTGTGGGGGAGTGGGTGCAAATCGCGAGCCTTCGGCGTTTTGTGCCGGATCGAAGCGCGAAAATGTTCGGGAAGCATCTCAAAGCGTTTGCAGAAGCGGGGCTGGTGGATATTGAGGGGGCTAGGGCTGGAACGGGGAACAATAAGTTCTTATGGTTTCTATTTAGAATTTTAACGCCGGAGCAAGATCGAAGAATCCGCTCTGTCTTGTTGGAGTATGCCGCTAGACTTGGACGAAAAGATCTCGCGGCTGCTATTCGGCCCATTATTTTTTCAAAACCCAAAACTCAAATCCAGATTTCCCCGACTCAATCTTTGGGAGTGGATGGAACCAAGGAGTTATCCATCGAGTTGTTGGCGGCTCTCGCGAGTGATAGGGAGACCGAAATGCGTTTTGCATCGAAGAGTCCAAGATTCAAAATGATCAAAGCGCACCAATTACAATCTAAGCTTGAAGCCCTCACGGGGGTCCATCTGAAGCGCGGTATGATTCAGAAGACAGCCCAGAAAGAGCGGATAGATTTAAGGCGGCTCGCGATTGCGGGAGTCAAATTTCCTAATCAGGCCAAGACGGTGGAGGCTTATTTGGATCGAACGATTCGCCGTTTGCGTTCTGAGGATTCAGATTTTTCAGCGATACCTATCAGTCATGAATATTTGGGTCGCGCTTTAGGGACATCTCGTAATGGTTCCATTCAGGAACTTGCGAGCAAGCATCAATTGAATCTTGAATCAAAAGGAGTGTTTCGGAATCATAATTTTAGGAGTGATTATTCTGCGGAGTCACAAAAAAAATATGGGGAGCAAGCGGCTCGATTTATCCGCAGTCTAGGGATCGCCGTCAATAAGGCTAATGCGGACTATGTGATGGGCCGTCGAAATTCGAGTCAATATATCCAACCTCAGGACAAAAGGAGAATCGATGAGGTCATGCGCAAGTGGAATAGCCCCGAGCGGTGGGAGTGGCGGCGCGCTCATTACATAAAAACTTATCGGGAGGCTGAGCGCTTAGAGAGGGAATTTCGCAATCAACTGGCGGGCACTTCGATTTCGATGCCGGATTGGGAAGAGATTATGAAGATGGCCTCTCCGATTGCAGGCCAGTCAGACCTTTTCACAAGGAAGAGTCAGTATATCGTTTTGAATTATATAAAAAAGGTCACAGCGGCTGCCTCCTTGCGTTCCGAAATGAGGTCCGATGAGGTTATTGATCGCTGGTGGGGAAATCTTTTGGGTCAAAGTCGTACAAGTAAACCTGCCATTTTTCAAGAACTTTCAAACGCAAAAGCTCAAGAACTTCTCACCGCTTTTAAGGTTATTTTCAAAGAAACAGGCACGGCCGCCCCTGTGGATTTGGATAAAGTGAATCCGGATTTGTTTAGATATCACGATTTCGATTTCAATCCCGGGGAAACTCTTCGGATGATTAAGATCCCTCGCCTTTCTCAATATGACGATGTGGTCAAAAACGATTTAATTCTTTCTGTTCTTCACGAAAAGATAGTGGGGTACGGGTTTTCGAGTTTTCTTTACGGCCCCCGGCAATTGGGAGTTGCATTCAAAATCCTCCCTAAATTTCAGGGGAAAAATTTGAGCGTTCCCATTTACCGGTTATTTTTACAGATTTTGAATTCCCAATATCATCCGTCAAAGTATTTTCTTCATGAGAGCCAGGTCCAGGATACGGCATTCGGAGATCCTGGGGAAAATATCATTTTTTACCTACGAAATGGTTTTCTTCCTCTGGGGCTTCCTCCCGAGGCGCAAGATTCATTTCTCCAGGAAGCTTTTGCGATGATCCAAGATCCAGGCTATCGAATAACTGATTCTCAGGTCCGAACGCTTCTGCAGCTTTTAAGGAAAGAAAAAAAACCGGTGATGTGGGAATCTCCGAACTTAGATAAAATTTTTCATTCTCAAGAACACCCATTAACCGGCTCACGTTCCGAGGTTCGGGGTAGTGAAAAACTCACACAGCAACATCACCTTCCGATCGGGGATAAGAGTTCCTCTGATCAAGTTTTCCTGGAGATTCAAACGGGAATAACGGAAAAGGTCCTTCGGCAGCAGGAAACATTAGCTGAGTCGGTATCTCTTGAGCTTGGGGAGGCAGTGAAGGTGCTTGCTGCAGCAGATATTGGCGGGTGGAACAGCGCTAACATCAGCCGAGCAGAAACGATAGCCATCACGCTCCTGAAATATCCTGCGATTCACAAAGTCATGGTGGCGGGCAATGCTTCGAGCTACCTACCACTTCTGCTTGCCCTCTTAGGTAAAAAGGTGGTGATGCTCAACAAAGATCCTTACGCGCTTTATGACAATATGTTTCTTCAGGACAGCATCAACGAGGAGCTCAGGAAAAGGGGGAGAGGAGAAAGGATCAATATTCCGGTCCGGTGTGCTGAATTGGGTACATTTGATTTCACAAAATACGGCCAACGGGAAGGGGAATTTGATTTGATAACTCTTGTGGATTTAGTTGGCCCCAGGAGCAGCGTCCAGGGAAATATCAGGATGTGGATTCAGAAAATCAAACAGCTTTTGAATCTTCAAACGGGGTACCTTTTAGTTGATTTATATTCAGAGGTTATTAAGCAGAACAACTTACTCTGGCCGGATTTCCGGGAAGCGTTCCCGCATGCTGAGTTATTAGGATCAGGCGAAGGATTTGCCGGAGATATTGACAGGACACTGACCAACTTTCTCTACCGAGTCTCTTCGGGTGCCGGCGCTGAAAATGCCGCAGTCTCCACCGCAAAACTTCCCATCCGCTCTGAAGCCCGCCAGGCGAATCAGAAAATAAGGCGTTACTGGTTTCCGCAAAATAAATCTCAGGGACGGTTCCACACATCCTCGCAAGCGGCATTGACTGACAGCAGATCCGTCCCCAAGAAAGTCGAAAAAGAAGTGGGGGATACAAAGGAAGAGAATTGGGGACAGATCTTTCATAAGTTCTTGCAGATAAAGCAATTGCGTAGAACCGTCCCTGAGGGTGATTATGATTATGAATTTTTCGGTCCGGTGAAGGTTTTGGAAAAGTATGCGAATCATTTACTTTCAGTTTTAAGTGATTTTCTGAAAGAAAAAGTGATCAGGGGTGGGGACGAGAAGCGGCTTAACGAATTTCTAAACTGGCATTATTTGGGAAAGCCTATGAGCGAACTTCCTCCTCCAGCTGCCCGCTCAGAAATCCGAAGCCTTGCCGGAAGAACGGAAGAAATTCTCCGATCAGAACTAAGGCTTGGTACGGTTGCTCAAGCGCTTGCGACGCTGGGAACGATCAAGATTAGGGATTTAAAAAACGGAGACCTGATATCTGCAATTGACGCAAAAATCAAGGATGTGATCGGGGCTCCAGAGCGGTCCCTGTCAGCACATCTTGGCGAATATCTGGGAGAGATGGAAAAAGGAGAAACGATTATTTCCCCGGATAAGATTCCTCCGGCCGTGGAAACAGAATTTGGACGGATTGATTTATCTTATTTGAACAATCCCTTCGCGGCTGATTCCCCCTATCAATTTTTTGACGGGGCTATCAAACTTGCCCGGGATCTGGAACTAGCCCACCGGTTTGGACTTATTACCATCACAAGATTTAAGGGAGTCAGTTCACAAACCAGGACATACCAACTGCTCAAATCTCGTTATGCTAAGCGAGTTAAAAATATTACAACGACCTGGATGGATGCTGAAGTTTTGAGATTTCACGCTAAGGAAGCGATCCAGGCTGGAGAAACTGATCAATATCAGGGCAATCGGGGACAGATACGGTTCTATGAAAAAATATTTGGAACTGTATCCCGTGACAAACATGCTGGGATGCTCTTCAGAGCGATTTCAGATCTGATCCCCAAGAAACTGGATTGGACGAAGATGGATTTAAACCTTGGGGAGGTAATTGATTTGAGGGAAGATTTTGCAAAGCGGATCAAAAAGACAAGATGGCTGGAAGCGAACCAGAGAAACGGGAGACAGGTGGCGTATTTCAAGTCCTGGTTTAAAGCCAATGCCCGTGACAAACATGCAGGGATGCTCTTCAGTGTGATTTCCGATCTAATCCCGAAGGAACTGGATTGGACGAAGATGAACTTAAATCTCGGGGAAGCAATTGATCTGAGAAAAGATTTTGCAAAGCGGATCAAAAAGACAAGATGGCTGGAAGCGAACCAGAGAAACGGGAGACAGGTGGAGTATTTCAAGTCCTGGTTTAAAGCCAATGCCCGTAACAAACATGCGGGGACGCTCTTCAGTGCGATTTCGGATCTGATCCCGAAGGAACTGAATTGGACGAAGATGAACTTAAATCTCGGGGAAGCGATTGATTTAAGGGAAGATTTTTCCAAGCGGATCAAAGAGACAGGATGGCTGGCAGCGAACCAGGGAAACGGGAGGCAGGTGGAGTATTTCAAGGCCTGGTTTAAAGTTAATGCCCGTGACAAACATGCAGGGACGCTCTTCAGTGCAATTTTGGATCTAATCCCCAAGGAACTGGATTGGACGGGAATGAATCTAAATCTCGGGGAAGCGATTGATTTAAGGGAAGATTTTGCAACGCGGATCAAAGAGACAGGATGGCTGGAGGCGAACCAGGGAAACGGGAGGCAGGTGGAGTATTTCAAGGCCTGGTTTAAAG
>SICL01000051.1 GCA_009691445.1 Candidatus Taenariivivens baikalensis | reverse complement strand
TAATGCTTGATCTTGCTTTGGGACTAGATCACTCGACGGGAGTCCAGAGGCTGTCTTTGTTGGGGTGCTTGTTCCAGTGTTTCCTTTGGAGGGTTTTTCAGTTTTTGTATTTGTGGTTTGTATTCCTTCACTCAAAGTCATTGTACGAATGGGCCCGCTTTGCAGGTCAGGATCTGAAAAGGTTTCAGCAGCTGCCTGGGGAATAGGGACGATCGCTAACTGGGACAATAGAAAGACAAGCGTAGTGAATAGACTGATGAATTTTTTTGAGGTTGTGCTTGAGGTTGATAAGTTAGAGTTATTTTGCATATTTATGAACTGCCTAATTAGGATCCTTAAGAAGTCCCTCTCTTATAAAACGTAGTCGCTTGGGAGGATATATTCAACGCCAAGGTATCTGAAGTTAGTTTTTACTATAAAGAGGACGGTGCTCGCAGCCTGCACGACTGACGGCCGGCTTGAGTTGATCCGGACATTGATTCCGCTAGGACTTCAGGCCGTAAATGCGGTGCTCTTAGAGGAATTTGAGCGTTTGACCGGGGTTAAAAGCAGGCATCATGGGTCGCTGAACCGGTGGGGTCACCAACCTGGATCTGTGTATCTTGGAGAAGAAAAGTTTCGGATTGAAGTCCCCCGGATTCGGGATACGGAAAGGAATGCCGCGGTGCGGCTTCACAGTTATGAGGAACTTCAGAAGCCCGGGAAGGTGGATGATCGAGTGATGAAAAAGATCCTTCTTGGGTCAAGCGTAAGACGCTATGAGCTGGGGAGCTGGGTACCGTTTCTCCCAGTGCCAGGTTCACCCTAAGCTATGGTGCCAGGCCCGTTGCCCTTTTTTCGCAATACCAGGTTTCACCTAGTACCGACCTGTCCCTGTAGGAAACGGTACCGAGGTTTTTTTTTAAAATTCCTGAAAAAATCCGCTATGAAAAATTTATGGGGAAAACTACACTCATAAAACAATTCATCCAAGAGAGTCAACTCCCTCAAGGTTTTAAAACAAAATTCGTTGAAATCATTCTCTCCCGATACGAGCGCCTAAAAATTCCAGCCTAGTTACATTGCCTTGAAATTCTGTACTCGGGGGACACAATAGCTGGGTACCGTTTCTCCCAGTGCCAGGTTCACCCTAAGCTATGGTGCCAGCCAGGTGCCCATTTTTTTCGCAATACCAGGTTTCACCTAGTACCGACCTGTCCCTGTAGGAAACGGTACCGAGGTTTTCAACTCAGGAACCTGGAACCTCCGGAACAGGTACCGTATTAAATTATATTCCAGCGATCTTTTGCGAGCTTTTTTTCCTCGATAATATTTAGACATTTATTCTGAAATCTTACCCTTCCCCGCTGGACAGCGTCCGGTTGTCCGTCCGGTTGTCTACGCACCACCGTCAACGTAAGTCTAGGCCATAAAAGGAGAAGGCCCTTCAGCATATTCGCCGAAAGGCCTCCATCCACACAATGACTCCCCGTGACACTCTCGGATCAAAATACTTTTCAAGATGAGTTCCCCTTTGAGATCATTCGTAGAGCGAAAGGGGCAATACAACTGCTTGCTGACAATAGGATTATGGATCGGCGGGTTCACTTTGGCAAGACACTATAAATTTAGTCGATCCGCATTCTGTTATTTCCCTTTTAATGGGCCACTGCTCAAAGTGGGATCGTTCTCAATAAACTTTATTGTCTTTGACCTCACATCCTCATATTCAGGCAGATTTTTTGAGTCGTAGAATCCTAAAAGGTTTTGCACCCCACTTTCCTGATTGTATAAATCCCAGGAATAAGCGGTTTCGCCTTCTTTGATTTCTCCTGTTTTCTGAGCAACTTGCGTATCCAAATCCGAAGTCCCAAAAACAATGGCAAATTTCTCCCAACCCGCCTTGTCTGCCAAAGTGAAGCGATAGATGCTTTTTTGAAGTTCAAAATACTCAAAAGCCAAGACTTTCCAGCCGTTGAGCATGAATTGTTCACGGCAATAATACTTTGCCTCTGAAAGCTCCTTCACTTGCTGGGAAAGTCTCAGAGCCAACAAGTCAGCCCTTTCCTTGTTCAAGTTTTGTTTGTCACCAAGTCCCTGATAAGCCTGAATAATTTTCGTTGTTGCCTTCCAGTTATCAGGTTGTAATTTTCGGAATGCTTCCCAATAATTTAGTGCTGCCTTATGCCGATTCAACTCAGCACTGGCAATACCCAAATTCCAAAGTAATCCTGGCGAGTCAGGGTGACTCTCATACACCTTCTCCAAGTAGGGTAATGCCTTGTCAAATTCTGATTTTTCCATATACCCGATGCCTTGCTTAAAAGCTTTGTCCACGTCGTCAGATTCAGCCGCTAATATCGGTTTTGCAAACAATAGAAGTCCTGCAATGATCACAAAATTCCATTTCATGGTTTCCTCCAGGTTATAGGTAAACGATTTTAAGCGTCGCTAAATCTCTAATTTTAATACGCTCTGATGCTTCAAGAAAGTTCATTGCGGCCGAAAGAGCAACCACGCCTTCGGCAAGAATATCCACGATCAGAGCAAATCTTTCGTTAGGGGCGTAATCGACATCCAAAAAAGCTGGGTACCGTTTCTCCCAGTGCCAGGTACCCTTTTTTCGCAATACCAGGTTTCACCTAGTACCGACCTGTCCCTGTAGGAAACGGTACCAAGGTACCCATTGCCTTGAAATTTGAACAAGTAGCTGGGTACCATTTCTCCCAGTGCCAGGTACCCTTTTTTCGCAATACCAGGTTTCACCTAGTACCGACCTGTCCCCGTAGGAAACGGTACCAAGGTTTTGGAAACGGTACCAAGGTTCATTGGTCCTTAACTGTGGGGATCATTTTTTGACTTTGCCGACAGAATTTATTGAATGATTACTAGCCTTTGATCGCCACCATCTCATCTTGCAGCGTATCTGCCAACGCTTGCGCAATGCCCTCCATATCGTTCTCGAGAAGCGCTCGAGGGTCTCCTCCCGTAAGGTCATAGCCGCCAACGGCACTGCCAGCGCGTCGATCGGCAAAAATGACCACTGGCTTACCGCTTGCATCAAGAATCCTGCCTTCGACTTGGACTTTTGAAGATCCGGCGAGCCCCCACCCGATGATCCAGCGCAGGAAACGACTCCCTGGCTCCAGATCTGTGATTGCGGTTTCAAGCACGTGCGTTGGAGTATCCGATGCGCTGGCAATTTTTATTCCGTAAAGTCGACCTAATTTTTGTTCAAGCAGATGGCTGAGCGCATCTCGGGCCATATCCGGAGGCAATGAATCGTTCGCTTGTGCTCCTGTAATATCCGGTTTTTCAATTTTAATGACCATCTTCTCAGAAGGTTTGAGATCAGGAGAAATAAAAACCTTCTCCAGATATTTGCCTTTGGTTAATGTCGAATAGTCCTTCAAAAATTCACTTTTGTACACATGGGCACAACCCGTTAGCAATAAAATTGAAATTAAAAATATTTTTTCCATTTTATTCTCCTTTTATTTAAAGCTTACTTTTCCCGATTTTTTATCGATCCGGATCTTTTCCTTACTGGGCATTCCGCCATAACCAATGTGTGGTTGAGATTCCCAATAAGCTCCCTGATCCACCGGTTCCGCGGCGTATCCGCAGCCGCTGATATTTTTCCAAAAATAATCGCTTGCCAGGATTTGCGCTTTTCTCGATCAATACCATCTTCCCATTTTACTTTTATAAGATCAGTCTTTGATTGAAGCGCCAGGCTTTCGGCCTTTTGCAGAAAAATCGGTTGATTCTTTTCTGAAAACTTCACGCGGTTAACAAAAAACCGATATCTCGCACCTTTTTCCAATTTAGGTTTCGCGAAAATTCCTCGATCATCCATGATTAGAATATTTTTCTTCAGCTCAAGCCTCCCATCGCTCTCTTCAATTTCAAAATAATAAGAACGTTCGGATAGCAAATAACTCCAACCGTATGAAGCAAAAAGCTGGGTACCGTTTCTCCCAGTGCCAGGTTCACCCTAAGCTATGGTGCCAGCCAGGTGCCCATTTTTTTCGCAATACCAGGTTTCACCTAGTACCGACCTGTCCCTGTAGGAAACGGTACCGAGGTTTTCCGAGGTTTTACCAAGGTTTTATTTCAGCCAATTAAGTATTGTGTCCCCCGAGACCTAATTGGACGGGTGCTCACTTTTAAAGAGGTTGGAACTCGATGACTTTGCCGTCTTTACGGGGAAGTTCAAGGCTGAAAGGATTGCGGCACTCGCGGGATTGGATCTCGGTGCGGCCTTCGACTAAATCGGTGACTTTCATCCGGCCTTTGATCCCTTCCATACCCGGTAGATAAATCGTGGCGCTCTTATCTTCTTCTCCCTGATTGATCACCACCAGATAAAAGGTTTTCCCCCGCTGAAAAAGCGCGGTCTTAATCCCTAGTGTCTTGGAGTAAGAAACAAGCGGCGCCCGAAGATAACTGAGGATCTCCATAATCAAGTCGCGGTTGGGTTCCACGCCCAGGTGCACAATCTTACCCTTCCCCACGCGTTTGATATATCCAATCGTCATTTTTCCGTAAGGAAGAATATCGACCTGAATGTCATGCGCATCCTGAGGCTTAAAGGTATAAACAGAACTCACCATTTTAATTTTAGGTCGTCCGGACGCCAGCTGGAGATCAAATTCTTTTTTAAACTCAAAAAGAATACTGCACGGCTCTTCAAATCCAATGATGTCCGAAGGACGGAACTCGTCATCCTTTCGAGGATAATTCCTGAACGCAATGAGGGTGCCGCCCTTTTCCACGTAGGCTCTCAAGTTTTTCTGGGAAGATTCGGGAAGCCATTGATTGCCGGAATAAAAAAGAAACGGCTTGTCGCACAGCCCCAAGCTTGGATCATAAAGTTCATAGTCAATATCATAGTCATAAAGAGAGACAAGAATCGGGCTAGCGTGCGGCATCGTCTTGGCCGCCCACTGAATGGGATTGTACGTCACGGCAATATCTGAAATTTTACGCATGCGTGAAGGCTGAATACGATAAAAGATCTCAACAATCTGTTTAAACACCGCATAAAGTTCAGGGCGCGTTCTTCCCCATTCATTAATGGGTGACATATACCAGTTATCCCGGTTCACAAGCATGTACCAGTTCCAGCCCGTGACGCCACCCAAAAGCGCACTGGTCACAAGCATGCGGTAGTGATTGGGAGAGAAAACTCCAGTGTCATAATGCCGCTCATGCCACACACCGGATTCGAATTCCGCAATAAAAGGAATCCGAGAAACATGCTTCAGGTAGCGGACCTTGTCCATAAATTTCCGGTGCTCGTAGGCATCTTCGCTAAACTCATTGGTCGGGTAAAAATCGACTCCTATAAAGTCAGAAACTTCCTGCATCTCCGACCATTGATTCGCGTAAAAGAAGGGATAAAGGTTGAGGAAGACCGGAACATCGTAACCAAGTTTACGATAAAGATCGACATTCCACTTCGCGGTTTTCTTGGCGTAAAAATATTTGAAGCGTAAATAATCCATATTCCGCTTGAGCTCTTTATCCCCTTTGAGTTGAAGACCGGTCGCATCTTGATGCATCGTCGCAATAAAGGGGCCCGCCTGCTCAAAGGACGTATAATCCGAGCCCCAGCAATCATTGAGCCGGGCAAGATCATTCTCATAAAGCTCACGAATAAAATCCTGGAACATTCCCGGTGTGTGATTAAGGCCGTATTGATGACCGAACCTGTCAGGCCAAGGATCAATTTCATTATCTGCCTGAACGAGCACAATATGCCCGCCGCGGCGTGTGGCAAGATAAGGCTTGATGACCCTGGAAACTTCTTTGAGGTAACATTCGGCGTAAGCCTGAAACTTGGGATGCAGGCGATGGTACTGGTGCGCATAATCAGGGACACCGTCATTGGGCCATTCACTGTAGATATAGGGACCGGGGCGGATAATGACCCAAAAACCTTTTTTGCGGGTTAGATCCAGAAAAGCTTTGAGATTGCGGCACGGATTAGTGCGTCCGGTAAAATCAAATTTTCCGCGCTGATGCTCATGAAATTCCCAGGGGACATAGGTGGAAATCATTCGCAGGCCCATCCCACGCACCTGATCAAGAACGTCACTCCAGTATTGAGGATTCAAGCGCCAGTAGTGGACTTCCCCTGAAATGAGAGGAATGTTTTTCCCTCCGACCCAGATTTCTTTATTTTTAATTTGGACTTTTGGCATATCATCTCTTTGTCATTGCGATAGAGACAGGTCTCAGACATTTTTATGTCTTTAATAAGAAGGATTGAATATTTTCAACAAACTCTGACAACGACTCGTAAGTTTATGAGCCCTGTCCCTATTTCACCACTAAATTAATCACTCGCCCCGGAACAATAATCCATTTCTCAACCGGCTTCCCACCCGTCCATTGATCGAACCGGCAATCCTGCGACACAAGCTCCTCAATGGCCTTGGCGGTCAGAGACTTACTAACGGTAATTTTGGCTTTAACTTTACCCTGAATCATGACCGGCATTTCAATTTCATCTTCCACAAGTAATTGAGGATCGTACTGCGGCCAGGGTTCGTAAGCCAGGGATTGGGTATGCCCGAGATAATTCCAAAGCTCTTCGGCAAGATGAGGCGCCAAAGGAGCGAGCAGGAGAAGAAACTTCTCGAGAATTTCCTTGCAGTGGGTTGTCCGTCCTGTTTCTTCATTCACAAAAACCATCAAAGCAGAAATAGCCGTGTTGAGCCTGATCCCATCCATATCTTCTGTTACTTTTTTGATGGCTTGATGTAAGCTCTTGAGTTCCTGTGCCGTCGGAGCTCGGTCCTGAATCAAGGGATTGGGTACAACGGGGACAGGTTCAATGCTCAGACCCTCAGAACCTGTCCCCGTTGTACCCGGTACCATGAGTCGCCACACGCGGCCAAGAAAGCGGTAAACACCTTCCACTCCTTTTGAGGACCAGGGCTTGGTCATTTCAAGCGGCCCCATAAACATTTCATACAAACGGATACTGTCGGCTCCATAAATTTCAACCAGATCATCGGGATTGACGACATTGCCCCGCGATTTGGACATTTTCTGATTGTCTTCGCCAAGGATCATCCCCTGATTAATCAGCCGTTGAAAAGGTTCTTTTGTGGAAACAACTCCCAGATCAAAAAGCACCTTGTGCCAAAAGCGGGCGTAAAGCAAATGCAGTACTGCGTGTTCCGCACCTCCCACATAAAGATCCACATTCATCCAGTATTTTTCTTTTTGAGGTCCCACCAGCTTCTGCGAATTTTTCGGATCAATGTAGCGCAGATAATACCAGCAGGAGCCGGCCCATTGCGGCATGGTATTGGTTTCGCGCTTGGCCAATTCGCCCGCCCGCGGGCTAATCTCAACCCATTCCTTGATCGCGGCAAGAGGACTCTCTCCGGTTCCGGTGGGTTTGTAGGTGTTCGTTTCAGGAAGGCGGATCGGAAGATCTTTTTCCGGAACCAGTTCGTGTTTGCCGTCTCTGTGAATCACGGGAATCGGCTCGCCCCAATAACGCTGACGGCTGAAGAGCCAGTCGCGGAGTTTGTAATTTACTTTCTTAACGCCCAATCCTTTCTGCTCCAGCCAGTCGTTCATTTTCTTTTTGGCTTCCGGAGTCGAGAGTCCATTCAAGAAATCCGAATTGATCGCAGTTCCATCTTCGCACCAGCCGATGGATTCTTTTCCTTCTGGCGCTTTCACCACGACGTCAACGGGAAGATCAAACTTCTTGGCAAACTCAAGATCACGGGCATCATGCGCTGGAACGGACATGATCGCTCCGGTTCCGTAACCCGAAAGAACATAATCCGCAATCCAGATCGGAATTTTCTTTTGATTCACGGGATTAACGGCATAGGCTCCGGTGAAAACTCCGGTCTTTTCTTTAGCAAGATCTGTCCGTTCAAGATCGGATTTGCGCGAGGCTTGCCCGCAATAAGTTTCGACTTTGGATTTCTGATCCTGGATCGTAATTTTCGAAACCAGTGAGTGTTCGGGAGAGATCACCATATACGTTGCTCCGAAAAGCGTATCGGGACGCGTGGTAAAAACGCGGATCTTACTTTTGGATTCCGCATTCTGCATTTCGTAATCCGCAATCGAAAAGTCAACCTCTGCCCCTTCCGACTTTCCGATCCAGTTGCGCTGCATCTCTTTGATGGAATCCGGCCAATCTAAAAGCTCAAGATCACCCAGCAAACGTTCAGCGTAGGCCGTGATCTTGAGCACCCATTGACGCATCGGTTTTCGGACAACAGGAAAGCCGCCTCGCTCGCTTTTCCCGTCAATGACTTCTTCATTCGCAAGCACGGTCCCAAGTTCCGGACACCAGTTCACCGCAATTTCTGCTTCGTAAGCAAGCCCCTTCTCATAGAGCTTCGAAAAAATCCACTGAGTCCATTTATAATAATCAGGATCCGTGGTGTTCACTTCCCGGTCCCAATCGTAACTAAATCCCATACGTTGAATCTGCCGGCGGAAATTATTGATGTTTTGTTCTGTGGTCGTTTTGGGATGAGTGCCAGTATTCAAGGCATGCTGTTCTGCGGGAAGTCCGAACGCATCCCAGCCCATCGGATGAAGCACGTTGAATCCACACATCCGTTTGTAGCGGGCAAGAATATCGGTAGCGGTATACCCTTCGAGATGGCCAACGTGAAGTCCCGATCCTGAAGGATAAGGGAACATATCGAGAATGTAATACTTGGGTTTATCAGCTCCCGGCTCGCCTGGATCCTGCGCCCGAAAAGTCTTGCGTGAAATCCAATGGTTTTGCCATTTGGACTCAATCACATCGAAGGGATATTGCTTGTAGCCGCTTGCCATAGGGGCGGTATTGTAGCATGAAGATAAGTGTTAGGTAAGCGCTGAGTAAAAAAATGAGCTTGGAGAGAAGCCCAATGCTATTTGATCTGAAAATGCGAGCGGAGGGGGTCGAACCCACACGGTGTTTATAGCACCACCGGATTTTGAGTCCGGCGCGTCTGCCAGTTCCGCCACGCTCGCAATCGAATGCGGAATTCTGATTTTAGATTGCGGAATTGAGGAGAATTTATGATTCCGCAATCTACAATCCGAAATAAAATTGGACCGGAAGGGGATCGAACCCATGACCTCCACAATGCCATTGTGGCGCTCTCCCAGCTGAGCTACCGGCCCGTAAAAAAAAGCTTTCAGCAATCCCCCAGTTTACAGCCTTCAGCGACTGACCGCTGATGACTGGAAGCTGAAAGCTAAAAAACAGGCAGTCATCATAGTCGAAAATAAGGTTTTTTCAAGGAGTAATCCTGTCATCAGAAAAGAGTGGCGGGATTGGGAGGAAGCCCTTCCTGTTTTCCGGGAATCCAAGCAATTATCCAATCCCAGACACCGCTTCCAAATCGCTGGACTGTTTTGAGGGCTCCACAAAAAACCCCTTCGACATGCCGGACCACGGGATATCCTGCACTCTCGTGAGCTTTTTGAATTCCTATCGGAATTTCAAGGGGTGCGCTAACTATATTTTTAAATCCACGCTTTAAGTCACGCTCCAAATTTGAGTGATAACTTTCTTCGGCGTGAAGAGACGCGGATATCAGAAGTCCTACCGCCAAAAACATCCCCCATTTTATTTTTTTCACAAGCGAACTCTCTTCATTTTTTATCTTTTTTATTCTTCAGCTATCAAGTTCTGCACCCGTAAGCCGATTAAGGTTTTACGTAACCACAAAGGAAAAACATTGCAGCCACTCTACACATGTTCTAGTTGTCAATGGTCCGGGGATGAAACGCATTTTATTACTAAAATTCTTTCCATCATGTACCGCCCCAAGAATGAAAACATCCAAGCCTTCAAACAAATCAAATGTCCCAAGTGTCACAATCTCGTGACGATTATCTTTGAAACCCTCGACGGCAGTATCGCTAAGTAACTTAGAAATTACAAATTCCAAGCGCCCGATTTCAAGGTCCAACGTTTATTTGCAGTTTAATTTTTGGAATTTGTTTGGAATTTGGAGCTTGGAATTTCAAACATGCGCTTTTTCAAAGCATGTTTCCAGAATCCTGACCGCAATATCGACTTCTTTTTTCTTCACGATAAGCGGCGGGCAAAAGCGGATTCCCGTTTCCCCACAGCCAAGCAGCAGTAACCCTCGGGAAAAAGCGAGGTCAATGATCTTGTCTCTTAAAACAGGGTTCGGGGTTTTGACAGATCGATCCTTCACAATTTCAATCCCGACCATAAGTCCCAGGCCGCGCACGTCCCCAATGGCAGGAAACCGCTTGGCAAGGTCAGTCAGTTTCTTTTTCAAATAATCCCCAGTCACCTGAGCATTTTTAATCAACTTTGATTCCAGCAAATCCAGCGTGGCCAAAGCCGCGGCGCACGCCACGGGATTTCCGCCAAACGTACTTGCGTGAGCTCCGGGTTTCCAAATCATCAAATCTTTACGCGCAATCATGGCTCCCAGCGGAAGCCCGGAAGCAATCCCCTTCGCCGTCACGATAATGTCCGGCTCAACACCCCAATGCTCAATCGCAAACATCTTGCCCGTGCGGCCCATGCCAGCCTGAACTTCATCCGCAATCAAAAGGATTCCATATTTTTTGGTCAATGCCCGTAATCGTTGATGCCATCCGGGCGGCGGTACCACATAACCACCCTCTCCCTGGATCGGTTCGACAATGATCGCCGCCACTTCTTCGGGAGGAACGATCCGCTTAAAAAGCGTGTGCTCAATATAATCCACACAATCAAGTTTACATTCCGGATAAGTGAGGTTGTAAGGACAGTGATAGCAGTTTCCATACCCGACGTGATGAACCCCGGGAACCAAAGAACCAAAATTTTCACGCTGTTTGATTTTACTCCCGGTGAGGGAAAGAGCTCCAAAGGTCCGTCCATGAAATGCTCCAAAAAAAGAAATCATTTTTTCTCTCTTGGTCGCGTACCTCGCTAACTTAAACGCCGCCTCAACCGCTTCCGCTCCTGAATTGGTGAAGAAAACACGTTTCTTGAATTTTCCCGGCGCAAGCTTGGCAAGCCGCTCCGCGAGCTCAATCTGAGACGTGTAATAAAAATCCGTACCGGACATATGAAGCAGTTTATCTGCCTGTTTTTTAATCGCTTGGACAACTTTGGGATGACAATGCCCCGTGGAAGTCACGGCAATGCCCGCGGTAAAATCCAAAAAGATATTTCCGTCTGGATCTTCGATCCAAACGCCTTTGGCACGGTGAGCGACTAAGGGATAGGAACGCGTGAAAGAAGGAGACAAAAGAGCGTGATCGCGCTCAATGATCTTGCGCGCTTTGGGACCGGGTAAAGGTAATTTTATTTTGGGATATTTGCTCATACTTTCACAAAGTAAGCAGAAGGCCGTAGGCAGTAGGCAGAAAAAATCTTCCTGCCTTTTGCCTACTGCTTACTGCTTACTGCTTTCTGATTATTAATCCGCATCGATTTGCGCCTTTTGCAATTTGCCGCTGTAATCAATAAAGACACTTTTCCATTCACTAAAAATATCGAGCGCGGTTTCGCCGGCTTCACGGTGGCCGTTCCCTGTGCACTTGACGCCGCCAAACGGAAGATGAACTTCCGCGCCAATCGTCGGCCCATTAATATAAGTAATCCCAGCCTCAATGTCACGAATCGCTTTCATGGCTCGGTCGATATCGTGGGTATAAATCGAGGAAGACAGCCCGTAATCCGTCCGGTTAACCTCTTGAATGGCTTGATCAAAATTCTTAATCGGCATAATGCATGTCACCGGCCCAAAAATTTCTTCGCGCATGATTGTCATCTCGGGTTTTACCTGAGTAAAAATGGTCGGTTCATAAAAGAATCCGCGCTCCAGACCTTTGGATTTGAGGATCCTCCCCCCGCACTCCAATTTCGCACCTTCCCGGACGCCAATCTCCACATAATGATGAATCCGCTTAAGCTGTTCGCCGTTAATCACAGGCCCCACATCG
The DNA here is from genome assembly GCA_009691445.1 of Candidatus Taenariivivens baikalensis. Lineage (GTDB taxonomy): Bacteria > Omnitrophota > Omnitrophia > Omnitrophales > Aquincolibacteriaceae > Taenariivivens > Taenariivivens baikalensis. The sequence goes on along the minus strand of SICL01000051.1, from coordinate 1,316 downwards.
ACTCCGGCTTTAATACCGTTTCCCAGCACCAATTTCTTCGCACGCTCCACCAAAGTGCGGCGAAATCGGTCATATAATTTTTGATGGACATAGATCCGGCTGGTGGCTGTACACCGCTGGCCCGAAGTTCCAAAGGCTCCCCATAAAGCCCCTTCCAATGCAAGCTCAAGATCGGCATCTTCCATTACAATTTGGGCATTCTTTCCGCCCATTTCAAGCGAGCAGCGTTTGAGATTTTTTCCGCACTGAGAGGCCACCTTTCTTCCCACTTCCGAAGATCCCGTGAAAGACACCAGACGAATCTTCGGATGATGAACGATCGCTTCTCCGGCGATCACGCCTCCGTGAATCATATTCACCACTCCTCGAGGAAGCCCAGCATCTTCAAGGGCCTTCACAAATTCCACCGCGCAAGCGGGCGTGTCTTCAGCCGGTTTGAAAACAACGGTGTTGCCGCAAATCAAAGCCGGAAGGATTTTCCAGGATGGGATCGCCACGGGAAAATTCCAAGGTGTAATAAGTCCGCAAATGCCGATGGGCATACGGACCGTCATGGCAAATTTATTACGAAGTTCACTTGTCGTCGTTTGCCCAAAAAGACGGCGGCCTTCACCGGCCACATATTGAGCCATATCAATCGCTTCCTGGACATCGCCGCGCGCTTCCTTAAGAACCTTACCCATCTCACGGGTCATAAGACGGGCAATAGTTTCTTTTCTCTCCAGAAGAATCCGGCTTGCTTTTAGAATGATGTCGGCACGTTTCGGAGGAGGGACCAAACGCCAGTCCGTGTAAGCTGCTTCCGCGGCCTGAACGGCTTTTTCCACATCCGCCTGATTGGATTCGGGATAATTTCCGATAACATCCCGCTGATCGGCAGGGTTACGACTTTCAAATATTTCTCCCGACGAAGACGTTTGCCACTTACCATCGATAAAATTCCATGCACTCTTTGCCATATATGGTCCTATCCTTTCTGTCTTTGCGAGCCGCAACGAAGCAATCTCTCGTCTGTCATTGGAACCTTTGTTGTCATTGCGAGCGAAGCGAAGCAATCTCGGGTTGTGCCTGAGATTGCCGCGTCGTCCTGAGGGTCTCCTCGCAATGACAAAAACCCCTGCGCGTCATTGCGAGCGAAGCGAAGCAATCTCTCGTCTGTCATTGGAACCTTTGTTGTCATTGCGAGCGGAGCAAAGCAATCTCGGATTGTGCCTGAGATTGCCGCGTCGTCCTGAGGGTCTCCTCGCAATGGGCATAAAGGAGTTACTTTGTTGATAATTTGTTGATTTATCTGTTGTAATTGCTTCATATCAAAT
>SICL01000011.1 GCA_009691445.1 Candidatus Taenariivivens baikalensis | reverse complement strand
AGTTTTTATGAGACCTTTGTCCGGGTTGCCGGCCAGGAGCTGGCCCGCTCGCTCCCGCCTTCGCAATTTGGCCGGACCATGAAAACCTGGCGCGATGATATTTTGAGGTACTTATCCGAAGAGGGGCGCCTTGCCGAGGCCTGGCAATATACGCGTGTCATTGATGAACTGGTCGCTTCGTTTATCCAAAAAAATGATGACGAAATATTATCCTCTCAGGATCGCTCGACCTTGATCAAGCGGATTGAAAACCGGCTTTATCAATTCCGTGATCAGGTCCTGAAAAATTTAAGCAGATCCACACCTACTCCAGCCGCAGGCTTTCAATTGCTCCCGGCTGCAAACTTAGCCTTGGTCCGCGGTGCCAAACCTTCCAAAGCTTTTATGTATTTTTTTAAACGCAGTGAAATGCGGATGGATGACGGGAGAGAGCGTGAGGACAAGTGGGATGAAAAACGAACTGCCCTTGAAATCTTTAAAAATCTTAAGGGGTCAAGCGATGCTGAAAATTTAGAGAGAATCAGAATCATTGAAAGCGGTGTGATTAACGACGAGCTTGCTATCATGAGGCCAAGAACGTTAATTCTATTCGCTCATACATTAAATCGGATTTCAAACACGTCTCTCCTCGACCATAAAGCCACGGCGATTATTGCAACCTCTCTCTATCAGGCATTTGGACATCATCAAAATTTAAAACAGATTGGCGAAACGATGGAGGTAGCCGATGGTTATGAAAAGTACAATCAAGACATTCCGGTTCAAATTTTTTCCAATCTCGCTTCAAGTGTAAGACGGGCCATTCGAAGGCAGCAAGGGTCTGGGACAGATGCCGACCAGAGTTTTATTAGTTTAGCGGCTTTGTTTGGCTTGCTTCTCGCTCTTCAGCCGGCTTCGAAAGTCACTCAAGAAGATAAAAAAACCGCGGCAGGATTTTTATCTAAAGCCCTTTTGCTTTCGACTCCGCAAACCCAAAACTATTTTTCCCAGCTTCATGCTCTATTCAAGGAATCAAGTGTCTTTGCAGGCTTCCTACGTGAGAGCAGGGCTCAAGAGCTTTATCAAAAATTCCCCGGACTAGAAAGTGATTTTTATGCAAGACTCAATGAATGGCAAGAAGGCTCTAGCGAGAAACGTGCCCGGAGAAATTCGTTGATCAATTATTTCTCCAAAGCGCTTGCATTGGTGTTGGTCCGGGCAACCCAGAGGCGAAAATTAGGAGTGATGCTAAAAGATCCTCTTGTCCAGACTATACAGGAATTTCTCGAGCCTGCCACCGACAGCGGAGTGCCGCTTTTTATTCACTACAAAGAAGCCGGAAAATTAAGCATGCTTTATGATCTTCTCAATAAAAAAGAATATGGAGAGATGGAGCTTGTGAAGCAGATCCGTGACGAAGAAGAAACGATGGAGAAAGCTTACGCGCTTGAAAAAGAACAGGCCCAAGCCCGCGCTGCCAACCCTCCTGCCCCTTCCCAGCCCGGAGATTTTTTTCTCGCGACGCGCAGTGAGGTCAGAAATACAGAAAAAGTATTTCTTCAAAGATTAGAGGAGAATCTGCGAGACCTGGTTAAAGTCAAACAAACAGCGAACAAAGGCCGTGACCGCCGGGAATCTTTACGGGGAGCTATTAAAGAAATCATTATCCGGATGAGTCAAGCCAAACTCAAGCTTGGAGGAGCCGTTGATATTTTTGAGGCCCAATTAAATCAAATCGAAGGAGATTCGGGTTCTGATGCTGAAAACAGGCTGTATATTCTTATCTCCTTACAGGAGACCCTTGAAAAAATGAATCAAGCGGACTTGTTAGGGGTGATGCATCTTGCGGCTAAACAGCTGATCAAGATCCGCGGATACACGTTGCAGTCTAATGAGCACAGAATGGAATTACTTGAGCTTCTTTGGAAACTTGCTAAACATATTTCTCCGGATTATTTTGAAGAGATGATTAAAATCCTGAGCGTGCCGTTCAAAAGCAGTCAAGGAGAACGAGACCACGCAGTTTCCGCCTGCGCCGCCAAAGCTTTAGCTGTTATTTTGTTAAGGGAGAATCCTGATTGGCGGTTCGAAACAAAATGGTATGAAGAAGATTCTCTTTATAAAACGGTTTGGAATTATTTAGACACTTCCCGGGGTTCTCTGGCCGTCGGAAAAATTTTGTTTCCGGTTTATGGTGACGGCGACTTGAAAACGATCCGCGCCATCCTGAAAAGCTCAAGTCTTTCTCAAAAAGAGAAAGAAACCCAGATCAAGAACGAAACCTCCGCCATGATTCACCGCTATGAAGAAGCGGAAGCCCGGGAAAAATCAAAAAAAGAAACCGGGACAGCGTCCGAACCTTCTTCTGGCGATTTGTGGCTGCAAAATGGCTTAACGAGCATGTTGAATGCAGCCCACCCGCCTGACCGGCAGGCAGGCTCACCGGCTGACTCGCTTACCGGCACACCCAAAACCCGTTCGGAACTTCGCAGTACTGGTCTGGATATGTCGAATTATATCAAGAACCGTCTAAGGGCTGTTGACAAGGAACATTTAAACTATATTCAGCAATATCTTGATGATTTCGCGGCAAGTTACCTGCATCCGGATGGGATAAAGAAAAATAACAGCATTATTTCCAGCGAATTAACTCCCTCGGTTTCTCTTTTAAAAGAAAGTTCACTCCCGAAGGTCGTCGATCTTATTGATGACCAGCTTTTAAAACTTTCCGGAAATACGGTTGGAGAAAATAAATTTCGGACGCACCTTGCGGATCTACTGACAAAAAAAGTTATTCCCAAAATGCGCGCTGCCGATCTTTCCACGGTGCTGATGATGGCTGCCAAAGATCTGGCCCGGACCAAACTTTCTATCGCGTCAGCCAATCAAAGAAGAAACATCATGATAGACATGCTGAAAGACATTGCCCCAAAAATCACCAGCGATCATTTTGAAATGCTGTCTTCCATTTTTCAATACCGTCTCGAAAAATCAAAAGGCGGTTCATCCTGGCTCTTGCGTTATCATGCTACTCAGGGGCTCAGCATCATGCTCATGCGGCGAAACGGAATTCCGTTCAGAGACCCCGCCGACCCTTTTTCCGATCCTCTTTACCAGGAACTCGAAAGTTACCTTATCCGGGAAACGGAAGGGAAGAGTCCCAAATTCATGTATCTTCAGTATGGCAATTTGCCAACCATCCGCAGTATTTTAGGCGAATCAAAATTTTCCAAAGAGGAAAAAATCGAAGAAGTAAAAAAAGCAAACGCCTTCATGAAAAAGGCTTATAAGCTAAAAAAAGACCAAATTCAAAATCGTCCTGAAAAATCTCCGGATACCGGCGCTGACTTCTGGCTTAAGACTTTAAATTTATCTGCGCCCAATCGCAGTGAACTTCGTGCAGACACAGAATGGCTGAGAATCTTTTCAGAACGATTGAATAGGATGTTCCAAATTGGAGGAGGAATGGGAGCCGCTGGTGTGGCCGGCGAGATGAAGAGGATGATCCCTAAGATGACACAGGATGAACGCAACTCAGTCCTTGAGATCTTAACGGCTAAATTAGAGTCAAGGGAACGCACTGTTACTCAATTGGACACGGGTATCCTTGGAGTTCTTGAGGAAGTTGTCCTTCGCATGGAAGGCATGGATGAACCTATGATTCATAAAATGATCGCTGTTCTTCAAGGCGTACAATCCCGCAGACTTCGATATGACACACATGACATGACTCTCTCAGCTCATGATGATAGAGGGATCCATCAAACATTAGGCTTCATTCTGGCAGTCATGGTTTATCGCTCAACAGTTTCATCAGGGACTGTTTCGAATTTAAATCCCGTGATTGAAGCGCTTTCTGATTATTTTACGGCTGCTGATCCCGGGACTCGTGAACTGCTTTGTCAAAGGTATGGAAATATTCCCACTCTCCGTGGTCTGCTTCAAAAAGGATCGGATGAAAAGGAGCTGATCAAACAAATTCACTTGGAAAAAAGGCACATGACTTTACGGCTTGAGGAAGAAAAACGATTGAAAGGGCAAAAATCTTCTCCTGCTCCCGAAGAACCCTCCTCCGGTAATGCGCTGTGGGCCAGTACTACGATAGCCTTGGCTGGTATCGGTTTCGGAACTGCCTTGGGATTACGAGCCGGAAATGAATTTATGGGCAGCCGATCAGAAATAAGGGCAAACGAGGCTGAGAGAACGTCAAGGTCTATCAAGGATAAGCTTTCAGATCTTTTTAAATATTGGAAAGGAATGATTGAAGTTTACCAGGCGAAACGGTTGCTTCAGAAATTTCAATCGCTTGGAGACCGCACGATTCAGGCGAGAACCGAAAGAGAAAAGGTGCGTGAGGCGTTAGAACAAATGGCAAACCGCATGCAATATCCCGGAAAGTTAGAACCTGTTCTGGATGATCTTTTGAAAGCGGAGGGAAGCAGATCCGCTTTGAGTTCTTCGGTCTTTCTTTTGAAGCGTGTGTTGGGGATTGTTGTCCTTCGTGAAACGGGTCGCAGACAAGCAGTGGATGAGGACGATGCAATTTTACAAAGTCTCAAGAGTTATTTTTGTGAGAGCAATGATGGTTTTGAATCCACGCTTTATTCCCGATACGGAAATTTGACGATGATTCGTGGTCTTTTGAAGGATACCAAAATCTCCGATGACGAAATAATCAAAGAAGTGGACCATCAAACTAGTTACAGGAGGATCAGGGATGAGGATCTCAAAGAAACGGGTCAATTAATCCTCAAATTGCAATCGACCGAAGGCAACACATCCGAAGCAAACCTGGCAAGAGCAGATTTAGCCGAGAAGTTAGGTCGAATCGCCGGAAGGAATCCACGTCCTGAAATGGTGCAGGCCGTTTGGGAATCTTTTTTAAAAGTGGAAGGAGATACGACTGAAGCAAACTCGGCAAGAAAAAACTTTGTCTGGGCTCTGGGAAACATTGCATCTGAGATTGAGATTACGGAACTTCCCGGAATGGCGGAATTCATTTTGGCGGCTTTTTTGAAGGTCAAAGGCGATACGGATGAATTGCTAACGGCAAAAAATTTTCTTGGCTGGGGCTCTTATAACATTGCGGATCGTATTGAAATCAAGGAACTTCCAAAGCTGTTAAAACTTACAGCGGAAACGATTTTAAAAATAGAGGGCTCTTCGGTTGAGGTGAACAAAACAAAGGAAAGCTTTGGGTTGTCTTTAGAAAAGATCGCCCAGCGAATCGAAGTCAATGAACTTCTGGGAATGCTGAAACTTATCGTAGAGATTTTTTTGAAAGTAAAAGGAAATACGGATCAGGCCCAACAGACAAGGACATTGCTGTATCGGACCTTTGAAAAAGTCATCAAACGAATCGAAGTTGGGGCGCTTCCTCGGGCGCTGAGATTTATCCGGGAAACTACTTTTGAAACCGATCAAGCAAGAGAAGGCTTGGGCTATCTCTTAGGAGTGATTGCAGAACGAATTGAGGTCACAGAACTTTCCGGGATGGTAGCGCTGATTCGAGAGACCCTCTCAAATATAAAAGGAAGTATGTATGAAGGTAATCACGCACGATCAACCTTGGGTGTTGCCTTAAAAGAAATCACAAAGCGTATTCAAGCTTCAGAAATTCCGGAAATCGTGAAACTGATACGCGAGACGTTTCTGAAAGTAGAAGGCAATACAGACAACGCGAACGATGGAAAAAGAGGCTTTGGCTCAGCTTGGGCAGAAGCCGTAAAGCGGATGGAAGTCGCCGAACTTTCGGGAATGGCACAACTCATCATCAATGAGTTTTTAAAAGTGGAAGGGGATATGAGTGAAGTAAGGCGGACAAGAACGCACCTTGCTTCCGCTTTAGGAATTGTACTGCTTCGTGAAACCAGCCGCCGGGAAAAAGTGGAAGATAATGATCCGCTATTAGAAAGCTTGCGAGCATATTTCGTAACTTCCATTGCGGACAAGCAATCCCCGCTTGATGGCGAACGCCAAATGATCCGCAGTTTTCTCGCGAAACCTGAATGGACCGATGAAAAAGTTATCGAGGAAGTGGAACAACAAACCTCTTTCACGCAAAAGAAGGATGAGCTTGAGCTGGAAAAGAAAATAAAACCCTCTGCTTCCGATGAACCTTCTTCCGGCCAGCCGCTTTGGATGCAAGGAGCAGAGTTAGCGAGTATACGGGTTAGTGGGTTAACGGGCATGTTGAATGCAACCACTGCCACTAAAGTTTTGGCGGGCAGGCGCTCACCGGCTCACTCGCTTACCCGCTCACCGACAAACCGTTCTGAAGTCCGGGCCGTCATTCAAACGAAAAACGGGCTGGTCTCAACGGCAAATGTTTATCAAAAACTTGAGAGCACGATCAAAGAACTCCGCGAAGAGGCGAAGCGTTTGAAGATCGAAGCCCGGCTTGAACCGCTTACCGAAATGGTCAAGAGAAAGGGAGAATCGAGGACCTTGAATCCCAGTGAGCTGGAAGAGCGGCTCAAAACTCTAGAACACTCGATTGCCGTAAAATTTTCCAGTCCGGTAGATTTAGCGCGTTTTATGGGCAAGATCCGACTTTGGCTGGCTTATTATTACGCGAACCGTTCATCGACCAGCGCTAAGGATCTTGGAAAGGTTAAAACATTTACCGAGCATTATGAAAAAACCGGACGCATCCTGAGTGATATCGAGCATCTCTCGAGTGTCAGTACCTTGCTTGTCGGACTGAACACGGATCAGTTCGAAGATGCCGCACTCCGGCTTTTTGTCCAAAAATGGAAAGCGCTTTCCCGGGTCCACAATTTTATGCTGGGTAAATTTGCCAATAATCGCGCGATTCCCGAATATCTGGTCAACACCGTGATCCGCGATGATTTTGAAATGGTTGATTTTCTGGTGATTCTCGACCACGCCGCTTCTTTGGAAGAATTAATCAGAAATTGGGCGGAGATCGTACGTCTTAAATCCAGACCCAATGCGCAAATCATTGCCCTTCGGGAAACGCTGCAGCTTTATATCCGGTATTTTAAAAAGAACCGGGAAAATTGGACGGATGCGGATTGCGTCAGCATGCTTGCGGATCATATTCAAAAGATGGTTTCTTTGGGAGACACCGATAAAAAAATCGCCTTTCGATTGGCCAGCCAGGATGCCCGGAATCTAAGAGATTTGCTAACCCTCCTGCTTCTAGCGGTCGATCGAGAATGGAATGATCTCTTCAAGATTACAGAAGACGGCATTCCTGCGATCCAACAAACGTTGACTCATCCCCAGACTCAAGCCAAACCCGAACACATAGACGTTTTAAACGGCCTTGCAGAAATTGCACGCGGCTCAGGCGGACAATTAAGAAGCATTACCACTGAACTTTTAAGGGGAAAGTACAAAACGCTGGTGAACTACGATGTCGAGCGCTTTAAACTGATCGGAGTCATCATTGGTTATACCGGCACCAAGGGATTTCATAAAATTCCCTTTACCCAGCTTCAGGAAAAATACGGCCTGAAAGCCGGCAGTAAAGAAGAAGGCCGCCTCCTTGAAATCATTGCCGCGATTGCCCGAACTGCCCGCGAGGGAACCGCGGATATTGTGGAAGAACTGTTCGAGCGTTACGGCGACCAGGCCGGCCAGGGCCAGGAGGGATTAAATAACCTGAATGATCTTTTTCAAGCGTTTACTTTTTTTATCCGGATGGTGAACTTTCACGGTGATTTTGAAAAAGCGGTCCTGGACGGCACGATTGGAAAGGTCAATAACGAAGCTTATTATGTCAGCCTCCGTGATCTGAAGAAAACCATCAGCATGGTCAAGAATTATATGCTGCGTGAAAAGGGGGCCATAGGAATTAAGGAAGCGATTGCTAAAGCGGTGCGCCGCCGCTATTACAACCGGTTAAGCGAAGCGGACCGCGGTTTTGTTCATGATCTGATGGCGAAGCACAAAATTATCCCCGCCGAGGACGATCTGGATTTTGATTACGAAATCCAGGGGCTTCATAACGGCAGCCAAAAAATTACGATTTATGAAAAACGAAAGAAAAACCTTCCGCAATATAAAGAAGTGGAAATCACTCCGGGAGTGATCAGCATGGTCCCTGTCAAAGAGGAAGAAATCCAGCCGGTCCTTTTCCTTGCGCTTGACTTAGAGCGTCCGATCGAAGGCGTTGAAAAAGACATTATTCTTAATGAAAGCACACGCCGCCATATTGCCCGTACGCTCGATGCATTGGAAAGCGGAGACGAGGAAAAGATAAATCCGGTCCTTCTTTTCGGCCTCACGTCCGGCGGAAAATCTACGATTGCTCGGGTTGCCGCTACGGCGCTTGGCATCGATTACACCCGCATCCAATTTACCGAACGCACGGACGAGTTTGATCTTTTTGGATCCTTCCAGCCTTATGAAATTGAAATGAGCCTTGATGAGGCCACGGTCAGAATTCGAGAAGCGCTTAAAAACGGCGAGTGGCCGGCGCTTGAAGAAGTCTTTAGCCGCATGATGACCAACAAAGAAGGAAAATTCTGGGAAACTTTTTTTACGAAAGAAAGGCGTCAGGAAATTTTATCCGGCTCGGATACGGTATACGCGGAGGAGGAAGACAAGACCCCTCATGCCCGGCAGAAAACCGCGATCCGCAAACGGATTCAGGAGCTTGCCGAGGCTTATCTCGACAAAGCCAAAGACTTTTCCGTCATCGGTAAGCTTGAAGAGGACATCCACACAAAAGCCGGCTCGGAAACCGAGAAAAATGAGCAGCTTGCCGTTCTTAAAGAACAGTTTAAAGACCGCTATGACGAGTACGAACGCGTTAAAGCCATTGCGTACATGCTCAATAATGAAGTCGGGCTTCGTTTCAAAGAAGGCCGGTTTTTATCAGCGTATAAGCGCGGCGATCTGATCCTTCTTGATGAAGTGAATTTGGCCAATGAAGAAATGATCGGCGTGCTTTATCAGCTTCTCACGCTTGGATATTTAGAATTAAACGGCAAGACCATTAATCCTAATCCCGGGAAAAAACCGCGCATTATTGCTACGGCCAATCCGTCCAGCTACAGCGGACGAAACCGCATGAGTGAAGCTTTTATGAACCGTTTCGAAGTCCTTCACATTGATGAAATGACCCCTGCGGAAATGCGCGATATCCTGGTTGGACAGATGAAAAACGGGCTTCTTGAAAACGGGCAATATTCTTCGCAAGAGCTCGAAAAGCAGCCAAAGGAAGCCGCCGAAGATTACTTAAAACGATTGAATCAGATTTTAATCAAGGAATACGGCATCAGCCGCGATCAAATCGTGCTTTTGGCGGATGTTCAGAAGCGCCTCAACAGTATTCTTGAATCCGGAAGTTTTCAGCGCATGGGGCAGGATAATTTTTATATGTTTACGCTCCGTAATCTTGAAAAACTTATGGCGGATGTGCGTGAACGAAAAGAACAGGGGCTTCCGGTCAGTCTGGAGACCTGGGTCCGCGAAGCTTACTCGCAATATGCGGGAATTCTGGTCCGGACGGATAAATACCTTCCGGTGATTCCGGTGCCGGAGAAGGCCGCCAAAAAGAAGGCGGATCCGCCCTCCGGCGGAAAAGAGAAAGAAGGAAGCGAAGAGGCAGAGAAGCAAGAGGGTCATGAAGGCGAAAAAGAAATCACGTCACTTTTGGAAGATCCGGATTACACGAGTATCAAACGCGTGTTTGCGACCGTGATGGGTCCGTTGCTGACAACCCGTGAACAGCAAAACTATGAAGATGCTTTTGACCAGCTTATTTTGAGAAATTTTGGAAAAATTGATTATGAGTATGACCCAGTCACCAAAAATATCAAAATGGACGGACTTGTGACAAAAGGCAATTCGGATTCCAAGGAAAGAACCAGCGATGATTTTCTCATTCCTGTGGAATCAGCCAAATTTTTGGAACTTCAGGTTTTAAAGAGCGTTCGGCGACGCAAACATTCCGCCATTCTTTTTACGGGACATTCAGGAGGGGGGAAAACGGCGACGATTGCGAGTGCCGTGGGAAAACTCGGTCTGAAATATGTGTCCGTTTCTCTGGGTGACGCGACGCTTGAGAGTCTGATTGGAACCATGGAATATGACGGCAAGCAGCGGCGCTTTATCTACCGGCCCGGCATTCTCGTGAAAGCCATGGAAGAAGGCGCTTTCTTGGTGCTTGAAGAACTGAATGCTGTGAGGCCCGGAATTTTGGAAATTTTGAATGAATATTTTGATGAGGATACATTTACGAACCCTTACACGCTTAAAAAAGTAAAAATACATCCGAAATTTCGTTTAGGCGCCACGATGAACCCGCTTCAAGGTGTGACCGGAGAAAATACCGGGCGCGTGTCCTTGTCTCCCGCGCTTCGCAGCCGGTTCCGGGAAGTGTGGGTCCCTTACCAGAAACCATCGCAGGAAATCGAACTGATCATCGAGGGACGCTTCAAGCAGTATAAGGTTGAAGGCGTGAAGAAGCATACGATCCAGCGTATCCGTACATTTTTTGAAAATTATCAGGAAAAATTTAAGGAAACAAATGATCCGGCGATTTACACCAGTCTTCGTGATGTGACGCGCATCGTCCGGGCGATGACTTATTTTATAAAAGAACTTGGCATGGCGGAAGAAGAAGCCTTGACGCGTGCGGTTCACCGGATTTATATGCTGCGCATGAAAAACGAAGAAGATCGTACCGAAGTTGAGAAATTAATGGAAGAAGCCAAGATTAAAAAATTCCAATACCGCGGCCTTAAATATGAATACCAAGACGAGGAACTGCAGGTTTATGACGGAAATATTCTGGTCGCCAAATTTAATCTGAAACTCGTTAAGTCCAAACTCAGAACCAATATCGTCAAAATGCTTGGAGATGAGCATAAAGAGAAATCAGACGGAGAAATTGAAAGAATGGCAGATGAACGCCTGAAGCAGGAAATCAAAAAAGCCAGCCTGGTCGAATCCGAACGTACAAAAAAGAACCTCATGTTTCTGATGCAGGCACTCGCGATGAGCGATGAAGATGTTAACCGAGGGAAATTCAATCCCGTGTTTCTCCTCGGTGAAACTTCCGGCGGAAAAAGCTCGCTGGTCCGTTATTTTTCAGTCTGTGTTGAAGATCCTGCGCAAGGGTACACCCGGATTCAAATTAATGAACGGTCGGATGAACTCGATTGGTTCGGTTCTTATGAACCGCATGAAATTACCATGGGCCTTGACCGCGCGTACCGGGTTGTTGCGAATACCCTGGAGCGCGGCGAATGGGTCAAAATCAAGAAAGCCTTGAAGATGTGGCGGACAGGTTCGGCAGGTAAGGATGAGACGTTCTCAAATCGTGAAACAGCGAAGTCCGTAAACGCCAAAATCTCTCAATTTAATCTGGAAGCTTCCCGGCAGATTACGTCCCTCATTCATAAGGCCATGAGCGAAGACGAAGGTGAAGATCCCACGGAGAAACAAGAGGCGCAGAGAAAACTTAAAGTCGTCGCTCATTTAATTGAAAACAATGCCATGAATGTGGAGCTTGAATTCCGCGAGGGACGCCTGCTTGCAGCCATGCGTCGCGGAGATACGGTGATGTTAGATGAGATCAATCTCGCGAGCGAAGAAGCGCTCGTGGTTCTGTATCAGCTTTTGACGCAGGGATTTATCGAAACCTATGATAAGAATGCCGAAGGCGGCGCGAAAGTGCAGCAGATTCATCCTGCCCCCGGTTTTAAATTGATCGCGACTGCTAACCCGTTTACGTATGCGAGCCGGAACCGTTTGAGTGAAGCGATGATGAACCGTTTTGAAATCCTTTACATTGAAAATATGACGCCTGAAGAAATGGAAGAAATTATCGTTAAGGAAAATCAGGACCGTGAAGGCTATGAAAAGGACGGGGAATGGGCGGGAGCCGTCAAAAAACTCACGAAGCTTCAGGATGAACTCAATCAAATCCTTAAAAAGGGAGGGACTTTCAGCGTCTCAGCCGATCAGAGTTCCGGTTATATTTTCACGCTTCGGAATTTAAAACGCATTGTGAAGAAAATTGATTTAATTCGTGCCTCGGGCAACCGTGCGCCGCCTAGTGAGCTTTTGATCCGTGAAGCTTACCTGGAATACCTGGGTGTGCTTGGCCGCAGTCCCGCGGAAGTGACAGCGCTTCGTGACTTATTCAAAAATACTGATTTTTTCCCTTCCTTTAATCCTGATTTTAAAATTTCTTTCAAAGAGTCAAATCCCAAAAATGGTTTTTATGATCTCACCGTCGGCGGCATTCATATCAAAAAAAGAACCTATGAGAGTGAAAAAGACGGCGGTTCGCATGATGCGGACGTGATTGAAGATCTTGAAGAAGGCGAACTGACCAATCTGATCCGGTATTCCATTGTGACAGGGCTGTTGGACCCGGAAGTGGCGCTTCTTTTTGTGGGTCAGTCCGGCGGCGGCAAGACCGAACTTATCGGGGATATTTTAAGGCGGCTGGGCTGGAAATACCGTTCCGTTTCTTTAGGCAAGGCCAGCCTGGAACATTTGGTCGGAACTTATGCCATGGACAGCGAAACCAAAAAATTCCGTTATATTATCGGAATTCTCATTCAAGCCATGCGGGAAGGCTCAGTCCTTGTGCTGGAGGAACTTAACATGGCTCCTTCCGGGCTCCTTGAGATTCTCAACGAATATTTTGATGAGGGCACTTTCACCAATCCCATGACCGGCGAAATCATGAGCCGGGCCAACGGGAAAATTCATCCGGACTTCCGTTTGTTCGGGACCATGAACCCTGAGCGCGGCGAAACCAGCACAAGCGAAGGAAGGGCTGGGCTTTCACCCGCGCTCCGCAGCCGTTTTAGCGAAGTGTGGGTCCCTCATGTCAAAAGCAGGGATGAAACCCTGGCCATTATCCGCAAAAAATTCAAACTCCGTGGTTTTGAAAATATTCCAGACAGCATCATTGAAAAAATTTATCAATCTTACGCCTTATTTAGACAGTATCACGTGGATGAACGCGCCATCGGCCGTGACAATGATGAAGGATATTTTGTCGGGCTGCGGGATACCGTCAAAGTCGTGGACTTGATGGCTCAGGATATGCAGCAAGGCGAGGATATGGATGCGGCTTTGCGGGCCGCGCTTAAAAAAGTGTTTTATCTCAAACTCAATAATGAGGAGGACCGCCGTTTGGTCGAAGAGAAAATTTTCCCGGGGATGGACATGGCAGCACCAGATTATGTGTGGCATGACAAAGGAACCATCTTTGATGTTTATCGGGGAAAAATAAAAATCGCGACGATTGCCAAACAGCTTTTGGAAGAGCGCGACTTTGTGGCGGAGCCGGTTTCGATGGAGCAACTTGCCTTTTTGGTGGAAGGTCTTCAGCGTTCCGTCATGATTCAAGGCAAAAAAGCGGTCCGGGAATTTACGCCGATCATGCTTTACGGAGAAACCTCCGGCGGAAAATCCACGATGGGGGAAATCGCGGCCGCTGTGGTGAAGTCTCAATTTACTCGCATTCAAATGAATCAGCGGACGGACGAGTATGATTTGCTCGGAAGTTATCATCCGATCGAACTGACCTTGAAAGATGAAGAAGCCTTTGAGGTTGTCGAGGAAGCCGTGCGTTTAAATAAATCTTCAACCATTAAATCCGCGTTTCGGATTTTGGGGATCACTGAAGAACAGATGAAACCCGTGCTTGGCCGTGACGGAGAAGATCTTACCGGCGACGAACTGCGTTTCGCTTACCTGAAAAATTATTTACTTCCGTCCGCGCAAATCCAGCGGAGTCCGGTCATGATTAATCGTATGAGACAGCTCGGCCAGCTCATGGTGAATGGCGTTGCCGGAATTGACTTGGAGTTCCGCACCGGGATGTTCCTGGACGCGATGGGAAACCGTGAGATGGGGATTCCCGGACAAGTGGTTCTGCTGGATGAATTCAACCTTGCCAGTGAAGACGCGATCGGTATTCTTTACCAGCTTTTGACGCTTGGTTACCTGGAATTTCAGGGGAAACGGATCTATCCCGGGCATGGATTCCAGCTTATTGTGAGCGGCAATCCCCACACCTATCAGGGACGCACGCGCATGAGCGAAGCCTTCATGAATCGCTTTCAAATTCTTTATGTTCCCGAAATGACACGCGAGCAGATGATCACGATTTTGATCCGGAAATATAAGCTCCATGAGAAGGGGCTTGAGAGAAAAGAGGTTGAGGCCCTCGTGGACTTACTCAAAGCCGTGGATAATGCCAGCCGTAACCGCATGTTCGATGATTTTAATCTGGACAATTCTTATCGTTTTGCGCTCCGCAACCTGGAACGCATCATCAAAGATACGCTCATCCGGGCGACTGGGCACGAAAAAACCCGGCCGATCATCGAAATTCTGAGGGAAGAGGCCTACAAGGAATTTGCCGGACTCCTGAGTCAGACCAACGACGAAGATAATCCCGAGAGAAACAATATCCAGCTTTTCATGGAGCACTTTGACCGCAAAATGGGAATTGTAGACAGTATTCTTTCTTCTGCCCATCAAGCTTTGAATCAAGCCATTGAAGAAGGAAAAGTGGAAATCCAAAATGTTGAAAGCCAGCAAAAAAGAAAAGTGACGGCCAAAGTTCCTGACGCCATCCTCACTGACATTCAGAAGAAGATTGAGACGGAGCTGGCCAAAGACGGACCCCACATCTTTAGAAAGGCGGCGACTGCTCAGGCAAAACTCGCCTATATGGAATGGATCAAAAGGCAAATGGACGAACAAAAAGAGTTGTCTGATTTTTCCCAGATTTTAAACCGGATCTTTGAGGACACAGAAGAGCATTATCATCCCGACAAGTCCGAAAAGGATTTTAAGGCAAAAACGGTTCGGGAAGGGACCGAGGTGTACCTCGAACTTCAGGGCGTGCGCGTGAGAAAACTTTCCGCCAATGAAATGCTTGAAGGCCTGCATCTTTCGCTGAACGGCGCGCTTGAGAGCGGAGACATTCTTGCCAGTGACGGCAAGAAAATGACAAAGGTTCCTGATGCGGTTTATACGCGCATTCTTCAAGCCGTCGAAAAGATGATCGAAGGAGGAGATAAACGGAGCCGTAAGGAAATCATTCGAGAACAGGCTAGGGAAGGATATCTGAAATATTTTCAAAATGAATCGGCCGTGAATCCCGAGGCCTTCATCGACAAAGTTTTAAAGGAACATTTTTATACCCAAGCTGAGAAAATTGCGCCGCTGGTACAGCTTAAATCCACGGCTCTTGTTTATGCGCAGGTCATGAAAGGATTTCGTGACGGCGGGCTGCAGCCCAAGAAAATGCCGGATGAAGAAACGATCATGGTTCACCGGCACCAGCCGGTGCTGATTCCCGGCCAGTCCGGAGGCGGAAAAACCGAAACGATTGCGGATATCGCCAGGCAGCTTGGATGGCCTTATCTTTCCGAAGCGCTGGGGGCTGTGAGCGTTGAAACCCTGATCGGAACGTTTGTGATCAATGAAGAAACCGGAAGCCTTGAATTCCGGAAAGGTACTCTGGTTAAGGCCATGGAAGAAGGTTATGCGTTTTCGCTGGAAGAAATCAATATGGCGGATAGCGCGGTGATTGAAATTCTGAACGAATATTTTGACCGCGGCACGATGACGATCCAGGAAAAGAAACTGCCGCTTAAAATTCATCCCAACTTCCGGCTCTTTGCCACCTTGAATCCCACGCAGGGACGCATGGCACAAAATACGGGACGAGTTCCCTTGTCCGCCGCGCTTCGCAGCCGCTTCCGTGAAGTCTGGATGCGCAGTCAGCGCTCCAAAGGGGAAAAATACCGCATGATTCTCGGCGGGATTCCGGACCTCGTTGCGAAAATCATCAAGGACGGACTCCCCGAAGAAGAAAGCGATCCCTACGCGGATCTTGAAAATGATTGGTCGGTCCGCAAAACTCCGGCGGTGGTTTCGGAAACTCCAACAACAGTTTCGACGCCAATGCGGATGGATACACCAAATCCCCTCACCCCGTCCCTCTCCCCTGTGGGGAGAGGGGGAAGTGAACGTATTGCCTCTCCCGCTGGGAGAGGGTTGGGTGAGGGAAGCCCTTCGTCCTACCGCGCCGCAGTTCCGGAAAGGACTTCGGATTATGAAGCCAAGAAAACAGGCTGGAAACTTTTCTCCTTTGAACGACGCAAACAAATGTTCGAAGAAGAATTTCGCATTGTGAGTAACGGAAAAATGAACGTTGAGTCTTCCGACGTCCATTCAGCGAATGACCCTCACTGGGCATTTAGACCGGACCCTGATGGCAAAGGCGGAGGTACGCTGATTTATCATCACATTCAAATGATGACCAAAGAAGAACGGCGCGCAAAATACAGAGGCGCGGCGCCTGAGTTGTTCAAAGCGATTATGGATCAGCCCGAACTAAGCTTCGAGGCGATTATGGGCGTGGCCATTCACGAATCTATGCACCGGCTCGTGACGCGTTACCTCACGATTTTTTCGGATTTTCTCAAGGATGCAAACGGGGCTCCTGCTGCGAGAATTTTCAATATCCTGGAAGACGGCCGCATTGAAAACTGGGCGCGCGAGCTTTTTCTGGGAGCGGAGAGGCCGCTGGATGCCCTCAATAACGAAGTGATTTTTAATTATAAGAATGAGGATGAAATGGTCGAGCAGATGATCCTCAAAAATGATAAGGGTGAGAACATCGGACATTACGCGGCGATCTGCAATTTTTTTCTCTTTCTCGCTAAAAAAGGCTCTGAACCTCAAGCCGAACTCGTGATTGAAAAAATGCTCAAAGCTTTCGAGAAACGCAGTCCGGATCTTCGCAGGGATATGGAACGTCTCATGAAAGCCGGCTATTTTAGCGGCGAAATAAGTAAAACTCCTGGAACCGAAGTGAAATCCTGGCTGGCTTCCGGGACTTTCGGCGGTTCGAGTGAAGCGGATGTGATTGGCATTGCAAGAAAAAAACTCGCCCACGGTGTTTTTAGTTTGCTGCCGGTCATGGAAGACGATCAGGGGCATTTTGACGTGGTGAAAAATCCGCATGAAAGTCAAATCATGAATCTTGCTGAGAAACAGGGTTTTATTATCCGCGATCTCATTATGCCCACGGTTTATAAATGGCTGGTGAAGCAGCATCAGGAAGGCGGAGGCAGCGAGAGCGGAAATGGAACCGGTGCAGGTAAGGCGGTTGTGAAACCTGGTAAACCCGGCGAGCCAGGCGAACCAGTTTCTCCGGAAGAAGCGAAAAAAATCTGGGATTTTCTTTCGCCGGAAGCTCGCAGAAAGATTCTGGATACGGGCAAGGATCTGGATAACAAAGCTAAAGACCGCACCAAAGAATATTCCAAAGATTTTCAGGAAGCCAAGCTTCAGGCCGACATCATTGATCCTCAAAGTATGCGTGACCGTCTCATGCAATCAGTCGGGAAGATGATCAATGAACTCACGGGTTATCTCCGGTCTTTAATCGAAAACTCAATACGCCCTAAGGAAATCCACCGTCAGAAAAAAGGAAGAACGATTGAAGGCCGCGTCGTGGCCCAGCGTGTCATGCAGCGGGCCGTTTATAAAATGGATTGGTGGATCAATAAAATCCTTCCCACCAAAAAAAATATTAAGGCTACGATTTATATGGATTGCAGCGGAAGTATGGCCGGCAACGATGAGGGTAAAGGGAAGCCGATCGCCGTAAACGCGGCCGCGAAAAATATCCGGGCACTCATGGGGGCTACAGTGATTCTGGACACTTTCGAATCGCTTTCAATCGACACGGCAGTCCGGGTTTATGGAAGTAAGCATTTTTTGCTTAAAAGTTTTAAGGGCCAAAGGATTGATCCGGATGACTTAAAACCCGGCGCGCCCAAAATTATGGATCGTTACGATAATCGCCGCGATCAGGATCAGCTGATTGACAGGTTATATAACAATATCGGAAAACTCGGAGGTAATGAAGAAGGCCCGGGTCTTGAAGCCTGTATCCGTGACGCGGGCCGGGCAGGCGGGGACAAGCACTTTATTTTTGTGATTACGGACGGGCAAGTAGACGCGCCTAATATCCAGAGAATTTTGAAGGATTTACGGGACAAAAAAGGCATGGTGGGCGGCACGAAAATCGAAGTGATTGCGATCGGTCTTGGAAGCGATTCCCAGAATGTTCCGAAAGTTTACGGCGAAGGCTATTCTTTTTTCCTTCATGACAATGAAGTTGAAAAACTTCCGTCTGAAATCAAAAAACTCCTGCAAAATCTGATCCGGAATATTTACACACCCGGCGCCGCGACCCAGCCCCAAAGCAAGCTCACCCAAGGTCGCGGCAATCTGCAGTCGGCAAGTAATGAGTTAACGGGTATACGGGTCAGCGGGTTAGCGGGAGTATCAGATGCAACCCGTGCACCGGCTGACTCGCTCACCCGCACACTTGGAACTCGCTCCGAACTCCGCAGCGGGTTCAACGAATGGGCAGAGGCTAAATTTCTGGCGGCCACGAAAGACTCCTATATCCCTTCAGGTTTCTTTCACAGATTGGCCTGGAAGACCTTGATGATTTTCATTCAATCGAAATTTGATTCGATCTCCCAGACCTGGCGGCCCGTGCTTTATGATGGCGGTTGGGATATTCTGCTGGTAGGTTTAGGGTTTTCAACCGCCGCGATCATCGCGTCGTCTTTTTTCTGGCCGCTTGCTTTATTCATCGGATTGACTGGGTTTAGCCAAATAAATGCTTTTTTGGATAATGTCACTAAAGAGTATCAATTTGACTATTCCCGAGAGTTGGCCATTCTTCTGATTTTAAATTCCGGACGTGAACTTCAGAACAAAACCAGGAATCAAGTGCTGGATATTTTAACCAAGGAGCTTTCTAAAAAAGCAAAGGTGGGGGAGCCTGAGTTTTATACGCCTTCGCCCTTTCTTAAATATAAAAAACTGCCGGTGATCAAAGCTCTGTTAGCGAAACGTGAATTGGGAGATGAAGATTTAATCCTGGCCCTCCACCAGGAAATCCAGGGTATGAAGCATTTAGAGGAAGAAACATTGAAACAGCAGAATCAACGCCGGCCTCCTCCGGATTCAGAATCCGGCCCCAGAGTGTCCGGCCAAGATTTGTGGGCGCAAGGTAGGTTAACGGGTGAACCGGTGAACCGGTTAGCCGGCAAACTTCAAATTTCCCGCGCGGAATTGAGGGGAACATTGGATTACCGCGAGGTTTTCAGAAACACGCTCAAAGATTATTTAAAAGCAAAATCCCATTCGGATATCCGGGAATTATCGCGAGACCAGCTGGAATTCGAAATGAGAGTTTCCGGACAGGATAGATTTTATGAGCTTTTTGAGATTCTAAGGCTGGAACCATCCCATGATGGACAGAGCTGGTACAGGATTAATGAACTCAAAGAGAAGCTTTTTAGCCGGATCAATACGCCGCGTAAGGTTTTATTTGTTTTGGAAAAACAATTAGAGGCTCTGGAGGTGAACGATAAAGATAAGGCGGCGCAGCGTTTAGTTTTCCTGGAACCCTGGCTGACGACTTTGACCGAGGAAGCGGAACAGCCATTTGTAAAAAACCTGAGCTGGCAGCGGCTTTTTCGTTTCTCAAAACGTTTTTTGGATCAAGGCGCCCTTTTTTATCCTTTGAGCCCTTATGAGGGACAATATGTAAAAATCAGAAAAGTTTGGGAGGAAGCGGCCTCTTTGATTTCCAAAATTGCCCAATCGATTTCCAAAGAGCAGCTTGGGGAATTTTTGAAGGAACTCGAAAGCCAGATTTTACAGGATCCGCTACCTACGGAAGTGTTTCTTGTCTCTCTTTTTGACCAAGCCTTGAGCCACGTTGCGACAAATATTGATCCGGAGTATTTACCGGGAATGCTTTCTTTGACCCGCCGATATTGGATGCGGATTAACGGCTGGTTTGATATGGGCGTCATTGTTCCCATTGCCGAGCGCATTCCTCCTGACTATCTTCGCGATGTTATTGAGTGGACTCTTGGGCGTTGTCAAAAGTTAACCCAGGAGAGAACACCGACAGGCCCTTATTTGCGGGAAGGTTTGGCAACTGCATTACTTCGGGAATCAGGATATTCCTTCTCCAATAAGAGTTTGCTCAACGCCATTTCCGGATTCTTTCTCAAAGAGGACAAGAAAAGGAAGATGTTATTTTTCCCAATCAGCCAATTCAAAACGATCACTGATCTTCTGAAATCGCGCAAATATTCGGAAGAAAAATTGATCCCCATCATCACCTTGGAAATTGACTCAATGGCGAAGAGCGCCGAGGCTGAAAACGAAAAAGGGACGGGCCCAGAGGTTCAGCCCAGTTCCTCCGATCCCCCGGATTTGTGGATGCAGGAAACAGCGCTTGAGACAGCCAGCCGAAGCGAACTACGAAGTTCAACAGATCAGTTAAGAGACTTGATCCAAGAGCTTAAAGATGTTCAAGGCAACACAATGTCGGCTCTTGAGATTCAATTTGGCAGTTTGAGAAAAATTAGAGACATCGTTCAGTCTGTAGAAGAAAAAGATTTAAGTGAAGTCTTTGTTTCATTGGTTGAAGCTGAATGGAACGCCATTCTAGTGGGCGGGAACAGGATTAGTGACGAAGCGAACGGACTTCGCTATCGGCAAAAAGCCGTTTGGGACTTGGCTTGGAAAAGAATTCTTGAGACTAACTCCCTGGAGATTCTGAGTGATGCGCTTTTGAAAATAAGAGGGAATAAACATGACGCGGTCTCAGCAAAGAAGACGCTGAGTATGGCCATAGCGTGGATTTATGTGCGTCAAATCCGCCGGGAAGGAAAGAAGAAACTGGAGCCTATGGTCAAAGCCCTTGCGGCCTGTTTCTCAGTTGCTGGAAAAGAACAAACCGGGATTTCTCTTTTTGTTAAACACAATAAGAAACAAGAAATTCTTGGTTTGCTTCACAAGCAGAGACCGGGTTGGACAGATGCCGATTTGATCGCGGCTTTAGAACAAGAAGTCCGGGACATGGAACACCTAGAAGAAGAAGCGTTGAAACAGCAGAATCCATCCTCCCGGTCTCCAGACCCGGAATCCGGGGCGAATATTCCTGGACAAGATTTGTGGACACAAGGAGCTCGCAGCGAGCTCCGGAAATTCCTGGCGAAGGGCATTCACCGGGTGATTCTTTGGCTGGTGATTCCCTGGTACCGCAAATCAAGATGGAAAATCTCGGAACTGGTTCAGGATCTTCGAAAAATGGAGCGGGCGCGGGAACTGTTTTTCCTCCGGCCTCTCGTGACACTGGAATGGAGGCTTACGCCTGACTACGCGGAAGTTTTCCGGCAGGCTTTTGAACAATACCAGGAGGCGATGAACGGCCCGGTACCTTTTCGGGATCTTTTATTTTCTCAACTAGTGTCTTATCTGCAGTTCTCCGATCAGGATAGACTTTACGAACTCTTTGAGATCCTTCGTAAAGAACAAATCCCCGTCTTGTCCGAGAAAGATCAACAGAGAGCATCGAATGATTTTATCGAGGGTATGCTTTTGAGCCATGATAAAAAAATAAACAAGCGCGGCCTGCAAAAGTTATTTTTTGTGATGAAAAAACAATTTCAGCAAATTCGACAAGAACAGCAGGAAGCTGAATTAAAATCCCGGATAAGATTCCTCGGATTTTGCTTTGGACTTGACCCTGCAAAGGAATATGATTTTTTTAAAGCGTTGCCATGGAGAAAATTTTGGATATTTCTAAATGATTTTATTCTGGAAGCATCATTCCTTCCATCGGATGAGCTTCGGAAAAATTGCTCCGAGATTGTCCAGCAAAAAGCGATGCAGTGGATCTCTGAACTTGTCAAACAAGTTTCGGAGGAGCATCTTCCTGAATTTTTCAGCCGTCTTGAAAACCTATTTCCCGCGGAGAAATTATCGGTTGAATCTAATCGAGCGATCCAGACTTATTTAGCTTTTACCCTTGGAGAAATCGCGGAAAAGATTGCCCCGAAATATCTGCCAAAAATTCTAATCTATTATCAAAAACAAGCTGCGAATCCACTCATAGATCTTCGCTCTTTGATGCCGATCACTCGACGAATCGATGCCCTTTATTTGAGGGCTGTGATCGTATTCATTCAACAGCTTTGTCCTAAACAAGAGCCTTCATCATTCTCAGATCTAAGGGGAATCCATGTTCTTACCATTGCCTCGCTTCGTGAAGCCGGATATTCGGCTACCAATAAAGATTTGGCGAATGCGGTTTCCGGTTACTATTCCAAAAGCAATGCAACAGGAAATCTCTTCACAAAAAACAGAAATTTTGAAACCCTCCGGACACTGTTGCAATCGAGCAAATTTACGGAAGAAGCATTGATACCTATCATTAATCAGGAAACAAACTCGATGGCAAAGCGTGCCAGGCTTGAAAACGAAAAAGGAGATGCGGGGCCAGATATTCAGTCCGGTTCCTCTGATCCGCGTGATTTGTGGTTGCAAAGTGGGTTAACGGGTGAACCCGCCACGGCAGGGGAACCGGTAAACCGGTTAGCCGGTGCACGACGTTCCGAAGTGCGTCATGCGTCTAAAAATCAACGCAGCGCGGGTTACACAGAACGCAGGACGCAAGAAGCTCGCCGTGAACTCCACAGTTGGTTTTATGAAGGGATGGAGAAACATCTTTTAGATGCGGTTCTTTTCCGTAATATTCCCTCCGGATTTTTCAGGAAATTGGCTTGGAACGCTTCGTTGTTTTTTCTCCATCTGCAGTTTCATTCGTTTTGGAAAACAGCGTTCTCCCTTTTTAAGGATTTTATTCGATTTTTGCTGGGGGATTTGGCGGCGGTGGCGCAGTATCAGAATATGGATTATCGCACCATTGATACCCGTTCTCTGGCGATGGCTCTGCTGTTTAATTCCGGCCGTGAACTTCGAAAAGAAACAAAGCATCAAATCTTCGATGCCTTAATCCAAACGCTTGGGGAAAGAGAGTGGGCCATCACGCCGGAGATGTTAGGTAAACACCCCACTCCGCTTTTTCTTAAATATCAAAAATTACCCAATATCAAGGCCCTCCTGGCCAAACGCGATCTGGAAGATGGAGATTTGATCTTGGCTTTAAATCAGGAAGAGCGCGATATTCATCACTTGGAACTTGAAGCCAGTGAACGCCAGAATCGATTGCAAGCTCCTCCCGATTCTGAATCCGGCTTCGGCGCATCCAGATCCAGCCGAGATTTTTGGGCGCAAGGGGTGCCGGGGTCTGTCCCTGCCGCGATACAGCGGGCTGAATTAAGGGAAGCGGCGTTTGGCAGTGTATCCAGAGGTTACGAAGTTGAACTTGAAATTTTAAAGCTGGCTGAGCAACTAAAGAAGAAATTTCTAGCAAAAAATACGGAGGTAGAAAAATTTAAAAAAGAAGAAGTGGGAGTATATTTACGAGAAATTGCAGCGGCTATCAAGATCAAAGATTTGCCGGAAGTTTTGGAGATCCTTCAGCCTTATGTCGCGGTGAAAGATGAATGGAAGGTCGATGGCGGCATGTATGTCATTCAGGAAATAGGAAATGCATTTAATGTCATCGTGGCACGCATTCCTTCAGCCCAATTGCATAAAGTATTTAAAGTCATTCAAAGTGCTCTGGCAAGCGTTCCTGACTGGGATGCCCATGATCCGGAAACGTTATATACCAATCGCTTGATGCGATATTTGGCCAGCAGTTGTCATGAAATAAGTGTCAAAGTGCTTCCCGATCAATTTCAACCAGCCATCGATCTTTTTCTTCAGGTATTCAAAAAAAAAGTAACTCCAAATGATCGTTCCGGCGGCAGGTGGGTGCGTTTTTTTACTCTTCGTGCTATGCCAACGATGCTTTTACGAGCAGCCGGACGACGCCATCAGAAATTTACGGATAACGGCACCCTTTATTCTGTTTTAGAAGCTTATTTTGGACAAGAATCGGAAACCGGTGAGCCCTTATTTTTAAAATACGGAAATTTGGGTGATCTTCGAACGCTGCTGAAAAAGAGGGAATTGCCGGATGAAGTCGTGGAAATAAATATCCGCCGCGACACAAGAAGCATGAAACTCCGCTATCAGGATGAGATCGAGAGAGTTAAAGCAAAAACCCTGCGTCAAAATCCAGAAAATCCTCTTGGAAACCCCGGAGCTTTTTGGCTTTTGAATCCGGTCAGTCTTGTTCAACGGATACGTGCAGAAGTGAGAAGTGGAAATCGCTCTTCGTATTTCGCACTTCGTACATCGTCAGGAACGAACGGCGAATTACGAAGTGCGCACGACGTTTCTTTAATCCCAAAGCCCGCCCGCCAATCACTTGTCAGGACCGCCCAAAAGGGTGGTTGGCAGGCAGGGCAGAGGGATTTTCGTTCGGAGATGCGCATTTCTAAAAAACAAAAGGAAGAGGCAGAGAAAAACATCCGGCTTTTTAAATATCAACTTAACTCCTTGATGAAAATGGGGCTCGGCGGGTCGGCGATCCACGGCAACATTGAAGAGGATAAGGATGTTTTAAAAGGGCTATTTGACAAGATTCCTTTGAGCGATCTTCTTTCGATTCTTGACTTTCTTAAGCAACGTTTCGGAGAAATAAAGGGTGATTCGGATTTTCACAAGATCCGCCAAACCATCGAAGAGCTTTATGAACGGGCCATCCCCAAAATGACTTCTTCAGAACTCAAGGCAATGTTTCCCTTTTTGATTTCCATGAATCATGTCCGGGCATCTTATTCACGATCGAAACTTATGACGATGGTTTTTTCGGATGAAAAAGAACGTACAGAAAGAATCAGCAAGTTCATGAAACTTATTGTCCGGCGCGTAAGCAGAGAGGATCTTGAAGGGATGGACGCTTTATTGCTGGAAGAACTCCGCACCCTCAAAACCGCGGATCCTTTTAAAGTGGAAGTGCGTCAAGCCGTTGCCGGCGGGCTGGCGGAGGTCCTTATCCGGCAATCCGGCAGTGCCGTGGATGAACGTGTCCTGCCGAAACTTGTGGAAGAAACGCAAGCCTATTTGACGGACTTTCCTGTGATTTCAGCGGATAAGGACAAAGAGGACAATACGATTGAGCCGTACTGGATAAAACAGGATCCTAAGCTTGCAACGCTTCGTGGTTTGATGGGAAAAGATGGAATGAATGATGACGACTTGATTGCGGCTATCCAGCAAATGCGGTCCAGCATGCCAAAAATATTTGCCGAGAACACCAGGACCAAAGCCGCGCCTTCTTTTCCCGAATTAAAAAATCCGGATGATTTATGGGTGCAATCCCGCGCGGAAGTGCGTTCCAAGCCGGAAAACGAAGCGGTGAAGGCGTTTCGCATCCAGCTTGTCGAAGGTATGAAAGAATTTACAAGCAAGGCCTTGGCAAATCCCAGAGTCAATGTTTCCCTAACCCTGATTGCTCTGGATATTGCGCGCAATGCCGGGAAAAACATCCCGGAATTTCTGGAAATTATTCACGAAGAAATCACCCGGATTCAAGCCGATGCCAGGTCTCCGGCCTTTCTCGTGACTTATCCCGTCAAATTTCTGATCGAAATAGCGAGTACGATTCCGCCTGAGCATCTTGGAAGGCTCATTGAGATTACGGAAAAAACGGCTGCAGGCATGACGCCGGATGAAAT
Organism: Candidatus Taenariivivens baikalensis; assembly: GCA_009691445.1. Lineage (GTDB taxonomy): Bacteria > Omnitrophota > Omnitrophia > Omnitrophales > Aquincolibacteriaceae > Taenariivivens > Taenariivivens baikalensis. The sequence continues at coordinate 29,797 of SICL01000011.1, read as the reverse complement.
GACTCTTGTGCCGGATATTCTGGCTATCGCCTTGGTCCGTGAATCGGGCTACCCAAAAACTTTTTCCGAGACAGATGAACTTCCGAAAGCGGTCGAAGCTTTAATTTCTGCCCAGGTTAGTTCAGGAGCGAAGGGCCTGGGTATGATCCGCGGACTGCTTCACAAATTGAAAGATGGTCTTATCGAAGAAGAGGATTTCCTCCAAAACATCCGGCAGGAAACTGAAAGCCTGAACAAACAAGGCCGTTTGAAAGAGGAATCAAAAGCAGAAAAAGAAACCCGGCCCAAGCTTCCAGAAGATCCAGGCGCGCTTTGGCTGGGGGAAGTTACCGGTTTACCCGCCGTGACGGGTGCACACCCCGCCACTAAAGCGTTGGCGGGCAGGCGTTCTGAAGTAAGAACCGATGACGTTTCGGAAATGAAACGATTGTTCGGTGAACTCCAATCGTTTGAAGGAAATACAGATGGAGCGAATGAGAGAAGATCAAGGATTGGAATCGAGTTGGAAGAAATCGCAAAACAAATTGAGGTTAAGGAACTTTCCGGAATGCTGCAGCCAGTTTTAGATGAGCTGTTAAAAGTGAAAGGAAATACGAAAGCGGCAAACACCGCAAGAAGAAGTTTTGGATGGGTTTTGACAAGAATCGCTGAACGCATTGACGTGATAGAGCTTTCCAAGATAGTCCAGCCGATTCTGGATGGGTTATCAAAAGTGAAAGGGAATAATGCAGTCGATAATTCAGCAAGAAATAGCTTTGGTTGGGCCTTGTCAAGAATTGCAGAACGCACCGAAGATATGGAACTTTCCAAGATGGTCCAGCCGATTCTGGATGCACTATCAAAAATGGAAGAAAGTGGTGAATATAAATTTGAAGCGAAATTGGCAGGAAATAGCCTTGGTCAAGCGTTGGGAATTTTTCTTCTTCGCGAGAGCGGCCGCCGCACAATCATGAACACGGTAAAAAAAGCTACGGAACTCGAACCAACCTATGAAGATCCATTTCTAAAAAAATTAGTGATGTATTTTCAGACGCTTTCTGCAGGCAACTATTTTACCCTGAAACAAAAATCCGAGCGTTTCCAATCCATCCGCAGTCTTTTGAATAAGCGTGAGATCACGGATGAAGATAAAATTATCCAGCAGATTGACGAAGCCACTTCTTTTCTAAACAAACAGGCCAGGCTTGAAAAAGAAAGGAAAACAAAACCCTCTATGCCCGAGGGAACTTTTTCCGGCAAACCATTATGGCTGGAAGGTGTACGAAGTCCGCGGAACGTAGTACGCACGACCGAACTCGCTCGCGCAGAAATCCGCCAAACTATGGACCGCGATATTGATATTGTGATGAGTCCTCTGAGAAATTCTGATCATCCCGTCAGAGAAGTGCTTTCTGAAAAATTTGAAAGGAATTTAGAAACGCTGCTTGACCATTGGACCTTGAAAGGCTGGCTCACAGAAAAAAATTCGAAGAATCTTATGCTTTTCCTTGTCACCGATATTCGCAGCCTGGCTTGGGGTGACCTTTTGGTCGAACGTATTAAAATAACAAAAGAGACGGTTTATATTTCTGAGGCGTCCTTGACAGACTTTGATCAGAAACTTTCCCGAGGGTTTCAGGATCTTACCCAAAACAATTCTCAGGGCGGGCTTTCATTATTTTTGAATTATGACTCTTTCGATCAGGCGCTTGTCACGGATATTATTCGTCAGGAAATGTCGGGGCTTCTGAAACTGCTTTATATCCTGCATGAAAAAGGACAAACGGTGAAGAAGGCGGATTGGAAGGGCATCCGTCTGATGACGGCCATGATGAAGGCGGGAGACCGCGTTGATTTTGGAAAAATCCTACAAAAGGGATTTGAAAACCCCGCGGCGTGGAACACGCAGGATCTTGGCTGGGTGAATGTTCCGGACGATATGATGGCCATGGCGGCGAATGCGCGCATGCTGCCTGAGAAATTGAAGAGGCCTTACTATAAAGCGTCTCTAGCGATCCTGACTCTTTTCTCGCTTTTGAAACCCGAAGAGCGCAAGGAAATCCTAAAGGACCAAAAAAGCCTCACGGACTTTATCCAAAACCATCCCCATTTCAGCTTCCTGGTTCCCGGCATCCGGCTTGACCAGGGGAAAGTAGGATTTGATATGAACGGTTTTATTTCTTCCCTCAAGAAATATGAGCACGTCGCTCATGCAGCGTAATGAAAGAGATCATCCCGCCTTCTCCTCAATAGAAAAGAGGGGGATTCCCCGGCTGAGATTTGGGTTGAACGCCCCTCTGAGCGGTGTTACACTGTAGAAGTTTTTTTACGAATCAACATAACATCTTCAAAACAAACAGGTTAGATTCAAAATGACTCGAATCAAGCCAGGGAAGGCTATTTCCCTGAGTGATGTGCAAAAGCGCTATTATTTATCCCTTATTCCTGCTTTTCGCCGCGCCCGGATTCTGGTGATCGGTGATTTTATTCTGGATCAGTTTATTTGGGGAAATGTAGAACGGATTTCACCGGAAGCCCCGGTCCCTGTGGTGCATGTTCAGAAGGAAAACTTTATGCTCGGAGGTTCCTTGAATGTGGCGCACAATATCCATCAGCTTGGCGGGGCGGTGATTCCCTGCGGAGTTCTGGGGCGCGATCGGGAAGGCCGGATGCTTCGCAAAGTGATTGGCCGTGAAAAAATTGAGACCGGAGGGATTGTCTATGAAGCGGGACGTCCCACCAGCGTGAAGACCCGTATTATTGCTCATTCTCAGCAAGTGGTGCGTTTTGACCGGGAAAAGGTGGGTGGTATTTCACCGTTGTCTCATGCCGCGATGCTGAAATTTATCAAAGAGCGGATTCGTTCGGTGGATGTGGTGATTATTGAAGATTATGGCAAGGGCGTGATCGAAGAAGCATTCCTCAAAACGATTATTCGTCTTGCGAAGCAATGCAAGAAACCCATTTTGGTGGATCCCAAGGAAAAGAATTTTCCCTTTTATGTGGGCGTGACCGTGATTACTCCGAATCGTAAAGAAGCTTTTGCGGGAGCTGAAAGTTTGCGCCTTGAGCATCGTTCGGATGCGCACCACACCGGAAAGGCCTTGGTCAAAGGTTTGAAGTGCGACTCGGTCCTTATGACTCTGGGAGAAGACGGTATGGCGCTTTTTGAAAAAGACGGAAAGGTTACAGAAATTCCAACGGCAGCGCGCGAAGTGTTTGATGTTTCTGGCGCTGGAGATACAGTCATTTCGGTGCTTGCGCTGGCGCTTGCTGCCGGGGCCAAGATGAAAGAGGCGGCGATTCTTTCTAATTTAGCGGCGGGGATTGTGGTTGGAAAACTGGGGACAGCCACGATTTCTCCCGAAGAACTCAAAGCTGTGGTTACAGCATCGTGAAGGAATTATGAAAATTATCGGAGTGATACCCGCGAGAATTGGATCGACAAGACTTCGTGAAAAGGTCTTGGCGCCCATTGCAGGCAAACCGATGATCGAGCATGTTTGGGAACGTGTTCGTCAGGCCAAAAAATTAGACGAAGTGATTGTGGCATGTGATGATAAGCGCATTGTGGAATGCATTCAGGCGGCTGGGGGTAAGGCGGTGATGACGAATCCGGATCATCCGAACGGAAGTTCACGGGTTGCGGAAATCGCGCGCAATCATCAAGCCGATGTTTTTATTAATATTCAGGGCGACGAACCCACGATTTCTTCTGAGAGCATTGATCAGCTGGCGGAGGCTTTCCGCCGCGAACCTTCCATTCAAGTGGCCACTCTGGCCGTACGCCGCAGTGAAGCCGAAGATTATGAAAATCCCAATGTCGTGAAGGTGATTTGCGATGCCAAGGGAAACGCGCTTTATTTTTCCCGCTCTCCGATTCCTTATTACCGGGATGTTGATGAAGGTTCCAAAATATTTCTCAAGCATCTTGGGATTTATGGGTATCAAAAAGATTTTCTCTTAAAATACGTGACGTGGAATCCTGGAACTTTGGAAGCTTGCGAGAAACTAGAACAGCTCCGCATTCTGGAGCAGGGCTATTCCATCCGTGTCATTGAAACCTTGCATGATTCCTGGAGCGTGGATACGGCTCAGGATCTGGAATTTGTAGAATCTAAAATCAAAACTTTTTTGAAACAATCATGTTCATGAGGATGAGAATTTATGCCTAAATATATTTTTATTACGGGCGGAGTCGTTTCGTCTTTGGGAAAAGGGATTGCCTGCGCTTCCATCGGACGTATTTTAGAAACGATTGGGTTGAAAGTGACCTTGCAAAAGCTTGATCCTTATATCAATGTGGATCCTGGGACCATGAATCCTTACCAGCACGGCGAGGTTTATGTTACGGATGATGGCGCGGAAACGGATCTGGATCTGGGTCATTATGAGAGGTATACGCAGACCGTGGCTACGCGCGCTAACAACGTTACCACGGGTCAGATTTATAACGAGGTCATTTCCAAAGAACGTAAAGGCGAGTTTCTTGGATCTACGGTGCAGGTGGTTCCCCATATTACGGATGCAATCAAAGAGCGTATTCGTGCTGTCTCCCGCGGTAAGCGTGTTGACGTTGTTCTTTCGGAAATCGGAGGCACGGTGGGTGATATTGAATCGCTTCCTTTCCTTGAAGCGGCGCGGCAGTTTCGGCACGAAGTCGGCCGGGAAAATTGCATTTTTGTTCATCTGACGCTTGTCCCTTATATCAAAGCGGCTGCGGAACTGAAGACCAAACCCACACAGCACAGCGTCGGGACTTTACGTGAAATCGGAATTCAGCCGGATATCCTGGTCTGCCGCACGGAAAAGAAAATTTCAAAAGCAATCAAACAGAAGATCGCTCTTTTCTGCAATGTGGATGAAAATGCTGTGATCGAAGCGCGTGATGTGAAATCTATTTATGAAGTCCCGATTCGATTCAAAGAACAAAAGATTGACGAAGTGATCTGCCGTTTTCTTAAAATCGAGTGCCGTTCCGGAAGTCTTCATCTTTGGAAAAAAGAAGTGGTGGATAAGGCGCTGAATCCTAAAAAAACCGTGCGTATTGCGATTGTGGGGAAATACATTGATCTTCAGGATGCCTATAAATCCATATATGAATCCCTTCATCATGCGGGCATTGCTAATGACTCCGCGGTGGTGTTTAAAAAAGTAAATTCGGAACATATCACCAAGGCCAAAGAAGACCGTATTTTTAAAGGAGTTTCGGGGATTTTAGTCCCCGGAGGATTCGGGATGCGCGGCATTGAAGGGAAACTGGAAGCGATTGAATACGCGAGAACACACAAAATTCCTTTTTTTGGGATTTGTCTCGGCATGCAGTGTGCCGCGATTGAGTTTGCGCGCAATGTGCTTGAATGGAAGGGTGCTAACTCTTCGGAATTTAATAAAAAGACACCGTATCCGGTGATCAATCTTTTAGAGGAACAGGAAGGGGTTGAAAATTTGGGCGGCACGATGCGGCTTGGCGCGTTCCCTTGTCACGTGAAGAAAAACACCCAAGCGTATGAAGCTTACAAGAGCCAGGAGATCAGCGAGCGTCATCGGCATCGTTATGAATTCAATAATAAATATCGCGAGGATTTTCAGAAGGGTGGCATGAAGTTTTCCGGGCTGTCTCCAAACGGAAAGCTGGTGGAAATGATCGAACTGGAGGATCATCCCTGGTTTCTCGCCGTTCAGTATCATCCGGAATTCAAATCCAAACCGGATAAAGCGCACCCGCTTTTCCGAGAGTTTGTTAGCGCTGCGATCCGTTATCAGGAAAACGGGGTTACTCATCCTGAAAACGGAACGGCCGAAGAAGGGAAAAATCCATGACCGTAAAATTAGTACCAGTTTCCCGCGATGTTGTTTTTGGAGACCCGCAGAAATTTGTTTTTATCGGTGGGCCCTGCGTCATCGAAAGCGAAGAAAGCACGCTTCGTCACGCGGAAAAAATCGCAAAGATTGCCCGGGATTTAAATCTGCCCTATGTTTTTAAAGCCAGTTACGATAAAGCCAATCGCTCGTCCCATCAATCCTTTCGCGGGCCCGGAATCAAAAAAGGCCTGGCGATTCTTGCGAAGGTGAAAAAGGAATTCGACCTGCCGGTGTTAAGCGATATTCATTCCTGCGAAGATGCGAAGCCTGCTGGAGAAGTTTTAGATATTCTGCAGATTCCGGCTTTTCTCTGTCGCCAGACGGATCTTCTTTTGGCAGCGGCTCAAACCGGTAAAGTGGTGAATGTGAAAAAGGGGCAGTTCCTTTCTCCCTGGGACGCGGAAAATATTGTGCAAAAGCTAAAAGAAGCTGGGACTGAAAAAATTCTTTTGACCGAACGCGGCGCCTCGTTCGGCTATCGTAATCTGGTGAGTGATTTTCGTTCCATCCCGGTGATGCGTGGTTTTGGTTTCCCTGTAGTTTTTGACGCGACGCATTCTGTTCAGCTGCCAGGTGGGCAAGGAAGCGTCTCCGGCGGAATGGCTGAATTTATTCCGGTCTTATCCCGTTGCGGAATTGTCGCTGGAGCCGATGCGGTGTTTATGGAAGTTCACGAAAATCCCAAAGAGGCTCTTTCGGATGGTCCCAACAATCTTGCTCTGAGCAAACTCAAAGATCTGCTGGAGATTTTGATTGAGCTGAAGCAGGTCATGACGAAAAAAGAAATTCTGGTATGAACCAGGACATTTTAAAGACCGCAAAACAGATCCTTGATATCGAAGCCCAGGCCATTATGGCCATGAAAAAGCGCATGGGAAAAGAATTTCTACTTGCGGTGGATTTGATGTGTCAGTGTGAAGGACGAGTGATTATTACGGGCATGGGCAAGCCTGGATTTATTGCGCGAAAAATTGCCGCGACACTTGCTTCTACGGGAACTCCCAGCCACTTTCTTCATCCGGCCGAAGCGCTTCACGGGGATTTGGGAATGGTCACCGCGCGCGACGTGATGATTGCGATCTCGCAAAGCGGTGAGACCGATGAAATTTTAAAATTGGTGGAAGGGATTAAGAAAACCCGCGTGCCTCTGATCGCTATGACAAGTAACCGCCGCTCGACGCTTGCGAAGCGGGCAGATCTTATTCTGGATCTTGGCGTAACACGGGAAGCTTGCCCGCTCAACCTTGCTCCGTCTGCCTCGACCACAGCATCTCTTGCGATGGGAGACGCCTTAGCCCTTTCCCTTCTCATAAAAAAAGGATTTAAAGAAGAGGATTTCGCAACGCTTCATCCCGGCGGAAGTTTGGGACGGAAATTACTCAAAGTAAAAGACATCATGAGAACCGGCAAAGATCACCCACTGGTCAAAAAAGAAACAACCATTCGTCAGGCGCTTTTGGCCATTACCTCTTCGCGTGCCGGAAGCTGCAGTGTGGTGAATGCTCAAGGCAAATTACTTGGAATTTTTACGGACGGTGATTTGCGCCGCCAGCTTCGGACAAATGGCGCGCATATTCTGGAAGAATCCGTGGGACGTCACGCAACACTGCGTCCGGTAACGATTCATGAAGAGAGGCTTGCTTCGGAAGCACTGAATGTGATCAAGTCCCGAAAAATCGACGAGCTTCCCGTGGTGGATAAGCGGGGAAAAGCTGTGGGGCTTCTAGATATTCAGGACTTACTCAAGGCAGGTTTCGTCTAGTGGCCAAGCAAAGATGGTACCGTTTTCCGCTTTATCTTTTAGCGCGGGGAGCGGCGGCCCTGTTCGGCAGGCTTCCCAGGAATGGGATGCTGATTTTTGCTTCGTGGATCGGGACCGCTGTTTATTACATCGTTTACCGGCAGCGAAACAAGACGCTTGAAAATTTGAGGCGTGCCTTCGGTAAAGAAAAATCCGAGGCGGAAATCCGGAGAATTGCGCGCGGGGTTTTTCAGAATTTTGCCATGACCGCGGGAGAGATCCTGCAGTTTCCTTTCTGGAATCAGGAAAAGGTTCTGGATCGGGTGGACGTCGGCAATGTGCTGGAAACGTATGAACAGCTTTTGAGCGAAGGTCGGGGAGTTATTTTTGTTTCCGCGCATATCGGGAACTGGGAGCTTGCGGGTGGAGTCCTGGGGCTTAACGGATATCCCGGAAGAGCGGTTGCGCGCAGGATTTATTACGAGCCGTTTAATCAGTGGATTGTCGATTTAAGGAGCCAGGTCGGGATTCAAACGATTTATCGTGACATCTCAAGCCGTGAGATGTTAAAACGATTGGCTCAAAATGAAGTCATGGGGATTCTGCCGGATCAGGATATTGAAAGGATTCGCGGAATTTTTGTTCCATTTTTCGGCATTCCGGCTTATACGCCCCTTGCGCCAGTTCGTTTGGCGATGGCTGCGAAGGCGCCAATTTTAATTAATTTTTTAGTTCGGGAAAACCGGACGCGTTACCGGTTCGTGTTTGGCGGTGTCCTGCGTCCTTCGGAGGATCCGGACCGGAAAGGCGCCGTTGAAAAATATACCAGGATGTGGATGACGCAATGTGAAGAGATCATCCGGAAATATCCTGATCAATGGGGATGGATGCATGACCGTTGGAAAACCAGGCCGGAAAAAAATGAAACAGGGATTGCTTCGTCGCTGGAAAGCGCTTCTCGCAATGAGTGCGAGGAAATGAAATGACCGAAGCAATCTGACTTTAAGGGACAAGGAACTTAATCGTTTATGAGACGCGTTTTTTTAGCCTCACTCGCATTCGTGGTAATTTATTTTGGTATCGTGAAGCTGCAGATTTTTTTTGTCAACCATCAGGTTTCCAAACAGACCGCAGCCAGGCCTCAGAATGATGAGGATCATAAAATTCATGTGTTTTCTTTTACCAAATATAGCCCCTCCGGTGCTAAGGAAATCGAAATCGAAGGTGATTCCGCTAATCTTCTGGATCAGGTCGTGCTTCTCTCTAATGTGATGGCCAAAGCGTATGCGGAGGAAGCGGCGGTAACGATCACTTCGGATAAAGGTAAATACTATAAGACTGTCAATAAAGTGGATTTGGAGAAAAATGTGGTGGCGACTACGGATAATGGGACTCGCCTTTTAACAGAACAGTTGACGATTCATCCCTCAAGCAAAACCATGGAAACGGATTTGAATACTGAAGTTAAAAAAGACAATATTAACATTGAAGGCTTGGGTGCTTCGGGCGATACCAATCTTAAGAAAGTTCAATTCAAAAAAAATGTGACCGTGGTGATTCAGGATATGCAGGATAAATCCAAGCAGCCGACGATGATTACCTGTGACGGGACGCTTGTCATTGATTATGAAAAAAATATCGCCCACTTCCAGAAAAATGTGGTGGCGAAGGATGAGCGCGGCATTCTCCACGCCGATCTCATGGACGTTTACTACAATAAAATCAGCCGACATGTGGCAAAGATTGTGGCGCTCCATAATGTGGTGATTGAAAATCCGGATGGCAATAAAACCTACAGCGATAGTGTGATCTATTTGGCGGATGAAGGACGCGTCATTTTAGGCGGCGACACCGAAGCGCTTTATTATGACAATACTAACCTGAAAAAAGAGGACGTATTTATCTAATGCATCTTATCGAAACCAAACAGCTTGTCAAAAGTTACAAAGACCGGACCGTGGTGAACCAGGTCAGCATTAATGTGGCGCGCGGTGAAATCGTGGGGCTGCTTGGCCCTAATGGAGCCGGGAAAACCACTAGTTTTTATATGGTGGTAGGTGTGATTCAGCCGGATTCGGGGAGCATTTATTTCCGCGGGGAAGATATTACCCATCTTCCGATGTACAAGCGCGCGAGGCTCGGGATCGGTTACTTATCCCAAGAACCTTCCGTTTTTAGGAAGCTGACGGTTGAAGAAAATGTCATGGCTGTTTTAGAAACTCTTGAAATTTCTCAAGCGGAACGGGAGAAGCGCCTCGAACAGCTTTTGAATGAACTCGATATCGCTTATTTGGCCAAAAATAAAGCGTATACACTGTCGGGAGGAGAGCGCCGGCGTCTTGAAATTACGCGCGCGCTTGTGACGAATCCTTCCCTTATTCTTCTCGATGAGCCTTTCAGCGGGGTGGACCCGATCGCCGTTTTCGAAGTGCAGAAGATTCTGCAGAAACTTAAAAAACAAGGTCTGAGCATTCTTTTGACGGACCACAGTGTGCGGGAGACGCTCGCGATTACGGACCGAGCCTACATTTTGTGTGATGGAAAAATTGAAGTCTCGGGAACCTCTGAATATTTAGCCTCCGACCCCAAGGCCCGAGAGATTTATTTAGGGGAAAAATTCACACTAGTTTAGAAGAGAGCCTAACAAAACCAATGTCATCCTGAGCGAAGCGAAGGATCTCTCCGGAGATTCTTCGGCCTCTGGCCTCAGAATGACAAGGGTGTTTTTAAAGGAGATCAAACGATGCATATTCGAATGACAGGCCATAAGATGACAGTCACAGCAGGGATGCGACAGCATTTGGAGGAAAAGCTTTCTAGGTATGAGAAGTTTGCCTCCAAACTGGTCGAATCACATGTCGTTTTAAAAAAGCAGAAATACTTTTTTGAGGCGGAGATTACGTTACTCGCTAAACACCTTAAGGCTTTCGGGCTGGGGAAGAGCAAGGAGAATGTTTTCAGCGCGATTGATCAGGCTTTTGGAAAAGTGGAAAAGCAGCTTAAGAAATACCGCGAAAAAATCAAGGATCATCGCGTGCCGAATGCCAAGGAAATTAAAGGCGTTGCCGAAGTGATTGCGGCCAAAAGCCGTGCTAAAAAAGAGGATCGTCCGGCCATCATTCCTGCGGGGTCCGCACCCGCGAAGCCCATGTCCAAGCACGAGGCCAGCAGCTTCCTTCAATCCTCAGCAGAACCTTTTTTTGTTTTCTATAATAGCCAGTCCGAAAGAACCAACCTTATTTATAAACGGGAGGATGGTCATCACGGGCTTCTCGAAATGTGACACCTGATTTTCAGGGGGCATCCTGAGGCGGAGCCGAAGGATCTGTTCGTTTTAGTTTTAAAATATCAACAGTAACTGCTGGAATTGGAGGAGAAGGGTAATGAAGATTACGGAGTTTTTAGAAAAAAAGGGAATCAAGCTGGGCTTTCAATCCATTGAGAAAGAAGGCGCCATTGAAGAGCTTGTCGATTTGCTGGCCAGCGTCAAGGATCTTGGCGATAAAAAAGATATCGTCAAAACCTTGTTAGAACGCGAAGGCTTGGGGTCGACCGGTATTGGTCAAGGCATTGCGATTCCTCACGGTAAAACGGACCGCGTCAAAGAGCTTGTCGCTGTTCTCGCTATTAGTTCCAAGGGTGTTAACTTCGAAGCGCTAGATGGGGAACAAGTTCATATTCTTTTTCTTTTGGTGGCTCCGAAGGATTCTGCGGGACCCCATCTCAAGGCTTTGGCTCAGATTTCAAGGATTCTTCGGGATGCTTATTTCTGCCAGCAGATACGCCAGTGTAAAACAACGGATGAGGTTTTTGAACTCATTCGCCGTGAAGAAGAAAAAAAACAATAAGGGAAGAGGGTTAACGATTCATGCAGTTTTTTAAGTGGCTCTATCCTGGGCTCGGGATTAAACGTTGGATCAGTTTATGCGTTTTTGGCCTGGGGCTGATTGCTGTGGTTGCTTTGTCGTCTATCAAAACAATTTCTCAGCATAGCATTTTGCTGGCATCCCTAGCGACAGCCATTTTAATTTTTGGGGTATTTCTTATCTATACGGCGGTGAAAAACATGGTCCGTATTTTTGTTAGGGCTTTGATGCCTGCGCATCGTGATGATCCTCTTGTGGATATTGTGTATCAGCGCCGGCAGACAGAAACCCTGCTCCGGGGGCCCCGGGTAGTCGCGATTGGCGGGGGAACGGGGTTGAGTACGCTTCTTGGGGGCATCAAATATTTCACGAGCAATGTGACGGCGATTGTGACCGTTACGGATACGGGGGGAAGCTCGGGAAGGCTTCGGGATGAAATGGATATGATTCCTCCGGGTGATATCCGCAACTGTCTTGTGGCTCTGGCGGATGCCGGACCGCTTATCCGGGATCTTTTTCAATATCGGTTTGAAGATGGGGAGGGCTTAAAAGGACATAGTTTCGGCAATCTTTTTATTACAGCACTTTCCAAAGTGACGGGTGATTTTGAAAAGGCAATTGCCGAATCAAGCAAAGTGCTTGCGATCCGTGGCCGGGTGATTCCATCCACGCTGGAAAAGGTGACGCTTTTGGGCGAATTTATGGACGGCATGATCCGCGAAGGGGAAACCCATATTACGGATGCTCACAAACCGCTTAAAAATATTCGTCTTAAGCCAAGTAATTGTCGTGCCCATCCGGAGGCGGTGGACGCGATTGAAAATGCGGAGTTAATTATTATGGGCCCTGGCAGCCTTTATACCAGTATTCTTCCCAATCTTTTGATTGAAGATCTCTATCAGGCTATTTTAAAATCGGATGCTCACAAAGTGCTGATTTTAAATGTTATGACTCAGCCTGGGGAAACCGACCATTACAGTGCCTGGGATCATTTGCGTGTCTTGATTGAGCATACGGACCCACGCATTGTGGACACCTGCTTTGCCAATGTCGGGACTATTTCCAAGGAGATGAGCGCTAAGTACAAACAGCAGGGATCAGAATCCGTAGTTCTAGACCTCGAAAAAATTCGTGCCAAGGGATATCAGGTGATTGAAGGCAGTTTTCTCAAATTCGAAGATGATCAGATCCGTCACGATGCGGAAAGTTTAGCGCGTCTGATCTTTGACCATCATTCCCAGAATGCAAAACTTGTAAAAGCGTAGCTTAGGGTCATGATACAACAGGTATAAAAAAAGCATATGACGAACCGGGCAAAAAAAAACTGTATTGATAAAAAATTTATCATCCGGACCAAGATGGGTCTTCATGCCCGCCCCGCCTCTCTTTTTGTGCAAACAGCAAATCGGTTTGAAAGCGATGTTGAGGTCCAGAAAGGGCGCCAGAAAGTGGATGGGAAATCGATTATGGGTATTATGATGCTTGCAGCTGGCGTTGATTCAACGATCACTGTCCGGACCAGCGGGTTCGATGCGTCTCTTGCTATGGCTGAAATTGAAAAATTAATCGAAAGTAATTTCGGAGAAGTCTAAGTCATGGAAACACTCAAGGGAATCCCCGTTTCTCCCGGAGTTGCCATTGGTAAGGCTTATGTCCTGCACAGCGAAGACCACTTCAATTTTCCCGCCAGGACAATTTCCGTTGCTGATATTGCTAAAGAAATTGCGCGGTTTGAAAACGCACTCATTCAGACCCGTGCTGAAATTATGGGAATCCGAAAAAAAATCTCCGCTCAGATCGGCCGCGAAAGTTCGGATATTTTTAATGCCCACTTGATGATTCTGGAAGACCGCACCTTGATTGAAGATGTGATTTCTGTCATCAAAGGCAAAAAGGTTGGCTGTGAATATGCGTTCACCACCATCATGCAGCGTTATTTTTCGGCCTTTGCTCAAATTGATGATGAGTATCTCCGGGAACGCATCTCTGACATCCGGGATATTGGCAAGCGGCTGATTCGTAATTTGTGCGGTGAGAAGCGTGATCACGTTGAGCTTACGGAAAACCGAATTGTTGTTGCGCACGATCTTTCGCCGTCCGAGACAGCGATGATGGATAAAAACAAGCTCTTGGCGATTGTCGCGGATGTCGGTGGTCCCACCTCTCACATGGCAATCATCAGCCGCTCCATGGAAATTCCTGCGGTAGTAGGAACTGACGGGGCCACTCTCAAGATTCAAAGTGGGGACACCGTGATTGTAGATGGAACTCACGGCGTAGTCATTCTGAATCCGGATGTCGCGACTATTCAGGAATATACGGAGCGTGGCTACCGGATTTCCGAACAGATTACGGCCCTTGATAAATTGCGTGATCTTCCGGCTGAGACCAAAGACGGACGACGAATCTCCCTAGCTGCCAATATTGAATTTCACGATGAGATTCCTTCTGTTTATTCGCATGGCGGGGACGGGATAGGACTTTACCGCACGGAATATTTTTATATGAACCGGACGGATCTTCCTTCCGAAGATGAGCAATATCGGGCTTATAAGCAAGTGGCTGAGAGTATGAAGGGGCACTCCGTCATTGTCCGGACCCTGGATTTAGGCGGGGATAAATTTTTATCTTCGCTGGAAGTTCCGAATGAAATGAATCCTTTTTTGGGCTGGCGCGCCATCCGTTTTTGTTTGACGCGCGTGGATATTTTCAAGGTCCAGCTTCGGGCAATCTTGCGAGCGAGTGCCCACGGAAATTTTAAAGTGATGTATCCCATGATTTCCAATCTAAATGAACTCAAACAAGCCAATGTGATTTTAAGGGATTGCCAGGAGGAATTAAAAAAAGAAGGCTTGGCGTATGATCCCAAAATGGAAGTTGGAGCGATGATCGAGATTCCCTCGGCGGCCCTGATCAGCGATATCTTGGCCAAGGAAGTTGATTTTTTTTCGATCGGCACTAATGATTTGATTCAATACGCCCTGGCCGTTGACCGTGTGAATGAAAAGATTGCTTATCTTTATGAGCCCACCCATCCTGCAATTTTAAAGCTGATTCGCCAAGTGGTGGAAAGCGGGCATCGTCATAAAAAATGGGTGGGATGCTGCGGGGAAATGGCCGGTGATCCTGCCATTGCCATGCTGCTTTTAGGTTTAGGTATTGATGAAATCAGCGTCAGTCCTTTTATTCTTCCCAAAGTCAAAAAATCAATCCGCTCGGTCAATTATGAAGATGCGAAGTTGATTGCAGAAAAAGCCCTTCAGTTTCATACCGGAGAAGAAATCCGCGTTTTTATTAACCAGGAATTGAAGCGCGTTGCGCCAGATTTGGTGGAGGATTAATCAATTATTGTCATCGCAAGCCCCATCCGTCCGACGAATTGTGGCGGACAGGGCGTGGCGATCTTTCTAGATTGTGCTTCGCTTTACTCGCAATGACAACCTCAATAAAAACATATTATGAAAGTTATTCTTCTTTGTGCGGGCTACGCCACCCGTCTTTATCCCTTAACGAAAGATCGTCCAAAAGCACTTTTGCCGATTCAAGACAGGGCTATCCTTGACTGGATTTTAGACTATTTAAAGCCGGTGCAGGACATCGATGGCATTTACGTGGTGACTAATCACCGCTTTGCGGAAGCCTTTGGCGATTGGGCGAGCGCGGCCAGCTATCCCTGGCCTATTCGCGTCGTGGATGACGGAACTACGACCAATGAAAATCGTTTGGGTGCGGTTGGCGATCTCCAGTTTACGTTGACGTCTCAGGGAATTCAGAATGAAGATCTTTTGGTGGTGGCAGGAGATAATCTGTTTGATTTTGATGTGAAATCATTTGTGACCTTTGGAAAAACCAAACGGCCTTATCCTGCGATCGCGATGTACGATGTGGAGAATCGTGAACTGGCAAAGCAGTATGGTCTTGTGCTTTGCGGACCGGATAGCCAGGTTTCTCAATTTTTGGAAAAGCCGCAAGATCCGCCCACGACGATGGCTTCCTGCGGGCTTTATTGGCTTCCAAAGGAAACCTGTGTTCTGCTTGACAAGTATCTGAGCGGCGGACATAATCCTGACCAGCCGGGACATTACATGCGGTGGCTGGCCGAGACTCACCGTCTTTATGCCGTAAGCCTTAAGGGTTGCTGGTTTGATATCGGCGATCTCCAGTCCTATCAGAAAGCCAATGAAGTCTATCAAAAAAATAAATTAGAGAGGAAACCCTCATGAATCAGCGTCATTTTTTTACCTCTGAATCGGTTAGCGAAGGCCATCCGGACAAAATGTGCGATCAAATTTCGGACGCCATTTTAGATGATTTTTTGCGCCAGGATCCTAAATCTCGCGTTGCCTGCGAAACCCTCGTGACGACCGGAACCGTGATGGTTGCCGGAGAAATTACGAGTTCTGCTTATGTGGATATTCCGGGCCTTGTCCGGCAAGTCGTGCGCGAAATCGGTTATACGGATGCAGCGTACGGTTTTGATTATAAAACCTGCGGTATTTTGACGGCTATCCAGCAGCAGTCGCCGGATATCGCCATGGGCGTGGATACGGGCGGCGCCGGGGATCAGGGCATGATGTTTGGTTATGCCTCTGATGAAACGCCGGAGCTCATGCCGCTTCCGATTACGCTGGCGCATCAATTGGTCCAGAAGCTGGCGGAAGTTCGCAAGAAAAAAGAGCTGACGTATTTGCGGCCCGATGCCAAGAGCCAGGTCACGGTGGAATATGACGGCGACAAACCCGTGCGTGTGGACGCGGTGGTGCTCAGCACTCAGCACGGTCCCGAAGTCACGCAAGCCCAAATTGCCAAAGATCTGAAAAAGCTTGTGATTGCGAAAGTGATTCCCGCGAATTTGATGGACGATAAAACAAAAATTTACGTGAATCCGACCGGACGTTTTGAGATCGGCGGACCGCACGGCGATACGGGTCTTACCGGACGAAAAATTATTGTGGATACTTACGGCGGTTTCGGACGTCACGGCGGCGGAGCCTTTAGCGGTAAAGATCCCTCCAAAGTTGACCGCTCGGCCTGTTACTTTGCCCGTTACGCCGCGAAAAATATTGTGGCCAGCGGCGCGGCCAAGCGCTGCGAAATTCAGGTGTCCTACGCCATTGGAGTGGCTGAGCCTGTTTCGATCCGTGTTGAAACATTCGGAACCAATAAAGTTCCGAGTGAAGCGATTGTGGAGGCGGTCCGGAAACATTTTGATTTCACGCCCAAGGGCATCATCAAAAAACTGGATCTTCTCAAACCGATTTACAAGTCCACGGCCGCTTACGGCCATTTCGGACGTGATGAATTTAGCTGGGAACGTCTTGATATGGTTGAGAGTCTTCAAAAAACTTTGAAGCTGGCGCCCGCCAAACCCAAACTCAAAACAGCCGGCGTTCGATAATGCCAACAGCCATTTCTTCCCGTAAAGTTAAAACCGGAGCCAGTATGCCGAAAAAAGATGATTTTAAAGTCAAAGATCTTTCTCTTGCCGAGTGGGGTCGTAAAGAAATCGACATTGCGGAAAAAGAAATGCCTGGCCTGATGTCTCTGCGCAAAAAATACGGCAAGGAAAAACCGCTTAAGGGTGCGCGTGTTGCCGGCTGTCTTCATATGACCATCCAAACTGCGGTGTTGATTGAGACGTTACTCGAGCTTGGCGCGGATGTGCGCTGGTCTTCCTGCAATATTTTCTCTACGCAGGATCATGCGGCGGCGGCGATTGCAGCCAAGGGGATTCCCGTGTTTGCCTGGAAAGGGGAGACGCTTAAGGAATATGACTGGTGCGTGGAGCAGACGATTGTTTGGCCAGACGGGAAAGGGCCGAACATGATTCTTGATGACGGCGGCGATTTGACGCGAATGATGCATGAGAAGCGTTATCTCCATTTAATAAAAGACGTGCGCGGAATTTCAGAGGAAACGACCACCGGTGTTCACGGACTCCAAAAAATGGCGGATGAGGGCGTGCTCAAATGCCCGGCCTTTAATGTGAATGACTCAGTGACCAAATCTAAATTTGATAATCTCTACGGCTGTCGCGAATCATTGGCCGACGGCATCAAACGCGCCACTGGCGTGATGGTCGCTGGAAAAGTGGTGATCATTGGCGGCTACGGCGACGTGGGTAAAGGATGCGTTCAATCCATGCGTGGGTTTGGCGCTCGTGTCGTAGTCACGGAAATCGATCCGATCTGCGCACTTCAGGCGGCCATGGAAGGGTTTGATGTAAAAACGATGGATCAGATGGCTCCGCTCGGGGATATTTTTGTCACGGCCACGGGCGTTTGCGACATCATTACCGTCAATCACATGAAGAAGATGAAAGATCAGGCCATTGTCTGCAACATCGGGCATTTTGATATTGAGATTGATGTGGCCGGACTTCAGGCTATTCCCGGTATCAAGAAAATCGAAATCAAGCCTCAGGTCGATAAATATATTTTTCCAGACGGACATTCCATCATCCTTCTTGCCGAAGGACGTCTTGTGAATCTTGGATGCGCGATGGGGCATCCGTCGTTTGTGATGAGTACGTCTTTTACGAATCAGGTGCTGGCGCAGATCGAGCTTTTCAAGAATTTCAAAAAGTATAAAGTGGGTGTCTACGTGCTTCCGAAAAAGCTGGATGAGGAAGTTGCGCGGCTTCATTTAGATAAGCTCGGCGTGAAACTTGAGAAGCTGACATCTAAACAAGCCAAGTACCTTGGCATTTCTTCCGAAGGTCCTTACAAGCCTGAGAATTATCGGTATTAGTCCTAAAAAAGAAAAAAGGGGACAGGCTGCTTTTCCGTTGTAGGGATTGGAAAAGTAGCCTGTCCCCTTTTTTTTAAACGAATTATTTTTTCAAAAACTTCCCGATCATTTCTAAACAAGCCTTCTTATGCTGTTCTAGCACCCCATGCCTTGCGCCCTTGACGAGCAATAAATGACAGTTTGGAATTTTTTGATCCATCTCATGAAAAAGGGATTCCGGGAAAAAACGATCCGCAGTCCCTCCAAGGATGAGCACGGGCTGTGCAAGAGATGCAAGGATCTGACTTGAATCATGAAGGATTCCAGCCTCTCCGGAAATGATAAAGTCTGCCGTATTTTTTAATTGTCTTAGATAATATCGGATCAAAAAGGGCTTTAAGATCTGCAGGAAGAGCCGGTACATTCCGTGAAAAGTGATATTAATTGTTTCTTCCGTGATTTCTTTCCACAGGCTCCGCCGCGCCCAAGGAATCCAGCGCCGTGCGATTTCAAGTCCTTCGGGTCCCATATGATGAGCGGTACCGATCAGAATCAGCCGTTTGATATGGCGGGGATAGTCGTAAGTAAAATGCTGCGCGATCATCCCGCCTAAGGAGACGCCAATAAGATTCACGGCCCCCAAAGAAAGTAGCGCAAATGTTTCCGCATAATCACGGGCCATGTCTCTTGTGCCGTATCCCACCGGAAGATCTCGTCTTCTTCCGATGACGTAAATCGTGTAATCCCGGCTCAGAGACTTGAAAAGATGCTGGGCATATTGAGCGATATCCTTCATCGTGAAAATGGAGTCGTTGATGGGCGGAAAGATAACAATAATCTCATCGCCATTCCCAAACCTCACAAAAGGGCAGGCATTTTGTGTTTGTTCTGATCCTATATTTTTCTTAGACATGGGCGTATTCTATCACTGCCTTTCCAATCATTGATAAACTTAATGCTCCCTCTTGTCACTCACCTCTAACATCTGTAAACTGAATATCCAAAAAAGAGAAGCATCATCCATGGACATTGCAAAACTGATTCAAGAAATCCAATACATTCTAGCACCCGCAATGATGATCTCCAGCTCCTCCTTGCTTTTATTGGGGTTTCAGAACAAATTTTCTAATTTGACCGATCAAGTCAAATATCTATTCCGGAGAGCTACCTTGGTGAAAAACACTGTTCTTTTCACCTACGGCAGTATCTTTTTTTTCACAGTCACTTCGATTCTGATTTTGGCGGATATTTATTTCACCCTGCAAATTCATTGTCTGATTATTTCCACCTTTGCAGCGGGTCTTTGCCTTATGTTAACCACTGCCGTGGTGATGATGATAGAAGCAAAACTGTTTTATCGCGTTATCCTGCTTGAAAAAAACAGATAGACTCAGCGACTCAAGCGCATAAGCTTTTCATCTGGGAATAACTATGGGGTATTGCCTCTATTCATGAATAAATCTTCTTCGGCGAAATTGAGCACGCTTTCTTTTATGCTGCGTGCGTTTCGTTATCCCAATTATCGTTTGTTTTTTATGGGGCAAATGATTTCTCTGGTGGGAACCTGGATGACGAATACAGCAAGCAGCTGGCTGGTTTATCGTCTTACCGGGTCCGCGCTTCTTCTTGGAGCGGTGGGATTCTGTTCTCAATTGCCCGCCTTTCTCCTTTCTCCGCTGGCAGGACTGATGGTGGACCGACACAACCGTCAGCGTCTTTTAATCCTGACGCAAATCCTTTCCATGCTTCAATCGTTTGCTCTTGCGATCCTGACACTGAAACATTGGATCACGATTCCGTGGATCCTGGGTCTGAGTATCTTTCAGGGCTTGGTGAATGCGTTTGATATGCCTTGCCGCCAGACATTTGTGGTGGAAATGATTGAAAATAAAAAAGATTTCGGAAATGCAATCGCTCTAAATTCTTCAATGTTTAATCTTGCGCGATTGCTTGGGCCCGCCCTTGGCGGAATCATCATTGCTGCTTTTGGAGAAGGAGGATGTTTTCTCATCGATGGTTTCAGTTATCTGGCTGTGATTGCGGCGCTTTTGGCGATGACGGTCAAAGCCCGGGAGGCTCTGAAGTCTGCAGCGGCAAGCCCGCTTCAGCAGCTGAAAGAAGGGCTGAAGTATGCCGTCAAATCTACCCCCATTCGGTCGATGATGCTGTTGATTGCGCTGGTCAGTTTGGTGGGAGTTCCGTATACGGTATTGATGCCCATTTTTGCCAGGACCATTTTGGGCGGAGGACCGCATACGCTTGGTTTTCTGATGGCAGCTTCAGGCCTGGGCGCGCTGCTGGGAGCTTTGTGGCTGGCCGCACGAAAATCGGTGAAGGGACTGAGCCGCGTCATTCCTTGGGCAGCTTTTGTGTTTGGTGTTGGCCTTGTCGCGTTTTCTTTTTCCAAAATCCTCTGGCTCTCGCTCATTCTTTTGGTGATCACCGGATGCGGTTTTATGCTGCAGATGGCTTCAAGCAATACCATTTTGCAAACGATTGTGGAAGATGATAAACGGGGACGCATCATGAGTTTGTTTGTGATGGCGTTTGTGGGAACAGCACCTTTTGGAAGCTTGCTTGCAGGCAGTTTATCAAACAAAATCGGAGCGCCTCACACGCTGCTTGCGGGAGGCCTGTGCTGCGCCGCAGGGGCTGTCTGGTTTCACGGACAGCTTCCGGAAATCCGAAAAACCATCCGTCCTCTCTACGTCAAACTCGGTATTATTGCCGCCGTGGCCTCCGGCATCGAAACCGCGACTGAGCAGTCGTTGCTCTCCAAAGAAAAGATGCAATAATCGTATAAACGCTTCAGGTATAATGACTTGAGACTCTTGATGATAAACGTGATAATAACTTGTCAAACACGATAATAAACGTGATAATAACATCATGAATTCCTTTAAAACAAATACCCCTAAAATTCCCACAAGTGCTGTTTGGCTGCTCACTGATATTTCCGAATACAAAGGCAAACAAGACCTTTACACCCGACAATCTCCCCAAGCTTTAAAATCATTGCTTGAGATGGCGCTGATTGAAAGCACGGAATCCTCGAATCGTATTGAAGGAGTCACGGTCGATCATCACCGCCTTAAGCCCCTTGTCATTGGACACAGCAAACCGCGTGACCGTTCGGAAGAAGAGATCGCTGGTTACCGCCGGGCTTTGGACTTGATTCATAAAAATCACGCAAAGTTAAGAATCAACGCCGAAATGATTCAAGAGTTACACCGATTAAGCCGCGGAGAGTCCTGGGATGCCGGAAAGTGGAAAGAAAAAGATAATGATATTATCAAGAAATATCCTGACGGCCGTGTCGAAGTTATTTTTAAACCGGTAAGCGCAAAAGAAACCCCGAAGTTTATCGAACAAATGTGCTTAGCGTACCAACACACGGTTGCCCAGTCGAAATTTCCTCCGCTCTATGCAGTTGCCTGCCTGATCCTGGATTTTCTCTCGATCCATCCGTTTCGGGATGGAAATGGCCGTGTTTCGCGTTTACTGACATTGCTTGCTCTTTATCAACACGGTTTTCAGGTGGGGAGATATATCAGTATTGAGCGCGTTATCGAACAATCCAAAGAAACTTACTACGAAACACTCAACCGCAGTTCGCAGCATTGGCATCAGGCCAAACACGATATAACACCTTGGCTTAATTATTTTTTGGGACTCGTGCTAGCAGGCTACAAAGAGTTTGAAAATCGCGCTGGGAATGTGAAACCCTTGCGCGGCGCTAAAACAACGATTGTTGAAAATGCGATTAAATCTCAAATCGGAGATTTCGGTATTGCGGATATCGAAAGACAATGCCCGGGCGTCAGCCGGCCGATGATTCGTGTCGTTTTAGAACAGATGCGGGATAAAGATTTGATCAAATCCACCGGCACGGGTCGCAGTGCCAAATGGCGAAAAACCTAATTTTTAGTGTCTGACACGTGATCCAATCACCGAACAGACAGGCAGAAGGAAAGGCAAGTAAGAATCCGAAGGGGATTCCAATGAAAAGAAGGACCTCTTTATTCTTGATAGGGCTTCGTTACGAAAAAAATGAATAAATCATCGGATAACATCTGTAGAGAAGAGTGTAAAAAAAGATAAAGAGATGTAAGAGCCAATGAATCAAAAAGCTAAAAAAGGAAGTGTCGGATCCGCGATGATGTGGATGTTTTTCATTTCTCTGCTGCTTTTTTGGCTGCCGGGGATTGGGCCGCTCATTGCCGGACTTGTGGGCGGAAAAAAAGCGGGCGGTGTTGGACCCGCAATTCTGGCGGTCTTTTTCCCCGGAATTATTTTTGGAATGATTTTGTTCCTTGATGCAGCACTTCTTACCGGCGTGCCTTTGATCGGATTTGTCGCGGCACTCGGAGGTTTTACGCTTTCAATCACGCACGTGGGTCCGCTGCTTCTGGGTGCCATTCTCGGCGGATTTTTAGGAGAAACGTAGACAATGAGCAGTGCGAATCTTTTGGGACGGATTTTATTTGGGACTATTGGGGTTGGCGTTTTTATTTACGGGAAAAAATAATCCAGCTTCAAGGCCCTGCTGATCGGCGGCTTGCTCACGGCCTATTCTTATTTTTTCCAGACCACGCTTCTGACTTGGGGAATGGGTACGGTTCTTATCGCCGCGCTTTTTCTTTGGCGGGACTAAATTACAAACGAATGTGCTGAATCCAATCGATGAGCGGCTGAGGAGCCAGACCGAAGATGATCGTTCCAAGCAAGGTCATTCCTAATGCGATTTTCAGCGAAGGTGCTGCCAGAACCGGAGTTTCAGTCTCAGCGGGAGTTAGATACATCGCTTTGACGATCTTAAAATAATAGTAAGCAGCAACGGTGCTATTCAAGGCGGCTGCAATGGCTAACACATAAAACCCATTTTGAATCGTGCTGGAAAAAACAAACCATTTTCCGATAAATCCTGCGAGCGGCGGAATTCCTGCCAATGAAATCAGAAAAAGCGTGAGACTGGCTGCCACGCCCGGAGCGCGCTGGGCGAGTCCGGCATAAGAAGTGATCTCGTCACTTCCTGTTTGATTCGAGACAATGATGATCGCCGTAAAAACGCCCAGATTGGTCAGCGCGTAAGTCACGAGATAAATCAAAACGCTTTGAATTCCCACGGATCCAAACACCGCAAGACCCATCAAAATATATCCGGCCTGTGCAATGCTTGAATAGGCAATCAGACGTTTGATATTGGTCTGAGCAATGGCGGACAGATTTCCAATCGTCATGGTCAGGATTGAAAGGACGATCAGGATGTGCTGCCACTGGGAAGATAAAGGAGCGAGCGCAATCCCAAGCACACGGATGAGGGCGATCATCCCCACGGCTTTAGGAGCCACGGTCAGGAAAGCGGTGACCGGAGTTGGAGCGGCTTCGTACACGTCCGGTGCCCACATATGAAACGGTGCCATCGAGATTTTAAATCCAAGTCCCACCAGAAAGAAAATAAGCGCCAGGGTTGAAAGCGAAAAATATTCAGGACGGCTAACGGCTTGACCCACCGCTTCAAAATCTAAAGATCCGGAGATACCAAAAAGAAGCGAGATCCCGTAGAGCATAACGGCTGAGGCGGCGCTTCCGAAAAGCAGATACTTGATGGCCGCTTCTTTAGACCGGGCGTCTTTTTTTAGAAGCCCGACCATGAGATAGGAAAGAATCGAAACAAATTCCACGGAGAGGAAAATCATCAGCAGATTAGAAGAGGCTCCCATTAGAATTAAGCCGAAGACCATGAAAAGGAAGAGAACGTAATATTCTCCTTCATAGAGTTTGAGCAGAGGACGGTAATTTAAAGAAGCGAGCAAGGTGATGAACGTAACCGCCGGTACCAGGTAACGTACAAACTGGGTTAGAGGATCCAGCATAAAGGTTCCGAAAAAAAGCGATAAACCCACGGCCGGAGCCGGGTGAGACTTGGCAAGGAAGAAAAAAAGAGCCAGGGTCAGCAGACTCAAGGCAGCCACGATTTTTTTATTCCGGCTGAAAAGATCCACGGCAAGTGCAAGGAAAGCTCCGCAAATCAAAAAAGTCTCCGGAAGGAAATACCTCAGGCTTTCGAGCGTATTCACTAAAACTTCCCTCCGACCTGCACGAGTAAGGCTTCAACCGTCGGTGACATCAGATTCAAAATCATTTTCGGGTAAAGTCCGATGCTGACAATGAGAAGCATCAGGGGTACGAGAGTGACCACTTCAAAGGCATTGATATCCGTAAGCTTGCTCCATTTTTCATTCTTGGGTCCGAGCAGAACTTTGCGGATCATGTAAAGAAGATACGCTGCAGCCAGAATAATCCCGATGCAGGAAAGGACGGCAAAGAGCTTCTTATATTGAAATACCCCAAGCAGCACCAAAAATTCACTGATAAATCCGCTCAAACCAGGAAGTCCGAGAGAAGCCATCGAGAAGAAAATGAGGAATCCGCCATAAGCCGGCATTTGTGCACTTAAGCCGCCAAAGGCATTCATGTCACGTGTATGAGCCCGGTCATAAAGCACACCCACGAGCAAGAACAAACCGCCGGTAATGGTTCCGTGCGTGAACATCTGAAGCATGGCGCCGTTGAATCCGTTAGCGGTGAAGGCCGCAAGACCCAGCAGCACAAATCCCATATGACTGACGCTGGAATAGGCGACCATTTTTTTGAAATCAGTTTGAGCCAGCGCGACAAATCCGCCGTAGACAATGCCGATTACGGCTAGGATTCCCATATAAGGTTGAAACCAGTGAGCGGCATCCGGAAAAAGCGGATAACTGAAGCGAAAAAATCCGTAGGTTCCCATTTTAAGTAGGACACCGGCAAGAATAACGCTGATGGGCGTGGGCGCTTCCACGTGTGCATCCGGCAGCCAGGTGTGAAACGGGAAAATTGGGACCTTGATTGCAAAGCCGAGAAAGAAAGCCAGAAACGCGAATTTTTGGAAACGGACCGCAAAATGCATTTTTGAAAGCTCGACCCAGTCAAAGGTATGCGGTGTTGAGTGAAAATAAAGGGCCAGGATGCCAAGCAGCATGAACAAACTTCCGAACAAGGTATAAAGAAAAAATTTGATGGCCGCATATTCTTTGCGTGCGCCGCCCCAGATCCCAATGAGGAAATACATGGGGACTAGAACGATTTCCCAGAAAACGTAAAAGAGGAAAAGGTCGAGTGACATAAAAGTTCCCAGCATCCCGGTCTCAAGGAACAGAAACAAAAAGAAATATTCTTTGATGCGTTCCTTGATCCCGAAGGAAGCAAGACAGGCAAGGATGGAAATAAGCGTTGTCAATAGCACCATGGGAAGACTGATGCCGTCTACGCCCAGGGAATAGTGTGCATTGAACTGAGGAATCCACATGACCTTTTCTATGAACTGGATTCCGCTGGCAGGATTAAAACCCATGAGCGCTTTCAGGGAAAGCAACCCAGCCAGCAGCGTGGTGATAACGGCAATCGTACGAATAGCCTTGGCATTGTCTTTGGGAGTAAAAAGGACGACCAGGCCTCCCAAAAGCGGCATAAAAGCGATCCACGATAAAAGATGTGAGGTCATAAGAACTCCTAGTAATTACTTAAGGTTAAGAAAAATTAAAGCCAGTGTTCCGGTGACAAGCACCAGAATGTAATGCTGAACAAAACCTGTTTGAAATCTGCGGACCACTGAACTGGTCCACTGGGTGAAATAACCCACGAAATTCACTAATCCATCGACGATGTATTTATCAATCCATTGTTTGACCGCACTCAGGGACATGGTTTTGATTCCGGTTTGATTGACCGTTCCGTCCACGACCGTTTGATCAAATCCAAACAGCGCACGGCCAAGGGCGTGAAAAGGTTTCACAACCCAGTCCGCGTAGAGTTCATCAAAATAGAATTTACCCATGGAAAGCTGATAAAGCGGCTTGAACCGGGTTGCCATATTTCCGGCAGCCTCCGGATTTTTAAGGTACATGTAATAGGCAAGAGCGATCCCGCCAAGTCCTGCACCGATCGAACAAGCAACCACAAACCCGTTGATCAGATGCTCTTCGGCATGTGCGTGAGGAGCTCGCTCAAGAAAATTTTGAAACCAGTGATGCATGAAAGGAGAACCTGGAAGTCCAACCAAAAGGGATCCAATCGCAAGCACCCAAAGCGGCAAGGTCATGGAAGCAGGCGACTCGTGAGCATGGATGTGATGATCCCGCGCTTTTCCAAAAAACGCCATGAAGACAAGCCGGAACATATAGAAAGCAGTCATGAAAGCAGTCAGGGTGAGGATCCAAAAGACCAGAGGATGATGAGAATCATAAGCGGCAAGCAGGATTTCATCCTTGCTCCAGAATCCCGAAAACGGGGGAACGCCGGCAATGGCGAGTGCCGCAATCAAGAACGTGGTGGCGGTATGTTTCATGGATCCAAAAAGCCCGCCCATTTTACGAAGGTCCTGAGTTCCGGTTCCATGGATGACGCTTCCGGCGCCCAAAAAGAGCAGGGCTTTAAAAAAGGCGTGCGTCATGAGATGAAACGTGCTGGCCACAGGCTGTCCCAATCCAAAGGCCGCGACCATGAAACCCAATTGGGAAATCGTGGAATACGCCAAAACTTTTTTGATGTCGGTCGCGGTCAAGGCAATGAAGGCCGCCATAAAAGCAGTGATGGTTCCGACTTCCATAACGATGGGCAGAGCGGCTGCTGGTATTGCCGTAAAGACTGAGACGGTTCGAGAAAGCAGATAGACGCCGGCCGCAACCATCGTCGCGGCATGAATCAGAGCACTGACCGGTGTCGGGCCTTCCATCGCATCCGGAAGCCAGACATGGAGGGGAACCTGCGCCGACTTTCCGATCGTTCCGCAAAAAATAAAAAGCGCAGCAATAGGAAGCAGTGGATGCGCTTTGGCGGCCGCAGCCGGCAATTCATAAAATTGAAGTGTTCCCGTAATCGTAAAAAGCAGAAGGATACCGATAAAAAAAAGAACATCACCGACACGCGTGGTGAGAAAGGCCTTTCGGGAGGCATTGGCCGCTGAGTCTTTCTCCATATAAAATCCGATTAACAGATACGAGCAAAGTCCCATAATTTCCCAAGCCATAAAGAATAGGAGAAGATTATTTGCGATCACAAGCGTCAACATGCCAGCCATGAAAAGCGAGATATAAGCGAAGAAACGCGAGAAGCGCGGTTCATGATCCATGTAACCGATCGCGTAAATCTGGATCAGGGTTCCGATGACAGTGACCACAAAAAGCAGAACGGATGCGTAAGGATCAATGTAATATCCAAAGCGCAGGGTCTGCGTACCAACTCTTAACCAGTCAAAGGAAGCTTGGAAAAGCTGTCCTTGTGTCACGCGGTAAATGATCGGAAGCGCAATCGAGCAGGAAGCGATGCTAGCAGAGACGGAAATGAGTCCCGCAGCCTTTTTTACAAAGCGTCCTAGTAGGATGTTGATTGTGAACGCAATGAAGGGAAGAACTGGAATTAAATAAACGTATTTTTGCATGTTTAGATTTGATGAGATTGCTTCGTCATCCCTGAATCTCGGGATAAACTTCGCAAAACAATCTATGTTTTTACCACTTCAATAAATTAATATCCTCTGAAAGCACAGTATTTTTAACACGAAAAAGCGCGAGCACAATGGCAAGCCCGACTGCAGCGGCCGCTGCGGCCATCGCCATGACAAAAACGGCAAATACTTGGCCGGTGACCGGAGAAATCGAGGTTGTCCGGGAAAAGGCAACCAGGTTGATATTGACGGCATTCAGGATAAGTTCGATCGAAATCAGGATCGCGATAATATTGCTGCGCACCAGGATTCCGTAAAGACCGATCGCAAACAAGATGGCTCCAAAAATCAAAAGATGCGACAAAGGAATAATCATGAGTTTTCCTTATCTCGTTTGGCGATAATGAGGGCGCCGATCATTGCGGCAATGAGCACTATCGAGATCACTTCAAAAGGAAAGGCGTAAGGTCCGACAAAAGCAATTCCAAGATCTGCCACGGAAACGCGTGCTTGCAAAGTTTCTGAACGAATCGGCCAATGAGGACGTGAAAGAAATTTGAAAAGCACAAGAAACAGGGCGGTCGAACTTAATAGGGCTGGGATGCGAAGCTGATTGTGGGCCGGAGTATTTTGATTGCTCATCCGGTGAGTCATCATGACCGCAAAAATAACGAGCGTCATGACCGCTCCGACATAAAGAAGGATTTGGATCACGGCAAGGAATTCCGCCTGAATGGCCAGATAAACACCCGCAATTCCGAGCAGGACACCGATCAGGCAAAGCGCAGCATGAAAAAGATTAGGAAGCGTGACCACACCTATCGCGGCAAGAATGGTGCCGGCCATCAGTCCATAAACCAAGATTTGAATGATTGGGTAAAGGGTATTCATTTCAGCTTTCAGCTAACAGCATTCAGCTTTCAGTTCCTTCAGTTTTTTCTGATGGCTGAGAGCTGAAAGCTGAGGGCTTATTTAATCTCCAAACAAATAAATTCTTTTTTCCGGCTGATATTCACCGTTCAGTTTAGATAAAATCCAGAACGAAAAGCTGAGCATCAAACCCGTGACAACGAAACGCGTTGCTAATTTAGGTAAAAAATGCCAAAGTCCCGCCGCCAGAATATTGATCAACGTGAGCGGTAGTAGAAATTTCCACGCCAGTCCCATCAATTGATCCACGCGAAGACGCGGCAGTGTCCCGCGAAACCAGATCATGACAAAAATCAGGGCATAAGTCTTCAGAAAAAACCAGCCCCAGGAAGGAAGGAAGGCCGGACCTTGCCAGCCGCCCAAGAAAAGAGTTGCCGCCAAGCCACAAAGGGTAAAGGAACTCATGAATTCTGCCATATAAAAAAGTGCGAACTTCATTCCGGAGTATTCCGTATGAAAACCTGCCACAAGTTCGGACTCTGCTTCGGAAAGATCAAACGGAGAGCGGTTTACCTCCGCAACGCCGCAGAGAAAAAAGATGATGAATCCCAGAAATCCCCAGGGAGTGAATACAAACCACTTCAGTCCATGCCATCCGCCTTGGGCCTTCACAATACTGTTCGTAGAAAGACTTCCCACCATCAAAATCACGGGGACAACGGAAAGCACCATCGGAATTTCGTAAGAAATCATTTGGGCAACGGCTCGCATGCCGCCGAGCAGGGAATACTTATTACGTGAGCCCCAGCTGGCCATGAAGATGGCAATCGTGCTGGTCGAGGAAATGGCGATAAAAAAAAGTAACCCGACACTGAGATCGACCGCGATCATGTTTCGGCCGAAAGGAACCACCGCAAAAACCAGGAGGGAAGGGGCCACAATCAGAATGGGAGCCAGAAAATGGAGAACGGGGTCAGCTTTTAAAGGAACCACATCTTCTTTTGTGAGCATCTTGATACCGTCCGCAAGAGGCTGAAGAAGTCCCCACTTACCGACACGGTTCGGGCCAATGCGGTTTTGCATCCGAGCAATAATTTTACGTTCCAAGAGGGTAAGATACATCATGGTGACGGGACCGAGAATGGCGATACCGATGATGCTGATCAGGACGCACAAAGTAATCTGGATCGGCTCGGGAAGAAAACCGCCTGTCAGATGTAGTATTGCGTGCTTGAGATTAACAAATATTTGATCCATAAA
>SICL01000050.1 GCA_009691445.1 Candidatus Taenariivivens baikalensis | reverse complement strand
GCTGAAGGTGCTGGCGAAATATGAAAAGCCGGAAGGGGAGCTGGGATTAATATTAAAGAAAACAGAAGGCAGCCAGCAAAAAGCAGAAAAGATTGAGCTTGAAGTCAAGCGAGTTGCGGCGGAAGTGGATAGATTGCTTCGTCGTCCCGTCACCGGGACTCCTCGCAATGACGCCATTGCGAGTCCCGCGATCGTCATTCTGAGAGGAGCGAAGAATCTCGGGATAAACTTCGCGAAGCAATCTCAGGTGGAGTTTCAAGGAAAAAAACAGCTCTATCAAACATCTCAACTATCGGCGGAAGACTACAGTCTTTATCTCCGAGAAATCATCGAAAGAAACCATCTACCGATCAAGTTATCACTGACCCTTCACCAAGAAGCGGAAGAGGCCCGCTGTCTTCGAGATTTGGAGGGAACGAAGGTTTATGAGGAGTATGAGAAATACGCTGAGAAGGTGATAACCCGTGAGATTGCTTCGTCGCTGAAAAGCGCTCTTCGCAATGACGTCATTACGAGCAAAGCGAAGCAATCTCAGGTATTCAAGTTGTACGAACAAAGCAAAGAACTTCGATTGCTTTCCAAACTCGCAAAGCTTGAGCTCAGCCGGGAAGACTGGGGGAAAATCAAAACTATTTGGACTGAGGATGCTTCTTTTGCCAGAGATCAACAAGGAAGGCAAAACCAAATGCCAGACCAATTCCGACTAAAAATATGGCGAGGAACTCGATCATTTTATCAGTCTCCTTTTGGTGGCTTTGCAGGGCAGCAAGCCCACGCAAATATGAATAATATCACCAAGGCTCCTCCCACAGCAAATTTTATTGAGAGCGGCAGTTTGGAAAGCCAAACAGAAACCACAGAAACGCCAAAAAGAATTTCTGTAAACCGGAACAATGATTTGGCGACTGAATCTCGTCGGTATGGTTCAAGTATGCCCAAGATATTATCCTCGAATAAAAGGCGAGTAAAGAATAAAATTCATATATTTTATGATTTAAATAAATACTCTGCTAATGCTGCTTTCTATATAAACGCGGAAGCGAGGGAACAAGCGTTTCTGAGCAAGGTGACCGGTGATAGGGAATGGGGGATGGAAAGAAACCAATCCCCAACCCCTAACCTGCGTCCCCTCATCCTCGTCGCTGGTGGCTTCCACACCCAAGGCCTTATAACAAAACTCAAAGCCCAGGGAATCTCCTACGCCGTCGTGATGCCGCATATTGAAAAACTTCCCGAAGTCAGTGTTTACAAAGCCCAGATGCAAGGCGAGGTTTCGTGGAGGAGTTATTTTCAGGTGAAGGATGGGAAGATCAATCTTTATGAGGCGTTTGTGAGAGCGACGCGCGATAAACTTTTGAAGTTAGATGTTAGAAGTTCGAAGTTAGAAGAAACAGACAAGGATCAACCCGTCCAACTTCCAACCTCCAACTTCCAACTTCTCAAGTCCTGGCGCGACCAAATCATTCTTGATCTCGCAAAGCAGGGGAAAATAGAAACAGCTTCTGATTATACGAGTTTTCTCGATGAGATTTCGCAAGGCTCTGGCTTTCGTGTTCGCGACCTTGATCCCGAATGGTTTTCGAATGTGGAAAATTTTTTCTCCGGTCTTCACCAACTTGAAACTTCACATCAGTTAAATCCTCAATCCATTGCCGGGCTCTTCAAACCTTCAACGATTACGGTCATGCCGGTTGGAGCTCAACTTGCCGACGGACAATTTCAGAGAGTTAGGCCTGCTCACCTTGGGATCTTCGAACCTTCAAACTTAAAATACCGATCGGAGCTGAGAAATGACTGGCATATGATTGATATGAAAAAAAAATCTCTTAAAGATTATGGAATTAATCTGAGAGATTTTTCGCTTACACCGGAAAAAATAGAATTCATTTCGGTGAGCGGTTCGCCTAAACCTCCCTTATTGACATCTCTTAAATCCAGGCTGGCAACACAAATGGTTTTTGCCCAGGCCATCGCTTCTGGATGGTTTGCTGGAATGGGGGAAGGGAAAAGTAAAGAAGTTCAAGAAATTATCAAAATGGAAGCGGATGGGATCGCGGTTTCTTTGGGCGATGTCAGCTTCCAATTGCTTGCAAATATTTCTGGAGCTCGGATCATCATGGCGGGGAATGAAGGAAAGCGTGATGGCTCAGCCTTTATCGAGATCCTGAAGATTTATGATCCTCAGGGCTCGGTTAAGTTTACCGGTCAAACCTTTCTTGTCATTAATGACAGTGTTGAAGGGACGCAAAATTTGCTTACCGGACATCCCGGTGCCTGGTCCTTCATTGCCCTTTATGACGCCGGAAATATTTTTTCCACAGATATTTACCGGGCGAGTATGGTCTACCGTGCAAAAAAACGCGCTAAAGGCCTGGATCCGTTGATTTTCGGAAAAAATACGGTTCTTAAAAACTTAAAGCTTATTGCCCAAGCGGATGAAATAAATGTTGGAAACGTTGATTCTTTGAAATTGACTAGGGAATTTATATCGTGGCTTGGAACAAAGCATATTCAGCTTCTGGACCGAAAGCGCCATGAGGCGATTTTAGCACAACTTAAAGAACTAGAAAAACATGGCCTTACTTTTGAGACTGTCGAGGATGGAGACTTTGCGCCGATGGTTCTTCAAGCTGCATTTGGCGTGCTCAGGGCGAATGGGCGCAAAGTGATTACGATGGGAGCCGGAGGTGCCAATGAGCATTTGGCTGGCATGACTGCGGCTTATCTCAGTAAACCGGATGCAGAAGGAAGAAAGGGCTACGGTGTTTCTCGTTTCATCCGGCATGAAAATCTGAACCCAGATTTAAGTAATGCGGCCGTGCTTCATGAAAGTGAAATTTATGAGCTTGCTGTCATTAACCTCAAAATTGAATCGAGCGGACTCCCTGTACGAAAAGCGCCGGACGATCCTGCCCAAATAACCGCCATCCAGACCGAGATTGAGCTGATTGCGGGCAAGCCTGTCATCGCGGCGGCATCGATTACCGGCGCTAGGGCTTTTGATCTTGAAAAATACCGCAACGACGTTCCGCCGATCGAATATGTTGAAGAGCAGGACGGTTCAGGCAAGTGCACTGTTCACGGCTTTCTTGTGGATGATTACGGCGATGCTTATCTCCTTCGCGCCACTTTTTCTACGCCCAGATTTTTTGG
Organism: Candidatus Taenariivivens baikalensis; assembly: GCA_009691445.1. Lineage (GTDB taxonomy): Bacteria > Omnitrophota > Omnitrophia > Omnitrophales > Aquincolibacteriaceae > Taenariivivens > Taenariivivens baikalensis. The sequence continues at coordinate 10,735 of SICL01000050.1, read as the reverse complement.
CACAAGATTCCAACTATTTAACGCCAACTCTCACGCCCTTAGCGGCGCCATTATTCATCCCCTGATCAAAAAAATGGAAGAGATCTTAACGCAGCTCTCCGACGCGGAATTTCAAGAGGGACATGACAAGGTGCTTGAACAATTCAGGAGAATAGAAACCCTGCTGATGAACGGAGAGCAGGATCCGAACTGGAAGCTGGAATGGCTGTCTGATATCCAAAAGCACCAAATGGCTGATTTGATTAATGGTCTTAGTGCAATGGATGAATCAGCGGTTTTTCGTGAAAGGGTGGAAGCTGTTCGTGGCTCATTTGCCGTGATTGCCAAAGACGTCTCAAACAAAATTATGGGAGAGCCGCAGGTGCTCTGGAATGATCACGACCGAAGGCTGATAGCGAGGAGGGCCCGCTCCGAAGTGCGCGCAGATCTTAAATCTGACTTGCCTCCTCTGCAAAAGTGGTTTGGGGAATGGAATGAGCCTATGCAGCCTTCCAAACCCTTTCACCAAAAAGGGAGTTTTGAAAAAGATCCCCCTTCCTCCCGATTTTCTCCACGTTCCGAGGTGAGGTCAAGCTGGGGTTGGAGTGGTGGTCTCGTGATAAACGCGGGGTCAGGAGGACCCGAGATCAATTTTCATCAGGTGATCAAATCCTGGCCCAAAGCGGCACAGGATTCTCTCAAATCACAAACCGAAGAAATTCTTGCATTGGCTGATCAATATTTCCAGGTCAGAAGGAGCTGGTGGATCGCAGGAATTCTGGGAGGGATTATTTTCTCATGGCCTCTTTATAAGAATCATTCCGTAGGCTGGATTTTGCTAGCCTGGAGCTATCTGGCTCCGTGGGCGATATTAAGGTTCCCTCTCGCCAAAGATCGAGGGGATCATGGTATCTCTCTCGTGGGAAAAGTCCCCAGGGATAATGAAGCGGCAACGAGTCGTGCCTTGAGTGTAAATCCACGTTCTGAATTAAGGTTAGACTCGCTGGACGCGCAAGCCTCTTCCTCCGCCGCATTGCCTGCCGCTCCAAATGGGGAAATGAATGTTCATGATTTTATCCGCGCATTTAAATTAGGTAAGATTTCTCCCCATGCAGTGGTTGAGGTGCGTACCTATCTTCGCCACGATATGCCGGAGGAGATAGAACGCTGGCATTTCGATAAGGATCAAGAGCCCGCTGTTTTAGAAGGATGGGACTTTCGCGGAGTCCAACCTTATAAATTCTATTTCCCTTTCTCCAGTATTGCTACCGTCAAAGTTTTGGATTTTGATGCCAAGCGTTCGGAGTTAAGAATGTTCGAAAGGGAGAGCCGCGTCGCAGTGGCAGATTACTTTAGTCCGCGCACGGGACAGCCGCATCTTCCTAACTTATACGACCGCTTACCGATCAGCGTTTCGACTTTACCGGGTCCGCAGCAGATTTCTATTGCTAATTTTGAACCAGAAAATGATAGACCCATGCCTGTCGTTGACGTTGCCTCTAAACCTATTGGGCAGGACGTACCGGCAAGAACACCTCTTTTCTCAACTAGCTCGTCTGCTGGTTCGCATCGATATACGGGAGGGGATGGAGAAACACCTGTTCGCCGTGAGCTAGGATTAGTCGAAGCAGGATGGCATACTGGCTATACTCCTGGTTGGCAGGCCGCGTTAGATCCTGATGAATTCCCGGCTCAGTCAGACTATTTCACAGGCGAAGAACCTTGGTCTTCCCGTTCCGAGCTGCGCAGTGATCCTGAAACGCTCGGTGAAACCAATGGAAATGTGGACCCCAATCCTGAAGCGCTGAAGAATTCTCACATCCAATTCGTCAATTCACTATTTTTATCAAACTCGGATGATCTTGAGCGGAGAATCTGGAACATTCTTATTCGTCCGGATTCTTTGGAAGTCCTTCAGGCTTTTTCAGAAATTGATTTATCTGCCGTGTCAAACATGAAAAAATCCGTGGAGCAAGTCAAGATAGTCTTAAACCGTGAGTTTAAAGAGCGAGGCAGTCAGATGCAGCCGCTTATGCTTGGGAAAAGCGCCAATGGATCAAATTGGGCAGTAAAACTTTTCGAATGGGCAGTGTTTGCCGTTGTTGAGTTTCTCCAGGGGTTGATTAAAAATAAAAAAAATCCTATCGTTCAGCAGATTCAAAAGAAAGTGACTCAGCTCGAGGTGAAACTGGAAGGCGAAATCCAAGCAGAAGAAGCCCGGGTAGAAGCGGCGAAGAAAGCCCTTAAAGCGGCAACGATCGGCGGAGTGACCTTCGTTCAAGGGGGTGTTTCTCTAGACAGAAATGCCGGCAACTTAAAACTTGATCCCGATTCTGCGAAAAGAGTCTGGGATAATTTTAATCGCATCCGCACCAAAATGGGTGATGCTGGATCGCCGCTCGCCATACAAGGAGCGGAATGGTTTTCGGATCTCTTGGATGCTTGGCTAATTCGAGCGGTGGTTCTCTGGGAGAATCATTCGGTGATGTCATCACGGAAAAGAGCGCTCTTGTCGAACGGAAATGGTTCTGCAGTTTCTGCCGGATCTGAAGCGCCAGTTGATCCGGTGAAGAAAGCTCAAATGACTGAGGCCTATTTTAAAACTCTAATCAGCATGATGCTTGTCTGGCTGCTTGATGCGAATACGCCTGCAGAGATTGAGCAGCATGCCGTCCAGTTTTATTTGCTGGCTCATTCGAATGCGTTGACGCTTGACGCGATGCAGAATATTGGAATTCCAGTTATTCAAGACTATACCGCCGCCAATTATATGTTTGATGATGAAGGGCGGATTCGGGGAGCTTTTGGAATTAATCCTCCCACAAAAAAAATCAGAACAGTTTTTGCCGATCAGCTAGGAGAGTCTTGGAGTCGTTTGGGCGGACTTTCAGCCAAGTTAAGGACGATTGCCGTCACGGCACACCAGAAAGAATTCATGAATTGGATTACGCGCTATATTTCTCGGGAACAATTTGAAGAAGGAATTGAATTAGCCCTTATTTCTGATCCGGCAAGCTTGCTTAGGGCTGAACAAGAAATTAGAACTCAAATAAATCCTGAAAACCCCGCCCATCGTTTCGCCGCTTTCTGGCAATTTATGGCCGGAAATCCTAAAGTTGCTCAAGAGTTTAGGGGCAGCCTATCGACTCGCTACGTTCTCGTGGATGATCCGGAACAGACCGTTGACCGGGATGTAAGGGAAGCACGAATAAGAAAATTTGATGGCAATCTGTATCAGCTTTTCGTGATCCTGCTTCAGGAGGGTTTTGCGAAGCGGCAGACGGATGAGAATCATCTTGATCTTCAGGTTCTTCATGCGGAATTTCTTGATTCCAGGATATGGGAGGGCAGTGGCATCATTAATACGTTAGGGAAAAGACATTTTGAGGTGGACTTGCACGGCGTCAATTTCTCCCGAGAAGAAAGATCAGAAGTAAGAGCGGGTTCGCGGGCAGCCCAGCAAAAGGAAAATGATTTAAAGGTTGAAAGCTTAAATAAACAGTGGCCTTTCCGGTCGGAAATGCGGATGAAAATTCACAAACCATCTTTCCGCTTGCGCCGTCAAGAGAGCGGATACAGGGGGAATTTACTGATGGCTGGAATGGGAGTCACTTTCTTGTCGTTTTTGGTCGTGATTCCAACGATCAAATATTTGTCGTGGCATCATTGGATTAAAAAGCATCCTATTCTGGGCTTGATGTCGCTTGGCATTGCCTTGATTATTTATTTCGGGGTCATTTGGGCGTTAACTTTCTGCGGGCTGTCTTCCCACTATTCGGCTGGGATCAAAGCGATTAAGAAAAAACTACGAGAGATCAATCGTTCGGGGAAGGGTGTTTTTTCTCCGCTTGACGACATCGAAGAGCTGGTAGATGGACCTCATGTCAAAATCATTTGGGGAAATATACCCGCTGACACACTGAGGACTGCCCAACAAGCAGGTCGGAAACATGGGTTTGATATTAGGCTGATTCCAGGCGGACATCAGGTCGTGTTTACGCGAGAAGTGAATACGCTAAATCCAGGCCGTCGTTATCCCTCGGGCAGTCATACTGATAGTGCGGCTTTTGATATTCAAATTACACCTCGAGAAAATGAAGGATCTGCGCCGCCGAGGCCTTCTCGTTCTGAAGTTCGATCCCACACCTTACTCAAAACAACAGGGGAATTAAAAGAGCTAAGAAGTATTGAGTTGAATCCAACCCCAAAAGCGGCGAATCGTCCCCAAGATGTCATAGAGTTCAGGCCTTTCGCAAAAAAAACCGGCACTGGGTTCCTTCATGGGATTTTTGATGATCAGGGAAACTCAAATCCTATTCCCAAAAATACTTATTACGGAGCGCCTGTACCTAGAAATTCAAATCCAAAAGCTGTGGACGCGCTGGTTTCCGCTCTTCAGCCCGGGCATTGGCCTACGTCAGGTGAATCCAATCAAATGGGAGCTTTGACTTATCATGCCATTAAAGAGCATGGAATTCCGGGGCTGGAAACAGCGGCGATGCATTTGCTGGAGCAGATCACGCTGCAAACGGCTCAGGACCGTGCGCTTCAAGGAATGAAAGCCATCCGCCAAATTAAAGAAACTAACGAGATTCAGTTTGCTTTGGGAGAGGAAAATGTAGGCCGGTTTGGATCTGCGGAAGCTTATGTAAAAGAACTGGTGAGGGCGGCGGAAGCCCTGGCCGGAGCGAGCCCGCTTTGGAGACTTCGTCTTTTAATCGACCCTAATCTTTCCAAGGGACATCCGCTGAGGGGAGAGTTAGAGGGCGTTTTGGCACGTTTAGATGTGAATAAGCACTCACATTTGATGAAGGTTACAAATTCCCGTTCCGAAATCCGGCTGGCACATGTTTCGCAGGCCTTTCGCCCTGACGGAAATCTTCACACGATTTTGGTAGGAGCGGTGCCGCGTAAATCTACGCAGAATTTTTTTGACGGAGTCCGGTATGCGAATGGTATGCCGATTCGTTCCGAGCTTCGAACTATTTTAGATCAAGCGGTCGGCGCAGCGGCTCTACTAAGCAGGCCTGTCGTCGATCTTCCCTGGGCGGTTCGTTCGGAGAATCGTTTTCAGGCGATTAATGAAGATTCCTTCCAAGCGGGTGTGAGTCTGCTTACTGCGATGATGCTAACCCAGCGAAAAGCGACGTCGGCTTCTGCTTAGAGCAAAAGGTGCGCGCGCACCTTTTGCTCTTCCTTACCCCTTAGGCAGTCTGATTTTCTAATTCAAAAAGGTTGGCGCCTTTGTAAGCGGCGTGCAGCTTGAGGCGGGCGAGATAGCGTTTTGTTTTATCGGTCTTAAGGAGTTCCGGTGCAAGTCCGAATTTCTCAAGGGTTGAAAGAGCCGTAGCCGCCGCGCAGTCTGCCAAAGAAAATTCCCCGACCAGATAGTCTTCTTCCTCGTTAATGTACTGCTCAAAACCTTTGACCGACTCTTCGAGACGTTTCATTTCTTCGCCATCGGAGGGGACAACCTTCTTCACGACTTTGAGAAGATAATTAATCAATGCTCGGTAGAAATGAAGATCGCAGTATTCTTCGATCATGCGAACCTTTGCGCGTTCAAAGGAATCCTTGGGCATCAGAGAGGGATAAGGGTATTCTTCATCCAGATATTCATTGATGGCGGTGGATTCATAGATGACGCGGTCATCATCGACAAGCGTTGGGATTTCTCCGTTGGGATTTAATTTCAGGTATTCCGCCTTTTTATGATCCCCGGCCTGAAAGCTCATGGGTTCGATCGTGTAATCAAGGCCCTTTTCTTCTAAGACAGCCAAAACTTTACGGGCGTAGATGGATGGTGGCGCGTAATAAACTTTAATCATGATGCTCTCCTGTTGTTAGTTTGGATCGATAAAGGCCGCGCATTCTATCATAAGGTTGTGATAAAATGTGGGCCACAATTTCAAACCGGGAGGATTTATGCAAAAACACAGCTCATTTTTTTTACTTTTAGCTTTGCTTTTAGTCATGATGATGGGGGTGGCGTTTGCTGAAAATATCCAGCGGCCCGTTCCTTTAACCGTTCAGCAATCTGAAGAAAATGATGAGACTGTTCGACGAGCCCCTCAGCGTGGCCAGCGAAATCTCCAACCCGTACCTCAGAATGGATATTATGAGCCTAATGCTTCCGACGCTCCGGACAGTTTTGATGCGATGTCGGGATATATGACGGATTGGTCGGGGCGAGTCGGAAAAAGAATCATGGATCATGTCCGTAAATCGGTGGAGCAAAACCTTCAGGGGCAGGAAGAGCAGATGGGGATGGGAACTGGCGGAAATTCTCCCCAGCCGGCTATGGATGTTTTAGAAAGCCAGGACGAATATGTGGTGAAGTTTGATCTTCCGGGTGTGAGTAAGGAAGATACTCAAGTTGAGATTAAAGCGGGGATTTTGAGTGTTTCAGCGTCCCATAAAATGGAAACAGAAAAGACCGTTAAAAATTCCGGATATGAATATCAGAAACAAGAAAGAAGTTCAGCCTCATTTCAGCGCAGTGTGAAACTTCCTTCGAATGTTGATTTGAGCCAGGTGAAAGCTGAGCAAAAAGATGGGGTGCTTACGGTTCGTTTTGGGAAACTCAAGTCTGAAAAACCTGATGTGATTAAGGTGACCGTTCAATAAAAGAAGCAAGAAAGGAAGCGATGACTTACCCGAGTCTTAAAGATTGCATTCTCGATCTTGAAAAGAACGGTCATCTCATTCGGATCAAGGATGAAGTTGATCCGGATTTAGAGATGGCTGAGATCCATCGACGGATTTTTCAAGCTGGCGGCCCAGCAATTTTTTATGAAAAGGTAAAGGGTAGTCCCTTTCCTGCGGTTTCCAATTTATTCGGCACCCTCGATCGCGCTCGATTCATTTTTCGGGATACTCTGGAGAATGTAAAAAAACTTGTGCAGGTAAAAGCAGATCCCACATACCTTCTTAGAAATCCCTCGAACTTATTTTCTCTTCCGTTTACTGCCGCGCATGCTTTGCCCCGAAAGGTAAGCGGAGGCCCAGTGCTGGAATGCCAAACAACTCTTGATCAACTTCCGCAGATTAAGTGCTGGCCCCAAGATGGCGGGGCTTTTATTTTACTTCCCCAAGTTTACACTGAAGATCCGGATCAACCGGGCATCTCTCATTCCAATCTGGGCATGTACCGGATTCAACTTTCCGGCAATCAGTATGAACCCAACCGGCAGGCCGGACTTCATTATCAGATACGCCGCGATATCGGTATTCATCACACGAATGCGCTTCGGCGCGGTGAAAAGCTGCGTGTCAGTATTTTTATCGGAGGCCCTCCGGCGCACACTTTTTCAGCCGTGATGTATCTTCCCGAAGGACTTTCCGAAATTCACTTTGCTGGAGCGCTTGCGGGGCGCGGGTTTCGGTATACCATTCGAAATGGATTTGTGATTTCAACCGACACTGATTTTTGCATTACGGGTTATATGGATCCTGCGAAGACGCTTCCGGAGGGACCGTTTGGCGATCATCTTGGCTATTACAGTCTTGAGCACGCGTTTCCTTTTTTGGAAGTAGAGTCGGTCTATCACCGCAAGGACGCGGTCTGGCCGTTCACGGTGGTGGGAAGGCCGCCGCAGGAAGATTCTGTTTTTGGAAAGCTGATTCAGGAAATTGCTGGTCCGATGATTCCCAAAGAAATCCCCGGAGTCAAAGCGGTTCACGCCGTGGATGACTGCGGAGTTCATCCCTTACTGCTCGCCATCGGAAGTGAACGTTATACGCCCTATCAGTTGGAGAAACGGCCCCAAGAAATTCTAACGAACGCCAATGCACTGCTTGGTTACGGGCCTTGTTCGCTGGCTAAATATTTAATCATTGCTGCAGGGGAGGATGATCCTGGACTTGATATTCATAATGTCCCAGCTTTTTTTCAGCACTGCCTTGAACGCGTTGATTTTACCCGGGATCTGCATTTTCAAACGGCGACGACTATCGATACCCTGGATTATTCCGGGACCGGACTGAATCAGGGATCCAAAGTGGTGATCACAGCTGCCGGAAAAAAAATTCGGGAACTTTCACAGACGCTTCCCGAAGGATTGAAACTTCCCGAAGGATTTGAAAATCCCAAGATCGTGACGCCCGGGATTGCGGTGATTCAAGCGCCGAAGTTTGTGCATTATTCCACGGAGGCGGCCCGGGTGAATCAGTTGTGCAAGATCTGGCAGGAAAAAAATTGGGGAGACGAACTTCCTCTTCTTGTCTTAGTTGACGATGCGGATTTTTCTTCGGCCCCGTTTTCAAATTTTCTTTGGGTGACGTTTACGCGCTCGAATCCTTCGCATGATATCTACGGCGTGGGAAGTTTTCAGGAATTCAAACATTGGGGATGCGAGGGACCTCTTGTGATTGATGCCCGGATTAAGCCCCATCATGCCCCGCCATTAATCGAAGATCCGGCCATTCAAAAGAAAGTTGACACTTTCAAGGATCGTATATACAATACTGAAACCTTGAAGTAAGGGTATATACGTCCTTTCGAGAGGCGACCGATCTGATTGATCCCAGGAGATTGATATGGCAAAAACTGCACCGTCTGACAAAATAAAAAAGCCGGGAATTCCGGTGGAAGTATCCGATACAAAGAAAGCGGAAGCGAGCAAACTGATTTCCATCCGCATGCCTAAAGAGATGATGGAAAAACTTCGCGGGACTGCGCAAAAGCAGGGGAATCTCGGTTATCAAAAGCTCATCAAGAATTATATTACGCAAGGGCTCGCCCAAACCGAAGGCCGGACCGACGATGTCACACCAGTTCCTTCGGAAGAGAGAAAAATAAAAAATTCCCCGCAAAGCCACCGTATTTTAAAAGAAGAACTGGGCCGTATCGGGACTCCTTATATCCAGACCACTACGCGTTCCCGGGTTACGGTTCCCGATCAAACCTTAAGCCAGCACAATGTGATTGCTGAAGACATTGAAAATCTTGCGCGGTTTTTGTCCCCTTATTTTCAAGATTTTTCCGGAAAGCGTTTTTTAATTACCGGGGCCTTCGGATTTCTCGGGAAATACATGGTGCATTTGCTCAAATATCTTAATGATCATGTGCTTGCGGAGAAAGCGAGCGCCCTTTTGTTGGATAATTTTGTGACAGGTTATGAACAGCAGGTGCTTTTGGACAAGCATCTTCAGTTTGTACGTCATGATGTGATTCAGCCATTTGACACCGATGCGGATATCGATTACATCATTCACATGGCCGGCATTGCTTCACCCGCTTATTACACCAAATATCCCATTGAAACTATGGATGTGGGGACCGTGGGGACGCGTCATATGCTTGAACTTGCCGCGAAGAAGAACGTTAAAAGTTTTCTCTTTACCAGTTCCAGCGAAGTTTACGGGGATCCTGATCCTGCTCATGTGCCGACGGGAGAAGATTATCATGGCAATGTGTCGGTGAACGGACCGCGTTCCTGTTACGATGAATCCAAACGCTTCGGCGAGACCATGTGCGCGGCATTTTACCGAGTGTATAATCTGCCCGTCAAAATTGTGCGGCCGTTCAATGTTTACGGCCCGGGGATTCGTCCGGATGATTTCCGGGTCCTTCCGAATTTTATTGAACACGCGCTGCGCAAAGAACCCCTTCCGGTTCATGGCGAAGGCAGGAATACACGGTCTTTCTGTTACATCAATGATGCCGTGGAAGCGATTTTCCGTGTCCTTTTTTCGAACGCGAACGGAGAAGCGTTTAATATCGGGAATCCTTCGCCGGAGATTTCCGTCAAGGAACTTGCGACTAAGGTGGCGAAGGCGATGCCTTACAAAGTGGACGTGGTGAAGATTGATGCTCCTCATGCGGTTTATGCAACTTCCGATCCAAAGCGCCGCTGTCCGAATATTTCTAAACTTCAAAAAGCGACTGATTTTAAACCCAAGTACACCCTGGATGAGGGACTGCAAAGAACCATTCAGTGGTTTCAAGAGAGATAACTGAGCTCTCAGCTCTCAGCCCTCAGCTTTCAGACAGAAAGAATTCGACTGAAAGCTGACAGTTGCAAGCTGATAGCTGAAAAGGAGAATCATGGAATCCATTCGTCGTATTGATCCCGCCGTTACCGATGTCCGCGGAGAAATTCATAATATTTTTGAGGGACGGATTGAACATACCTCTCTCATTACTTCGAAAAAGGGAACGGTTCGGGCTAACCATTATCATAAGCAGGATCATCAATATATTTATTTGGTGAGCGGTGCGTTTAACAGCCACTCTTTGGATACGCGTGATGCCTCGAAACGTCAGGTGTTACAGGTCAAACCCGGTGACATTGTGGAAACGCCGGCTTATATTGCGCATGCCCAAGAGTTTACCGAGGATTCTGTATTTCTTGCCCTCACAACATGTCAAAGAGAAAGCGGTAAGTATGAAGAGGACACGATTTCTTATCAAGTGATTGAAGGTTACATTAATCCCGCCCTTAAAAAAGCAGAATTACAAGCTCAGTAATCATCGGCCATGAAACAAGTGGTGGTCATTACCGGAGCCAGCCGCGGCCTTGGACTTAGTCTGGCTCAGCGTTTTCTGGAGCAGGGCGATACGGTCTACGGAATCAGCCGGTCCAAAAAATACTGGCCCCAAGCCAAGGCTTCTGTCCCGCATCCGGAATGTTTCTTCTTACACGCTCTGGATCTGACTCATGAAATGCGTGTCAAAGCCTTCCTGCAAAGTGTTTATCGCCGCGCAAAAAAAATAGATATTCTGATCAATAATGCCGGGTATGGCGGCAAGGTT
>SICL01000049.1 GCA_009691445.1 Candidatus Taenariivivens baikalensis | reverse complement strand
GCTTCGATGATGGGCCTTAAGTGGGATCTTGAATCGGGGAATCTTTATATGGCGGGTGACTATGCAGCGAATACTAATATCTCAGTCCAGGTTCGGGGGAATCACTTTTTCGACGCGAATGGAAAAGCTGAGGATAAATCGGATTCTTTACGCCGGGATAACGCGAAGGCCTTTGACGCTATTTTGAAGGTAAATACGGTAGCTAATTATGACAATAAGTCACCAAGTTTGACCCTTCTACCCGGTGCGCAACCCTTGGATGCGCATACGGGTTTGATCCTAAGTATGTCAGTGACGAATGCGGTTGATCAATTTAATCACACTTTTCAATTTACCCCAGAACAAGGTGCTGATTTGCTGGGATGGACAAAGTCAGTGAGTAATCCGCAGAAATATGATGTGCCTCAGAACGCATCCATGAATTATGTCAATGTGAATGTGCGCGGGGCGACTTTGATTGGAAAAGACGCATCGACGAAAGATATCACGGAAGATTTAGGCTATGCGCATCATTCAGCCAGGGCGTTTGACGGAATTCTGAGCACTGCCATGGTACCTTTATCGGACAGTTCCAATACGATGAATCAATATGCCCCGGCTATGATGGTTTTGAATGGCGTAACCGCCATGGGCTCCACGTTCAAATTTAACACCACGGATGCAGCCTCCTTTCTGGGATTCACTCTAATTGGCGTGGATCAATTCAGTCGTCCCACTAACAATAATCTTTCCAATATTACGGTCCAGATTACGGACGATAAGGTGATGCTCGCGAACGGCCGTCTTGTAAGCCGTAAGAGCGAGCTCGCTAACGCAGGAGCTTCTAAGTACGAAGGCATCTTTTCAACCAGTGTTTTGCCAACTCATGACCAAGGGTCGCAACAAAGCATTTTGGGACCGTTCACAACTATTTTGAACGGGCTGAGCCTTGGCGGAGGTTTGCTTTTTAAATTCACAAATGACCAGGCGGCGAATATTGTGGGGCTACAAAAAACAGGAGATAAGTACAAAGTAACTTCTTCGACGCTTTCCAACGTCGCGATTCATACGCGCGGAACTATGATTATTGATCAAAATGGTGTTCAGGTTGACCGAGCAAATAGCCTGAATGGTTTTAAAGCAACGGCACTGGATTCCGTGTTATCCATTGGAATTTCATCGTTGACCGAAGCGAGTCAACGTCAAAAGGAACTCACGATGAATTTTTTAATCTTGAACGCGGTTGCTGGAAATGGTTTAGAGTTTAAGCTGGGTCTGCAAGAGGCAGCCGGTTTGCTGGGTCTTCAGCTACTCCCGGGTGGAATTTATTCAAAAATCGAAAAGGGGAATTTTGGAAATCTCTCAATTCAGATTCGGGATACTAAAATGATGAGCCCCGATGGAAAAATCACAGATCGTTCTGGGATTTTAGGAAAAGATTATGCCAAAGCCTTCGATGCTATTTTAACCACTGCCGCGGTGCCGGTACAGGACGATCAGGGCCGCAAGATAGCGGGACTCTCCACTAACTTTATGATTCTAAACGGAGTCACCAAGGGAGGAGTCAGCTACCTTTTTAATTCGGCGACCGCATCCATGCTTGGAGACGGGCTGACAAATGCGAGTGTGATTTTCCGTGATTCGAAGCTGGTGGACGCGAAGGGGCAAAGAGTTAAGGATTACGGAAAAACGGTGGAGGGCACAGCTCACTATGGCGTCACTGCGAGAGCTTCAAATCAAAGTCCCACTACGGTCGATGGCAGTCAGCAAGTTGTTAAATCGTCTACCATGGGGACGGCCTTTCTCGTGAGTACGGGAGTTAATTCCAATGGGACAAGCTATAAATTCGATTCACAAAATGCAACTATTATGTCGGATGGGCTGAACAATGTGTCGGTGCTCTTCCGGGATTCTTTCCTGAAAGATAAAAACGGAGAAATTTTGAAGAATTTAGGTGACGTGATGGATGGAAGCCTGAGTTATGGCTCTTATATGACGATGGGTTGGGGGCAAGTCTCTGGAGTTCCTATCGCGTTGCCGATGAGTCAGGAAGGGGCAGTTTACAATGTGAGTAATTCTGTCAGTTCGGAAGGTATTTCTAATTGGCTAACTCGCGCAGGGGCAACCAGCCTTGTACTTGGCTTACCGAATGTGTCTGCGGCTTTTCGTGAGGCCGGTATTATTGCAGATACTCAGGGCAATCCTTTGAAAGTTATGTTTGAGGGTGTCGCGGTTTCTTCGCTGGGAGCGAGTAAAAATGTTCAGGATATGCTTACTCCGGGTGTGAGTGTGAAGGTCTTGAATCTGGTGAATGAAAATGGAGGCACTCGATATCCTAGTGACATCGAAGCAAAACAGATTACTCAACTAGGTGACAACATCAGCGTCCTTGCACGTACCAATAATATTTGTGATCAGAACGGAAACCTCGTTCGGCAAACAGATAAATTGATGGACATGGTGGTGAGCCTGGGGTATTCGGGCAGTACCAATTTAATGTTGCAAAATGTCAAAGGTTTTACTTATCACGTTACTGATTTTGTTGAAACGGATGGGAGCACCTTCCGCCCTGATAAAACTCTTGCTGACCAAGTAGGCGACAAATTGCGAAACGTCTTTGTTGATGCTAGGGATTATGCCGGGAAAGTAAACGCCAAGGCTGGAGATAATGCAAAAAATGTCATGGTCGATTTTACGGCCAATTTTGGACAAGAGAATTTGATTGATAGTCGCAAGACCAGTCAACTCGGAATAACGTATCAAGTGACGAGCGGTGTTGATCTCGCAGATGGGACGACCTACCATTTGAATTCCGCGCTCGCTTCTGCGAGCAGTGGGCTTTCGAGTAACGTGCGCGCCAATTTTCGGGACGCACAGCTTTTTGATTTCACCGGAGAGCGGGTTGCTGATGGTTTGCTTCTGGGGGGCGCTTATGTTGATGGTGTTGCCAGTTACGGCGGTTTTTCTTCGAATAAAATTTTAGGGGATAAGGTTTTATCCAGCGAAACGGGAACTTTATTTCATATTTCAAATAGCTGGAATCCTGAAACCGGGGCCACGCAGTATCTCACGTCGGATCAGGCAACGAAATTCGCCAATATTGCGGATAGTGTCAGCGCTAGTTTCCGAGGCGATAAGATTGGGGATTTTTCTCTCGGTATGTTTGTGGACGGTTTGGCCTCGCGTGGAAATTATGGAAGCGCTAATATTCTGGGCCTCGCGGACAATGGAGTTGTTTACGCGATTAATAATCAGGTGCTCGCGGATGGAAACACGAAATATTTAAGTTCGGATCTTGCAGACCAAGTGGTTGATGGGCGATCGAATATCACTGCTCGGTGGCGCGATAACGCGATTCGTTATTCGAACGGGGAAATCAATCAACTGATTGGCTCGATGGTGGATGGGCAATCGGCTTATTCCTTAGGGCGCTCAGATAATCTTTTCACGATTTCCGATTGGGGAACGAGTTATAAAATTCTGAACCTTGTAAATACGGAAAATGGCAATACTTCCTATATTCCATTGACACAGACCAATCAAATCGTGGCCTTAGCGGACAACATCAGTGTCATCTCCCGTGGGTTTAGTGTGGCCTTCCAAAATGGGCAGATCGCCCGAAGCACAGATAAACTGATGGATATGGTGGTGACCCTGGGGTATTCGGGCAGTACGAATTTTATGGAGCAAAATGTCAAAGGTCTTACTTATCACGTCACTAATTTTCTTGAAACGGATGGGAGCACCTTCCGCGCTGATAAAACTCTTGCTGACCAAGTAGGCGACAAATTGCGAAACGTCTTTGTTGACGCTAGGGATTATGCCGGGAAACTAAACTCCAAGGCTGGAGATAATGCAAAAAACGTCATGGTCGATTTTACGGCCAATTTTGGACAAGAGAATGTGATTGATAGCCGCAAGACCAGTCAACTCGGAATGACGTATCAAGTGACGGGGGGAGTCAATCTTGAGGACGGAAACACTTATCATTTAAATTCATCGGTCGCTTCTGCGCTCAGTGGTCTTACTAGTAATGTGCGTGCTAATTTTCGGGACGCACAGCTTGTTGATTTTAAGGGGAATCGTGTTGTGGATGCCATGTTTTTGGGTGGTTTCGTGGATGGTGTCGCCTCGTATGGGGTTTACGGATCTGAAAAAGTGTTTGGGGATAAGGCACAATCGAGTGAAGCGGGGACGTTGTTTCATATTTCCAACAGATGGGATTCTGCTAATGGGAGCACTCAATATTTAACCTCGGATCAAGCGACGAAGATGGCTGACGGGGCGGATAATGTGACGGCGAGTTTTCGAGGTCAGAAGATTGGCGACTATTCATTGGATTTGATGGTCGATGGGGTGGCGGCCAAAGGAAGTTATGGAGGGACGAGCTTAATAGGCGTCAGTGAACGCGGTGTGGTGTACACCGTTAGCAATCAAGTGAATCAGGACGGGAGTGCCGGTTATTTGGATTCAGAGCAGGGCGATCGGTTAGTGGATGGCCATTTTAATATCACAGCACGATGGCGAGAGGCCTTGCCCGCGGAGTTCTCCGGAAAAATCGTTGACGGTTCATCGTCCTTTATGAAGGATTCATCGGCCCCAGCGTGGATCTACTTTGGGACTAATGATGTTCTGGCGAATGCTAATCTTTTTATTATTCAGCACCAAATTCTCGATGAAGTTCGGCCCGATGGTTCGGTTCAATACAATGATCCCATTTTTGCAAAAAAATTGGCCGATGGATTTTCTCGGACTGTCGTCCACTTTCGCGGTTATGAGATACCGGACTCGAAAAATGTTCTTCATAGCATGTTGAAAGATGGTGACCCTGTCTTTGTTGAGGGTACAGTGACAAATGGACAGGAGCAGCCTCATTTTTCAATGACCGCTGCTGACAAGTTGCTGCGAGAAACTACGAATTTAAATTATTTTATTACCCAGCAGATCAATGTGGATGGTTCGACTCAAATGTTGGATTCATCCATTGCAACTGATATTAAAAATCTCTTTTCTGGAATCCGCGTTCAGGCTCGGGACAATTTTTATGTCGATCAAAACGGCAACAAACGAGAATTAAATGGAACTTATAATCTACTTCTCAGTTCAGGACAGAACACGCAGCTGCTTTCGGCGTTCAATCCAGCAGACGGAGTCACATCCTATCTAAGTTACGAAACGGCTCATCAAGTAGGCGACGGCCGCCGCGACTTAACTATCAGTTGGCGCGGAAGACAGATGCAAAGTCCAAGCCGTCCAGGCAAAACTGTGGATTTAGACGGCTGGTTCGACGGCAGCTATACCTACGGATCTGCCCCTCAAATTTTAGATCAGTTTGATCCCACGAACGGATCGGTGAAGCTTTTGGGTTATGACCACGCGATGGCTTTGGGTGGATTATTGCCGAACGTAACTGTTAATTTTCTCAGTCCAAAAGTGGGCGATATTTCATTCAAAGGAAGTCTGCATGGCTCAGTGACATTTTCAGAAGAAAGAACCGATACTTCTGCGCGAATCCTGAAACCCCATGTTGCTTTGCATGAAACTATCGGCATTGATCCGTCCGTGCGGAGCTCTCAATCAGTGGCTGCAATCCGCCAAGGAGTTTTGACTGCTTTTATTCATAACATTGCCGGTGTTACTCGGCGCCAAACTCAGGAGGCGGGGCTAAGTTATTCGATCAGCACGGATTTAGGAATCACGTTTAACCGCACGGCCCGCCATTTTCGCTGGGAGGATTCCGTTTCAATTCCCTTTGATTTAGCAAATGCAGCGCAGGCCGGAGAGCCCCTGCAAAATGCACTCGCGCAGCTGGCGGATGAATTCGGAGATCCGGTCCGGATTCGTGAAGCTCAGGGACTCACCTATACAGCATCAACGAATCAGGGAGTTACTCTTTCAATGACGGCTGCTTCAGGAGAGGTGAAGAAGCAGTCAAATAATATGATTCAGTTTGTTCCGGGGATTAGCACGGATGCTGATGGGAATGTTACCAGCTCGGGACAATTGACAAATCATTTCCATTATCAAATTGATATTCCGGATCCATTAGCGACGCCCAAGGAGGTTGAAACAGCTTTGAGATTAGCCCAGAAAACTTTGGGAATCAGCGATAAAAATTTAGCTGTGGGTATTTTAGGCGTTTCCGCTACGGGGCGTTGGGGCGATGTGTATGCACTTGTCGGTGAAGACAGGATGGTGGGTAGTAAGGAAATCATCAATTTTGGAATCGCGAATACGCGCACGATCTATCTTCCAAGCGGGCTTTTAAGGAAAGTAGAGACCACGACCCAAATGGATGGATATAAAAACGCTAAACCTGCTTCGGGGACTGAATACGGATACGAACTCGTCACAAAGCTACAGGACAATGGCGAATTTGTTAATTTTATTCAAGTCAACGCGCGCGGTTATCAGGAAGGCCAAACGACACAAAAATTGGAATATTTCTATAACATTGACGCTGCGGGCCCTCGCAATTGGACAAATATCAATCCCTTTCTTCTGGAACACCCATCCCTGGTCAGCGCCATGAATCAAGGTTTCGGGTTTGACCGACTGAAGGTGGTTCAATCTTCTGAAAAAATTAGCGGACACAGTTTGATACGCGATATCAAAAGCGGTCTCTATTATGAAGATAGCATGTCTGACAACATGGGAATGAGGATGTATGAATTCGCCGGCGTGGGTGCCGATGGAAAATTTTATTTAGGTGAGGAGCATGAGGGATTTAATCGGGGCGGAACCTATATTCAAGTGAATAGTGATCGCAGCGTCACGGAGATTAATACGCAGACTGGGATGCAGTTGGAAACAGAACTCAGCTTATGGAACTCCTTCAACGTAACTCAAAAGTTTGTGGCGGGTTTCGCCATTGTTGCTCTTCTTGGATCCGCACTTATAGCGGGAGTTGCCGCTGCCGGAGCAGCTTCAGGGACTTGGCTGCTTGGCGTCGCGGCTGCGGGTAAGGTTTTGCTGGCAGGATCTGCTATCTTGGGTCTTGCGGCAGTCTCTCGTTATGCGTTGCATGGGTCCAACAGCTTTACGGATTATATGGGGATGTCAGCGGTGCTGGGCGGGACCTTGGGCGCTTTCATGTTAAGCGGCGGCTTATTATCCGGACCTATGACGTTTGGCAGTTTTTCTTTGGCTGGACTTGGAGCGACGACAGTTCAAACCTTAGCTGCTGTCAGCGTTGGAATGATGGTGCCTGGACTGATGATTTCATCCACTGAATTTAAGGGAACGGCTTTTGAGAAAAGTTTTAACGTCGTGAATTGGGTGCTGATGGCAGGTGGACTTCTTTCAATAGTCACTAAGGCCAGTATAAGTGCGGCATTAAATACTCTCAAACTTTCAGGAAGTGCAACGCGAGCCTTTTTTACCAAGCAAGGCATCACTAATTTTGGAAAGGCGGCGCGCAATGAGATGGCCGCTGCTTTTAAAATTAACATGAAAGGCGGATTTCTTGCAGCCGCGAAAAGTATTACTCCCGCTCAGATGATGATATGGGGTGTTTCCAATATTGCGCTTGGAGCAATAATCAATGCGTGGGGCTATGAAGGAGGATCTGTCGCGTTCTCAATCGGCGCATTGATGCTTTACGTCGCAGGAATTCGTTTTGCGGCGACGCGTGCGGCAATCACAAGTCTTTTGTGGCAGGGACAAGCGCAGAAAATAGCGACCAAAGCAATTTTAACGGGGGTCGGAACCGTTATTGTGGCGCAAGCGGTGGCGGCATATTCGCCAAGCATGGGCGCTTGGCTGGCCAAATCAGGGCTGACTACGATTTTTACCGGAATCTCAATGCGCTTGGGTCTCCGATTTTTTAAATATGTAGAAACTTTTCAAACGTTAAGGGTTCTGGGTGCGGCCGGAAAAATACAACTGCGTATTGCTTCCAATGCGGCCATCTCCGGAATAGCGGCGCTCTTTTTGGCCACCGCCGTTGCTTCGACTTGGACGGATCGTTTGAAACCGTACGTCGAAACGATGGGTAAAATTTTGGCTGGCGCCATTGCAATTCGTTTGATGCCTGTCTTTTTTGGAAATCCGTTTTTAGCTTTTGGCAGTATCAAGCAGGGGGAAAATATAGGGCTTGCCGTTTCTAGTTTGCTTGGGTCGACACTGGGCTACACAGGTGGTGTTCTTTATCTTCTGGGTCAAATCAGTATGAATGATTCTTTGAAACAGGTGGGTTACGCCCTGATGGTGGGCGGAATTACGCTCCGTGTTGGGGTGGGGTATTTAATTGCCGCTGCAAAAGCAGAAGCGCGACTTTCGATGGCTCAAATTTACTTGGATCGTGATTTAGGTTTCATGATGGGCACACGTATCGAACGACTGATTGGAAGTTTTAGAAATCCACAGGAGATTATTTACAGCGTGAATGGCGTTGAAGAAAAAATTGCTCAAACCTGGGTTCAAGTTTTTTGGCGCAGTGCAGCGAGTAGTATTCTCTGGTTCCGCGCCTTTCCTGTCATGACGGCCCTATCCGGCATGGATCATCTGGTTGATTTCACCCTCAATTTATTCGGTCTTCCCAGTGTCCTGACGATGCATTTCAATCCGGAGACACAGACGATGGAAAAATCAAGCTGGTTGGATCATCTTAAAGATGCGGTTGAAAATAATTTTGCGCCCTCAACATTTATGGACGTTCCGCGCCTTGTGCACGATATCGCCCTTGGACAAATCCTTCACATCATGGGTGTGACGTACAATTCCTCATTCGGTTTGATGGGCCGCTTCTCCGAAACAAACGGTCTTTTCCGAGGAGCTTTGAAATACGTGAGCAGTTCAGAATATGGCGCGTTGATGAAAACGCTGGCAAATCGAAACGCTCTCAGCAATGGCGCGCTTAATTTTGTGGATAACATGCTCATGTTCAATCTTTTTATGGCACCGGCCATGGCCTTCCAGAAAATTCAGCATCCCAATGAAGTTGGTTCCGATCAGCAGAATTTTTCGGACCAAATTGCGTCGCTTCCCGGAACGATTCTTGAATTTTTGGCCTCGCCTTTTTCTCTGTTAGCAGCGCTGTACCGAAGCGCGCAAGGCGTTGAAGGTGCGTTCCAGGATTTTTCTCAATATTTGGGCTCCTATGTTTTATTCCTCGTTCCTCAAGCGCGTTTAATGAATGTTAGAGCATCGGCGATGGCTCAAGCAGAAGTCGCTTTAGGAAATCTTCGCATTCAGGAAATGAACGGATACCGAACAAAGCGTGATACAGCGATGAGTCAAAAGCGATGGCAGGAGGCTTTCCTTTACCAACGTGCGATTGACAAAATTATTGAAAAGCACGGCGATGCGTTGGGTGTTGGTGGAGTTGCTGAATTGACAATACTAGAGAAAACTGCCAATGAGAAAATCAAGATAGGTCTTAACGATGACGGAGGCGGAAAAAAATGGTTAGATGACAACAAAGAAATCTCAATCACGGATGAATCGTGGGCGAAACAGCTCAAAGCGATTGACCCCAACTTTTCTCTGAAATCCGATCATCAAATTCTTGGTGAATTCCTCACCCAAATGATGGTAGGCGATGCAGCGTTTGGAACACAGCTCACGCTCGATATGGAAGCATCAGGGTTACTTAGCGGCCTAAGTAGACATTGGGACCGCGAAATTCTCAGCTCAGAACGCCTCCAGAAATTATCCGTCGAGCAGCTTGCCGGCGTTGTTCGTGAGGGAATCGCTCTCAAGCTTGGAGATGGAAAATTCTTAAGCGGCAGTCAAGCCCGTCTTGAACTTTTGCGACGTCATGCTAACGGAGAAATTTCGGTGCCCGAAGCCGCAAAACTTAGCGAGATCATCAAAGCGGCGGCTGAAGGACTCAAGGCGGAATTAGCCCAGCGTTTTAATCTCTTTCCGGAAACGCTGGAGATCGATCCATCTAAACCCAGTGTTTTGGTGGAAATTGCGGGGCAGCTTGAGCTTTCTAAAAAAATCAACACGGCATTTCAGAAATTAGTGCGGAAGATTATGGACCCGAACTTTTTAACAAATAGAAAGAGTGTTTTAGACTTAATTCAGAAAATTAATAGCGTTTCAGAGACATTAAATGAACTCATTGAAGAAGTGAACCTACTCAATCCAGAATCAGCGCAGTATCTGAAAACTCTGAAGATTCAGCTCAAGGCGGATCGTCTTCAACTGGAAATGCTGAAAAAGGGTAAGGAGTTAAAACCCGCTGATGTCAAAGACTTGCAAGATATCCGCGTCGAAGAATTACGAGCGATTAGGGCTTTGTCGAAAACGGAATGGCAGGCTGACGCAATTCAGCGGCGCCTAAACCGCGAGGTCCTCATTCCTGTTGGTTTGAAAGATTTAATCAGCAAAACGAACGATTTAGTTCTGCCGCATGAAACTGAATCCGGAAAAACGGTGACGGTCAGCCGCGAACAGGCTAAGACGAAAATCCAGGAACACTTGATCAGCGTTCAAAGCAGTCAAGATCAGGCGAGATTTATGGAGCAGTTTGCCTATGATCTTGAATTGGGCGGTCAACTTCGTGAAGCGGCTGAATCCAATCCTCAAGCACCGGCCGATGCTGTGACCTTCCTTCGTCTTCTTGCCACGGGTTCACTGAGCCGGGATTATATGAATGCTCTGGTTGGCCGCTTGTCATCTGAAATTCTTCAGAAACGGATCACGGGAGCGCTTTCAAAGATGAATCGTGACGAAGCTGCTGCGCTTTCCAACTTCCTGGGTTCGCGGGCCTCCGGCGCGTACGAAGGTTATTATTTGATTGATGCGATTGTTGCTGAGAGCGCGCATTTATCGGAATCCATCAAATCGAATAAAGAGACAATTGAAAAGCTTGCTAGTGATACTGCCAAAAAGACGGAGCACGCTGCTAAAAAAGCGGAACTTGAACAACAAAAAAAGATGCTGACTAGCCTGGAAAAAATAAATCAACGCAATCTTTCGCTGGATCTTCGGGAATTAAGAGTGGATGAATTATTTAGACGCGCGGCGACTTATTCTTTGGGGATGTCATTCGATACGCAGGCTTTGCAGACGGCGATTACAAATAAACTGAAAGAACTTTCCGCTGCGAAAACCAAAGATCCCACAGGTAGTCTCGCGAATGGCCGCATGGAAATTGAAGTGAACGGCGTGAATCTTATTCTGGATGCGGCGCTGCTGACGCGCCTTCACAGTACGACAGGAAAAGTTCAGAGTTTTTCAAAAATGGTGCGCGACTATGTCGGCGGCGATATTAAAGTCGATCTTCCTTTCCTTCATCAATTCAAAACGGACTTGATTGATCTGAATGATCTAAAAAAAGAACAAGATTGGGATAATGCGGCTTTGGCATCTCTCAAAAGTGTTTCTACGAAGGATCTTGAAGCAGCAATTGTGAATAAAACCCCACTTACTGTTAATGGAAAACCAAATGAGAGCAACGCCGAGTTGAATTTCCGCCGTGTTTGGCTTCTGCGCGGCGGCGAAGTGACTGACGCTAATAAAATAAAGCCAGAATTTAAACTTAGGGAGACGGATCGTGCGGATCTCGCGGCTTTCAAATCTCGTCAATCCCGAATCGATGAACTAACTAAGAAAACGGACCTCCAAGACAATAAAAAGGTGAAAGATGAGTCTGGGAAATTAGCATCATTAATAACCAAACTCGAGAATTTCATCAACGGAGTCACTCCAGAATTTAATATGAGCGTTGGAATTTTCTCTGGAGGAGATTTCCGTTCGGAATTGCTCGAATGGTTTGCCGGCGAGCAGGGCGGCTTGGCCTCAGAAGCGTATTTGATCCTAAAATCCTTGCTCGATAATGGCGTGATCGAACTGAAGATGATGAACAACCAGGAAATAACGAAATTGAAGGATTCTCTAAAGGATACAAAAAAGGAGCGCGACAAAGTGGGGATTACAGAAGCCAAGAAATTAAATCTGCAGAGCGAAATCTACAGAATTGAAAAACAACTTCAAACTGGCAAGCATCAAATAACGACGGAGGAGACTCTAAAACAACTCATTCAAAAGCTTATTGGTTCGGGTGAATTAATAAATCTGGATGAGAAAATGCTGACGAATTTTACGAGTTTCTTAAAGTCGCGTCAAACGCAGCTCCTCAAAAATCCGGCAGATAAATTGGGTTCTATCATGGATGAAATTATTAAGGCTCGTGAGCAGACAGAGGATCGCGCTCCAACGTCGCCGGAAGTTGGTCAGTGGATGGATGGTCTTGATGCCGGCAAGTTTCTCGGAAAATCGTTTGCTGCGAATGAAATTAGAACCAGATTAAATACAGTACCTCGCGGTCACGAGGGAAAGCTTGCCATCAATAAGATTGATTTAGCTCATCAGCTTGTTCGCAAGCACATTGAACAAGGTGGAAAACTGGATCGGGAAATTCTCGGCCTTGCCAATGAAGTGATGCTGATGTGCAGCTCTTGCGCCGTTGCGGCCTTGGATCGTGCTCTCCAAACAGACAGCCCAGAATCGATATCCAGTTTAGTGAGTTTCGGTAAGTATTTAAAACAAGCAGCGGCTAGAGAACCATCGTCCGAAGTCCTTCTTGCCGGATTCGAGACGCTGGAAGGCGCTCGCGCGATGGCGGAAATTGCTGAGAAAGGCGCTGACTCGAATTCCATTCTCTCACGGGCCAATGATCAATCGAGCGGCCGCCGTCAGGAAATCATTACTCAGTATTTGTGGAACAAACTTCAAAAAGAGCAAACGGTCTCGGTGGGTACCGACGAAGCAGCCAAGATTCTCTCGGATATTACCAATATTTTTTCAATCAGCGAACTTTACGCGAAACACAAAACAGAGGGGGCGAAGATTCTTAGTGATGCTTGGAGCAAAACGCCGGTCCTCTTTGAAGGAGTCAGGATTGAAGCCACGACTTTGAATAAGATTAACCAATTGATTTTAGACAATAAAATCGCCGAAGCGATTATTCTGTGGGAAAAAGATATTATTGATAAAAATCCCAATGCGTCTACGCCCGATCAAAGTAATTACCGCGCCTTTTTTGAACTCGTTAAACGTCTTGTTGCAGCCAAAGCAGACGGCGGTGAAGATCTTTATATGCGTCTTTTTGGAAATCAGGCGGGTAAATTCCAATTGCTTGATCCTCGCCACGCTCTCGATGAAGCTCAGATTAAATCGGGCTGGGATCTTTTCATGATTGTTTACAGTTTGTATACGGTTAGCCGCAAAATAAACAGTGAAAGCACAGTCGAAGAAACGCGATCGTCGGATGGCAAATGGCTTGATTTGGAGCAAAGAAAATCCTATCTTTCTATGAAGAATGATGGAAAAAATCTCAACTTATCGATGGGCGGAGGAAAAACGTTTATCGGTCTTTCGCTGGCTGCGATGCACGGCGTGAATTTGATTCTGGTGCCTTCACTAAGTCATGTGGCTCAGACAATGGCTCCTGAAGAAACTAAGTTTTTCCAGGAGCTTTCTGGAAAAACAATGGTTGACGGAACGAAATTGATTAACGAATATACCAAGGAACATAAAGTTGCTTCGCTTGAAACTTTGATTGAATATCTCACTGGCGGCCAGCATCTTGTGGTTGTCGATCGAAATAGTATCGGACACCTTAAAAATCATCTCTTCCACAGCTCGCAAGATTATTCCTTGATGGTGCGATTTGAAAAAGCGTATGCCGACACGCTTCGCCTTTTTGACGAAGTTCATCAATGTGCGGATCCGATGTATTTCATCGTCGGTGGTGATGTCCAGTACGCCCGTGTGGCGCTCAAGAATTTTTCGGTCTTGAATCAGGTCGCCGCCGCGGCGGGATTGATTCTCACCGATGATAAGAAAAAATTTGATGCGAATAAGGGTCGCAAGCCCATGATCCTGATTATTCGAGATAATGAAGAACTCTTTATTTCGCAGTACAAAGACAGCCGCCTGCAGGTTCAGCTTGTGCAGGACGGAGAGCTTGTTTCGTGGACGGGTGAAGAATTTATCGCCGATGCGTTCCGCGCGGCTTCGAGCGTCAAAAAGGCGATTGAAAAACTGAACAGCGAAACAGGCGGCAAGGTAGAGAGCTGGTATGGACAGGAACTCTGGTCGATTTTGAAAGCGCGTGTGGTGGACGCGAAAA
>SICL01000048.1 GCA_009691445.1 Candidatus Taenariivivens baikalensis | reverse complement strand
CAAACCATATTCCGATAGTGCCGCATGCTTGACGAGTTCCCCCGAAATAAGATCCTGGATGCCAAAAAAGCCGTCATTATCAAACAACGCTACCTGACTAACGGGTTTAAAAAGATCTCGTAACCCTGCAAATGCCATCAAGACGGTAATCACCGAAGAAACAGACCACGCTCTGAGGAAAATCCGGATATCCATTTCTTCCCTGATAAAATAAATCGCGGGGAAAAAAATCATGCCTGTCAAAAGAAATACCCCGAACTGCCATTCTCCAAGCAGAATGCTTCGTTCCCAGGCCTCGGATTGATAGGAAACGATTAACGCTAAAAAAAACAATCCAAATATCCACAAAAGGGTCTTGGGAAATGAGAGAGGAGGGCCTTTTGTCAAAGCGTCGCGCATCACCAGACACATAAACAGAGTGGCAAAAAGGATGTCGGGTAAAGCCATTCGACTTGCGATTTCACCCAAAAAAAAAGAGAAATTTACCGCAGAGACAAGTACAACTGCAACCATCCAAAGGCGTTTGGGTCGGTTTAATCCTAATTGAAAGAGAAAGACCCAAAAAGCAGCCAGTCCTCCCAAAACGAAAAGGGTCTTGAGGGTTCCAATCTCCGAATGAATCACCTAATCTCCCTGGGAGTTAAGACTTTCAATGACTGCCACCAAAAGAATTCCTATCAGCAGAGAACCCACCAACGCAACCACGATCGCGGGAACAAAATAATCTGAAGGCATTAAAAGAGCTTCGTGGTTACCTACCGGTTTGAAATCGATGTAGTTTTGATCAAGATTTTGAATTCTATTTTGAAGGGACGTACACACAGCGATGGTTTGGCTCTGTTCATACAACCCGTCTAATTCCCTCAATAGATTGGTGTGAGTTTTTAACTGCTCATGGAAATAAGTTAACTCATCTAAAGGCATTCCCTCGTCCGAAGTCATCCCTCCTTTGAATTTTTGAAATCCTTGGGGGAAAAGTTTCTCCTGCTCTTCCAGTTTTTTGACCGTCAACGCAATCAGTGACCGCGATTGCGCTAACTCTTTGGAAGAACACCTCGATCTAATGCTCTGAAGAGAATTTTCAATATCTTTTCGGAGGTTACGTGTATTTTGATTGCGAGTTTCCACATATTTGACAGCGATCTGTGACCACGATCCAAGGATTTTATGCGCCGTTTCCTTTTCAGGATGAAGCACTGAAAACGCAACCATAAACTGCTGAACCCGCTGCAAAGCACTATTTTCATAATCGTCCAATGATTGAATCTTGACGTTGAGCATTCCTTTCATTTGGTCGAGGGTTGATCGGTTTTGTCCCGCCAATTTTTGAACTTGGTCTAAAATCTCAGGGTCCCTTTCCAGATTTTTTCTCAACTGGTCGACTTGCAAGAGTTGGATACCTTGATTCCCTCCACGTATCAAAAATTTCTGGCGAATATGGTAGCGCGTATATTGTGATTTGATATGAAAAAACAACATCAAAAAAGACAAGGTCACCACCAATAAATAAATACCGCGGTGTTTGTGAATAAGCTGATAAAGACCGGATAAGGTAATGGAATCAGATGGCGGTATAGCCTTCATATTTTCCTCGCTCAATCAATGGCTTGGTGTCGGTAAAGTTTAATAGGCCAGTCCATTTCCCTTTAAACTCAAAAATGTGCGGGCAAATATTTCCTTTGCCTGAATAATCCATAAATTGGGAATTGTTTTGAATATCATCCATCATCATCACCCCTTTTTCGGAAAGCTTTGGGGTGATCTGATGAAGAGCAAACTCCCTGCCTTGGTATGATTTGTCAGAATCATAATGAAAAAAGTCGATTTTGTCGATCTCTGATAAAATGGCTGCAAGAGCTTTCCGGTCCCCGGACATATCAAGCTTCCATCGGTAACGCAGGTTTGAAGGCACCAAGTACCCCACATATTTTTCCGCATTCAGGTAGCTGAGGTAAGGCAAGTCCGAACTCCACAAGCTCCCCTTTTGATTACGTTCAAGCGCGGATAAGATCGCGTAACTGGAGTACCCTAATCCTACGCCTGTTTCTACCGCCACCTCCGGCTTCAGATAACGGACCAAAAAATAAAGTAAAAAATAATTTCCTCCTCCTCCCAACCGAGGTAA
Source organism: Candidatus Taenariivivens baikalensis (assembly GCA_009691445.1). Lineage (GTDB taxonomy): Bacteria > Omnitrophota > Omnitrophia > Omnitrophales > Aquincolibacteriaceae > Taenariivivens > Taenariivivens baikalensis. Next base: position 12,726 of record SICL01000048.1, on the reverse strand, counting down.
TCCATTATCTTCCTTCACCGCATCTTCAAACCGTCTCAGATCACTCATAGCCTCTTTGGTCTCTTGCCAAAGCTCGGGGGAAAGTGATTGGCAAAAGGTTTCATGATCATGCGTGGCTGTAACGGATACCGGACGATCCCGGGTATCCGGTTTGAGCCGGGCCGTCATCGTTGCTATCATTTTCTGTACCGCCGCCCAAGTAAAGCGCGGTTTGAAAAGATAAGTGGCCACAAACCATTCCGACCGGTAAGTAAAAATTCTCCGAGCCATTTGCCTCCATTTAAAAACTAAAGAAAATGGGATAAGAGAAATTAAAATTTGACGGATCCAAGTCTTCCGGATTTTCAAGACGCTCCTTTCATCTTTCCATAAATCTTGATACCGCAGGCGGACCTTCAAACCATCCCGGATCTGACACCACGTTTTCTTCCGGTTAACTCGAGAGACCTGTTTTTCAACCAGCGTTTGATTGACGATGGCAAGTTTTCCGAGCCTCCCCAATTTCAACCAAAGATCCAGATCCTGCCCCGTCTCCAGATCAGCATCATACCCGCCGGCTTTATCATAAAGTTCTTTGGGAAACAAAACGGAAGAATGACAGAAAGGGTTTTGTGAAATCAAAAGTGACCGAAGCGCAGCCTCGTCATTCAAAAACCATTTTAGCCCAAGATTCTTCGAGCCCTCTTTCAACCGATACCAGCTGCCGATCAAACTGATATTGTTCCGCTCTTTCATCAATCCTATTTGGACACTCAAACGTTCTGGCAAAGACACATCATCCGCATCTTGACGCGCGATATACTCACCTCGAGCCTCCGCAACTCCTCGAATAAGCGCGCGAGTTTGTCCCTGCCTGGAACCTGACAAAAGACGAATTCTTGGATCCGATTTTTCAAAACGCTGAAGGATGGACAAGGTTTCATCAGTAGAACCGTCATCCACTACAATGAATTCAAAATCCTGAAAGGTTTGATTCGAAATTCCTTGGAGGGAGCGCTCCAGAAAAACGGCACCATTATAAACTGCCATCACAACTGAAATTTGGGGGGATTCTGCAGGCATCATAAATCGAAGGGCTTTTGGAAAAGAAATTCGTTATTCGCAAGGCGATCTGTTAAATGAGTCCTGATCACTTTAAGACGAAGTTCTCCCTCACAAAACCTGATGACTTTGTCCGCCTTGGCAAATTCGCAAGGCCACGCTCCGAGCCAGGCCCTTAAATTAACATCATGATCCATCCCTCGCCGCATCGCTTTGACAGGTTTTTGAAAACGAAGCAGACGCACGATTGAAAATCCAGCTTTAAACAGCCAGAAAACAATTTCTTGAAATAATGTAGGCAAGCGGGAATAGATGCGCTTGACCTCAATCCAAAATTTTGAGGATCTGAGCCCTACGCCGGAGACTTCGTTATAAACTGCCACATAAAAAAGCCCCCCGGGTTTGATCATCTCAGCGCTGTGACGAAAAGCCTTCCACATATCGCCCGTATGTTGAAGCGTTCCCCAAGCATAAACAAGATCTGAGCGTGGAATATTTAAAGCCTTAGGATCATTTAAGATCGAACCTTGTTGAATGTTCCAATCTTGAGGTTTTCCTGCGTGTTCCCACAAACGCTTCGCACAATCCACGGCAAGCCCGTCATAATCAACGCTAAAAAGCGGACAGGCGCCAGATTCAAACGCTGCATAAGAAAAAAGTCCGCTGCCGCATCCGATATCAATCATGGAAAGTCCGTTTAAATCTTGTCGATCTAAAAAACCGAGGATTGAATTCCGGGCATCTTCCACCCTTTCGGCCGAAAAATGTTGATCCAGGTAGGATTTCCAAACTTTTCCAAAATGATGATTCATAGGGCTACTGCCAAATCTTTCTTTTCTATCAAGGATTGGTAAAGCTGATATTCGCGGTCCTTAAGGACTTCAAGTGAAAAATGTTCTTTAGCATAACGCCGCGCTCTGTCTCCCATTTCCCGACATAGTTCGGGCGATTGGATCATTGGACGCATCCCCTGCGCGATCTCCTCCGCGCTGGTTCCTGTGAGTATTCCCGTTATCCCGGATTGGATAATTTCTTCAATCCCAGACACCCGGGTTGCTACAACAGCCTTACCGCAAGCCATCATCTCAAGCAAAACCTTGGGACTTCCTTCATAAAGGGACGAGAGAAGGCAAAAAGAAGATTGCTGTATTTTTTTTAAAATTTCGTGATGCGGGACCCTGTCAAAGAATTGAACATCTGCTTTTGTTTCCTCAGCGAATCTTTGCAAATCCTTTTTCAGCGAACCCTCCCCCAGAATATCAAGACCGGTAGAAGTCATGGCTGCGGCTGAAATGGCATTAAAGAGATTCTTTTGTTTCTCTAAACGTCCGATGGCCAAAGTCCGGTTAGACGGCGGCAGAGATTCATCCGGAATCGAATCAAAATGAACGGCATTGGGGATCACATAAATCTTTGAAGCGTCGACCTTAAAAGTTCTTTCGGCAAATTGTTTGGCAGAGTGCGAACTGAAAATGACGGCGGACGCTTGCCGGTAAGCCTTGCGTGAAAAAAAATAGGTCACTACTTTTACAAGCCGGGGGGATTTCCCGAGGATCGCAAAAAGATAAGCCTCATATCCGGCCCTGAAAATCAGAGGCTTTTTCAACATTTTTTGAACCTGTAAAGGAATCCAGACACCCCAAAGCTGATTGGTTTTGAATAAGTCATGCTCCTCGAAAAAGGTTTTGTAGCGCTTGGCAAAGCCCAGGGATTGAAAAAATCTAACAACCCTAGACGAAGGTTTTCTCAAATCCGCATACGCGGGGAAAATTTTGAAGCTGGGGAATCGCGTCTCGTAGCTTAAATCTTTTTGATTGCCGTAAGTAAACAAAGAAATACGCACGCCCAATCCCGCCAGCTTTTCATAAAGAGCGAGTTCGCGTTCAAGGATCCCCAACTGATCCCATCGCTCAAGCGACATCCCATAAGTGAGAAAAAGACAGAGTTTCATCATCCCACCTTTTGATTTTTCATGTCAAAATAAATCATGTGGCCGTAGGCGTTTAAAAAACCCGTTTGATCATGAATGAAATTTAAAGGAAGGGCAACAAAGGGATTTCTCAGCCATTTCAATGCCGGCACTTCGTCGCTGATTCCCTTGACCGGATTCTCATAGCCGATTCTGATCACTCGAAGAGGCAAGCCCTGAAATAGATCCTTTAGCTGATCTTCCCGATAAGAACGCTGATAAAATGCTGATGACGCCGCCGGCAAGGTTTGCCCAGTACCGGCAAGAAAATAATTTTCCCGGATCTTGTTCGTATACGGCACGGAACAAAAAATCCTCCCTCCTGTTTTCGTGACGCGAATGGCTTCCCGTAGGGTCTGCCGGGCTTCTTCCTCATCAAAAAAATGCTCGATCACTCCGAATGAAAGATAAGCATCGAAGATACTATCCTTAAAATGAAGCTGCCTTACATCCATTTGCGATACCGGAATACCCTTGCCCCTCAAAAGTTCGACCGTTTTTTGTGCAGAGTCGACTCCTTCAGCCTGAAACCCTTGATTTAAAAGCGCTTTCACTTTATCTCCCCGGCCGCATCCGGCTTCTAAAACCTTCGCACCCGGAGGAAGACTGTTCAACAAAGGTTTAATGGCATGAGGGATACGCGCCTTAGACAAGGCCCGGTCAATGCGCTGCTGCCAATAAGCATCCCAGTAATTTTCATTGGCTTGGACGCCGTACCAGCAAAGTTTTTGATGATGAACAGTTTTTTGCATCATTAGGTGATGGGAAATTGAAGGTTTAATTTTTTACGTAATCCAAGAAAATCTGAAATCAAAACAATCCCCCACAAGAACAAATGCGTCCCGTGAAGATCGGGTTCTTTTCTTCCCCGCGTCACTTTTGCCGCATAGTAATGCGTGTTGGCTTTTCCCGGTAGAAAAGAAAATCCCCCGGTTTCAGGGTAATAATGCTCTTTAAACTTCTCAAGTCTTTCAAGAAAATACCGGCGAATGGCCTCTTGCCGATAGTCTGTCTTACGGCTGCAGGCATAAAGGACACAAACCACATTGAAATGATTACAGGCATGTCCGTCATTTACGGAGGACAAACACAAATCAATCAGGGATTCAGCCTTTTTAAAATCCTGACTGTTCATGGTTTCATAGGCCAGCATTACTTTCATCGCGGCATTCACTTTCTGAAAATCTGGAAGTGAAATGCCCTCCGCGTACCAGGATCCATCTTTCTGCTGAAGCGAATCAAGTTTGAGAAATGCCTGGCGGATCAGCTCCGGAGCCTCCTGCCGCAGGATTCCAAATAATTGTTGATTGTATTTTAAGAAAAAGATCAAATGACTAAAATGACTCGCCGCACTCCACGGATTTTCCCAGTTTAACCGTTCAATATATTTCTGGATCCCGCTGATCGAATCAGGGATATCACGGTAAGGCCGTTCCGGTTTTTTCCCAAGATTAATCAGGGCCGCGTAAGCTTGCCGGGTTTCGGCTCTTTCAATGGGCCGGTAATCCCAATGCGAAAAATTTAGATGCTTAAAAGCCCGGCCAAAACGGACAAAGGCCGAACGCCTTCTGATTTCCGGATCATTAAGGGCTCCCCAGGAATCCTGGAAGGAATTAATAAATTTCGAGACGGCTTCACGGTCAAGCTGATCCTGACGCCCAAGCATGCTGTGGATTTTGACGGCAAAACAGGTATTGCCCAATCCCCAATGATTTTGAGGCAGATCTCCGGAAAGAGAGTAACGAAAAGCTCCGGAAATATCCGTGCGCTTGAATCTTTCCATCGCGGACGGAAGAAGGTTGACCGATTGACGGATCCAATCAAAGGCTGCCTGTTCATCCGTGAGCGCTGTTTTCTCGAATTGGGTTGCCATACTTTTATTATTCCCGATTTTACTGTTGGCTTATCAGAACCTGATTTGGAACTTCCACCGCCTGATGAAAAAAAGAAGCGTATTTTTCGCTGACCGCTTTTAACGAATACTCATTTTCAACCGGATTATTCTGAAAATCAAACGGTTTTGAAAGTGTTTTGATCGCGCGTTCCCAAGCCGCGGCGGAACGCTCAGTAACTTTCACGCTGTTGGAAGCATTGGCCACTTCTTCATAAGAAGGTACCGCGGAATAAATCACTGGAATATGCAGCGCCAGGCAGACACCGATTTTAAAAAAGGAATGACCTTGATCATATTCATTGTCCGCATCCCGCGGAAAAATTCCAAGATCACCCCGGAGAAGTTGTTTGGGGAAATCCTGATAACTCCACCGGATGAATTCAAAGGGGAAATCTAGTCTGGGTTTACGATCTGAAAGAATCAGAAAATGATACTCAGATCCACGGATCATAGGCGCCAAAAAATTAAGCGCTGATGCCTTGGTGCTATTTCCCGACCACATAAGAACCGGATGGCGCAGATTGACGTTTATTTTCTTTTCCTTGAAATGTTCCTGATCCACCGTGTCCGGAAAATAGTAAGTTTTAAAGCCCTTAGATTCTCCCGCTTGCTGGATATACCGGGAGGCGCAAAAAATTCCATCCGCCGCAGCCGCCATCTGATTGAAATATTTTTTTGCGCTTCCTTCAAAAGCCGGGTGATCGGACTCGGAAAAATAATTGACCGGCGTATCCACAAAAACCCTGATCTGTTTTGATTTGAGAAGCTTCAGGCGTTTCATATTTCTTTCATCAAAGCACCGGACAAAAACAGCGATTTGAGATTTAGATGATCCTTCATTCACCGAACTTTGAATCCCCAATTTTTCAAGCTGCGGAATGAGCTGAAGACAGCGGATCCAGACCGAAGGAAGGACCCGGTTATAATCGAATTTTTGCCATTGCGGAAACATCCGCGTTTCCGGAATAAACCAGGAAATGTTAATCACGCAGAACCTTCTCAAACATTTCCCGGTATTGACGGTAACAGTTTGAAAAATCAAAGACTTCCTGTCCGGCTTCGATGTTTTTTCCCATCTCCGTATAATGAGCGGCAGCATTCTTCATGAATTCTTCAAGCGTCGGGATCTGCGAATCTTCCGGAAGAGCCATCCCAAACCGGTTGTGAGCAGCCAGCTCTGCGGTTCCTCCGCTAGGATGGTAAAGGATGGGAAGCCCGCTGGCCAATGCCTCGACGACCACATTCGGGCAGGCTTCATTTTCCGAGGGAAACAGAAAGAAGTGGGCTCGCCTTAAAAGATCTCCTATTTCATTTTCTTTTTTCACTCCAAGGAGTTCCACCTTTTCTGAAGTGATCCCCTCCGGCCAGCGTCCGATGTGCTGAACGGTTACATTTCTGAGGAGTGAAAATGCCGCAATCGTTTTAAAACCTTTACGCGGATTCGTGGACCATCCGTTTGAAATCAGCCTGACTCCTTTGGAAAAATCATGCGGTTTTGGGGTAGCAAAAAAAACTTCGCGGTTTGTCCCATTAGGAATGACGGCGACAAGTTTCTGCCGGGCTGCGGATACCGCATCAAAACATTGTCGGCTGAACCGACTTTGATAGATGATTCCATCCGCGTAAGACAAATGTCGCAGCAAAACCTCATCCGCAGGAACCGTGCCTTCTGCGTAAACTTTCCTAAGTCCATCCACTCGAAAAACAATTTTTGTTTTCTTTTTATGATTCCAAAGCCCCCAAGGATGCCAAAGAGGGCGGCCGGACCGGATGTTTCGAAGCTCAAGGGTTTTGAGGAATTTTCCGGGACCGCGGTAATGCCCTGCGGTTAAAACCATGTCGGCCTGTTCGGGTTTTTTTGTCATCTCAATCGAAGAATCTTTTTGGGCTTCCCGGATGAAATTTCTGAAAAAGGTATTGCTTCCGCCCCAGGGGTTTTCGATGGCTTGATATAAAACATGAAGGCGCATTTTTTGTTTCATCTCATTTATCTTAAGGAAAGCGATAAATATTGTTCTGCCGCTTGATCGAAATAAAGATCCCGGCGCTGCGCGCAGCGTTTTCTCAGATCCTGATAAGTTTTGAGAAGTTCCTCAAAATGCGGAAGAGGCAGACCGCAGTCTTTAACAATTTCAACGGTCCCTCCCGCAGGGTTATAACAAACGGGAACTCCGGACAGCACCGCTTCTACCGCCGTATTAGGACAGGGATCATTTTCTGATGGGAAGTACAAACATTTCATCTTCCGGTACAGCCCTGCAATTTCATTTCTTCCGACAGGGCCGGTCAGAGTAACATTGGGATACCGGCTAAAAGGAATGGCCGACTGAGCATGATGCCCCACCAGCAAAAAAGATTCCTCCGGATACTTCTGGATGGTTTTCTCCAAAAGGTCGAGACGTTTTTTGTCCGCCACGGAATTCGTAACATGTCCGATATATTTCCGCGTCCCCCCGTCATCATAAAAAACATCCGGATTGCCGCCGTTGCGGATAATGCACCAGCGTTTTGTCTGCAGATGAGGCAGGACGTTCTCCTTCACAAACTCGCTTTGAAATACGGTGACATCCGCAAACGCATTGATTTTTTTTATTTTTTCATGCCGCTTCCTTCTTCCTTCATCTTCGTTTTGAACAAAATGTTCGTCCAAGCGGTGAATCACGAAACATCCTTTTTTTTTCGCCAACCAAAGCGCCGGCAGGAAGGCGTGAAAAGCAATCACAATCGCCTTATCTGCACTTAAAAGACTCGCGGCTGTAGAAATGTTTTTTCCCTTGAGGTATTGATGCAGATTATACGAAAAAGTATTGGATCCCCCTCCGCGACCCGTGGGATCTGCTTTTTTTGAAATATAAAAGCGCTCTTGTTTCATTCCAATCAGGGTGGTTACGCTTCTTCAAGCGCACTTTGGACGCTTTTAGAAGAATCCCGCTGCGTTAAATCCGCGTGAGACGGAGACGTCCACTTGAGGCAGGACTTGCAAAGTGCGGGTTCGTTTTCAGGATGCTCGCGAACTTCTTCCAGATGTTTTCTGAAATCAGTATACTTGGAAGAATTCCAAATCTCTTCAAGCGTTTGTGTTTCCAAGTTCCCCATCACTTCCTTGCCTGCAAGATCATAACAGCAAGGCACGACTTCTCCGGTCCAATAAACAAAAATAGCGCGGTAAATATCTTTGCAGGGCTTCACTTGCAGCTGACGCCGGTACTTCGGGCTGGAAGGCGCGGATCCGGGAATGCTCTCCGCAAAGGTTTTTACCGTATAGGGAATCCCTATTTTTTGGGCCATTTTTCTGGCGAGATCAATTTCATGTTCGTTATTGCGCATGGCGATCAGCTGCCAGCAAAGCTCCATAGAACTTTTTTCCTCTTTGGCAATTCGAACCATATCCGCCATATTTTTATAGACCAGATCAAATTGCCCGCCTACCCGGTTCAGCGCGTAAACTTCCTGGGTCGCTCCGTCCACAGAAAACCGGATACTGTCGAGTCCTGCACGGATAATCTCGCGGGAAAGTTCAGGATTCAGCAGGAGACCGTTCGTGAAGACTTGGGTGTTGAGTCCGTGCTTTTTTGAAATCCGGATAAAATCCACAAACTGTTTATGCATCAGGGGCTCTCCCTGAAAATGAAGCTGCATGCGGTGAATCCCGAAAGCCTTCGCATCACGGGCAATTTTTTCAAAGAGAACAAGCGACATGCCTCCCCAGGGCCTGGGAAGCTCGGAATGCGCGACGGACTCAAGCTCGCCCTGCATGCCGACCAAACAAAAAGGACAATCAAGATTACAACGATTCGTGGTTTCTATACTAAGCGTCTTGGGCCGGATAGAAGTCCCCGATTGAAGTATTTTTTGAGCATAAGAGACAAATAGTGAAACAGCGTGTTTAGCTTTATTCATGAACTTTACACTTAATCTCCACGTTTTTTTTAAAACGCTTCCAGATCATCTCTTATTTAGACTTAGCGGGATATTTTAACGGATCCTATGATTGTTTTTTTGCTACAATTCCCAACATCCAAATATTTTCTACCTCCATATGATAAACGGAGGCACAAGCCGCTTTAAAGTCATCCGGCAAATAGGCACGGAGACCATTATAATCTTTCCGCCAATATTCGTATGTGATTTTATTCCACGGTACCGATTGAAAAATCGTCCGAATCTGATCTAAAAATGCTCGAAAAAACAAGACATTACCGTGCAAATAGATGGGGCAATCGAACATAGCCACCCCGTCCGGTTTTAGTAAGTCGTAACAGATCTGGATATCTTTCCTATAAAGCCCCACACTCTTTTCAATATCGTTAAAATTCGACTTCCATTGGTGATCGGAGCTTGAGCCTCCGATTTTTTCATGCCAATGCTCAATGGAATTCGAGCTATAGATCACGTCATAGATATTCCGTTTTAACTTGTCTGAAGGAAAGAAATCTTTAATGTAATAAATCCGTGAGCCGGGTTGAATTTTGTGCTTTAAGTTAATCAGAAAGGATAATGGAAAATTCAGGCAGCGGATAAATAAATTGAAAAATTTGCTTGGGATTGTTTGAGATTGGATGGGAGGTAATCCACGGCGTCGAGGGTGAGGATCAATCCCGGTGTAACGAACATCGTGCGATCGTATGAATGCCGAATCAAATAAACTGGCGCGTCCACAGCCAATTTCCAGCACCTCTTTTCCTTCAAACGTAGACGCGTGAAGTTTCCAAAACGCTTCACTACATCGCCTTATAGGCGAACTAACACGCCGACCATCGGCATCTTTTAAAACCCGGTAGTTCCAACCGCTTTGAATGAGTTGTTCGTGGTAATCTTGATCGATTTTTTCACAAACAGAAAAGGCTTCGCATGCGGCACAGGGTTTTTCTAATTCCCGAACGATGGTCGATGGCATATTAATGACGTTTCTTTACGTCTTGAGAGAGCGGCCCCCTCATTCGTTAGATTTTTCGTCCGCTGCCAAAAGCAATTTTTTATTGGAGCCTGTCAAATCGACAAAGATAACTTCGTTCAATCCAACATCAATTACGTTTTGAGGAATAGGAAATCTTTGAAAGAAGATATTTCGCTTTTCATAGAAGGAGACGATATCATTAGCCCACCAGTAACTATCGCTTACACGCCAAACAGGCTTATCCTCTTCTCGCCCCGACATCAATCGCCCATCTCCTTGGTACTCAAAATGGATAATATATTTATGCGACAAGGACAGTATTTTTTCCATCAACTTTTCCAGGTTTTTAGGAGGGATGGTCACTAAAATACCCATCGTAAATATCAAATCGAATTTTTGAGAAAAGAATTTCTCCAGATCAAAAAAATTCCCGAGAACAAGCTGACCTTTAACCTTGGACCGGGCGAATTCAACGACGTCGGGATTAATATCAATCCCCGTAACTTTTATTTCTGGATTTAGACACTGTAAATGAAAGAGATTTCGGCCGCAAGTGCATCCAATTTCTAATGCGCTTGAAATGGGAAGCTGCCGAAAAAAATCACAAGCCCATAAACTTCTTTGATGTGATAACGCCTTGGGATCTGAAGGAAAATAGTGGTCAATTAATACTTCACGATTGCGCGTAATTCTCCAGTAATCTTCAATATAAGAAAGGTTCATTTGAATCCCGGATCAACTGTTTACTTAGCCAGATGTTTGAGATACATTTGCTCGGCTAACTCAAACTGCCAAGGGTAGTCAATATCAAAGGCCTCTTCGGAAGGAATTTCAAAAAGATACGGGTCGTTTTGGGTGAAGGACCATAGGCCAAGTTCTTTAATCAGATAATCGCGTTTCCAAATATAAATGGAGTGAGCTGCCTCATAAAGAGGCTCGACCATTTTGGTTTCAAGCGTGCGAAGATATTTTTCGTCTCCATCAAACCCGTTAACAATACGGCTATTATGATCAAAGTAAAAATTCTTACGCTTCACCACACTAAACAAGGAACGACAAGAGTTTGCTTGAAAGTATTCGATTGCACGTTGAATCGTTGCGACAGAAAGCAAAGGGTTGCATGCGTTGATATTCATAAAATACTCTGTTTCGATTTCCCAGGCATAGCGGCAAACCACATCAAGCGTAACGGGCTCTCTTGTTGATTCCAATGTTCTATGATAAATCTTGACGCCTACCTTCCTCCCAATTTCTTTAATTCTTTCTTCGTAAGCGCCTAAGTAAACGCTCTCCTTGTCAACCGCTTTACATTGAAGCACTTTGCGTAAAGCAATTTCCAGAAGACAGCTATCTGCAAAGGGCCGGATCATTTTCTCCTTCACTCGTTCACTTCCTAATCGCGCATTGATAAAAATGGTGATTTGTTTCATTGCTTCATCCAAGAGATTCCATTTTCAAAACTTCATCGGTCGGTTGTTTTGTTGCTTCAATTTCAGCAGCAAGGGTTTTGATAAAATTTGAATTTCTAACGGATTCCTTAATTTTTTGGAATTCAAGCTCATTGAAGTTAAGTTCCCCCTCACAACAAGGAATTCCAAAACTGGCTATCGGAAGTCTGTAGCTCTGCGGTGCATTGGAAGTCGTTAGATCTGAACAGTTATAGACGGGAACCCTCATCTTCAAGGCCTCCCAAACCAAGTTTGTTTGTCCCGTAATAAGCCCTTTTTTTATCCCCCCCATAAAGTGCTGGAGTCCCCAATTAGGATATTCTGCAATAAAATTGCTGCCGCGTTTAAAAATATACGCATTATGAAGGTAAATAACAAGAACCAAAATATTATCGGGAAGCCTATTCAATAATGAATAACCGTTGATTTTTAGCAGAAAACGAATCATTTTAAGCAGCCAAGGCTGTGCGAATAACTTCAAGTTTTTAGGAAAAAACGACTCAGTCCCTCCCCCATCTCGAACAGAATGCACTTTGACATAAACTCGTTCGTTAGGATCAATCTTGGACAGAAGTTTTACGACGTTGGATAAAAACCGATAAAGATCACGATTGTGATTAAAACTAATTTTATTGGGATAAGCGATAATGTAATCTGCTTTGAACTCATCTCGTGCTGAATAATGCCCAAAGGGAGATCCTGTCTCAACAACACAAAGGTTGTTCTGCTGAATAATCTCAAGCGCCTCGGGTTCAAGCAAAGCAAAACGGGATCGATCAGGAATGAAAAGAACAGGCTTAGCAAATGCCGTCATCATTTCTTTTAAAATCGGCACGCCCGCCATGGGACCCTCAACAAGAATAATCCATTTCTCATAACACATCGTTGACTGAATCGCATGATGAATCAATGGTAAAACACGGGGACCAAATCGCCCGGTCATGAGAACTTTTGTTTGGATTGGAATGTTACTAGGAATGATTTCAACCGCTTCGTATTTTAAGCACTCCTTAAAATAAAGATTGTCTGAAGATTCGATCTTTGCATTTCCACCGTCAATATCAACACGATAAATACCAATCCGATACGTTGCGCTCAAAGCCTTAATAATTGGAAGATAGGATTCGTGCCGACGAAAACTACTGTAAAGAAGAATAAGGTCAAAATGCCGCATTAATTTCTACCCTCTGCCCCTTTGGTTTCCCGACCTTTAAAGGCGTTTTTCTGCCAAAAAGAAAATCCCAACTATTTTTCCAGTATTCAAATCCTGTAAAATGAAGACCCCGATAAGGCATTTTGGACTGCGCGCTGGGCATGATCTCAAAAACAATCACGTCACGATGCCCTGTTTCGGGAACCACGGCCCGATGAAGGATGTTCGGCGAAAAAAGAATTGTTGTCCCTCTTAAACCTTCGATAATGTGAATGTGGCTGCGGTCCTGAAGTCTTTCCATAATCTTATCTGAAACATTTCTGC